>JAVJSN010000015.1:0-639085 GCA_040219355.1 Hyphomicrobiales bacterium
AGCGCACTGTTCCAATACATCAACGGCTTCTACAATACCCGCCGCCGTCACTCAGCAATAGGAGGGCTATCACCCGCAGACTTCGAACGTAAAACGGCCTAAACGAGAACAGGATGCGGAATTAAAACGGGACAAGTCCACCAAGGTCCTGCGCTTGGAAGCTGCGTCGTTCTGGGTCTGTCTCTGTGGTCGAACGGCCGGTAGTTGAGACCTTTGGAGAAAATGTAGGCGTCTTAACGCGTGAGGTGTTTGGGTTTGAGATCACCAAGTCTGGTTTTCACCGCATGCTTGACGATGCTGTGATGGTCCGTCGTTTGAGCTACAGCCAAACAGTAGAGCACTTTGGTGGGCAACTGGGTGCAGAAGCTCGCGCCGTGGTTCGTGCGCTGGTGTCTGAACGTGACGGGGGGGTATGAGTTCGAATGCGTAAGCTCGACCTGCCGATAGAGGTATCACGTAGCGTTCTAGAGCTATGCGCTCAGAGTATCCAAGATACGGACCTGAAGGCGCGCCTGACCGATGCCGCAGACGATTTCGAGTTAGCCGAAGCGTCTTACCTAGAACATGCTGAAGTCGGAGCACTGTTCCAGATCGCACAAGCAACGGCTGTTAACGGTGTCACCACCGAAGAAATGAAGCGGGTCTACAAGGGTACATTTTCTAGGAGCAAGAAGACACGTCCCATATATGATCTCATCAAGAAGCTGCCAGCGAATGATATTTGCCCGATGTGTGGCCAAAGGACAGTTGGCACTCTCGATCACTACTTGGCTCAGTCATTGCATCCGGCACTTACGATAACGCCAGCAAACCTGTTGCCATCCTGTGCCGATTGCAACAAGTCTAAACTTGATGCGCAGCCCACGCAGGAGAGCGAACAGACGTTGCATCCATACTTTGACAACGTTGATAATGGCACTTGGCTCTTTGCTGAGGTGTTAGAAATTAGCCCTGCTGCGCTAAGATACGTTGTTAAACCTCCGGTTGAGTGGTCCACCATAAAACAGGAGCGAGTGCGACATCATTTCGCTGTCTTTGGTCTAGGGGCCTTGTACGCGTCTCATTCTGCTGCTGAGCTGGTAAATATCCGATATGGTTTGCAGCGCGTATCTGAGTATGGCACAGCCCAGAATGTGAGGGATCATCTGCAGCTTCAGTTTGAAAGCTATCAAGACTCGCAACCGAATTCTTGGCAGACGGCAATGTACCGGGCGCTAACGGCTTCCGACTGGTTTTGCGATGGTGGCTTTAATTGAGTTGCCGGATAAGTGTGGCGCTGGGTTGCAATGGGGGTGCATTTGGTAGTGGGCTTGAATGCGACGCTCTGAAATCTATTGAGAAAGTTTGGCGGCCCATTTCTGAACGGGATCAATTGGTCCGAGCGACGATCTGAGTAGGCGTGGTGCAGGGTGCTTGGTGTTCCAGCCTCAATCATAATCCGCGTGTCGGGAGTTCAAGTCTCTCCTCCGCTACCATTTTTCCTAATCCATTTCAGATATTTACGCGTTGCATCGTGCGAGCGCGTCTATGCGTGGAACGCTCGGGGTTGCCGTAGGGCCCGCGCTGCGCGCAGCGCGATCAGTGCAGGTTCTGTGAGAATATCGCGATGCATGGCGACCCGCTCATCGGTGAAATACTGTTCCTCATCCAGAAGGTTCACGGTCGCCAGCAGCACCCCCTCATCGAAGATCGGCAGGTTCATCACTGACGCGCAGCCGAGGGACGCGATCAGCTCGTAATCTGGGAACACCGCTGCGATTTCCGCCAGCGTGTTTGCGACAAAACTTTCGCGGCGACCTTGGACGACGTGGAACCAGTCGTTGTGGGTGATCGGTTTCGTGCCGGAAGTGGGATAGGTGTGCGGCATGTTGGAATAGGCGCGGCGGGCAACGCCTGCGTCCAGGTCAACGCTCATGACGGTCCATAGACGCACGGGCATCAGCGTATTGCTCAGCTTGTAGAGGGCCGCGAATGCCTCTTCTTCTGACGTTGCTGCGGCCACATCGTCAGCGAACTGCGCCCGCGCCAGGTCTGGCTGCGTCAGGTCTGGCTGCATCATGGGTCGTCTCCTGTTCTAACCAGCGCCGCCGCTGGCCGCATAAAGCGTCTGAGAATAGGTGTCGCTAAAGCTGCCGTCATGCAGGGCCGTCGATGGCGCGATCTCAACGATCCGGCCCTTGTTCATTACCGCCATGCGGTCGCACATGAAGCTAACGACAGGTAGGTTGTGCGTCACCATGAGGTAGGTCAGCCCGCGCTCCGCCCGCAGGCGTTTGAGAAGATTGAGGATTTCCGCCTGCACGCTGACATCCAGCGCACTGGTCGGCTCGTCGAGCAACATCACCTGCGGCTCCAGCATCAGGGCGCGAGCAATGGCGACGCGCTGGCGTTGACCGCCAGACATCTGATGCGGATAGCGAAAGCGGAACCGCGCGTCGAGGCCCACGTCCGCAAGCACCTGCTTGACCTTGGCATCCTGATCGCCAATGCCGTGGATCGCCAACGGCTCGGACAGAACCGCGTCAACGGTTTTGCGTGGATGGAGCGAACCGTAAGGATCTTGGAACACCATCTGGCATTGCCGGGCCAGCGCCCGGTTGGGTCGGTGAGGGCCGGTTTGGCCGAGAATTTCCATCCTCCCGGTCCAATCCGGCGCAAGGCCACACAAGGCCTTCAGAACGGTGGATTTGCCCGATCCGCTTTCACCCACCAGGGCGAAGCTCTCACCGCGCTTGACGTCGAAGGTGACGCCTTGCACCACGCGTACACGGTCATAGGCGACGTCGAGGTTGGACAGCGAGATAGCGATGTCTGATACGCTCACGTTGTGCGCTCCATCACTGGTAGCACATCCCGGGTCTCGTGCATTTTGGGCACGGCAGCCAACAGGCCGCGGGTGTAGGGATGGGTGGCCTTGTGCAGATCCTTGGCGGCACAGGTCTCCACCACGCGGCCGGCGTTCATTACCAGAATCCGATCACAATAGCGCGCCACCAGGGGAAGGTCGTGGCTGATGAGGATCAGCCCCATGCCGCCGCTGTTGATGGCATCGCCGCGGACTAAGTCGTTTATCAACGCAAGCACATCGCCCTGCACACTGACGTCCAACGCACTGGTTGGCTCATCGGCGATCAACAGGCGCGGACGCGGGATGACCATCATCGCGATCATCACACGCTGGCCCATGCCGCCCGAAAGCTCGTGCGCATACATGCGCGCCACGCGGTCGGGATCGTTGATGCTCACGGCCTCCAGCATCTGGCGGACGCGGGCTTTGATGTCGTGGCGTGGCAGGCTTTCATGGGTGCGCAGCGCTTCGGCAATTTGCGCGCCAACGCTCATCACCGGGTTCAGGGAAAAACGCGGGTCCTGCATGATCATGGAAATCTTGGCGCCACGCATCTGGCGCATCTGGCGTTCCGACAGCGCACCCAGATCTTGGCCTTCAAAGGTCATCCGCCCCTCGACCCGGCCGGGCGGGCGGATCAGGCGCAGGATCGCGCGGCCAGTCATGGACTTGCCCGATCCGCTTTCGCCGACGATCCCCAGCCGCTCTTGGCCCAACTCAAACGAGATGCCGTCCACCACGTTGACGCGACCCTTCGGCGTTGGAAAGCTGACAGAGAGGTTGTCGACCGTTAGAAGGCTCATCCCTTGCGCTCCGACTTCGGGTCCAGCACGTCGCGCAGTCCATCGCCGAGAAAGCAGAACCCGAGTGACACGAGGATGATGGCGAAGCCGGGGAAAGTGGAGACCCACCATTGATCGTAGATGAAGGACCGTCCGCCTGAAATCATCGCGCCCCACTCCGGCTCGGGCGGCTGCGCGCCGAGGCCGAGAAAGCCCAGGCCCGCCGCCGTTAGGATGATCCCTGCCATATCGAGCGTGACGCGAATGATCATTGAGGACGTGCAAAGCGGCAGCACGTGACGGGTGATGATGCGCGTGTGAGAAGCACCTAACAAGCGCGCAGCGGCCACGAACTCAGAGTTGCGCAGCGTCAGCGTTTCGGCCCGCGCGATGCGCGCATAAGCAGGCCATGTGGTGATGGCGATAGCAATAATCGCATTCTCGATTCCAGGCCCGAGTGCTGCGGCGAAGGCGAGTGCCAACACCAGTTTTGGCATCGACAGGAACACATCGGTGACGCCCATCAGCGTTCGGTCGATCCATCCCCCGAAATAGCCAGAGATTGCACCGATCAGCAGGCCCAACGGGGCAGAGATGATCGCCACCAAAGCCACGATCTGCAACGTAATCTGCGCGCCATGGACCACGCGCGCGAATATATCGCGCCCCAATTGGTCGGTGCCAAACCAATGCTCTGCGGAGGGCGGCAAAAGGCGGCGGGAGAGGAACTGCCCGCCGGGACCGTCGGGCGCGATCAACCCGGCAAAGATCGCCGTCAGGATAAGCGCCGCGATGATCAACGCACCTGCCACGGCCAATGGATTGCTCAGCAGGTCCAGCGTGATGCGATAGGCACGGCCTGTCGCGGCTTGGGTGCGAGAGGAGGGGCTGTCGTCCAAGAGCCAGGCGCGCATGTCAGCGACTCCTCGGGTCGAGCACGCGGTAGAGCAGGTCGGACACCTTGTTGATCAGGATGAACACCGCCCCAATCACTAGTGTCGCGCCGAGCACGGCGTTCATATCGGCGTTGAACAGAGCCGTTGTCAGGTAGTTTCCGATGCCGGGCCAGGAGAACACCGTCTCAATCATCACCGAGCCTTCCAGCAGGCCTGCATAGCTCAGGCCAATGACTGTAATCAACGGCACCCGGATCGCGCCGAAGGCATGGACCCAGATCACCCGCCACTCCGGCACGCCTTTGACGCGAGCGGTGGTGATGTATTCCTGACTCAACTGATCCAACATGAACGACCGCGTCATGCGGGCGATGTAGGCAAGGGAAAACACGCCGAGGATCGAGGCCGGCAGGACGATGTGTGAGAACGCGCTTTTGAAGACCTGCCAATCGCCATCTAATAGGGCATCGAGCGTCAAAAGCCCCGTAACCACTGGGGTAATCCCCTCGTAGAATATGCTGACACGTCCCGGTCCTTCCACCCAGCCGAGCCAGGCATAGAATACCGCTAGACCCACAAGGCCCAGCCAGAACGCCGGCACCGAATAGCCCAGAAGCGCGAACACGCGGATCACCTGATCCACCCAGCTTCCCTGCCACGCGGCGGCCAGAACGCCTGCGGGCACGCCGAGGCAGACCCCAAAGACGATGCCGAGCGTCGCCATCTCCAGCGTTGCAGGGAAGACCCGTGCAAGGTCCTCGGCAACCGGGCGGTTGGTGGAGGTCGACATGCCCAAATCGAAGCGCAGAACGTCAGCCACGTAGCTGGTGAACTGCACGATCAACGGGCGATCGAGGCCCATGGCAATGCGAGCAACCTCGTATTGCTCTGGTGTAGCACGGTCGCCGACGACAGCGAGGACCGGATCAATCGGTACCACCCGGCCTATGAAAAACGTCAGCGCCAGAAGACCCAGAAACGTAAGCGCCACAACGACCACAAAGCGCGCGACCCCGAGGGCTGTGCCACCGATCAATCCAGGTTTGATGTCTTGGAACGTCATGTGTTGCGGGTTCCTTTCGGGAGGCGGCGCATCCTGACGGTGCAACATTTCGCTTGGTTTTAGCAAATAGTTTTGCTTAGATCATAAAAATTATGATGAATGTCAAAAGCACGGGGGACGGAATATGGCGCGATCAAAGCCGAACAACCACCCGGCCCTTGGGGCGCTGATTCGCAAGCGGCGCAAACAGCAGGGTCTGACGTTGCAGGCGCTGTGCGACGATGCGGGCTTGTCGGTTGGTTACCTTAGCCAAGTCGAACGCGGACAGGCCACGCCCTCGCTTGGCACGCTTGCACAGATCGCCCAAGGCCTCTCCGTCGGGCTTGAATATTTCATCTCCACACCGAAGCCAGCCGACAGCTTGTCGCGCGCAGGCGCGCGACCACAATTCTCCATCGACGGCTCGTCGATCCTCTATGAGGCGGTCGGCACGGATTTTCCGGGGGCCGAGCTGTCGTGCTACATTCTTCATGTGCCTGCCGGCTATGCGTCCGAAGTGGTCAACCACGAGGGTGAAGAGATTATCTTCCTGCTCGACGGTGAGATCACCCAAACCCTCGGCGGGCAAAGCTTCATTCTGCAACAAGGGGACAGCCTGCATTATTCCGGCTCAACCCCCCATTCTTGGTCCAACGAGACCGACACCACCTCGCGCATCCTGTGGACCGGCACGCTGTCGGTTCTGCAACGCAAAGGCGCTGTGAAATTGCCTGAAATGAACCCGGCCAACACCAATGGCTGATCCCAAACCCACACGGAGGTTGATCCCCATGAGATTGCTCAAACCCGCCTTGATGACGGCGTTGCTGGCGTTACCGCTGGTCACGCCTGCGGCCGTCGCGGACACCCCGCCTGAGATATTGGTCGTCGCGCAGAACATCGATGATATTGTCGCAATTGATCCCGCGCAGGCCTATGAATTCACCTCTGGTGAATTGGTCACCAACACCTATGACCGACTGGTGCAGTATGATGCGGAGGACACCACCGTGTTGGCCCCCGGTCTTGCCACATCTTGGGAAATTGACGCCGATGCCAAGACCATTCTCTTCACCCTGCGCGAAGGCGTTACGTTCCATTCTGGCAATCCGTTCCGGGCCGAGGATGTGGTGGGATCTTTCTCTCGCGTGGTTCAGTTGAATCTAACGCCCGCTTTTATTCTCACGCAACTGGGGTGGACGCCTGAGAACGTCGGCGAGATGGTGACGGCGGATGGCAACACCGTGACGGTGCGCTATGACGGCGATTTCTCTCCGGCTTTCGTGATGAACGTGCTGGCTTCGCGTCCGGCGTCCATCGTGGATATGGAAACGGCCATGGCCAATGCGGTTGATGGCGACATGGGCAATGCGTGGCTCAATGCGAACACGGCGGGGACTGGGCCTTTCTCGCTCAACACTTTCCGCGCGGCAGAGTTGATCCGCATGGACGCCAACCCAAACTACTTCAATGGTGCGCCCGCCATTGAGGGCGTCATCATCCGCCACGTGGCCGAAAGCGCCACCCAGCAACTGCTTCTGGAGTCCGGTGACGTGGACATCGCGCGGAACCTAACGCCCGACCAAATCGCATCCTTGAGCGGTGACGACCTGCAAGTGGAGACCTTCCCGCAAGCTGCCGTTCATTTCGTGTCCTTCAACCAAGCGGTGGACAGCCTGACACCGCCGGCCGTGTGGGAGGCTGCTCGGTATCTGGTTGATTACGAAGGCATGACCAACTCGATCATCGCGGGTCAAATGGAAATCCATCAGGCCTTCTGGCCGGAAGGCTTCCCTGGTGCTTTGACCGACACGCCATATTCCTACGATCCAGAACGGGCCGCGCAGATCCTTGAAGATGCGGGCATCGAGTTGCCGATTACTGTCACGTTGGATGTGATCAACGCAGCTCCCTTCACTGACATGGCGCAGTCGTTGCAAGCCTCGTTCGCAGAAGCGGGTATTGAGTTTGAGATCCTGCCGGGTACTGGGTCGCAAGTGATTACCCGTTACCGTGATCGCAGCCACGAGGCGATGTTGCTGTATTGGGGCCCGGACTTCATGGACCCCCATTCCAACGCCAAGGCGTTCGCCTACAACTCCGACAACCGTCAGGAAACCTACACTGCTACAACCACATGGCGGAATTCCTGGGCGGTTCCTGAAGAGATGAACGCCATGACCAGGGCGGCCCTGACAGAATCTGATCCGAGCGTTCGCGAGGAGATGTATCTGGAGCTTCAACGTCAGGTGCAGGCAGAGTCGCCAATCGTGATCATGTTCCAAGCTTCCTATCAGGTCGGCATGGCTGAGAACGTTACGGGCTACGTCAATGGCGCGACCTCGGACTTCGTGTTCTACAGGCTTGTTGACAAAAACTAATCTGCCACGATCGCGTTGCCGGCCCACTAGCGGGCCGGCAATTACCGTTTTTCCTAGGGGCCAGAAGATGGACGTTTTCAAAGACCGCCTCGCGCGGTTGCGGGCTCGGATGGCCGAAACCAACACAGACCTTGTCGCGCTCGGCCCCACCAGCCACATGGTTTGGTTGTCGGGCGCTGATCCCCATGGCGATGAACGGCCGGTGCTGCTTCTGGTTAGTCAAACCTATGCGGGCTTTCTGATGCCAGCCCTTAATGCAAATTCTGTGCGGCAGGTGACCGACCTGCCATTCGAGACCTGGACGGATGAGGCCGGTCCTGCCGCTGCGCTGGAGCGTTTGCTGACCGATTGTGGGATCTGCAGTTCGCGACAAAGCGTTGCGTTGGACGAAACCATGCGTGCAGACTTCGCGCTCCTTTTGCTGGATACGATGGACGCTCCGGTACGGCAGTTCTCCGATGACACGGTTGGCTATTTGCGTGCGATGAAAGACGCTTCAGAGCTTGAGGCCTTGCGTTCTTGCGCGCACCTCAACGATGCCGCCGCCTTTGCAGGTTTTGCGGCCCTTCGTGTCGGCATGACCGAACAGGATGTGGCCTCCATCATACGCGATTGTTATGCTGCTCAGGGTGCGCGACCTGAGTTCACTATTGTCGCGTTTGGAGCAAATGGTGCGTTTCCCCATCACCATACCGGCGAAACCGTCCTGCAAGAGGACATGGCTGTGCTTATCGATACCGGATGCCGGATCGGCGGCTACCCTAGCGACATGACGCGGTGCAGCTGGTTCGGGCCTACCCCCGCGCCGGAATTCCTTCGCGTGGCGACTGTGGTGGAACAGGCCGTACAAGCCGCCATGGCAACTGTCCGCCCCGGCGTTCTGGCCCGAGAGATTGATGCAGCTGCAAGGGGCGTGATCGAAGATGCGGGTTACGGCGAATTCTTCGTCCACCGCACGGGGCATGGTCTAGGCCTTGATATCCATGAGCCGCCTTACATCACAGCCACGTCTGACACCGTGGTGCAGGCGGGCAATGTTTTCTCGATTGAGCCAGGGATTTACCTTCCCGGACAGTTTGGCGTACGCCTTGAAGACATCGTCATTGCCACAGCCGACGGTGCCGATGTGCTGTCCACACTTTCACGCACGCTATGGACATCTGCGAGCGGATCAGGACCATGAATCGCAAACTCATTCTCGATACCGATGGGGGGGTGGATGACGCGCAGGCCTTGCTGATGCTAATTGCTGCTGGCCGCGCCCCGGATCTAATAACAACGGTTTTCGGGAATGTTGCTCTAGCCGATGCCACACGCAACGTACTCTCGGTTCTGGCAGTGTCGGGCAAGGCGAATGTGCCGGTCCATATGGGGGCGGACAAACCTCTGATCCAACCTTTCAACGATGCGACCAATGTTCATGGCGCGGATGGATTGGGTGGCGCGCCGCGCCCTGCGGTCATCCCTGAGCCTGCTGGGCGGAATGGCGTCGGCGTCCTCGTCTCAACTCTGCGAGAGGCGGCCAATCAGGAAGACAAGATTGATCTGATGATGATCGGGCCGCTGACCAATCTGGCCCTCGCGCTGCGTCTGGCGCCGGATTGCGTGGCGGGTATTGGGCACCTCACAACCATGGGGGGCTCAATCTACGGCCGAGGAAATGTAACTCCGGCGGCTGAATTCAACATCTACTCCGACCCCGAAGCGGCGGCCATCGTCTTCAGCACAGATATCAAGATCACAGTGGTCCCGTGGGAGACCTGCGCTGCACAGAAGATAGCCGGAGACGAGGTCGATGCGCTCTTTGCTGCGCTGCCGGATGGCCGCGCCAAGGCTTTTTCTAGCGCGCTTGCAGGTCATGCCAGATCAGTGATCGCAGGGTTTGGCGGCGGTGACCATTTCCGCTTTGTCGATACACTTGCCGCGGCCGTTGTGATCGAGCCAGGTGTCGCAACCAAATCACTGCAAGCATCTGTCGATGTCGCCTTAGCGCCCGGAGTCACGCGCGGCATGATGATCGTCGATCCCACTGGTCGGCTGGGAACGCCCGAGATTACCCTTGTCGAAGAGGTCGATTCAGATCGCTTGGTTGATTTCTACAAGGCATCGATATGAGCGATCCATCGCACCCATCTGACGACCTGATCCGTGCTGCTGACGAGGTGAAGATCCGTCAGCGTCTGGTGCGTTTGGCATTGGGTCAGGAGCCTGCCGATACGCGGTTGCGTGTGGGCAAGCTGCTCGATGTCCACTCTCGCATGTGGCTAGCCGATCAAGAGATTATCATCGTGGGCCGCCGCATCGCCTATGTGGGCCCGGCGGGCTCTTACCCCGGCACAGTCGCGCGCGATGTCCATGAGCCCGATCTGATGGCCGTCCCCGGCTTCGGTGAGGTCCACAAACATATCGAGTCCTCCCACGTCACGCCGGAATGGGAGGCCGCGCTGGTCCTGCCCCATGGTAACACCTGGACCTGCGAGGCAAGCCACGAGTTCTCCAACGTCAACGGGCCGCGCAACCTAGAATTCTGGTTCAAGGCGCGCCTGGCAGGCAGTCCGCAGAAGATCTTCCCGCTTCCCGGCTCCGCTGTTCCGCCGACGGCTTATGAGTGGGGTGGCGGCCATTTCGGCTATGATGAACAGCTCGGTTTCATGGCCGATCACCTGATGGTGGCAGGCCTTGACGAGGTGATGGACTGGCCTGCCGTCTGGAACCCCGATAACCCTTCTTATGATCGGCTCTGGGGGATGATCGAGGCCACGTTCGAGAAACGCGGTGTGGTCGAAGGCCATGCTGCCGGAATCAGGGATATGCCGACAATCAACGCCTTCGCCGCGGCTGGTCTCGCCTCGGATCATGAGGCTTGGACGACGCAAGAGGTGCTCGACAAGCTACGGCGTGGGTTGTTCATGGAATTGCGTCCGCATTCTTTGACAGAGATGGTGGGTGGGCTTCTTGCGGCCGGACTGACTGACTGGAGCCAATTTGCCCTGACGACCGATGACAGGTCGTGTTCCGACACGCTGAAGTTGGGCGCAACCGATCACAATGTGAGACTGGCTATTGAGGCTGGACTTGCCCCTGAAGCCGCGATCCAGATGGTAACGATCAACCCCGCGCGCCACATGCGGCTATCGCCTTGGGTTGGGTCGATTGCGCCAGGGAGGTTCGCGGACATCGTGCTGCTGGATGACGTGCAATCCCTTGCCATCCGCAAAGTCTGGGCCGATGGCGATCTGGTGGCAGAGGGCGGAACCTACCTCAAGCCAGTGCCCAAGATCGATTGGCCCAGTTGGGCGACGCAATCGGTAAACATCACCCGTGAGATGACGGCCGAGGATTTCGCCATACCTGCCGCCCCAGGGCGAGACACCATGACAGCAGCCCTCCTGCGGCCCTTCCACTGGGATGATGATTTCATTGAGATGGAGCTGCCTGTGGCAGACGGTCAGGTGCAGCGTGACGCCGATCGTAATGTGACGAAGTTCGCTATTGTCGACCGCTTCTCAGGCGAGGGAAAGACCTCGGCGATGTTCTGGCTTGGCACCGGTCCTCGCACGCCGGAAACAGCGTTGGCTTGCTCGATGGGGCACGACAAGCACAACATCTGGGTGGTTGGATCGTCGGATGCTGCCATGGCGCAGGCGATCAACGCGTTGCGCGACACCCAAGGCGGTTGGGCATTGGTGCGCGAGGGCAATCTGGCGGCGACGGTTCGCTATGAGATCGGCGGCTTGATGACATGCCGTCCACCAAATGAGTTGGATGCTGAGATGCAAGCGCTTTACGCGGAGGGCGACAAGATCGATTGGATGTATGAACCGACCTTCAGCCCCCGCTGGTCCCCCGGCTTTCCCGAGCGGCTGGCCTTCGCCACGCTAACCTGTGCACCGTGGCGCTGGGTGCTTGTGGCCCCGTCGGAGCGCGCGCCAGAAGGCTTTGTAAATGTGGCCACCGGGCAGACCCATCCCGTTGTCTGGTAACTGCTCACAATTTCATCATCGTGCGGATATTCGGGCATCAGTCGCTGGGTTGACCTTACGCCTCTATGCGCGCCAAATACGGTTGAAGTCACTCATTTTTTACCGGCTCGGCACGGCTTTCGGGCGATCACATAACTGGGAGTAATCATGAAAAATCTATCCATTTTACCCATCACCACGGCCTGTGTTGCTGCCGTGCTGGCCGCTGCGCCCGCGATGGCTCAAGACCGGACGTTCACCGTTTCGTGGTGGGGTTTTAACGGTGACGCGCTGCAAGAGATTATCATCGATCCGTTCCAAGAGATGTGTGATTGCCAAGTCGTCTTCGAGACCGGCAACAACGCCGACCGCCTGAGCCGCCTTCAGTTGCGCAGCGGGGAAGGTGTGGATGTTATCTATTTGACCGACCGCTTCTCGCAGCTTGGAATCGAGTTGGGCATGTTCCAGCCCATCGACCGCGCGCAGGTGCCGAATATCGAGGAAATCTACCCGCTCGCGCAGGCGCCACAAGGCGAGTACGGACCCGCCTATACGATTGGACGCGTCGGCATCGTTTACAACGCAGATGAAGTTGAGACGCCGATCACCTCTTGGAACGACCTATGGCGTGAAGACCTGGCGTCGCAAATTTCACTTCCCGGGATCACCACCACGGCAGGGCCAATGGTTGTTCTGCGTGCCGGGGCAAGAGCTGGCGTGGATGCTTATACCGACCCCGATGCCGCGTTCGCTCATGTCGAAGAACTGCTCCCCAATGTCGTGACCAACTACAATACTGGGTCCGAGATGGTGAACCTGTTCTCCACCGGGGAAATCACTGTTTCCATGGCGCAAGATTTTGCGCTGGGTCGCTTGCAGGCGGCTGTGCCGTCGGTCGTCTGGGCCGAGTTGGACGAAGGTTCCATTGCGACGTTGAACACGATTAACATTCCGGTCGGCGCAGCAGAACCAGAGCTGGCGCATATGTTCCTCAACTTTGTGCTGTCCACCGAGATCCAACAGGAATTGGCAGAGCGCGGCGTTGACGCTCCTGTCAACGTCGGCGTGGAGCTGACGGAGGAACAAGCTGCTCCGTGGACATATGGCGACGAGATGATCGACGGATTGCAGCGCGTGGACTACGTGCCGATGAACGCTACACTGGACGATTGGATCAATCGCTGGAACGAAATTTTCGGCATGTAAGCGATCCGACCTCCCCCCGGGTGCCTGCATATGCCCCGGGGGACCTTTATCCGACAACCACCGAAAGAGCTGGAATGAAACGTCTTGCGGGCTGGATGCTCTCGTCGCCTGCGACCCTGGCTGTGTCATTTTTCCTGATCATTCCGGTCGCGGCCACCATCAGCGTGACCTTCACATCGCCCGGCGGTGTGTTCGCGCCCTACGTGGAGTTTTTCGACTCCGGATTCCAGCGGGCGGTCCTGTGGCGCACCTTTGAGGTTGCTGCCATCACCACTGCGTTCTCCTTGGTCCTTGGCCTGTTGACCGCTTATGTCGTGTCCCGCTGCCCGCCTTGGATGAAATCATTGCTGATTGTCCTGGCCGTCTTCCCGCTCCTGACGGGCGTCGTGGTGCGATCCTTCGCTTGGCTAATCATTCTGGGTCGCAACGGCATCCTCAATAACTGGCTTGAATGGGCGGGATTGATCGATCGGCCCCTTGGGCTGCTCTACACGCAAGGTTCGGTCATCGTCGCGATGATCTATATCTTTGTACCGCTGATGGTGCTGGTTCTGGTCGGTGTGCTGGAGAACATCCCTGACGATTTGCTTCAGGCATCATCGTCGCTCGGCGCGTCGCCCACCGCCAGCTTTGTGCAAATTGTCTTGCCGTTGGCCACGCCGGGACTGATCGTGGGAGCGGTGCTGGTGTTTACCGCCAGCTTCACATCCTACGCCACACCGCATCTTCTAGGCGGGACCCGCCAGATGATGATGGGCACCTTCTTGCATCAGCGCGCCATGGTGTCTTTCGACTGGGTTAGCGCTTCGACCGTTGCGGCCATCATGGTGGTGGTCATCGTCACCACAGTTCTTGTAATGACGCGCATCGCCAAGCGTCTGAACCCGATGACCTCTTAAGATGGCGTCCTGATATGACCAACCGCATTCACCCGCTGCTGATCGTCATGACCGCTCTGGTCTACGTTTTTCTGATCGGCCCCCTGGTCATCATATTCGGGGCCTCGGTCTCCGATACGACATTTCTGGCGTTTCCGCCCCAAGGTCTGACGCTGCATTGGTTTGAGAATATATGGGAGATTTCCGCCTTCCGTCGGACCATCGTCACGTCGCTCCAAGTGGCATTGCTTGGTACCTTCCTTGCGCTGCTTATCGGCATACCCGCAGCTTACGCGCTGAACCGTCACCGCATCCATTTGCCCGGCTGGCTGTCGACGCTGTTCATTCTGCCCATTCTGATCCCTGAAATTGTGATCGGCTTTTCTTTGTTGCGCTCGGTCAATGTTGAACTTGGCGTCCCCGTCTTCTTCACTCTGCTGATCGGGCACACCCTGCTGGTGCTGCCCTACGTGGTGCGGGTGATCTCTGCTTCACTGGCATCCTTCGACTTCTCGATTGAGGAAGCTGCGATTTCGCTAGGCAGCCACCCCTCCAAGACGTTTTTCACGATCGTCCTGCCCAATGTGCGTTCCGGCGTGATCGCAGCGTTCATCCTCGCGTTCATCACGTCGATCAACGATGTGTCGGTGTCGCTGTTTTTAACCGGACCCGGTGTCTCAACCCTTCCGATCCAAATTTTGGCCCATGTGGAGCAATTCTTCGACCCGACCATCGCGTCCGTATCGGTGCTTCTCATGATGCTGACCATCATCGTCATGATCATCGTGGAGCGGACTTTGGGCTTAACGATCGTGGCGAAATAATAAGGTTTTCAATGACCCTTCCACTATCCATCGACAAGATCACTGCCCATTACGGGAAGACCAAGGTGTTGGAAGACCTGTCGCTCAACCTAAAGGATGGAGAGCTGGTTTCCCTGCTTGGCGCTTCGGGTTGTGGCAAAACGACGACGTTGCGGCTGGTGGCAGGTTTTATGCAGCCGACGAGTGGGACGATCAGGCTTGGCGACAAAGATCTGACGCGCTTGCCTGCCCACAACCGTGACATCGGTCTCGTGTTTCAAAGCTACGCCCTATTCCCGCATCTGAGCGTCAAACAAAATGTCGCTTTCGGCCTCAAGCAACGCAAACTTCCTGCCAGCGAGCAAGATCGCCGGTCGGTGCAGATGCTCGAGCGTGTGGGCTTGGCGCATCTGGCGGACCGGTTGCCGGGGGAGCTGTCGGGTGGCCAAAAACAACGCGTGGCGCTGGCCCGTGCGCTGGTCATCGAGCCACCGCTTCTGATGTTTGATGAGCCGCTGTCGAATCTCGACGCCAAACTGCGCGTCGATATGCGGGTGGAGATTCGCCAGTTGCAACGCGCCAACGGAACCACCGCGCTTTATGTGACCCACGATCAGGAGGAAGCATTCTCAATCTCGGACCGCGTGGCGATCATGGATCAGGGCCGCATCATGCAGCTCGACACGCCAGAGACACTGTACCAACGCCCCGCCAACGGTTTTGTCGCCCGCTTCGTGGGGTTCGAGAACCTGATCGACCTGAAGGTGACAAGCCGCGATGGCGCGCTCGTTCGGGCCAGAGCGCAGGACGGCTCCACACTGACTCTTTCACAGGATCGCCTGGGCGAGATCCCCGATGACTTTATCCTGGCCACCCGCCCAGATGGCTTGTTTGTGACGGACGAGGCGGAGCTCGAAGGTTTGCCGGCAACCCTCGGCCTGCGCACGTACTTGGGCCGCGCCTATCAGTATCAGTGCGAGACCGGCACGGGCCACCTTGTCGCTAATGGTTCGCTAGCCTCACCATTCGAGCCTGGCGCGCGGGTCAGGCTGTCCCCGAACCCGGACCAATGCGCCGTGCTGACGCCAGAATGAAAACCCTTCTCACCAATGCCTGGATCATCACCGTCGACACCGCGATGACGGAGCACCGGCGCGGTTGGTTGCTGATAGAAGACGGTAAGATCACCAGGCTCGGGGATGGGTCGCCGCCTGACACCACGGGCGCAGAGGTCCGCGATATGGGCGGCGACATCGTCATGCCCGGTATGGTCAACCCGCACTGCCATATGGCGATGTCCTTGTTTCGCGGTCTCGGCGAAGATGTCGACGACCGCCTGTTCCGCTACATGCTGCCGTTGGAACGCAAGTTCGTCTCGCCGCAGATGGTACGCGTTGGTTCAGCCCTTTCAGCGTTAGAGATGATCATGGGCGGCGTCACGTGCGTCGCAGATATGTACTACCACGAAACCGAGGTGGCCGACGTCATTGGCTGCTCTGGCATGCGCGGCGTGGTGGGGCAGACGCTGGCTGATTTTGACCCACCCGATCACCGTAGCTTCGAGGAGGGTTTCGCGCTGTGCGATGCCCTGGTTGATCATTGCGCGGGACAGTCGCGCGTAACGGCCTCCATCGCACCGCATGCGCCGTACTCGACGGGTATCATGATTATGGAGCGTGTGGTCGAGTGGCATGAAGCCCACCCTCAAACCCGCGTCCAAATTCACCTCGCAGAGACTGAAGCTGAGGCAGTTTGGGCGGCCGAGACCCACGGAAAGACAACAACCGCGGTTTGCGAACAGGCTGGACTTTTGAAGCCTGGCACCATTGCCGCTCACTGCCTGCTGGTGGATGACGCCGACATCGCTATCCTTGCGCGCACCGACACGTGCGTTGCGCACAATGCGCGCTCCAACGGCAAAGCCGGGCGCGGTATGGCGCGGGTCGAAGACATGCGGGCCGCTGGCATTCCTGTGGGCATCGCCACCGATGGCCCGATGAGTGGCAACACGCTTGATCTCTTCTCGCAATTCGGCGTTGTGTCGATCTTTGCTAAGGTTTTGGGCAAGTCGCGCAAGCCCCTGCCAACGCGCGATGTGATCCGCATGGCGACCATTGAGGGGGCGAGGGTATTGGGCCTTGATGCGGACACTGGATCGCTGGAAGTCGGCAAGCAGGCCGACCTGATCCGTATCGACCTGTCCGCACCGCGGATGCAGCCGATCTATGATCCTTATTCGGTCCTTGTCTTTGCCACCAAGCCGGACGATGTGCGCGATGTGATGGTCGATGGCCATTGGCTGATGCGGGACCGTGTTGTTGAATCGCTGGAGCCAGCCAAAGTGCTCGCCGACGCCAACCAAGTGGCGGGTCAGTTCCGCGCTGAGATTGCCGTGATCGATGCAAGCCTTTCCAATAAAAGGCCCGCCCAGAAAGGCTGACAGCATGACAGATTTGCAAGCCGTCCTGGACCATGCCGACGCCCATATGGACGACAGCCTCGCGCGGCTGTTCGAGCTGATCCGTATCCCTTCTGTCTCCACCGTTCCTGCCCATGCGGGTGACTGCCGGGCGGCCGCACAGTGGCTTGCCGATCAGCTTAGCGATTTGGGTTTCGACGCTTCGGTCCGCACGACACTTGGGCATGCAATGGTTGTCGGCCACAACACCGACGCGCCTGGCCCTCATGTGTTGTTCTATGGCCATTATGATGTGCAGCCGGTGGACCCCTTGGAACTTTGGGACAGTGATCCGTTCAAGCCAACGCTGAAGCCGGCCCCAGACGGCGAAACGCATATCACTGGGCGAGGAGCCTCCGACGACAAAGGGCAATTGCTGACTTTCATTGAGGCCTGCCGCGCTTGGAAATCCGTAACCGGTAGCCTGCCAATCAAGGTCTCAATGCTGTTCGAGGGGGAGGAGGAGTCTGGCTCCCAAAGCCTCGGCCCCTTTCTGGAGCAAACGGCGCACGAACTGCGCGCCGACGTGATGATGGTCTGCGACACCGATATGTGGGACCGCGAAACGCCTGCCATCACCACGATGCTGCGCGGTTTGGTGGGCGAGGAGTTCACAATCACCTGTGCCGACCGAGACTTGCATTCCGGCATGTTCGGCAACGCTGCGCGCAATGCGCTCCAGGTCGCAGCCGATACACTATCCAGCCTGCGCAAGCCTGACGGTGGCGTAGCCATTGAAGGTTTCTATGATGGGGTGGAAGACCTTGCCCCCGAAATCAAAGCGCAGTGGCATAGCTTGCCCTTCGACCAGGATGGCTTTTTGTCCGACGTAGGGCTGCGCATTCCTGCAGGTGAATCGAGCTACTCGATCATGGAGCAAGTCTGGGCCCGCCCCAGCTGTGAGATCCACGGCGTGATCGGCGGCTATACCGATCCCGGCTTCAAAACGGTAATCCCGGCCAAGGCCACTGCAAAAGTATCCTTCCGGCTGGTGGCAGGGCAGGACCCCATCAATATTCGTGACACGTTCCGCGCCCACGTACTGGCTCATGTGCCGCAGGATTGCACTGTCGAGTTCACCTCTCATGGCGCAAGCCCCGCGCTGTCTCTTCCGCTCGACAGTCCCTATTTGGCTGCGACCCGCCATGCGTTGCGCCAGGAATGGGGAACAGAGGCGGCTTTAGCTGGGACCGGCGGCTCGATCCCAATCGTCGGCGAATTCAAGCGTCAGCTTGGCATGGACACGCTACTGGTTGGCTTTGCCCGCTTCGACAACCGCATTCATAGCCCGAACGAGAAATACGACCTGTCCAGCTTCACTGGCGGCATCCGATCCTTTGTGCGCGTGCTTGCGGCCCTGTCGGAGATTGAAGCGTGACAACGCAACCCCAAAGCGTTCTGATCGACACTGACCCAGGGCTCGATGACGCGGTGGCTATTCTTTACGCGCTGGCCTGTGGCGGTTTTACGATTGAGGCTATGACCTCGGTTGCCGGCAATATCGGCATCACCACCACGACCCAGAATATTGGACGCCTGCTGGCTGCCATGGGACGCGCTGACATACCTTATGCTGCCGGTGCAACGAGGCCGCTGAAAGGTGATGGCCTTGAGGAGGCCGCGATCCATGGCGAGGACGGGTTGGGTGGTGTGGTCCTGCCAGTTCCATTCGCAACCCCTGAAACCCAAGGCGCGGTCGCGCTACTGGCCGAACGATTAAGGGCTTCATCTGCAGGGGCACTCACAGTTCTTGCCCTTGGTCCGCTGACCAACCTCGCGCTTTTGGCCCGCGATGCGCCTGAGACATACGCCCGAATCGGGCGCATCATCGCAATGGGTGGTACGATCCATGAGCCTGGCAACGCTGGGCAATACGCTGAATTCAACATGGCCTCTGATCCGTTGGCCGCGCAGCAGGTGTTTGCAGCTTCCGTGCCGGTGACACTCATCCCGCTAGACGTCACACGGAAGCTTCGGGCCACGCAGGATGATTTGGATCGACTTGCGATGACGCGAAGTGTTAGCGCCAAGCTCTCGGCTGATCTGATCGGAGCCTATTTTGCACAGAATGCGGATCGCCAGTCGCGGCCCCTGCACGACCCATGCGTGATGTTGATGGCACTGGCACCGAACCTGTTCGAGACGCAGGCCCTACGGATCAGTATGGATTGCGAAACCCATCCAGGCAGACTGGTGCAGACGCAAGACGGGGCGTCGATTGACGTGGCTATGTCCATCGACGCAGCAGCAGCCCTCAATACCCTGTGGCGCGGGCTTGGCGATTAGGCTGCCAATTCCATCTCAACCAACCGCGTCCAGAAGGCGATGCCGGGTATGATGGCCGCGTCGTTGAAGTCGTAGCCCGTGTTGTGGTGCAAGGCACCGTCGACTGCAGGCCCGTTGCCCAGCCAGACATAGCAACCGGGCACATCCTGCGAGAAAAATGCGAAGTCATCACCAGCCGTCGATGGCGGGAAGGTGGTGCGGATGCGCGCCTCACCAAGGGCGGATCGAGCCGCTGTCAACGCACGCTCGGTGGTGTCGGCATCGTTCACAACCGGCGGAATGCGCCGGGTGAACTGGTAGCTGGCCGTGACCCCAAAGGCCTGTGCGATACCATGGGCGATGGATCCGATCTCAACTTCTAGTTGGTCGCGCACCCTTGCCGAATAGGCCCGCGCCGTGCCTGCAACTCGCGCGGTGTTAGGAATGACGTTGAGTGCCTTGAAATCCCCCGCCTCAACGGCGCAGGCGCTGACCACGGCGGGCTCCAGCGGGTCGACGATGCGGGCGACGATGCTGTGGATCGAGGACAAGAACTGCCCTGCCGCGCTGATCGGATCACGGCCCAGATGCGGCTTGGCTCCATGGGTGCCAACACCGGTGAACGTGACCTCCCAACTGTCGGACGACGCCAGTTGTGGGCCGCTGACCACGGCCATCTCGTCTGGATCAAGGCCGGGCATGTTGTGCAGGCCGTAGACGCGCTCGACGGGGAACTTCGCCAGAAAACCGTCGTCGATCATCGCTTTGGCGCCACCGCGCCCTTCCTCGGCTGGCTGGAAGATAAAATGCACAGTGCCGGAGAAATTCCGCGACTTTGCAAGATGCCGGGCTGCGCCAAGCAGCATGACCGTGTGCCCATCATGGCCGCAGGCGTGCATCTTGCCCGGCTGCATGGACTTGTAGGGCGGGTTGCCCGTTTCCGGCATGGCAAGCGCATCCATATCGGCGCGCAGCGCGATGTGGCCAGAGCCGCTGCCCACTGTCAGCGTGCCCACAATGCCGGTTTTCCCAAGCCCGCGATCGACCGCTATACCCGCATCGGACAGCTTGTCGGCAACAAGCTGCGCGGTGCGTTCTTCCTCGAATCCCAACTCCGGGTGGGCGTGCAGATCGTGGCGCAGGGCGACCAGCATCGCCAGCTCCTTGGCATCAATCGTAAGTGGCGCAGACATGACTTGCCGATCCTTTGTGTCTTATATCAAGCCTGTGTGACCCATCGCAGTGAACGAGACAAGGAGACCTGTCTATGAGCTTGGAACCCCATGCGTTTTGGCAGCGTCTCGATGCTCCCGGTACGCACGCGACCGGGCCCGGGATGGTCTACACCACGGCTTTTCCAGCGACGCTGCCTGACGGGCGCCAGTTGCTTCTACCGATCCGAAATCTTCCTGGCGGTGGGGGCGTTGCCTCGCTGATCGTCAACCAAGCAGCCTTTGTCGTGGAAGATGCGCTCGCCGATATCATGGCCGCCCAATGGCAGGGGATAATGCCAGACATTGTGGTCGGCGTGCCGACCTTGGGCTTGCCACTGGCCAACGCGATTGCGCGACGTCTTGGCCATCAGCGGATGGTGCCGTTGGGCACATCGCGGAAATTTTGGTATACGGATGCGCTGTCCGAGCCAATCAGTTCCATCACCTCGCCGGACAAGAGCAAGACCATTTACCTCGATCCGCGCATGGTTCCTCTGCTGAGTGGGCGCAAGGTGCTTCTGGTTGACGATGTGGTCAGCACCGGAACGTCGATGGCAGCCGTCTTGAGGCTGTTGAACAAAGTCGACATTGTGCCCGTGGGGATCGCCGTGGCGATGGAGCAGGGCTCTCGGTGGAAAAGTGTGGTCGCGCAGCCAGAGCTGACACGTGGCGCGATCCGCTCACCCATTCTTGAGGCGTCAGATGCAGGTTACGTTGTGGCACCCGCCCAGTAGGAGACGATTTGCGACGTCACGTTGAAACATCAGCCGCTCAGTTCAACGGCAAGGATAGGCCGACCGATCCGCCATAGCTGTGGGTGCTGCCGCTTCCCAAACCATCATACTGTCCTGAGACGGACAGGGCCGCGCCGCCTGGCATGGCAACGTTGACACCGGACTGAACAGATGCGGTTAATCCAGCAGTTTGCGACACGAATGACCCGGGTGAGAAGTTGCCCTGCTGTGCAAATGTATAAACACCGGCCACCTGCACCCAGGGGGTCAGGTGCGTGCCGCTTGACGTCTTCCAATGATAGGCAAGCCGAGGCTCGAACCGCACATCCCCTTGAGCAATGGTCTGGCTGGGGATGGTCACATTGAGGCTATCGACATAGGCCTCCTGCCGTTCCTGAATGAATTGCGCCGACACAATCGGATTGAGCGACCAGTTTCCGTACACATAATCCCCGCCGACGGCTCCTGCGATCAGCCAGCGTGTGGTTTCGAAGCTGTCGGTGTAGGTGCCGAAAGGGCTGATCTCGTTTGATGATTGCCCCCACGCCGCACGCAGATCGACAAAGACCCGTTCATCCAGCCGCAAGGTGGCATAGGGCCCGGCCATCCAGCCGGTGCCAGAAATGTGGCCGGCATTGGCGGCATTGTCCTGCTCGGTCCAATCCACGCTCACCGAAACGCCCAACAGAAGATTGTCGCTGAAGCGATAGTCCGCCCCGCCGTGCACAACGGCGAACCTTCCATTGTCGCTTGTGCTGTCATCAAAACGGGAAAGGCGCCCTTCGCTCCATACGTCCCAGGAGCCGATATCGCCCGACCGGGCAGCCGAATTTCCGGTCAAACCGGACAGGGTTGCGGCGTAGCTTAAGGCGTTCTCGCTGACAGCCACCTGGAATGGGAAGGCGACCGTGTGGCTGAAACCGAGAACGCTGGCGGTCAGGGACGAGGGAGCATCCCCACCGCCATTCAGGCGTGCCCAGCGGCGCGAAAAACCTGGCTGGTTGGCAAGAATCTGACTGTTCCGCGCGCCCAGGAAATCGGCGATCATCTGGCTGGTGGCGGCACGCGTCTCAATGAGTTCCAGCGTGCAGGTCAGATCTTCGCCAACGCCGAGTTCCAGCGAGATGGAAAGCGCGGCGAGATCGACGGTGGAATCGCCATCATCGCAGCGGATCGCGGTCCAGCCAAAGCCAAGCGCGGTGAGATTGGGAAGCGTCACCACATGGCTGCCCGCGGCCACGCTCGCGATGGTCTGCTGCGCTTCTCCATCCACCGTGGCCAGCGACACGGCAAGCGCCGTCGTCGCCGATGTCAGATTGATGGTGGTATCACCGCCGCTGACCCTGGCAACAAAGGTCACTTGTCCCGTGGAGACGCCGGTTCCCGTGCCCTGAATGGCGAAGGTGTAGGGGTTCTTGCCGGTTACGTTGCTTGGGATTTCCACCGTTGCCTGACGCAGGCCAGGCCCACTTGGGTCAAAGGCAATCGTGAACAGAACCGCTCCCATGGACTGTGATGCTGGCAAATCCTGCGTGACGCTGAAGTCTCCGGCATGGGTGCCAGTGATCTGAACGCGCGATGGCGCGCCAGTGAAGAGGGTCGGCGCGGAACTGCCCGCCGGTTGGACGTTGAAACTGTTGGACTCGGTGCCGGCTGTCACATCGACGCCCCCGAAATCAGTCCCGTCGGCAACCCGCGGTGCCATGTCGTTATGAGCGATGGTCAGAGCCGGATTGCCCCCGGCTTCTCGGACCTCAAAATTGGAAGTGCCATTGGTCCCGGTCCCGGCAATGGGAAACCGCGTTTCGAGCTCATTGCCATCATTGGATGTGATAATCAGATTGTCGATGTGGGTGGTTTCGAAGTTCGGCGCAAACTGAACGGTCACAGTCGTGCTGCCTCCAGGGGCGACTGGCGAGGTTGGTGCACCGGTGATGCTGAAGATCACGCCAGACTGAAGCGACGCACCGACGGTCAGATTGGCTGACCCGAGATTTCGGATTGTGTAGGTCCGCGTGCTTGTGGAACCTACATCGGTATTTTCAAACTGGCTGTGGTCAGCAAGCTGGGCTGCGCTGGTGCGGTTGAGAATTTCAACGCCGTTGCCGCTGATTTCTATCTCCGGTGCGGGGCTAGGGCAATCTGGATCCAGTAAAGAGGGGTCAAATGTTACACGCTCCTCTTCGTCGGCATCGGCACTGTAAGTGGCACCACCCGTGTAAGTCTGTGCATTGGAAAAAACGATCGCAAACGGCGCTGCGCCCGGCGTGTTGCTGGTCACAATGCCCAAACTACTGATATCAAGAGGGCCGGAACCGATGTTGACCGTATCAATGATCAGATTGTTTCCATCGATAAAGTAGATGCGATCACCACCAGTTGAATCCAGTTGGACGTCAATGTTGAATATGGTGAAGTCGAATGGCGTGCAGTCGCCATCAGTCGCCAGAGTGACCGCCCTGGTGCCAGTTATGGATGTGAAATCAGCATGCGCGACATTCTGAAATCCCAACAGCGATGCGCAGGCAAGCAGACCCACCAGTCCAAATTTTCCCTTGCGGACACGCTTGGGTGAACCAACACAAAGCTTCGCCGTTCCGGGAAGCGGTGTATCACCGCCCGGCTGAAAAATCTCACCTAATGTCATTGCGTCTCTTTTACGCTCCCTGCCCGCCCGCACACGCCGCGTTTGGACAGACCCCGTTACCCAAAATCACAAGAGGCAACCCCGCCTCAGACAATTCTTTACGAAGCGTAAACCACGGAGAATAGCCCAACATTTTCAATGGTTGCTATTTGGAATCTGAATAGATTGGCTGTTTTCCGGTTCAGTTCAGCGGTAGCGAAACCGCCAGGCTGCCACCATAGCTTTCCGCGTTTGTCCCTAGTCCACCGTACTGACCAGCAAGCGATGCAGTGACCCCGCCTGAAAGCGCAAAATCCAGCCCGGCCCGCACACTGGCATTGAGGCCATCAAGCTGATCGGCATAGGAGCCTGCCGTCAGTGTACCGGAACGGCCAAAGGCATAATGGCCGCTCCCTTCGATCCAGCTCACAAGTTGAACACCCCCATCCAGTACCCAAGAGCGGCCCAGATAGGGGGACAGGCTCACCTGCCCTTGCGACACGGTTTGGTCTTCAATCCGCACACTCAGCGAGTCGGTGTAGGCTTCTTGATGCTCTGCTATGTACTGGATCGTCACCACGGGCCGCATCGTCCAGGCTCCATGATGGAACTGGCCAACCAGCGAGGCGTCCACCATCCAGCGGGTCGTATCGAACTCATCGGTGTAGGTGCCGATGGGCGAAATGTCGTTGGACGACACGCCCCAACTCGCTGCCACATCCAGGAACAGCGTCTGGCTCAACGCCACTGTCGCATAGGGCCCCACCATGAAGCCGATTCCGGAAACTGAACCACTGGTGGCTGCAAAGGCCTGTTCGCCCCAATCCACCTGCGCTTTGGCGCCAATCAGAACACTTGGGCTGACCAGATAATCGGCACCCATATGAACGATCCCGAAGTCACCACTTTGGTCGGCATCGTCGTCGAAAACGGAAAATCGTCCCTCAAACCAGATATCCCAACGCCCCAGTTCGGGCATGTCCGCCGCACCATCGAGGGAAGCCATAGCGCGACGGGCGCTGCCCGAATAGGCCAGCGCAGTGCCCTGCAAGGACACGGACACCGGCAAGGTACCAAACGCAGCAAAGCCTAAGGCCGTGCTGCTATTGTCATGGGTGGGCGTTGGGAAATCAGCAAAGCGGGCGAGCCGTCGAGACCTGTCCGGCTGATGGTTGAGAATGAAACTGTTACGCGCGCCCAGATAGTCGCCGATCATATCGGGCGTGCTGAGTGCGGCGGCCGTGCCAATGACAACCGTGGCAGAATTGATGAGATAGTCACCCAACCCTGCGGCCGTGACGCTAACGGTCATCGTCACCAAGTCTCCACCTTGCCTGCTGGAAAACACATAATCGCCGGAAACCACCATCGTTCCTTTGGCCTCGCACAGCGGTGGGTTCGCGCCTGCTGGCGTTGCGGTGCCTCCTGGGAAACTGCAGCTTTCAAGACGAGAGAGCTGATTGCTGTCACCAGCCCCGTCATCACGCCAGACATAGCCCGTAGCAAGTTCACTCCCCGAGAACTCGTTGAGCTGAAAGCGCATTGATCCGGGGCTTGTAAAAAAGCCTGACGCTTGGACTATGCAAGCTTGGGTGTCGTAGTCGAACACGACAACTGAACTGCCGCTGGGTATCGATGAGCTTGGATCATAGGGCAGGCCCGTCGCAGAGGTGCAGGTGACGCTGGTGGTCTGCGCCCAAAGAGGCGTGGCTTGAAGAAGAATGAGAGCGGCGGCGACCGACACCAAAACGACGCCAAAACGGATCAATGCCCGCGCCACCTGATCTACTCCAACGCGCTTCATGGAATTTACGCCCCTGATCCGGCCCGCTTTCGCAGTGTCCGAAAAACACTCATTTACGCAGCGTCAAAAAATGCCGCTTAGCCCCGAGCAAGGCTTTACAAATTCTTAAAATCAAGAATAGCCAAATAATTGAAATGGTTTACATTCAAATTCTGAATAGTTCGCTGACGTAGGGGAAATTGATGAGCGTTCTGAAAGGTTTGGACCTCAACCTGCTGATCGTTTTCGAGGCTGTTTACTCTTCGGGAAACATTTCACAAGCGGCCAAAAGCCTTGGCATGAGCCAACCGACCATCTCCAACGCGCTCGGCCGATTGCGCGATAGTCTGGATGATCCGCTGTTCGTGCGCGAGGGCCGCGGCGTCAAACCGACGCCCAAAGCCGTCACCATGATCGGGCCGATCCGCGAAGCGCTTCAGATGATCGAGGGTGGTGTTTCCGGTGATGAGGGATTCGACCCGACCACCTCAAAACGACATTTCCGTGTTGTGGCGATGGATTCCATAGAGGCGTTTATCGCCCCTCATCTCATCAAGCTGGTGCAAAACTATCAGTCCGTGACCATCGAAAACCTGCCCATCATCAGCACCTCAATGGTCGATGGGCTGCATGACGGCTTGCTGGACATCGTCCTGGCCAACTTTCTCAATGACAGCCAGGATTGCACCTGCCTTCCCCTGCTGACGCCGTCGCTCTCGATGATTGCGCGCAAAGACCATCCAAAAATCGACGGCACATTTACTCAGGCGCATTTCGAAACGCTTAGCCATATCGCTCTGGTGCCGAAACTGCGCGCCCTTTCGCGGCTTGAGGAGGGTCTGCGCGCGCAGAACATCACCCGCCACATCGTCTATTCGGTGACCAAGTTCTGGGCTTTCCCGCACATCGTCGCCACCACCGATCTGGTGGCCATCGTGCCGACCGCCTTCGCCCGCGAAACGGCCAAAACCTATCCGCTGGCGATCTACCCTCTTCCGTTTCAGTACCCGCCCGAGAAGCTCTACATGACGTGGAAAACCAGCCGCACCAACGACCCTGGCCATCGCTGGTTGCGCGAGGAGATCATCAAGGTGCTCACACCGCCAGGCGCGGCACCGGTCCTGCCATTGGTGGGGGGCAAACAGCCAGCGCCAGCCGAACACGCTTAAGGCACACGCTCTGTGGTAAGCGCCGCGTCGATGGTGTCGCGCTCTGGGACCATCGTTTTCATCGCCTGCCAATAGTGCCAGGCCGCCCAGATACCTGCGATCTGCACTAACAGGATCGCATAACCAAGCGACCGCGGCCCGGCATCGGCAAACAGCATATCGCTGGCAATGCCGATGACCGTTGGGCCAATGCCAACACCGATCATGTTGAAGGCAAACATGTAAATTGCCGTTGCCATGGGGCGAAGATCAGGGCGAACACGTCCGTGCAGAAACGCATAGCTCGGTCCCCAAAACACGCTGGCGACGCTGACTGAAACCGCCATCATGGCCAGTGCTGCAACAGTGCTTTCCAGCAGCAGAAACCCGACCACAAAAGGTTTGGCCAAAAG
Organism: Hyphomicrobiales bacterium; assembly: GCA_040219355.1. Lineage (GTDB taxonomy): Bacteria > Pseudomonadota > Alphaproteobacteria > Rhizobiales > MH13 > MH13. Next base: position 27,440 of record JAVJSN010000015.1, read on the forward strand.
GATCGCGGCAATGACAATTCCAAACCGCCACCGCGGGTTGCTGGCGCCAAGTCGGTCGGCCAGCTTGCCGCTGGCAAATGTCGTAAGCCCGCCCAAAATGCCGATGGTGAATGCCAGGAAAACGCCCGTTTGCAGTTGGCTCAGTTCATGAACACGGATGATGAAGGTTGCGCTCCACGCCAAGCCACCAAAGGTGACGATGCCGGTGACAGCAACGCCCAGCATTGTGTGGAACAGGCCTTTGTCCGACCAGATCGCTTTCAGGGCCTCTATCAGCAGCGACGTTTTTTGAGGGCTCGATGCCGACACAGCCCGTGGTGGTTCATTGACCGTCAACCACATCAAAAGCGCCAGAACGAGGCCGGGGACACCGGCAATCACCAGTGCCCAACGCCAGCCCAAAAACTGCCCAGCAATGCCGCCGATGAGGAAGGCAAGCAGCACGCCGATGTTCGCGCCAACAACGAACGTTGCCATGGCAGAGGTGCGCTTTTTCGGCGGGTAGAGATCGGAGATCATCGAGTGGGCAGGAACAACCGCACCTGCCTCGCCGATGCCCACGCCGAGCCGCGCTAGGGCCAGCTGCAGAAAGTTCTGTGCGCCCGCCATAGCTATCGTGAGCGCGCTCCAAACAGCCGCGGAGGCGGCGATGATGTTGCGCCTGTTGCCACGGGCGGCAAGCTTGGCGACGGGGAAGCCGAACAGCACGTAAACCGCGACGAACAGAACGCCAGACAGCAAGCCAAGTTGCGTATCGGAGAGGGAAAACTCCTGCCCGATCTGCTCCAAAAGGATGCCGAGAATGTTTCGATCCAGCTGATTGACGGCAAGAATCGCTGTCAAGATGAGCAGCGTATAGCGTCCCGATGTCGGCATTGCGCGCGTCCCCATGCGTTTATGGGGCTCTGATGGCCCCGTCAGCAGCGCGCTCCCCAGCCCGACCGCCATTCTAGGTTGCAACGATGGCATGGATCGTGAGCGGGGGAAAGAAAGCGGCAAGGTCCACGCCCAGATCAAAACTTGAGTTAGAACCTGGTGGTTAGGGGGTGTCGATGCTTTTGGCGAAAACCGATCATTTTATCTCGAACCGAAAGGCACAACCGGCCTTAGGATGGCGGTTCAAGATTAAGTAGTGTGTTGGTGTGCAGCACGGAAAAGTGGCTTTACCGTTTTAGGTCTCTGCCGCTTTCTGTAAGGATCGTGGACCGGACCGACCGCCACGAACCGTCATCAGCGAAGGTCTAAAGAACGCCCACTCAGCGTCCTCGATCAGCAAACGAGCTAAAGTAGCCCCGCTAAAAGCGACCTTAAGTCGGATGACCACCGATCTGGGTATCCAGTTGGTCAGCAGGTCCAAGTTCTATCTCTGGGCTCGGGTATCGCGCCTTGCGACGTCTTTGGTGAATAGAGCGCCAAGTTACCTCCGTTTCTACCAAAATGGGCACGCTGTTAAATGGGTACAGATTTCTAATCAGGATTCTAAGCAATGCTGATTGGCTATCCTGATCTGCAGTCGGAAATCCGCAGGCTTCGCAGCAGGCTTGCTCACGCTCGCGTGCAATCCAGTTTTTTGTCGGTTAATCACGCGATCGCCGAGCGCGAGCCTTTCTATTTCGTATCCGCAGTCAATAACCGCCCGACCCTGGTGGTTGGCGAGGATCAGATCGAATGCCGCAACGCAACGGCCACGTTTATCGCCCGGGTCGGCAGGACTTCCGGGTGGCGCATGGCAATAGCCGATACACCGTCACGTCAAGCGACGTGTTGAGCTTCCTGCGCTTGCGAAACAGCCATTTTGATGTTGTCTCTAAGCCACATATGGGCCGCATCGGAATCAAATCGGCGATGCCAAATCAGCTGGAATTTTTGCTCAATCTCTGGAACAGGAATGGTGAGGATTTGAAGCCTATATTGAGGGGCCAATTTTCGCGCATATATCAATGGTATAAGGCCGACCAGATCGCTCTCTGCCACGAGCTGCGCAATCGAGCTAACCTTGGAAACCTGAACAACCTGCCGCACATTAAGGCGCTTCAATATGTTCACCTTCTCCGAATTCTCCAGTTTGCCGGGGCTGAGGGCGAGACTGACAAAGCCCTCGCGCATCACCTCCTGTCGGGGCGACTGGGCTGAAATCCTTGGGTGATCACAACGGGCGATAACAACAGGGTCTACCGAGCAAAGCGGGGTGTTGTTTAGCTCTGCCACACGGATCGGCATTAAGAACACGGCCAGATCCGCTTTTCCCTCTAGCAAGGCGGTTTCGATGTTGGTCGTTTGGGGAGGCTGCAGTTCAATCGTGATCCGACTGCCATCTGCGATTGTGCGAAGCAAAGAGCCAACGACGATTTGCTCCAACGGATCGGCAATGATCAGCTTGAAATGTCGCTTGGTCACAGCCGGATCAAACACAATTTTGGGTGCAATACTCTGTTCGATAGCAAAGAGCGCATCACGAATGGGTCCGATCATCTCCTCGGCCAGTGAGGTGGGCGCCACGCCGTTGCCACTGCGCACGAAAAGCGGATTGTCCAACTGTTTGCGCAACCGGGCTAGTGCATTCGACAACGCAGGCTGGCTTAGATTCAGCTTATCAGCTGCGCGCGATATGTTGCCCGCCGAGTAGATTGCTTCGAACACGACGAGCAGGTTTAGATCGATCTCGCGCATATTCATAACGAAAATAGTTCCCATTCATATCATCACATTTCCGCGCTCACTGGCAGACACTAATTTCGCGTCGACTGTCAACATGGAGTGGCTCTGCAAGATGTGCCTTGGAGTAAAATGAGAAAGACTACCCTGAAACTTACCGCTACGATGTTCGTTGCTTTCACGGTGGTACCGAACAGCGCCCAAGCAAACGAAACTGTCGATAGTTGGCTGGACAACCTGTACGTCAGCGCGTTCCTGGGCGCTCATTTTTTGCCAGATATCGTGACGGATACATCCTACACCACCGTATCCAACTCCCATGTGGAGACTTATGAGCAGGAGACCGGCTTTTCCGCGCGGTTCGCTGTTGGCGGGTAAGTGAACAGCTATCTGCGTACCGAGCTGGAGCTAGGCTTTGGCCGTAGCAATCAAGACGACACCATCCTGGAAGTCATCAATGGAGTGCTTCCGGGATCCATTTATGACGCTCGTGGACAGATCGATTTCGTAGCGTTGATGGGCAATGTGTGGATTAATCTTCCAGTGTTCGACAATGCCTTGGGCCTTACACCCTATGTTGGGGGCGGTGTTGGCGGTGCCTTGGTCCACTCGCAATTGGTCTACACCAATTCTCCAGCCTATGGCCCACAGGACTCCTCAGTCGAATTTGCTGGGCAGCTTGGTGCAGGCCTCAACTAGGCCTTCGATGACTGGTTCTCGGCCGGTCTTGGCTATCGCTTCATGTTCGTCGACGGTCCTGAAACTGTCTAAGGAACGACCAGCGCTGGTGAAATTACCACCTATCGGTTGGATGACGTGCTGTCCCAATCGGTGGGCATCACACTGACGATGAATCTCAACTGACAAAAACCAGTCGTGAGGCCGGAATGAACAGCCGCTCCCGAACTTCAGCCCAGATATTCACACGGTTTTTGGCTCAGGAACGCTGACACCAAGTCAGCGAGTTTGTTGTGCAGACTCTTTCTGGACTGCTGCTCCACACAGATAGGCTCTGCAGCGGAACTGACCGTTGGCGATCGTGCCAATTCTATTTTGAAATAGGTGCTGAGCTGATCCTAGCGCGGGCTGTATCTCATGCCTACGCCGGTTTTCTCAGCAATGCTTGAGCGTGGGTGTTGATGTCACGTTTGTCGAGGGTAATGCTGCCAATGCGAGTCTCTCAACACGAGTGTCGTTAGCCAAACGCCCTCTTTCGATGCCGTGACCTAGCCCCAAATGGGTAAAGCGCGGACCATCGTGAATACGGCCACCGTACCCAGCAGAACGATACCGAAACGGATCAGTGCCTTGGAAACCTGATCACTGTTTATGTACTTCATCATGTATCTTTACGCCCCAGGATCAGGCCCATGGCCGTGGCAACCGAACCGATCCATTTCCGAATATCACAAACGGCTACTGAGCCGTTCGAAAGGCTTTACAGGATAAAAAAACCAAGAATAGTCAAATAATTTGAATAGCTTACATTCATATCTTGAATGACAGTTGCCCTAAGGGAAATTTGTAAGCGTTGTGAAAGGTTTAGATCTCTAAATGTGGGTGTTGGGCAGTGTAAGCAGCGCTGAAAAAACCCGTTTTGGGTGGCCAAAAGCTCGCCATGGACGACCGCGTCGGTCCCTTCCACCCGGTGAGGAAGCCATTGGTGAGGTCAGGCCCTCCTTACCGTTGATGGCGTGCTGCCGCGGCAACGCTCATCCACTATTTGGGGTTGCTTGGCGTGTCTGAGACCTGCTCGAATTGTGCTGTAGTTAGTTCTTTGTTAACCACGCAATCCTAGTAATTTCACCTAAGAAGCTAAAAAATGTGAGTCACATTCAATGACCGTCAAGCCCAGTCAATTGTCTAACACAGCCATTCCACTGCTTGATGCAGATTACCAGGATTTGGCACGGCAAAGAGCGCGGACCCAAGCGCTTATCTCAGCGTCCTACCAGATCCGCACACAGGCGTCATCGCTGCGCGATCAGGCCAATAAGCTACGCGAGTCTGCTCGCACACTTCGCGCTCAATAGAGTGCATGGCCTGGAACGCGCGCCACGCTTTCCATTGTGGTCAGGTAGCGAAACGTGAATCCTAAGACCTAGTCCGAAACATCCACGTGAAGCTTGGCTCTGCCATCTTCAGCGATGACAAGCTCCAACCTAGGGATCGCCTCACAGATCAACTCTATGGCTTGTTGATTGAGCGGCTTGGTAACGAAGAAGTCTGCGTTTGCCTCTTTGGCCGCTTTGCGGTCGGCAGGATCGTCAGATCCTGAGCAGATGCCGATCATAACATCAGCCATTGCCGGATTGCTTCGAACGGCACGCACGGCGTCCAGCCCACTGCTGGTTCCTAAATTCAAGTCGCTGATCACGAGCGCTGTGGACGGCGTGAATGTTTCGTCGTCCTTGATGTGTTCTAAAAAGCTCTCAAAATCAGGATGAGCATCGATCTGGGTATCGATTTTGGAACGGCGAAACGACAGACGCGTGATGAGAAATTCATCAGGTGAATCATCGATAAAATGGATGGTGTGCAGCTCATTCTTTGCCATGTGAGCTTCGCCGTCTTGGCAGACTGATGACAAACTTCGCACCATCAAGTTTGCTGCTGGTTTCAACACTTATTGAGCCATTGTATTGCGCGACGATGCGCTGACAAATCGAAAGACCAAGCCCCGTTCCCTCGACCTCATCGCGTCGTTGTAGGCGCTTAAAGACCGTAAAAATTTCGTCGCGTGCTTCAGGCGGGATACCTGGACCATTGTCTTCGACAAACAATCGCACCTCATCTTTGAGTGCTTTGCCGGTAACACGAATTTTGATCGTATCGGCGGTGCCAAATTTGATCGCATTCGAGACCAAATTTTGAAGCAGCTGCACAAAATGCACTGGGGCACCTCGCACCGTCGGCAGATTCCCCACGGTCAATTGGGCGCCGCTTTCTTCAATTTTTAGCGCCAGTGCTTCGCGGATCTGGTCAACGGTTTTGTTGAGATCAATTTCCTTCTCCTCGACCTTTTCGTCGATACGCGAATAGGCAAGCAGCCCATTGATGATTTCGCTCAGCCGCGTGGCATTTTTGCCAATGCGCGCAATGATTTGTTCGCGCTCCTTGTCCTCAATGCCTGCCTTTTTGTCGAGGACAAGGTCGCACATGGACTCAATCAAACGAACCGGCTCTTTCATGTCGTGTGAACACACATAGGAAAAGCGATTCAGCTCATGGTTTGATTTCGATAGGTCCGCCAGCAGCGATTGCAGTTTCAATTCGCGTTGGCGGTCTTCGGTTACATCGTGAAACACGCCAAAAACAGATGTTGTTTGTCCAATGGTATTGATGTTGGCTTGCCCAACAGAGCGAACAATACGCACATCCCCACCGTCCTGGATAAGGCGGGCCTCAAATTCGAATGAGGAGCCTTTCTCCATGGCCTGCGAGATATGTTCCTGAACTCTTGGGATGTCTTCGGCATGATAAAAGGAAATGGCGGTGTCGAAATCTGGCGCGTACTGTTCAGGATCCAAACCGTGAATGCGGTAAATTTCGTCTGACCAAAAAATTGTTTTGTCCTGGGCGTCCAGGTTCCAATAACCCACGCCGGAGAGTTCGCCAGCAAATTCAAGCTGCCTGTTGCGTTCTCGAAGCTCGTTGGTGTTGTCATGGATAAGAAGGATGGCGCCATCGATGCCACCGTTTTCTGACACATGGGGAACGACCGAAACAACAGCGGCCGCTCCACCGGCGACGACTTCAATTTCGCTGCTTCTGTTTGTGCTGATTGCGTTGTTCGCAAGATCGACCAGATCTGGGAATCCAGGTTTCTTCTTCAACAGGCTGAGGTGCGGCAACTCGAGCCCTTTGTCGATATCGAACAGCGACTCGGTGGATTTGCTCACATAGAGAATGTTGAGCCCATTATCGACAACGATCAGTGCCGAGCCGATGTTGAGAAGAATGGACCGTATGCTCTCATTGACGATACGCAGCTCACCACTATTGACCTGCAGTTCTTCATTGACCGTTGAGAGCTCCTCGTTGCTTGATTGCAGTTCTTCGTTGGATGTTTCCAACTCTTCGTTGGTCGATTGCAGCTCTTCATTGCTCGATTGCAACTCCTCGTTCAGGGCCTGCAGTTCCTCGTTAGATGTTTCCAGCTCTTCGGCTGTCTGCTGCAAATTGGACTGAGCAATAGCCAACTCGTTGCGAAGTTCTTCGATTTGCCTGATTAAGTCCGAGGTGTCGTCGGTGATCTCGACGGTTGGCAGGTGAACGTCTTTCTCCTGCCAAGAAGAAAAAAGGATCAGCGCCACCGGTGGTTCATTGGGACCACTGTCGATAGGGTAAACGACGACGCGCGTGCGCCGCGCTGGGTCCTGGGGATCGACATGCGCAACGCCCTGGCGCGTTTCGTTTTTGCGCAAAGCGATTGGAACCGATGTGCGGATGTCCTGTCCAAAAGGTTCTTTAAAGAGTGAGTTGGCTTTGAAATTCGCGACGCCGCTGACAATCTCAATGTACGGGTTGATGTTGCCATAGGCCTTGAGAATTTTGAGCTCTTCATCAATCAGGACGCCGTCAGGCCCAAATCGATTGACGATTGAATCAAACCGGCTGGCGTTGACCCGCGCTTCCTGCGCATCAACGATGTCATGCCGGTTGGCCACGCGTTTGGCTGCAAGATTGGTCGAACGATTGGTGGAAATCGCACGATTTTCGGCGTCCGGTTTCTGGATAAATATGTGCCGATGTTCATCGGCTGGCCGGAACAGAGATTCATTGGCTGCGGTGGTCTCGGACTTGCCAAGAAAAAGCAGGCCATTGGGCACCAAAGCATAGTGGAAACGCGAAATGGCTTGGGCTTGCAGTACCGGTTGGAAATAAATGAGGAGGTTGCGGCAGGAAATAAAATCGATGTTCAAAAAGGGTGGGTCTTGAACAACGTTGTGAACCGAAAACACCACCCGTTCGCGAATGGCTTTCTTGACGGTGTAACCAGCGGGAACCTTGTCCATATAGCGTTTGACGTATTCACGTGGAATCGCATCCAGCGCGCTGTTTGGATAAAAACCTTTGCGAGCCACTTCGATGGCCGAAGCATCCAAATCAGAGGCAAAAAACTGCACCCGCCTCTCAGCCAATGCGTCGATACCACCCAGCGATTCTGCAACCATTATCGCCAGGGAATAGACTTCTTCGCCCGTCGCAACTGCAGGAACCCAGATACGGATAGCATCGGTACGCGACTTGGATTCAATGAAGCCGTCGACATACTGCCGCAAAGCTTCAAACTCGCCAGGGTCGCGGAAGAATGACGTTACTGAAATGAGAAAGTCGCGGTACAGCTCGTCCACTTCTGATGGCGTGGTGCGTGCGATGGCAACATAGTCTTCGATCGACGACACACCGACGGCGGCCATGCGTCGTTCAATCCTACGTTGCAGGGTGGCGGCCTTGTAATGATGAAAATTCACCCGCGATTGCGTTTGAACCAAATGGATAAGTTCAGAGACGCTATCGAGGTGAACCGGCGAGGATTTGAGCGACTCCAGATCAGTTCGTTTTTCTAAGATCACCGCAAACTGCGCGCCGATCTCTTCTGGCGACATGATCAGATCGACGCATCCCGATTCCACCGCGGCTCTGGGCATATCGGGGTACTTCGCAGACAGGTCGTCCTGCGCGATCGTGATGCCGCCTTCCTCTTTTATGGCTGCCACGCCTTTCGCGCCGTCCGATCCGGTGCCCGACAGAATGATGCCAATAGCGTGTTTGCTTTTTTGCGCTGCTAGCGAGCGAAAGAAGCGGTCGACCGACGGCTTTGGCGCGCCGGACACCTGGCTGGGTGAGGACAATCGCAGCTTCGCGCCATCAACCTGAATGTCTTTGTTTTGTGGTGTGATGTAGACCTTGTCGGGCAACGGCTCGACATTGTCTTCGACGCTCAAGACCTCAAAATCAGTCTCTCGGCCAAGAATTTCCGGCAGCATGCTGCGATGGTGCGGCGAGAGGTGCTGGGCGATGATATAGGTTGCATTCAGGTTGCGGGGAACATTGCGTACGAAAGCGCGTAACGCTTCCAGGCCGCCTGCCGAGGCGCCAATGCCGACCCAAAAATGGGGTTCCTTACCAGTCTTTGACAAACAGTAGCCCGCCCTGCGCACACGCCGAGACACCCGCCGTGGTTGCGACAAAACTGATTGAAGGTTCAGACTTCGTCAACTGGCTATTGTGGATAGACTTGTTGACTATACGCGGCCAATCTTTGGCAATTGTTGTTTTTGAACGGCGGCGCTCGTCGACAATTTTGGACCCCTGTGGACCAACGATACTTCGGTTCTTTTGCTTCTTGCCAATGGAAAATTTTCTATGCTACCGGAGTGCCCGATTGGCTTTGTGACAGCGTTAATTTGCTTGAGGCTAGAAGGTTATTGCCGCGTAAATTTTTCGCCTATCGTCGCCGTGCCGTAACGTCAGCCCTGGTTAATCTGTCAGCAATTCGACCAGAAAGAAGCACTTGCCGAGGTTCATAATTTGAATGGTCAATGAGCCCCGTTCGCCGCTTGAGACGGCTGGTGAATCGCTTGGTCAGCGGCACAATCGGCTTAAAGCCAAATTTCAAGAAACACTGAAACTGCCTGCTTCCTCGGCGCGCACCGACGCGATTTTGGCGTTAAGCGAGGAGCTAAGACTTTTGGCGAAGGCCTTACGTCAACAGGCCGAGCGAGAGCGGGAGGTTGCCCGCTTCTATAGTGCTATCAATGCGGATTTCGCGTCTGCACGACGGTCGAATGATTCGTCCCAAATTTGAGCTCTTGAAGCTTAGGGTTGAGTGATCGTGCGACTGAACGCGTCGATCAATTTCCCCTTTGTACTTTGAACCAAGAGTGCGGCACTCCGGGAAACTCAATTGCGCATCACGGCTGAAGAGCATAGCTTCGGATTCGTTTCCGTTTGGCTTATGAAAGCTTCGCAGAACTGGGCTTTGCTATGCTGTGTGAAAAATCTCCGTCTGTTCGCTTCAGTTTACGCGAAGCAATTCAGCCGGATCACGAAGCAGCCGAGCGGTTGGTTGAAAAGCTCAATGTGTTCCAAAACGCGCAATCGTACAGCTCTTGGTTGTTGGCCATGCGCGATGTTCATCGGCATTTCAGTCGTTGCAGTGAAGCAGCATCACTTAAACTTGGTCTGCCTCTGGTGCATGATCAGGTCATGGAAGCGCTTGAAAACGATATTCTAAAAACGAGCGGTAATTGCGCTGCAAGTGCGATGGGGACCAAACCAGTCACCGATGTAAGTGCCCAATTGGGAGTGGCCTACGTTCTCGAAGGCTCTGGTCTTGGAGCCCGTGTTTTGGTGCGGCGCGCCACAGCGGTTGGTCAGGTCAGCACGCACTATATTTCAACCCTAGGAGATCTTTCGCAAAGCCGCTGGCCGCAATTCGTCCGCGCACTTGATGCCCATGAACTGGACATAGAAACATCCATCGATGCGGCCCGGTCTGTGTTCGACGTACTTCAAATTCGGTTGAACGAGCACTTTGCATGACTATGACGGCTGCCGAGCGCGAAGCAGCAGCCATTGAAGGCTGCGACAGCGAGCCGATTCACACGCCGGGCTATATCCAGTCTTGCGGATTTCTCTTTGGCTTTGAAAGCCAGAGTGAGGACCTTGCTTTCGTGTCGAGCAATGTCGCAGAGTTCTTGGATAACTCTGCTGAGGATATGCTCGATGCCAGTTTGCCAAACTGTTTCTCTGAGACGTTGATCCACAGCATCAGGAATGTGCAAAGCCGTTCCACCGCCACACGGCAGCGCGAACTCGTTGGAGAGATTGTAACAAAGCAAGGCCGATTGATGGCAACCGCGCACTGCGTCAACGACACGACGCTGGTGGAAGTGACGGGCCATGGCGACATCCCATCCTCGTTTTCAGCTGGCTTGGACCGCTTGCGTTGGCTGACACGGTCCGTGGACAAAAAGACCGAGTTGGAAGACATTCTACAAAGCGCTGTTGCCGACCTTCGCGCCTTTTCCGGTTATGACCGGGTCAAAGCCTACCGTTTTCGCCCTGACGGCAGCGGTGAGGTGGTCGCCGAGGCGCGCGCCAGCGATATTGACAGCTTTTTGGGATTGCGCTTCCCCTCATTTGATATCCCCGCACAAGCCCGCAAGCTCTACGTCAAAACGCCGATCCGCATGATCGCTGACATTGACGGCCAGCAAGTGGCGCTGATGAGCAAATCAAGCTGCGGTGATGTCGATATGTCGCTGGCGATTCTGCGCGGCACCATGCCTGTGCATTGCGAGTATCTGCGCAATATGGGCGTGCGATCGACGCTTTCACTTCCCATCGTTGTAGACGGCAAACTGTGGGGGCTGTTCGCCTTTCACCATCGTACACCGAGGTATTTGGGCGGCGACATCAGCTTGGCGATTGAGTTTGCCGGACAGTATCTCAATATGCTGATCGCATCGGCAATCCACACCCAAGAACACCGTTCTGAGCTGAAGGCATTGCACATTGCGCGCAACCTGTTCGCCAGAGCGGATGAGGAGAAAAGAACGCGCATCAAATGGGGTTTTGTGAAGGATAAACTGCAAGACATGATGCCGTCAGACGGTGCTGCTTTTTACAGCGATATGGACTGGCATACCCACGGCGACTGTCCTGAAAAGTCCGAGTTGTCCGCCATTACAAAGCACCTCGTACCGGTTGATGACGGCATATCGATTTCCGATGAATTGCTTGAGCACAGTGCTTTGCCCAACGCTAACCAAATTGCCGGCGCTTTGCGCATCGAGGTAGACGCTGTTTCCAACGCAGCCTTCTACTTCTTCCGCAAGTCGGCGCAGTCGCAAGTGATGTGGGCGGGGTCACCTGAAAAAATCGTCGATGATCAGGGTCCAGTTTTGCGCCTGTCTCCGCGCGGATCCTTTGGTGCTTTTGCTGAGACTATGGAGGGGCGATCGGAAAGTTGGGAACCAATGGATATCGTCGTTGCCAGGGGTTTGAAGCGTGCAATCCAACGCGCTTTTGCTGACGCGATTGATCGCGATACACTTCTTGAGAGCCTTGAGTTGCATGTTGAAGAACTCAATCACCGAGTGCGCAACATTCTAGCTCTGGTGAAATCGATCGTCAGGCAATCTGCGGAATCCGACGAAGTGTACGATGCCCATTTCAAACCACTCGAAGCGCGCATTTTCGCGTTGGCCAGCGCCCACAACATACTCGCGGAAACTGCAGGTCGAACGCTTGGTGTTCAAACGGCGTTTGAGCGTGAAGCGCTCCCGTTTCCTGACCACCGCATCGCAATCGGTGGGCCGGTGGTTGATGTTTCCAGTGAAGCCGCTTCGGTTTTCGTCCTGGTTATCCATGAGATGTTCTCCAACGCTGCGAAGCATGGCGCTCTATCGCGCAGCAACGGCCACATTTCCATTTCTTGGATTTTGGATGAGGCGGGATTACACATTTATTGGCGGGAATTTGGCGGGCCTGAAGTTGTTGCTCCATCCACGCATGGATTTGGGCAAACGCTCATAGAAAACGCGTTCGCCTATGAGTTCAAAGGCAACACCACTGTGCTTTGGTTACGTGAAGGGGTTTCGATCGACCTGTTTGTACCGGCCGAAGTTGTTATAGCAGACAACAAGTTGGCGCCATCCAATCGTGCTGCAGCACCCATCGGCGCAATCACTTCTGCTCAGCCGTTGGAGCCGATGAACGTGTTGATTTTGGAAGATGATTTTATTATTGCCAGCGAAACAAAGGGGCAGTTGGACACACTGGATGACGTTCAGTGTTTTCTCGCCGCCAACAATGAAGACGCTTTAAACCTCCTGGAGCAGCAAACCTTTGGCTTCGCGATCCTTGATATCAACCTGGATGGACGACGAAGTTTCCAAACAGCTGAACGGCTGATGGAACTGGGTGTCCCGTTTGTCTTTGTCACTGGATATGACCGGGTAGACAAGCAAACAGGAGACTTGGCCTTGGTTCCTATCTTGACAAAGCCTACGCGCCTGGAAGCCGTTCTCGACGCCATGGCCTCCTACAGGGCCAAAACGACAAACGGTGATAATGCATAAAGTTGTTTTGATTGAAGATGACTTCATCCACTCGATGGACATCAAGTCATCGTTGGAAGCCATCAATTGCGAGGTTGATATTGCCAACTCCGCCAGCGAGGCGATCAGCCTGTGCCAAAACGTAAGGTATGATCTTGCTATAGCAGATGTCTTTATCGTGAGCGGTGGCACTTATGTACCCGATGGTGGGCTGTCTTTTGTCACGCGGGTGCGTTCACAGACGCGGGTCAAGCTGAAGACGTCGTATAACGTTCCCATCATTGTCATTTCAGGGGGCGTGTTGGTGAATTCACCGACCAGTCCACTAGAAAACGCGCGCAGCCTTGGTGCGAATTACACCTTGAAGAAGCCGTTTGAAATGGCCGAGCTGGTGGCTGTCGTGCAGCAGGCATTGGCTGGGAAACCCGAATAGCGCGCACCGCCAAGAACAAAGATGATTAGCTTGCTCCGGCATTGTGTGCGGCTCTTTCGTCTGCAGTCTGGGGCAGCCCCTGGTTTGGTTTGAAAGCACCTCTGCACCGAATTTGCCTGGGCGTGTGGCAACGGCTCGATCATTATCCGGCGCGTTATCGGCAACGGTAATTCTGTCGATCGAAAGTTAAGACGGCTTAAACTGACTCTGCGTTAGGTTTTGGGTTTGCGAAACCAGAACTCTCGAGTTGGCTATGCCTGTTCTGAAACTAAGATACACGCATATTCTGGCAGTTATGGTCCCTGTCGCTGTATGTCTTGCGGCTTATTTCCAGCCGTTTGTGCCGCCAAGATTGCTTTTTCTCGATCCGCTTATCGCGGCGATGGAAGTCGATGCATGCTGCAAAACCTATCTGGGCATTGTATCGACTATTGGCATCCTGCTTTGGGTCGCAACCGCAGCTGTTTGCGTGTTCGCGGCGCTAATGCTGCATGCTCAAGGCGCGAACCGTCGGCTTTGGGAATTTGCCGCAATGGCTGGCCTTCTGACCGCTTGGCTCGCACTGGATGATGCTTTCCTCGTGCATGAGAACATCGCGCCCAAGCTTGGCATTCCGCAGACAGCAGTTCTCTTGTTCATTGCCGTCTTTGCTATGGCCTATGTCGCGAAGTGCTGGCGGGTGATTGTATCGCTTGATGCGGCCATGTTTGGGCTCGCGGTTGGCTTTCTGGCGGCCAGTGTTGGTATTGATGTTGTGCATGTCAGCACGAGTGACCTGCATTTCTTGGCCGAAGATGGTGCAAAATTCGCAGGCATCGTGTGTTGGTCCTGTTTTCATCTTTCGGCGATGAAGCGTCTTTGCGACCCTCGCGAACAGGCTGTCACGCAAGATGCGCTCTACTCAGGCCAAGCTGTTCTGGCTGGGCGGTGAGGGTCCTTTGGCGATGATCACCGGCCTTCAAGACAAAACTGTTCTGTTGCTTGGGAATTATCGCCCGACGCTGTCGATTGCGCGACAGCTCAGACGCCAAGGTGCTCGGGTCGTCGCCGTACGCGAAGGGTGTGACCGGGGTGCGGAAGTCTCGCGTTATGTGAACGAAATCTGGGACAATCCACCCATTGATGGCAATCCGGCGACCTTTGTTCGCGCGCTAGAAGCGTTTGTTGCCAAGGACAGTCGCATTAATGTTGTTCTGCCGATTGCTGAGGAGTTTGTGCGTGTCATTGCGCAGAACCCACCCCAGCTTGGCGATGCCGTTACCTTAGCGACTATGGACAGGTCACTTGTGAACGCTTGCCTTAGCAAGCCTCACATGATGGCGTTGGCGGAGGAAGTCGGTGTCCCCATTGCGCCTTATGCAACGGCCATGAACGCAGGTGACCTGCTTGAAAAATCCAACGATATTGGTTTTCCGATTGTTGTTCGACCGATGGTTTCGACGAAACGGATCGGTGGCGATAAGACGGTAACAATTGCCAGCAGTTCAAGCTTGGCGGAACGCTTTCAGCCCTGGAACGACGAGTGGGGCGGTCTCATCGTGCAAAGGCAGGCAACCGGCAGGCGGCACAACATTTACTTTGCTGCAAGGAACGGCGAAATCCGAAGGCTATTGCACGCTATCATTGTGCGTACTGATCGGCTCGATGGATCTGGACTGGCCGTTGAGGGTCGAACAGTTGAGGCCGATGATGGTCTGGTTCGTCATACCGGCCGCCTGCTGGAACGGCTAAACTACAACGGCATTGGCTGTGCTCAATTTCTCGTGGACGATGATACTGGCTCGGTCTGTTTCCTGGAGATAAATCCGCGTATCGCGGGCAACCATGCCGTTCCAGAGCACTGCGGTTTGGATCTCGCCGGGTTTTTGATCGCGCTTGGCCAGGGCCGTGAATCCGGTCTCGGGCCATTGCCATATGGGCGCGGTGGTGTTCGCTACTCCTGGGTGGCTGGAGACATTGACGGATTAAAGTCTGCCCTTAAGGGGCGAAAGATCGGCGCTCGCGCCGCATTGCGCTGGGTTTGGGATATCCCCCGAACAGCCTTTTCTTCCCACCTCGACATGATGCTGCGCTGGGATGACCCGCTGCCGGGCTTGGCCAATCTAGCGGATGTTGTTCCGATCGTCGGTCACCTGACGCGATTGCGCCATCGGCACACGCGCAGTGCCATGCAACCGATTGGTAAGGGCCAGGCAATCACTGGTAACGCGCGACCTTCATCGGAGCTTTCCAAACCATGACGTTGCTGGCTTCCAGAATTGCAAGCTCCAATGTCTTTGGGGCTGAAAAGCGTAAAGTTGCGATGCAGGCTCCGTCACCGCTGCGTTCACAGATCATGCCTGCCGAAGGCTGGGACGACCTGGTTCTGCGCTTCAGCGATATTTCTGAGGAACAGACGCAGTGCTTTAACGGCAGCCGCTGGCCACAGGAACAGCTTGAACGTGTCGCCTATTGGAATGACAATGAGCTGGTGGCAGCGGCAACTTTGCAAAGAATTCATCTTCGGGGCGTTGGGGTGCGTTTGACCGTTTTGCGCCGGGGTCCGCTTTGGCGTCCGGTAGACACCCCCGCCGAGCCTGACTGTTTGCATCACGTCTACCGCAATCTGAAAGAAACATATGCAAGCGGATGGCGCGATTGTCTTCTGCTGACGCCGCAGTGCGATCCTGTCGCGAATGATGCTGCTCCCAGTAGTCTTTCCAAGGCCGGTTTTCGACCCCTGAAAAGCCCAGCGTCTAAAACACGCTATTTCGTCGATGTATCGCAGACGCCGGATGCGTTGCGGGCCAGCCTTGCCCAGAAATGGCGTTACAATCTGCGCAGGTCGGAGAAGTGCGGCCTGACAGTTGAGGTGCTTTCAGGAGAAAACGCCGTTCAACGGTTTAAGGCGATGCACGATGTGATGGTTGCGCGGAAGCGATTCAGCGAATCCAGTCCCATCGATACGCTGTCCGATTTGATGGCCGCAGCGCAACCAGATTTGCGACCGCTGGTGTTCATTGTGAACCATGGGGAAGAGGAAGTCGCCGGTGCTGTCATCGATGTCTCAGGAGAGCAGGCCAGTTATCTTTACGGTGCAACCGATGACAAAGCTTTGCCTCTCAATGCGGGCTATTTTCTGCAGTGGAAAATCGTCGAGCATTTGTCGGCCAGTGCGCAGATCAACTGGTACGCTTTGGGTGGCGGGTCCTCACCCGACTGTAGCCTTCATCAGTTCAAGCGTGGTTTGACCGGCAAGACGGGCCTAACCCTTGACGAGCCTGATGTGTATTTTCGTGCCGGTTCATCTTACGCGGCGATGATCGGAAGTTCTGTGGCCCAGTTGCGGTGGTGGCTGCAACATATTGACCTTGAAATGCGACAGCGATTTCAAGGATCCCGCAGGGGTTAGCCGCCAATGTTGCGGCTCATTTCAGTATCATCTCTGTTAACCGGCGCCCGCCTTTTGGGCGCTATGGCCACACTGGTCATAATGCTCATCCTAACCCGCCACTTTGGAGCAGATGTCGCGGCTGGCTTTGCGGTTTGCATGGCCATGGCGGCCACAATCGCCACGGTTGGGCTTTTGGGGCTTCAGGCTTTTTCGCCGATCTTGGTTGCTGAATACAACAAGACCGCGCAATACGGCCATCTGCGCGGCTTTGTTCTCTTTGGCGGCATTGTATCGATTGGACTGACGGTTACTTTGGTCGTTGGGCTGCACTTCGTTGAATGGCTCGGTGTTTTCGCCCTCATGGGCCTTGAGCTTAGCCAATCCATGCTGACGGCGGCCTCGGTTGTCGCGATTGCCGGTGTTGCGTTGGCGTTTTCAGCCGGTGTGCTTACAGGGTTTCACAAGCAGCCTGAGGCCCAGTTGCCTGAAAGCCTTCTGCGGCCTTTTTTGATGCTCAGCGCGATTGCTGCTCTGGCATTGCTGGTGGTCGAACCCAGACTCACAAACGTCTTGGCGCTGGCTGGAGCAGCATCGATTGTTGCTGCGGCTGTCGTTATAGCATTCTTATGGCGCCAGATGCGTCAGGTGCCAGCGGCGCCAATGTGTATGGACAAAGCGCGTTGGTTGCGCATGGCGCCACCTTGGCTCTCGATTGCGCTGGTGTGGGAAAATATGATCGAACTGCTGCTGCTGCTGGCGGCGGCGCTGGTCGGCGCAACAGAAGTCGTATTGCTGCATATCTGTTTCCGCTACCGGGTGCTGGCAGGATTTGGCATGCGATCGATCTACAGTGTGAGCCAGCCGCGGATCTACGAAGCGCTTGCTGCTGAGAACTCTCAGGCCGTTAAGGCCATCATCGGCATGACGAACATCCTTGCTTTGGTTTACGGCGTTGTCGTGCTGGCGTTTGTTGCCCTGTTTGCAGACATCCTATTGGGCTTGTTTGGATCACAGTTCAGAGATGGCAAAGTGCTGTTGCTGACGATTTGCAGCCTGATTTTCATTCGCGCGATCTTTGGGCCAGCCATGGCTGTGTTGGGTGCCAACGGAGCGCAAATGCTTGTGGCACTGATACTCGTTGGGGGCTTTATTATCGCGATGGCCGCAAGCTTTTTTCTTTTCCCCTATTTTGGTGTTCTGGCAATTGGCATTGCCTATACGGGCGCGAATGCCCTTTCGGCGTTCGCATTGTGGTGGCTCGCGCGACACAAATTCAATTTGGACTGTGGAATTTGGGCCGTTGGATTTGATGGCGCATACCGCACATTACGAGATGAATTGAACGCGTCCGCGTATCTGAAGCGATTTCTGCTGCGATGATCCGGTTATGGATCGGTCGCCAACGTTAGTGTCACTCGGTCGCCTGCGAACCAGGTTCGTCCAAACTCCACTGGCACGCCGTCTCTATCAACATTAATGCCTGTTGTGCGCAAAATGGCCGTGCCAGGTTTGACCTGTAAATGCATAGCCAAGGTCGGTGAAGCGAGCACAGCGTTCATCCGGGTTTGGCTGCGAGTGTAATCATCCACGCCTGCTGCCTTTAGTGCTGCGGTGACGGAGCTGATTGCCTCCAAATCTTTCAGCAAATTGGGAAATCGGGGCGCTGGAAAGACGCTGCGAAACATGGCGATGGCGCTGTCATTGGCAAACGACAAACCCTCGCAGACTTGGACTTCAGTACCTGGTTGGATGGCCAGAGCCTCAACTTCCGCAGCGTCGGCTAAGCGTGTCTCCAGCAGCAAAATCTTGCGGCGCGGTGTTCGGCCTGCTGCCAACAGATTTTGGTGAAACCGAACGCGTTGCCCGAGCGGATAGTCGGTCGAAGCATGGGTGACAAAAACCCCTGCGCCGCGTCGTGCATGGACCAGTTCCTTGTCAGCCAATGCGCTTAAAGCGCGGCGAATGGTGTGTCGATTGACGCCAAAACGCCTAGCGAGCAGTGCTTCGGTGGGCAGCTTGGCCCCAGGCGGATAGCGTCCGGCATCGATATCGGCCTGCAAAGTCTCGAAGATTGCAGTCCAAAGTGCCTTGCGTGCCAATGATTAGATGCCCGTCATGAAAAGTTCATCAGATCACGGTTGCGCGTCACGCACTCCGTATCTAGTATTTGTCTAGTTGTATAGAAACTTGGACAAATTGGCAAGATGTCGAAAAACCAAGAAAGTCGAAAAGAATTGTCGCAAACCGATCAAGCGCGCCAAGCCAGATTGTCTGTTTTGGCAAAGGCTCCAGCGGCCCGGTTGACCACGCTCTGGCAGGGCTGGTGCAGGCACGCGGGTGTGCCAGGTCACGAGGTTTTGCGACAACCGGAGATCGGCACTGTCATGGTGCGTGGTCGGGCAGGGGCTGTAGGTGCTCCCTTTAATCTTGGTGAGATCACGGTGACGCGCTGCTCGGTGCGCCTGCCCAGTGGTCATGTCGGCCATGGCTATGTGCAGGGCCGCGACAAGCAAGCTTCTCTGGCTGCGGCCTTGGTCGATGCGCTGGCTCAGGCCGGTCAGTCAGACACAATGGACGAAGCCATTATCGAGCCACTCTCCCTGGAAGCAGAGGCCCATCTGGCCGACCGGGCGGCGAAGGCTGCAGCCACAAAAGTGGATTTCTTCACTATGGTTCGCGGAGACAACTGATGCAGCAACAAAGCGCTTTTGAAGGCGGTTTCGCCAACCCTTCCCATGAGGCCGCGCACGCCTTTCGTGCGGCTATGCGTGCGATGGCACGACCAGGCACCGTGGAGGCAATCAAAGGCGGCAGCGCACCGTGGCCAACCTCTGCCGCTTCAGCGACATTGCTGCTAACATTGTGCGACCCGGACACGGGTGTCCATCTGGCTGGCGCCTATGACAACGAAGATGTTCGCGAGTGGGTCACCTTCCACACCGGTGCTACGTTGGTTTCGTCCAGTGTTGCCGATTTTGCGCTCGGCACGTGGGAAGGACTGCAGCCCATTTCACGCTTCAAGATAGGCACAAGCGAATACCCCGACAGGGCGGCAACACTGGTCGTGGATTTGCCGGAGCTTTCGCAAAGTGGGGCGCGGCTTGTCGGACCAGGGATCAAGGACTGCGCCTTCTTGAACCTGCCGGAACTGGCGGCCTTTCAGGCCAATCGCAAGCTGTTCCCGCTCGGATTTGACTGCTTTTTCTGCGCAGGCGGGCAGATCGCTGCCTTGCCGCGCTCAACCATCGTTTCGGAGGCCGGCTGATGTATGTTGCCGTCAAAGGTGGCGAGCGGGCCATCGACAATGCCCATGCCTGGCTGGCGCAAGAGCGTCGGGGCGACCTGGCCATCGAGGAACTTTCGGTGGCGCAGATCCGTGAGCAACTGTCCTTGGCCGTAGCCCGTGTTATGGCTGAAGGCTCGCTTTTTGATCCTGATCTGGCCGCTCTGGCGATCAAACAGGCGCGGGGCGACCTAATCGAAGCTATCTTTCTTTTGCGTGCCTTCCGCACCACGTTGCCGCGCTTTGGCGCAAGCAATCCGCTCGATACCGGCGCAATGACCTGCGACCGCCGTATCTCGGCAACCTTCAAAGATGTGCCGGGTGGTCAGGTGCTTGGACCGACCTTTGATTACACCCATCGTCTGATCGATTTTGCGCTGGCCGCAGAAGGAGAAGCGCCGCTGAACGTGGAAACCGGCGCAGCACGAACCGAGCCGACGCCGCATGTGACGGAGTTTCTTGACCGTGAAGGGCTTATCCAGAATGAGAGCGAAGGCAGTGACACGCCGCGTGATCTGACCCGCGAGCCGCTGGATTTCCCCGCCGACCGGCCACTGCGTTTGCAGGCGATTGCGCGCGGAGATGAAGGTTTTGTGCTCTCAATGGCCTACTCCACCCAGCGAGGTTATGGCCGCAACCACCCATTTGTCGGTGAGTTGCGCGTTGGCCAGGTGGCGGTGGAGATGGACATACCCGAGCTTGGCTTTGCTATCGAGATCGGTGAGATCACCATCACGGAATGCGAGACCGTCAACCAGTTCATGGGGTCAAAAACCGAGCCGCCGCAGTTCACCCGTGGTTACGGCCTGGTGTTCGGGCACAGTGAACGCAAGGCCATTTCCATGGCGCTGGTGGATCGTGCCCTGCGCTGGCAGGAGCTGGGCGAGGACAATGTGGGCGCACCGGCGCAGGATGAAGAGTTCGTGCTCTCGCACGCCGACAACATTCAGGCCACCGGTTTCCTGGAGCACATCAAGCTGCCCCATTATGTGGACTTCCAGTCGGAGCTGGAGCTTATCCGCAAACTGCGCAAGGAAGCCGAGGCCAACCGCGCGCGCGTCAACCAACCTTATCAGGAGGCTGCTGAATGACGCTGTTACTCGCCACCGCCGCCATCACCTCCACCGTCTCCGCCATCGCTGTTGCTGATGTCGATGTGTGCGATCAACCAGACGGCGATTGGTGTTTGGGGGAACAGTGCAGGAACCAAAGCGCGCGCCAACACCAGCGCGAGCACAAGGCCAATTACTGAAAAGAATATCAACGTCGCCATTTGCGAATACCTACAGCAAAAGAACCGATCCATGGATGATTATAACTTTGCCTATCTGGATGAACAAACCAAACGGATGATCCGCCGGGCCATTCTAAAAGGTCTTGCGGTCCCGGGTTATCAGGTTCCCTTTGCCAGCCGCGAAATGCCCATGCCTTATGGTTGGGGCACTGGCGGCGTGCAGGTCTCGGCTTCTGTGATGACACCGGACGATACGTTCAAGGTGATCGACCAGGGCGCGGACGATACGACGAATGCGGTTTCCATCCGAAAATTCTTCGAGAAGACAGCCAATGTGGCCGTCACCGAGCATACCAAGGAGGCGAGCGTGATCCAGACCCGCCACCGCATCCCCGAAGAGCTTCTCACCGAAGATCAGATCCTGGTCTATCAGGTACCGATCCCCGAGCCGCTGCGCTTCATCGAACCGCGCGAAACCGAGACCCGCAAGATGCATGCGCTGGAAGAGTATGGCCTGATGCATGTGCGACTTTATGAGAACATCGCCCAGCACGGCGCCATCACCACTGCCTATGCCTATCCGGTGAAGGTTGAGGAGCGCTATGTGATGGATCCCTCGCCGATCCCCAAATTCGACAATCCCAAGCTTGAGTCCGATGCCATCCAGCTGTTCGGCGCGGGCCGGGAGCAGCGCATCTACGCGCTGCCGCCTTTCACCAAGGTGGTGAGCCTGGATTTTGACGATCACCCGTTCGACCCGTCCAAGGCCGACCATCCCTGCGCTCTGTGCTGCTCCACCACCAGCTATCTGGATGAGGTGATCGTCGATGATGAAGGTGGGCGCATGTTCGTGTGTTCGGACACTGATTATTGCGCGTCGCGCCAGCCAAAAGAGGAGCAAGCCGCATGAGCGATGTGATCCCACTTCTGGACATCCAGAACCTTTCGAAAAACTACGGTGCACGCGTTGGCTGCCGTGATGTTTCCTTCAAGCTCTATCCCGGTGAGGTGATGGGTGTTGTTGGCGAGTCCGGGTCCGGCAAATCCACCCTGCTAAATTGTATGGCCGGGCATCTGACGCCGGACACGGGCCAGATCCTGTTCGACACGCGCGCCGAGGGTCCGCGCGACACGCTGAGGATGAGTGAGCCAGAGCGGCGCATGTTGGGCCGCACCGACTGGGCCTTTGTGCACCAGAACCCGCGCGATGGGCTGCGCATGCGCGTATCGGCTGGCGGCAATGTCGGCGAACGGTTGATGGCGGTTGGCGCGCGGCACTATGGCAATATTCGCCATGCCGCCGAGGATTGGCTGGAGCGTGTTGAGATCGACACAGACCGGATGGATGACCGACCGGCGCAGTTTTCCGGCGGTATGCAGCAGCGCCTGCAGATTGCCCGCAACCTTGTTTCCGGGCCACGCCTTGTGTTCATGGATGAGCCGACCGGCGGGCTGGATGTTTCGGTGCAGGCGCGCCTGCTTGATCTGCTGCGTGGTCTGGTGCGCAAGATGGGCCTGTCGGCCATCATCGTCACCCATGACCTGGCGGTGGTGCGGCTTCTGGCCGACCGGCTGATGGTGATGAAGGATGGCGATGTGGTGGAAACGGGCCTGACCGATCAGGTGCTGGACGACCCGCAGCACGCCTACACGCAATTGCTCGTTTCTTCGGTTTTACAGGTTTAGGGGGCCATCATGATCACTGTTGACGGCCTAGGAAAAAGTTTCACCCTGCACAATCAGGGGACGACGGTTATCCCGGTTCTTGAGAATGGAAATTTTCAGGTCAACCCGGGCGAATGCGTGGCGCTGACCGGTGTTTCGGGGGCTGGGAAATCCACCGTCATGCGCATTCTCTACGGCAACTATCTGGCCCAGGCTGGTCGCGTGATGATCGACGGGCTCGACATCACCAAAGCCGAACCGCGTGAGATACTGAACTTGCGCCGGCACACGCTTGGCTATGTCAGCCAGTTTCTGCGCGTCGTGCCGCGTGTGCCCACCATCGATGTGGTGAGCGAACCGCTTCTTTCGGTCGGCAAGAGCGAGGAGGAGGCGCGTGAGCGAGCACGCGACCTGCTCTCCCGCTTGGCGATCCCTGAGCGTCTATGGGAGCTCTCGCCGACCACCTTCTCCGGCGGCGAACAGCAGCGGGTGAACATTGCCCGTGGCTTTGCCCATACCTATCCAGCGCTACTGCTGGATGAACCAACGGCGAGCCTTGATGCGCAAAACCGCGAAACAGTGATGACTTTGATTGAAGAGGCCAAGACAGCTGGTACAGCAATTGTCGGCATCTTTCACGATGTTGCCGCGCGTGATCGGGTGGCGGACCGTGAGGTCGATGTCACCGCGTTCACGCCCAGGCTTGCCGCATGAGTGGCGGCAAGTTCATCGCTGTTGTCGGCCCCTCCGGTGTTGGCAAGGATAGTGTGATGAATGCGCTTTGCGCCATATTGCCAGATATGGTGCGCTGTCGCCGCGTGATCACGCGCGCAGCAGATGCTGGCGGCGAAGACTATGAACCCGTGGATGAAGAGGCCTTCCGGGCACGCGTCAAGCGTGGTGATTTTGCTCTTTGGTGGCAAGCTCATGGGCTGTCCTACGGCATTCCACAGGACATGCATGCCCATTTGGACCGTGGCAGCGACGTCATCGCTAACCTATCGCGATCCAAGCTCATTGAAGCGCAGGGCGTTTTTCCGCACCTTCGTGTTCTTTCAATCACCGCCAAGCCGGCTATTCTTGAACAACGTTTGGCCGACCGTGGGCGTGAGACGACTGAAGATCGCAATGACCGCCTGGCTCGGGCCCGATTGTCCCTTCCCAATGGCCTGCCGGTGATTGAGATCGACAATTCCGGCGATCTCAATGAGGCCGTGGTAAAGGCCTACGACGCGCTTCAGCTGGCAAGTGGGTAGGATGTGATAAGTTGAAAGCGACCGGCCGCATCTTCTCCCAACAGTTCGAGCGAAGTGACGTCGAACGGTTTTGGCACAACTGGAGCGAAGTGCTCCGCAAGCCTGGTCGCAATCTTTTCAGCTTCCATGACAGGGCGATTGCCAGTCAACGTCATATGAAAACGAAATTCCTCCATAACATAGGGGTAACCCCAACGCACAAGGTTGGCATCTTGTGCTGGCGAAAGCCCAGGCTTGCGCCGCTTTTCCAACTCCTGGCTGCTGGGTGGTGCGCGAAACCGGTCGAGCTTTTCCACCACATCGGCGGCAAGACTGGCCAAGCGGGCGCTCGGACTTTCCGGCACAGCGGCGACAAAGCCTCCAAGTGGGCGGACCACAAGTTCATCCACCTTGGCGGCTGGAAAGATTGGCATCAGCGTTGCGCACGCCTCTTGCAGGCTTGCCTGCGTTTCACCCTCTGCCAAACGAAATGGTGGCTTGATGGTGCCATGGAAGCCGTATTTGCGCGGCGTATGCGTCAACGCATCGATGGTGTCTGGCAGCCCATCAATGTCCGGATGCTGCAGGGCGCAGGCACGACGGCAATCCCATCCCAGCCAGCGCGAGGCTTCTTGATGAAAATCCCCATCGGCCATCACATAGATGGCGTAGCGGCTGAATTGTGTCATGAGGCATATCCTTAGTGGTCCGAATCTTGGGCCCAAAATTCCATAGAAGAAAGAACGCTGTATGACGCAAACAACCATTCTTGCGAACGCTCGGTTGGTGCTGGCTGATGAGGTCATCTCCGGCAGCCTCACGTTTGCAGGTGGCGTTGTCACATCCATTGACCAAGGAACGAGCGTTCCAACCGGTGCCATAAACTGTGAAGGCGATTATGTCGTGCCTGGATTGGTCGAACTGCACACTGACAATTTGGAGCGACACCTTTCGCCGCGACCTGGTGTTGCGTGGCCGCATAACGCTGCCATTTCCGCCCACGATGCTGAGCTTGCATCGACCGGTATCACGACCGTGTTTGATGCGGTACGGCTGGGGTTCATTGAGCATTCAGGCACCCGCAATGTGATGGCGCCGTACGCCAGATCGATGGTTTCGGAGATACTGACGGCGCGCGAACATGGCCTTCTCAAAATCTCTCATCACATCCATTTGCGCGCAGAAATCTGTTCCAACTCTTTGGCCGATGAACTGGATGAGTTTGGCCCCGAAGACCGGATCGGCATCATCTCATTGATGGACCACACGCCGGGTCAGCGGCAATTTGCCGATATCAGCCAGTATGAAAAATACATGCGCGGAAAGCATGGGCTCTCGCAGAAAGAGTTCGAGGACCATGTGGAAGAGCGCAAGCAGTTGCGCGAACGCGTGGTCGACAAACATGAGGCGGCGGCGGTCAATGCAGCGGCGGCCTTTGGTGCTGTGCTCGCCAGCCATGATGACACCACGCATGAACATGTCGAACGATCAGCAGAACATGGGATCAAGCTGGCAGAGTTTCCCACCACAATCGGTGCTGCCCATGCCTGTCACGCGCACGGGATCGCGATCATGATGGGCGCCCCGAACCTGGTGCGTGGTGGCTCCCATTCGGGCAATGTGGCGGCTCATTCCTTGGCCGAGCACGATTTGCTGGACATTGTGTCATCGGACTACGTGCCGTCAGCGCTGCTTTACTCTGCGCTCAAACTCTCTGAACTCTGGGATGATATGCCCCGCGCCGTGCAAACCGTCACATCAGCGCCCGCCAAGGCGGTGCACTTGGATGATCGTGGCACCATCGAAAACGGCTTGCGCGCCGATCTCGTGCGTTTCCATGTGCTCGATGACGTACCGCTGATCCGCGGCGTTTGGAGCCATGGGGTGCAGGTGGGTTAGACACCGTTTGGCGATACGAGGTTGGAACAGTCGACCCAGCAACCCCGCAGTTGGCCTCCACCGAACGTCACTGTTGTTCGTTCTTGGGCTTCCCGCCAACCTCACGCTCTAGGATGCCAAACGGATATCGTTGAGCATGTCAGCGATGTTCCGGAAAGCGTCGATTAGCTCGGAGCTGGAGGAAGCATCAATGTAGTGATCAGGGTCGGTGGCACAATCGCGAAGAAAGCTTTCTTCAGATGTCCCGGTCATGAATCCAACGGTGAACACTTCGATGCCATCCTCTTTGATTTCATCGCAGAGCCTTTCGCCCTGACGGAAGGAGTTGCCGGCTCTTCGCTGATACCAGGTGTTGAAGGCACCATCGGTCATTACGACCATCACCTTGAGGGTTTCGTTATCGTTGTAGGCCGCTGGCGTGGAGTTGGCAGGCCAAACACCTGAGAACTGTGGTGAAAGCGTGTACCAACCCCATTGAATTCCGATATGCCCGGCAGTCCAACCGGCAGCGGTGAAGCCGTTGATGCTATCGGTGAGCCGCTGATTTTCTGCGGTCAGTGGCAACAGTTCGGGATTGTTACAGATGAAGCCACCGAAGTTAAGCCGGTTGTTGGTCACGGGTTTAGCGCCTCGCCCACCATTGCCGCTGGGTGGACGGTTCTGCACCCCATCATCATCGCGGGGCGATCCAGCCACGCGTCCGACCGGTGCCTGATCAGAATAGGCCAGACGCCCTCTGCGCTCATAGACACATGACTCGCCGGAATTATAGCCGGTTATTTGCTCTTCAAATCCACCGACATTGACCAAATCTGAATAGGGAACCAGCGAAATACGCACGCTGTTCAAGCCCACGGCAGAACCGGCCTGTGGAATGAGAATATCGACCAGTTCATTAGCAGCGTCCTGCAGGGCACGCAGCTTAGCTCCTTCCATTGAACCGGTGACGTCCAAGACCAGCGCTAGTTCAATGTTGAGCCGGCTGACGGTAACCTCTGAATCGACACCGACCGCCACACCGTCTGGGTTGAGTATGCGTGTAAACACGGCATTGGCCGTTGCGCGCACCGATCCGCTAATACGCCCGGTGTCTTCATTGTAGCTCGCTGAGACAGCTCCAATGGAACTGGCATTGAGGCCTTTTCCAACCATGTTGGCTTCGAAGTAGTCGTTTACAAACCTCTCGATGTCGTCCTCTTGAAGGTCTCCGGATGAGAAGTCTCTGGCCGCTGCAAGCAGTGCCGCATCCAGTGACGAGGCTGATGCTGATCGCAGACGTTGCGCGTTGGTGTAATCCATCATGGAGGCTGTAAAGAGCAGGAGCACAGGCATCACCAGCGTGGCAATGATGGCCACGGCGCCCGACTCCTGGCTGATGAATTGTCTCAGGGTCGCGCGAACGCCTGAAAACAGCTGAGTTGATTGCGCGAAACTTGTGTGTCGAAGCATGTCGATCCCTACGCTCTGTTGCCGACACACTAATGAGGACGTTTAAAATACGGACGAAGAAAACCATTAAAATTTGAAGGAATGGATGACTTGTCCACACCGGTTTGTGCGCCCAATCACTCGTTTTGGGATGCCTTTTCGGTGACAAACCAATGTTTGGTCTGCGGACGTCGCATCGGATTAGCACCTATAGAGTGTTTGTGTTTCGTCTGCAGAGCTCCAGACTCCTACCGCGCCAAGCCCTGACCTTCCAGATACGTCATAGCCGCCGGGATATCTGAAGCATCGCGTAACTCAAGTACAAGATGTGGGGCCGTCCCGGTGCCCATATGGGGCAGTTTCGCCAATGCCTTGAAAACCGAATGCCAGAGGATGGTGCCTTGTCCCGGCGCCCAATGACGGTCGGCATAGGCATCTGCGTCTTGCAGATGTACATGGGCGAGCTGCGTGCCGGCATCGGCGACGAAATAATCGACTGGCGGTGCGCCGGTGGCTCCGTGCGCGTAATGGGCGTGTCCGGTATCGATGGAAAGGCGAACATTGGCGCTATCGAAGCTTTCGGCCAATTCGCGCCGGTCGCGTGGGTCGATGTCCTCAATGTTTTCGATCACCAGCGTTACGCCCTCGCTCTCAGCGCGGCGCACGACCTCGCCCAGAACGCCATGCACTTTTTCGATCTGCTCGCGGCGTGCTGACTGCCCTTGCACGCGCGGTGGATAGTTGAACCTGTTGAAATGATCCCATGTCTTGAAGGGCGAATGAACCACCATCTGGGTAGCGCCAAGTGCCGCGCAAATCTCGACGCCCGTCTTGAAGCGTTTGGTGATAAGTGGCCGAAACTCTGGGTCGTCGCTGTCGATAGGCGCGCTCCAAAACGGGCCATGAATCCCAAGGCGTCCGGTAAAGCCATCCAGTACGGCTTTGACCTGTGCGACATGGCTTTGCCAGTCGCCAAGCAAAAGCTCTGTCCGGTGGTAATCCTGCACTTCAAGATCACGTTGGCCGTCAACGAGCCAATCGCGATAGGTGGGCAGATGCGCCAGCGTCAGCGCCGCACCGATTGTGACGGGTTTCATCTAACTCACTCCTTAGAAAACACGCATGCCTTCGCGCCACACGCCGCGAACAATGGATTGGCCATCCATCACGCGTACCTGAACAAGGTCGGCGCGCAACCCTGTCTCCAAACTTCCCCGATCAGTGAGACCAGCAAGGCGGGCAGGGGCGCTGCTGACCAGACCAATCGCTGACGGTAGGTCAATGTCGAGGGAGGGATCGTCTGCGATGGCAAAAGCGCAATCGAGGGGGCTGCGGGGTACATAGTCAGATGCCAGTGCATCCACTAGGCCTGCTTCTAACAGCTCTTTGACGGCAACATTGCCGGACTGCGAACCGCCGCGCAGATAGTTCGGTGCACCCATAACAGTTCCCAAACCATGGTTCTTCGCGCGCATGGCAGCGACAAGGGTGGTGGGAAACTCTGAAATGCTTACACCCTCTTCCAACGCCTGATCCACATGAGCGACCGAGCGATCATCGTGGCTCATGACGGGCACGCCCGCCGCTTTGGCATGGGCGATGATTTTTGCTCGGTTTCTTGCGCCGATGCGTGCGGAACGTTCAAACAGTTCATCCATTCGCGCGCGACCTTCCGCAGCACTGATTTCCATCTCATGGATCATATGGTTGAACCAGCGCTCAATGTCTGGGCTCTGACGATCGCCTGGTGTGTGATCCATCACCGACACCAGTTTGGCCAGCGGGTGCTTGAGCGCATCAGCGGTGAGTGCAGGCGTTTCGGGATCGGAAATCTCACAACGTAAATGCAGCAAATGCTCAGCACGAAACGCCCCGGCGGCCTGACCCTGCTCCAACGCCTCAATCAGCGGCAAGAGAATTTCTCCGCGCTCAGGACGCTTCATGGTTGCGCCAACGCAAAGGCTATCGAACACGGTGGTCGTGCCACCTGCAATCACCACGGCATCATGGGCGAGCAAAGCTGGCAGAAACGACCATTGAACCGTCGAGCGTGGATGCACGTGGGTTTCCACATGATCGGTGTGCAGATCGACGATCCCGGGGATGAGGTAATCGCCCTCAAGGTCGAGCGTCTGCACCCCATCCTCGTCAGCATCAAAGCCACCGATCTTACCATCCTCAATCGTCAGTGAACCGTGATGGACGTGATCTGGCAGAACGAGCTGCGCATTGGTGAGCGTTCGAGCGCCGTTCCACTGGGCCGGAACGTCCGGCGCTGACTGTGGTCTATCGAGCATGGGGGGAATCCTTCTTTTGTCACCCTCGGTGGAACGCCTGATCTGTGACGGTTCGATAGAGCTTCGGTGATCGTTTTGTGACATTCACAGGGCAGGCCGCTCCAGCCTTTTCAAGCTCGGCGCATTGGTGTTTAGCGTCCGGCTATCGCAGGAGCAGGGAGCTATCCGATGAGCCAGAAAAAACTCAGTGAAACGCCATTCGTCCACCCCGACGCCGAGGTGGATGCCGATTGTACGCTTGGTCGCTGGACCGAGGTTGGGCGCCGCACGCAGATGAAGGCGTCATCGATGGGCGACTATTCCTACATCACCGAGGACGGGCATGTGGTTTCAACCACCATCGGCAAATTTTGTTCCATTGCCAATGGGGTTCGGCTCAATCCTGGCAACCACCCCACATGGCGTGCCTCGCAGCACCATGCCTTCTATCGCGCTGCGGCCTATGATCTGGGTGAGGACGACACCGCGTTTTTCGATTGGCGGCGATCCAATCCCGTTACTATTGGTCATGATGTCTGGATTGGGCACGGGGTTACTGTGACGGCGGGCGTGACCATTGGCACTGGAGCGGTCATCGGTGCTGGCGCGGTGGTTACCAAAGATGTCGAACCTTACACCGTTGTTGGAGGGGTTCCGGCACGAACTCTCAAGCGTCGGTTCAGCCCTGAACAAGGCAAAACGCTGATGGACATTGCGTGGTGGGACTGGAGTCACGAGCGGTTGCGCGATGCTTTGGATGACATTCGTCATCTCGACATAGATACATTTTTGGTTGTCCACAGGCCGGCTGCCTGAAGCTTTGTTGCAAAAATGTTCTAAGCTTCTGTTTTTGAAGTGCTTTCTCTGTCAAAAAACAGAAACAAAACCATCGTCACAACTTCATCTCACCTTTGCATGCCTGCCATGAAGCATCCCTATCACCGGCCTTCGTTGCGGGTGGTTGAGGTTTATTGACGCCGCTCGCCTGTGTTTTCACGGGGCTCTTTTGGATGCCCCTGATCTCTTTAGAAACAGGATGGCTTCCATGATAAAAATAACTCTAAGTTCGCTGATCATCGGTGCTACGGCCCTGACCGGGACCGTTGCCCTGGCCGACTGGCGCGAAGACGTGCCTGTGTTTCGGATCGGTATTCTTGGGGGAGAGAACGAATCGGACCGCTTGCGTGAGCGTCAGTGCCAGGCAACCTATCTTGAAGAGCGCTTAGGCGTGCCCGTCGAACTTTTCCCGGCGTCTGACTATGCCGGTGTTATGCAGGGCCTGCTTGCCGGTCAGCTTGAGTTTGCCGAGCTTGGATCAGCCGGCTACGCAGGCATCTACCTGCAAGACGAGAATGCGGTTGAACCACTCTACACGGCGCAGCAAATCGATGGGTCATTGGGCTACTACTCCGTGATGTATGTGCGCTCAGACAGCGACATCACCAGCCTGGAGGATATGGAAGGCCGTTCATTGGCCTTTGCCGATCCAAACTCAACCTCTGGCTACCTGGTTCCCAATGCCGAGCTCAACGAGTTGGGCATCGATCCAGACGAGTACTTCTCCACGACGGGGTTCGGCGGCGGACATGAGCAGGCTGTGATTTCCGTGCTGCAGGGGCAGTATGATGCCGGCGTCACCTGGACATCCGGTGTTGGCGACATCAGCGAAGGCTATTCGCGCGGCAATCTGCGCTCGATGGTTGATAAAGACCTGCTGGATATGAATGACATTCGCATCATCTGGCAGTCGAACCTGATCACCAATGGACCACGTGTCATTCGCTCAGCTGTTCCAACCGAGTTGAAGGACCTCGTGATGGGCTCCATGTTGCGCCTGCAGTTTGAAGATCCTGATTGCTTTGAAGCGATCAACCAGGGCGATGCGCTCGCCTACTATCCGATCGACACAGACTTCTACATGCCGATCATCAATATGCGTCGCCAGCTGGCTGGTGTTCGCTAACTCGATCAAGAAAAAAAGGGCCGAGCCGTTAGGTTCCGGCCCTTGTTCGTACACGCAGACCTCCCCCACTCTTTTTCTATCTGCAGCCGGAGCACAAACCATGCTTGAGATCAAAGGCCTGTCGAAGCATTTCGCCGCAACCAAAGCGGTTGATGAGGTGACCGTTAGTATCCCTGACGGCCAAATGGTCGGCATTATAGGCCGCTCAGGCGCCGGCAAGTCGACATTGCTGCGAATGCTTAACCGGCTTGCCGATCCAACTGGTGGCCAAGTTCTCTTCAAGGATCGCAATGTCGCCAAGATCAAGGGCCGTGAGTTGCTTAAATGGCGTTCAGAGTGCGCCATGATCTTCCAGCAATTCAATCTGGTGGGGCGATTGGATGTGATCACCAATGTCCTGACAGGCAGGATGTACCATCATGGTTTCGCCTCCTCGATGCTGAAGTTCTATTCTCCAGCTGAGCGAGCCTTTGCCATTCATGCTCTTGATCGCCTCACCATGGCACACACTGCAACGCAGCGCGCCGATACGCTTTCAGGTGGCCAGCAGCAGCGCGTTGCCATCGCGCGAGCGCTTGTCCAGGAACCCAAAATTTTGCTCGCCGATGAGCCCATCGCTTCGCTTGATCCGATGAACGCCAAAGTGGTGATGGATGCGCTGCGCTCCATCAATCAAGAAGATCAGATCACCGTGGTCTGCAATCTGCACACGCTCGACACGGCTCGGCGTTATTGCGACCGGGTGATCGGTATGGCTGCCGGTAAGGTGGTGTTTGACGGCAAAGCCGAGGATCTCACCATGGACGTGGCGCGCGAAATTTACGGCGCTGATCTCAGTGATTTCACCGAGGAGATGACCTCGACGGATATCAGTGCGTTAGGCAAGCCAGTTGCGCCCACAGCGGTCGATGGGCATGCACTCGCCTCCTAAGTGCAGGCAAACTTCCCTCCAACATATCAAGAGCTTGCGCCCATGGCCGTGACCGTCGATACCAATCTGAACGATATGGGACATCGCGAAGACCCCGTGTCCGTCTACGAGAAGCACCGCAAAGAGCTTGCCCGCGCCAAGATCGGTCAGAACCTCTTGCTCGGCGCACTGTTCATTGGCTTGCTGGTTTTCTCCGTTGTTACATCGCAGTTTTATCCAGAGCGCTTGGCCCAGGCTGGGGGCCGAGTTTTTGAGTATTTCGGCACGATCATGCCGAACCTGGAATGGGACAAGTTGCTGCTCGGCCGCGACGATCAGGGTCGCGCTGTCGAAGGCTCTTTAACCTTCTGGTACACCGATTTCAGCAAGTATATGGCGCTGATCTGGGAAACGATTTTGATGGCGATCACCGCCACGATCCTGGGAACTGCCGGTGCCCTTGCCCTATGTTTTGCTGGGTCACGCAATCTGATCAAAAACTCTTGGATTTACTTTTTTGCGCGCCGGTTCATGGAAATCTGTCGCGGTGTGCCAGAGATCTTGATCGCTCTGGTTTTTGTGTTTGCCTTCGGCATTGGACCTTTGGCCGGCATTTTGGCGATTGCGATCCACTCAACGGGCGCGTTGGGCAAGCTTTTTGCCGAAGTGAACGAGAACGTGTCGCAGCGGCCCATTGATGGCATTCGCGGGGTTGGCGGCAACTGGTTTGAGCAGATGCGTTACGGCGTACTGCCGCAGGTGTTGCCCAACTTTGTCAGCTACGGATTGCTACGTTTTGAGATCAATGTGCGCGCCTCATCGATCATTGGCTTTGTCGGCGCGGGTGGCATTGGCCAGGAACTCAATCGGGTGATCTCGTTCTATTCGGACGATCGTGTGTTGGCTGTTCTTATCTTGGTGGTTCTAACCGTCACAATCATCGATCTTATTTCCGAACATCTACGCATGTACTTCATTGGCAAGGAGCAGCTCTGATGGCGACCACCACCGTTTCGGCGCCCGTGCGCACCCTTTCTGATCTTTCCCAGGCCGATATAACCGCAGCGCGAGCCAGCAATCCTGATGCTTTTGGAAACGCTGGCCGCTCTTTGCTCGTTTATGCGGTTTGGGCTGCGGTGTTTGTCTATCTGGGTTTTGCGTTCTGGTATTTC
This sequence comes from Hyphomicrobiales bacterium, assembly GCA_040219355.1. Classification (GTDB taxonomy): domain Bacteria; phylum Pseudomonadota; class Alphaproteobacteria; order Rhizobiales; family MH13; genus MH13. Next base: position 61,039 of record JAVJSN010000015.1, read on the forward strand.
GACTTTGCGCGCATGTTCCAGCCCTCGGAGAATGCACAGCGGTTGCTTGCCGCTATGTTCCGCTGGCAGGACATGGAAACCTGGCAGTATGGCAACATCTATCGCGGCATCGCCGAGACGTTGGCCATGGCCTTCTTGGGCACGTTCCTGGCCTCATTGGTGGCGCTGGTTATCGGCTTTCTTGCTGCCCGAAACATCGTGCGCATTTCGATTTTCCGCCACACGGTGCGGCGTATCCTTGATGTTTTTCGTGGGGTCGATCAGCTGGTCTGGGCGCTGGTGTTTGTGCGCGCTGTTGGGCTGGGCCCGTTGGCCGGCGTTCTTGCCATTTTCATTTCCGATATCGGAACTTTGTCCAAGCTTTATTCGGAAGCGATCGAAAACATTGATCGCAAAGAAGTTGAAGGCATTAGGGCCACTGGGGGAGGACAGGTGCGCACCATCCGGTTCGGTATCCTGCCGCAAGTTTTTCCAGTTTTTCTCTCCCAATCCCTTTACTTCCTGGAATCCAATACACGTTCGGCCACCATCCTGGGAATTGTCGGTGCCGGCGGCATCGGCATGATCATCATTGAGCGTTTTCGCGCCACGCTTTACGACCAGGTCGTTTTTGTTGTGATCAACGTGCTCATTCTGGTGGCCATTATCGACTGGGTTTCGAAGAAGATCCGAATGAAGTTCATCGGTGACGTCAGCCACTAGTCGACTGTCTAGCTTCCAATTTGGGGGCGATAAGACGCGCGGCCCAGCAGGCTTGCATTCTTTTTTATTTGCTCCGTGCTAATAACGCCCATGTCAGGGGCGACCAGGTGAGCAGGCTGAGCGTGTTGGCTCTCGGCGTGCTTCGGCTTGGCCTCGGCCGGTTCGATCGCGTGGTGCAATCCTTGTCTACATGATTCTGATAAGACGCTGATTCAAAAAGGATAAATATGTGGTTGATTTAATGTCCGACAATATACTTGATATTGTCGGACATTAAATATACGATGTTCCGAGCTTAGGATATTTGGAACCGCGCTGTGGCACCTCATTCGCCTTCTCAATTAACACCTGAAGCCTCGTCTGGGTACGATGTTCTGGACGTCCTGCCTGCGAACAGCACCAGTCGTGATGTGCTGGATGCGCTGTCGCGGATGATTGAGAAAGAAGAGCTGAAGATTGGCGACCGGCTTCCACCGGAAATCGAAATCGCTCGCCAGTTGGGCATTGGTCGGGCCAAGGTTCGTGAGGCGCTTACCTCTTGGCAAAACATGGGCATTGTCACGCGCAACAAGAAAGCGGGCACGCGGTTGGCTGCCGAAGTGTCATCCAACGCCATCCATTTGCCGGTTACACTCAAACTTGAAGCCGAAAGCCTGTTGCGCACGCACGCGGTGCGCCGTCCTCTTGAATTGGAAACGGTGCGGCTGGCCGCCAAGCTGGCGAGCGACAAGGAGCGATTGCTGATTGAAGCGCGTTCCGCCGAGCTGATGGCCATCTATCAAGCCGGAGAAGACTGGCGCGCGGCTGACTACCAGTTCCATGCCGCCATCCATTCGGCCTGCGGTAACCCATTGTTTGGTCAGCTTATTCGGCAAATTCAGCAGGGTTTCCATGAGGTATATGAGGCGCCGTTCGGGCAGCCGCATTTGGGTGCTGATAGCATCCCCTTGCATGCGCCTCTGGCCGAGGCCGTGGTTGCGGGCCGTGAGCACGAAGCTGCGCGGCTTTTGGCTCGTATTATGGATATGGTTGAGAGCGAGATCCGTCAGGTGATGGAGGCTCAAAATGTCTGAGGCACCAAGCATCGCAACGTTGTTGGCTGCCGTTCTGCCCGACTCAAATGGTTCTATTACGCCGCCCATCGTGCAGTCGTCACTGTTTTCATTCGACAGTTTCGAAGCCTTTGAGGCCCGCATGGCGGGCAACAGCGATACAGCACTCTATACACGCGTTCAAAACCCGACTGTGGCCGCTTTTGAAAGTTTGATCGCCAAGGCCGAAAACGGTGACGCGGCTGTTGGTTTTGCATCGGGTATGGCCGCCATCGCATCAACGCTGCTCGCCTTTGTGAAACCGGGCGACCGGATCGCCTGCTGCGAGCACGTCTATCCAGATACGTTTCGTTTCATGGAAAGGCTTTTGCGCCCATTCGGCGTGGAGATTTCCTATCACAGCGCCCGCCAATTCGCCGATGATCCCGATCTGTTGGCCGGTGTGACCGTCGCCTACTTGGAAAGCCCTAGCTCAATCTTGTTCAAGCCGATGGATTTGCCACGCATTGTCGAGCACGCGCATCGCCACGGTACGATCACCATGATCGATAACTCCTGGGCTAGCCCGGTTTTCCAGAAACCTTTGACGCTTGGCGTCGATATCGTTCTGCATTCGGCCTCGAAATACATTTCAGGCCATTCGGACACGGTTGCGGGTGTGGTGGTTGCCTCCCAGCCTCACATCACTCGCATCCGTGATCTGACCCTCCCGCTTCTTGGCGCCAAGCTCGCGCCCTTTGAAGCTTTTCTGCTGACGCGGGGCTTGCGTACTTTGTCGGCGCGCATGAAGCATCATGAAGCGTCCGCCAACCTGTTTGTCGACCGGCTTGCCGCTTTGCAAAACGTCGTGAGGGTACACAGTCCTGGCGCTAACTCGGTGCCCGGCCTAACCGGGCGTAGTGGCCTGATGTCGATCGAGTTCGATGACAGCGTTGACATACCCACCTTTGCCAATGCGCTCACCCTGTTCCGACTGGGCGTGAGTTGGGGCGGATTTGAAAGTCTTATCCTCCCGGCGCGTGTCGCCTTGGCGCAGGCTGGCGAGCAAAACTCTCTGCAGAAATTTGGAGTCTCTCCCAACCTGGTTCGACTGAGCCTTGGTTTGGAAGATGCCGAAGACCTCTGGGCGGATTTCATCAACGCCTTGAGCCAAAGCGCTGCCTAACCAGGCACAAAGACGCTGAAAAATATAACTGGAGAAGGAAACAACGATGAACACGACATCTCTCAAGACCCTGCTGCTGGGGGTTGGCACGGCCGCCCTGATGGCAGTTGGACCGGCCCAGGCGGACACAACGCTGCGCTTGGTGGAAGTGATAACCAGCCCTGAACGAACTGCGGTGCTCGAAGAGCTCGTGGCGCAGTACGAAGCTGAAAATGAAGGCGTGACCGTCGAGATCACAAGCCTGCCCTGGGGCCAAGCCTTTGAAACCCTTGCGACCATGGTTGCTGGCGGTGACATTCCTGACGTGGTCGAAATGCCTGACACGTGGGCTGCTCTGTATGCTGGCTCAGGCCGTTTGGCGAGCCTTGAAGATCATATCGCGGGCTGGGAACACGGTGGTACGCTGACCGACAAGACGTTGGCCATGGGTCGTCAGGCCGGCGAAGCTTACATGATCCCTTACGGGTTCTACCTTCGCGCCATGTTCTACAACCGCAACCTGTTGGCCGAAGCAGGTGTGGAAAGCCCTCCAGGCACCATGGAAGAGTTCATGGCAGCGGCAGCCGCCGTGTCTGAGCTTGATGGAAAATCAGGCTACTGCTTGCGCGGCGGGCCTGGTGGCACCAACGGCTGGATCATGATGGCGGCCGCGATGAACGGCACCAACGAGTTTTTCACCGAAGATGGCCAAAGCCGGATCAACGAGCCGGGCTCCGTGGAAGGCATCCAGTTCCTTTTGGATATCTATCAAAATGGTTATGCGCCACGCGATAGCGTCAATTGGGGCTTCAACGAAATCGTCGCAGGCTTCTACTCAGGGACTTGCGCGTTCCTCGATCAGGATCCTGATGCGCTGATCGCGATTGCAGAACGGATGGACGCCGACGACTTTGCGGTGATGCCTATGCCGGTTGGCCCATCAGGTCAGGCATTCCCGACCATTGGTTTTGCTGGATGGTCGATCTTCAACACAACCGAGCATGAGGACGAAGCTTGGGATTTGGTTGCATCACTTTCCAGCCCTGAGGCCAACTCGGTGTGGGCGCAGCGTGTTGGGGTGATCCCCATCCACGAAGGTGCGGACCAAGACCCGTACTTCCAGACCGAACAGTTCTCTGGCTGGTTTGATACGCTGAACGGCGAACAGTATGTCCCGACGGTTATGCCAACTTTTCTGGAAGAATGGGGCTTCTTCGCCAGCACCATTGTGCTGGAAACCAGCCAAGAAGCTTTGCTTGGGCAGCGCAGCGCGCAGGATTTGGCCGACGAATGGGCTGAGTTCCTGAACGAAGCCTATGCCGATTGGCAAGCAGACCAGTGACTGTAGACACTCACAAAACTGTCGTTCCCGGGGCACCCCGGGCACGACGCTCCCTGTACTGGCAGTACATGGTAGAACCGTTTCTTTATGTCTCACCGGCGGTGTTTCTGATCGGGTCGGTTATCCTGATCCCGCTGATCATAGGGATTTCCTATTCTTTCCAATCCATTGAGCTTCTCAATCCGTTCCAAACCGGATGGATCGGGTTGGAGAACTACGCTGATCTTTGGACAGATCGAAAGTTTTGGATCGCGCTGGAAAACACGTTCTGGTGGACGTTCTGGTCGGTCAGCTTTCAGTTCCTGCTTGGCCTTGGCCTTGCCCTCCTGCTCAATACCCAGTTTTTCGGCAAGCGGCTGTTCCAGGCGCTGGTCTTTCTGCCTTGGGCGGTGCCGACCTTTCTGTCGGCGCTCACCTGGTCTTGGCTTTTCAATCCAACCATCGGCCCGCTGCCGCATTGGATGGCCGCGCTCGGCATTCTTTCTGAGCCCTACAACATTATGGGCGACCCGGACCTTGCCCTTTGGGGGCCCATTGTCGCCAACATTTGGTTCGGCGTTCCGTTTTTTGCCATCACCTTGTTGGCAGCCCTGCAATCGATCCCTGGTGAGCTTTATGAGGCCGCCGAAATTGACGGCGCATCAGCATGGCAAAGCTTTACCAAAATCACGCTGCCCTTTCTTGCGCCGATGATCGCCATCACGGTGATGCTGCGCACCATCTGGATCGCCAATTTTGCTGACCTCATCTTCGTCATGACTGGTGGTGGACCGGCCAACTCAACGCAGATCCTTTCAACTTACATTTTCACGACAGCTTTCCGGCGCCTTGATTTCGGCTACGCGTCGACAATCGCAGTCGTGCTGCTGATCATCTTGCTCGTCTATGCGATTTTTGTGCTGTGGCTGCGCAAGAAGCTGGTCAAGATTTAGGGGTGCACCATGACACATGCAGGACGTAATCCGGCATTGCTGGTTGGCAAATACGCCGCCCTTCTTGCCTACCTTACCTTCGCATTGTTTCCGCTATATTGGCTGGTCAAAATCGCATTAACGCCAGACCGACTGATTTTCTCAGAGGGCACACGATTGTGGCCATCGCGGGTGACGCTGGACAATTTCAACACGGTGATTTTCCAGACCGATTTCATGGCTTTTTTCGGTAACTCGCTCTTTGTGTCGCTGGGGACAGCAGCGATCACAACGATAATTGCGGCAGGCGCTGGCTACGCGTTCTCGCGCTTTGTGTTCGCCGGTAAGCGGATCATCATTGCCATCATGCTGATCACGCAGATGTTTCCGCTGTTGATGATCATTGCGCCGATTTACAAAATCGTGGCTGCGCTTGGCTTGCTTAACTCGCTGACGTCGTTGATCGTGGTCTACACCGCCTTCAACATCGCCTTTGCAACCTTCCTTATGCAGTCATTTTTCGACGGTATTCCAAAGGACCTGGAAGAAGCAGCGATGATGGATGGGTGCAGCCGCTTCCAGGCGCTGCGCAAGGTGATCTTCCCGCTGACCCTGCCGGGCCTAGGTGCGACACTTGGTTTCGTTTTCACCGCCGCGTGGTCGGAACTGTTGTTTGCGCTCATGCTGATTTCTGACAACGACTCCATGACCTTCCCGGTCGGTCTGCTGACCTTTGTGTCCCGGTTCTCCGTTGATTGGGGGCAAATGATGGCCGCAGGTTCGCTGGCGCTCATTCCCAGCTGTCTCTTCTTCATTTTCATCCAACGCTACCTTGTGCAGGGCCTGACGTCCGGTGCTGTCAAAGGATAGGAGGCCAGATCATGGCGCGTATCGAGCTTAAGAACATTGGCAAGCGTTACGGACCTGTTGAGGTTCTGCGCGACATCAATCTTCAGATCGAAGATGGCGAGTTCATTGTGCTTGTTGGTCCGTCAGGCTGCGGAAAATCCACCTTGCTTCGAATGATAGCGGGACTTGAGCCCATCACAGCGGGCGATTTCTATATTGATGGTGAGCGCATGAACGATGTGCGCCCGCGTGACCGCGACATCGCGATGGTGTTCCAGTCTTATGCGCTCTACCCACATATGGATGTGGCGCGGAACATGGGTTTCTCGATGGAAATCCGCAAAGAGCCGGTGGAAGAAAAGGACAGCCGCGTTGCCAAGGCTGCAAAAACGCTTGGCCTGGAACCTTTGATGGCGCGCCTGCCGCGCGCCTTGTCTGGTGGGCAGCGTCAACGTGTGGCCATGGGCCGTGCGATCATCAGAGATCCGCGAGCCTTTCTGTTCGATGAACCGCTGTCGAACCTGGATGCCGCGCTTCGCGTGGATATGCGCCTGGAGATTGCCCGACTTCATCAGCGGCTTGGCTCAACAATGGTGTATGTGACGCATGACCAGGTGGAAGCGCTGACGCTGGCGGATCGGATCGTCGTTCTTGATGGTGGCGATATCCAACAAGTTGGAAGCCCGCTTGATTTATATGAGCGACCTGCCAACAAGTTTGTTGCTCAGTTTATTGGTTCGCCGACCATGAACGTTGTCCCCGTTGTCGGTGAGACGCACGGCGTGAAACTCTTCAATGGCATATCGATACCACTGCCTGGAGTGCCTGGTTGCGAGCAAGCAACGGAGTTAGGTGTTCGCCCCGAACACATCGATTTGCTTGACATAGGACGTGGTGACCTCGACGCTACGGCGGAGCTTGTCGAGCATCTGGGTTCAGACACCAATGTGTACGTGAAAGTCAAAGATTTGGGGCAATTGATGGTTCGAAAACACGGCAACATACCGGCGAAGCCAGGCGACCGCTTTGGTTTGCGCATTCAATCGCACAATGCTCATCTGTTCGCAGCGGACGGCACCGCTTTGCCAAGCGCGTTGGAGCAGGCGGCTTAGCATGGCAAGCGCAAACATCATTCGCCAGGCATTGGAAAAGAAGACCCTATGGCTCTCATCCTGGATGATCCACAATGCCAACAATGTGCGCACAAAAGGCCGGATTAAAGTTGGCGGGCACCAGGCTTCCTCGGCCTCTATGAACGCGATCATGAACGCGCTTTATTTTGATGTGTTGCGGCCGGAAGATCGGGTAGCGGTCAAACCGCATGCCAGCCCAGTGTTTCATGCGATCCAGTACCTGCTGGGCAACCAGACGCGTCAGCAGTTGGAAGATTTCCGCGCCCTGGGCGGCGCGCAGCCTTACCCATCGCGGACCAAGGACAAGGATGATGTCGACTTCTCGACCGGGTCGGTCGGTATGGGCGTGGCGATGACAGCCTTTGCCAGCATGACGCAGGATTATCTGGCCGGTCATGGCTGGCTTGATCAGCCCAAGGGGCGGATGATCGCGCTGGTCGGCGATGCCGAGCTGGATGAAGGCAATATCTACGAGGCCCTGCTGGAAGGGGCGAAGCATGATCTGCGCAATTGCTGGTGGGTGATCGACTACAACCGGCAATCCCTGGACGGTGTGGTGAGCGAGGGGCTGAACGCGCGCTTTCGCGACATCTTCATCGCCAGCGGCTGGGATGTGATCGAGCTGAAATATGGCTCCCTGATGGAGGCCGCTTTTGAGCGCCCGGGCGGTACTCAGCTGCGCGCCTGGATCGATGGCTGTGACAACGGCCTCTATTCGGCGCTGACCTTCAAAGGCGGGGCCGCTTGGCGAGCCCAACTGGAGGCCGATTTTGCTGGCGACAATGAAGCGCTGGCGCTGTTGGCCGACCATGATGATGAGCAGCTTTCCATGCTGATGGGCAATCTGGCCGGGCATGATGCGGCGATGATCGCGCAGACGATGAAAGCCATCGATCATGACCGCCCGATCTGCTTCATCTGCTACACCATCAAAGGCCATGGCCTGCCGCTGGCCGGCCACAAGGACAATCATGCCGGGATCATGACCAGTGCGCAGATTGAAGGCCTGCGCACTGATATGAGCATCAAACCTGGCGAAGAATGGGAGCCGATGGCGGGGATGGAAAGCCTGGCCGATGAGGCACGCGCATTTCTTGATAACGTGCCCTTCAACGCCAAGGGCACCCGGCGCTACCGCGCCGCGCCCGTTCCGACGGGCGGCGAAATATCACCGCGCATCAAGGATACGATTTCCACCCAGGAAGCGTTCGGACAGATCCTGCACGCCATCGCATCGGACGCGCCGGAGCTTGCCGAGCGGATCGTCACGACATCACCGGATGTTTCAGTGTCCACCAATCTTGGGCCCTGGATCAACAAGACTGGGCTCTTCGCCAAGACCGATCAGCCCGATGTGTTCCGCGATCAATCCGTGCCGTCGGTACAGAAATGGCGCCGCCACACGGATGGCCGCCATGTCGAGCTGGGGATCGCGGAGAACAATTTGTTCACGTTCCTTGGCGCGCTTGGCCTGTCGCATTCGCTGTTCGGGCAACGCCTGCTGCCGGTCGGCACGGTCTATGATCCGTTCATCTGCCGTGGCTTGGATGCGCTTAACTATGCTTGCTACCAGGATGCCCGATTCATGCTGGCGGCGACTCCATCGGGCGTGTCGCTGAGCCATGAAGGCGGGGCGCACCAGTCGATCTCCACGCCGCTGATCGGCATGGCGCAGGATGGTCTTGCGACCTTCGAGCCGGCCTTTGCCGATGAGCTGGAAGTGATCATGCGCTGGGGCTTTGAATATATGCAGCGTGACCAGCCGGATGCGAAACCTGAGGCCAATTGGCTGCGCGATGAAAAGGGCGGCTCAATCTATCTGCGACTATCCACGGTGCCGCTGGAGCAAGTCGGTCGCTCGTCGATTGGCGATGGCTTCGCCCAGCAGGTGATTGATGGCGGATATTGGCTGCGGCGTCCCGAACCTGGAACGCGCGTTGCGATAGCCTATACCGGTGTTGTCGCGCCGGAGGCGATTGAGGCGGCCGGGCTGTTGTCGGAGTCGATGCGCGGCATTGGCGTGCTGGCAATCACGTCTGCGGACCGTCTGAACGCCGGGTGGCAGGCCGCCGAACGGGCGCGTCAACGTGGCGATAGCGCCGCCCGCTCGGTGCTTGAAAGGCTGCTGGATGATTTGCCCAGGGATGCAGGGTTGGTCACCGTAACAGATGCTCACCCGGCGTCGCTGTCATGGATTGGTGGGGTTCACGGCCATCGCGTGAAGTCGCTGGGCGTGGAGCATTTTGGCCAGGCGGGAACGGTGGAAGATGTTTATCATCTGCACGGGCTGGATGCGAATGCGATCATGCATGCCGCACAGGCCCTCATGGGAGGCCGTGCGCCGCATTATCTGGCGATGCTTGCATAGCTGCTAGGATTGCATGTCTTTTGTCTGGGTGTTTCGGCCAGCCACTATCGCACGCCATCCTCGCCACACAGCAACACCCAGGCCAATGGCCAAGAACGCCGCAGCGACGGGTTCCGTAATGAAGATCGCCCAGCCATTGCGTGACAAGAGTAGGCTTTGGCGCAGGGCTTCTTCGGCCCCTGGTGTCAATATGAACGCGATAATGAAGGCTGCTGGCGGAAACTCAAGCTTTCGCATCGCGTAGCCGAGCACTCCTGCGCCTAGCATCACCTGAACATCCCAAAAGCTCAAGCGCCCAGTATAGGCGGCGATCAATGTGACCATGAAGATCGTCGGGTAGATAAGGCTTGCGGGCACGCGCGAGATCACGCGACCAATGGCTGGGCCGAAAAACCAGCCGATCAGACCATACAAAATTATACCGATGAGCCCTGCTGCGAATAGGCCATAGATCAGATCATGCGCGGCAACGAAGAGCGTTGGCCCAATGGGAATGCCATGAATGAGGAAGACGCCCATAAGAATGGCGGCCACGGTCGTTCCCGGTACACCAAGGGTCAGCAGCGGGATCATGGAAGGGCCGGACACCGCATTATTGGCCGCTTCCGGGGCTGCAACGCCGGCAAGTATACCGGTGCCCCATTGATCGCCGTCTTTGGCGCGTCGCTTCTCCTCGCCATAAGCGACAAAGGCCGCAACCGATGATCCGAGACCTGGCATGATGCCAATGACAGCTCCATAGAGCGAGGAGCGTGTGATGACGCCCCAAAGCGGTCGTACATCAGCCCACCGAAGATGACCGCCGTCACCGGTGGCTTCTTCAATCACATGCGCCTGCTGGCCGGTCAGGCGCGATTCGGCTTGGACCATCAGTTCAGAAATCACGAACACACCAATGAGAAGGGGGACCAGTGTGAATCCGTTTTCCAGTTCCAGCAGGCCAAATGTCCAGCGCGCTTGGCCGGTGATGGGGTCGAGGCCGACCAGCGCCACGGCGATGCCCAGCGTGGTGGCGATCAGCCCTTTAAGAACCGATTTGCCGACCACCGACCCGATGACCAGAAACGCCATCATGTAGACCGCGAAATACTCTGGTGGGCCGAACTTGGCTGTTTGGCTGGCGATCAACGCAGCTCCAAGAATGAGAATGATGTCGCCAATCAGATCACCGCTGACACTGGCAACAGTTGCCATGCGCAGCGCACGCACGCTCTGGCCGCGTTTGGCAAGCGGGTGGCCATCGGCCATCGTCGCGACCGAGGCGGTGGTACCCGGCGTGTTGAACAAGATGGCGGACACTGAGCCGCCATATCGGCCAGACTTGCCGATCACATAAAGGAAGGCCAAGGCGGCAAGCGGATCAAGATAGAAGGTCAGCGGCACAAGCATGGCGATGGCCGCTGCGGCTGTTAGTCCCGGCAAGGCGCCGATGACAACGCCAATGAAGGCAGCCAGCGCGACAAACCCAAGCGCTGTCGGATTGGCGAACAGCGTCGCAAAGCCGTGCAAGATATCCATTGTGGCGGTCTTTCGGTGTGGCGCGCTTGCGCCTAGGCAATCAGGGACAGAACGTCAAACCAACGTCCGCGCGGCATGAAAACGCCCATCGATTCGATGAATGCAACATGCATGATCAAGGGTAAGGCCAGCGTAGCAGCGAGCAACACGCGCCAGTTACGCACGCCAAACAGGGTCAGCGTGGCGGCCGCAACCAGGGCGCTGGTTGCAAGATAACCAAAGCGTGGCGTGAGGTAGACATGGGCGATGCCGATCAGAATGAGTCCAACAGCACGCAGAGATGCTGCGCCAATGTTGCTGTCGCTGTTTTTAGCCTTGCTAAAAATGAGGGCTAGCCCACCTGCAACCAGAAGCACGCTAACAACTTGTGGCACGAACCTCGGTCCGATCAATCCGGCCTCAGTGATGCGAACGCCCTGGGTTAACCAGAACAATCCAAATCCCAGGACGGCCAAAAACAAACCGGTCCAGGTGTCAGCTCGAGAAATCATGATGGCAACCTTGCAGAGCCCGTTGGGTGCCGCCCAGCCCGAGTATGGCTGAGCGGCTGGAATGCGAGAGGGGGATTACTCGCGGGTGGCTTCAACCAACGGTATCAGTGTTTCTTGCAGGCTTTCTAGGGTGCTTCGAGCGCTCTCAGGATCGGCACCCTGTACGGACAGACCAGCACGAGACACCAATCGGCCATAGGTTTCCCCCGCTACGGTTTGCGCGATGGCCTCCGCAAGAATTGCAGCCACGTCGTCTGGCAAGTCGCCTGGTGCCATGATCATTTGTGGGTTGGTCAGCGGAACATCTGGCAAGCCTTGTTCTGCGAATGTAGGCGTGTCCGGATTGGATGGATCGCGTTCGGTTCCAGCAACGCCAATCGCTCTGATCTGTGCTTCAAAACCGTTTTGCAGTTGCACGCCCATGAAACCAAAATCCACCTGCGCACCCGCCACGGCATTGCGCGCGCGGCTGCCGCCTTGGAAGGGCACGTCTTGAACCTCTATGCCGTTGGCTTGAAGGAAGGCAACGCCGGTTAACTGAAACAGCGAGCCTCGGCCAGGGTGTGACCAGCGCAACGCATCGGGATCGGCTTGCGCTGCTGCGACAAGGTCAGATGCACTCTCAAACGGGCTGTCTATCGGGACAAGCAGGCCCGGGATGGAAGCGCCAATCTGGCCAAGAATGCGCATATCCTCCAGCGGATTAACGGCCGCATCTGCACCATCATAGAGTGCTTTGACCAGGAACGACCCGGCACTTGCCATATAAAGCGTGTAGCCGTCTGCCGGTTGGCCAGCGACGAAGTCCGCCGCGATCATCCCAGCGGCGCCTGGCTGATTGACGACCACCATTGGCATGCCAAGGGCATCATTGATGGTGCCAGCCAGCGCACGGGCATAGGTGTCGGTGCCGCCACCGGCGTTGAAGCCGACAACCAGGGTGATGGGTTTTTCAGGAAAGCTTTGCGCCAGCGCTGGGGCTGTAAAAGCGGCAGCAGACAGGGTTGTGCCGACAAGAGCGGCAGCCAAGGCGCTGAGCAGTGTTCGTCTTCCAAGCATTCGAAGTCCTCCCAGACCAGCTTATTTTTGTTTGGTAACGAAGCCGTATGGTCGGGGTTGTGAATTCATAAGGCAAATGCAAAGTTTCAATCGATTGTTGCAAAAATTGGAAATAAAAGATGCACCTGAAATCGCTGACCGCATTCTGTTTGGTGTTGCGCCGAGGGTCCCTGTCTGCCGCCGCCGATGCCATGAACCTGAGCCAACCTGCGGTCTCAAGGCTGGTTTCCAATCTTGAGCATGAAGTCGGATTCCAACTGTTTCACCGCGACAAGCGTGCCTTACGGCCAACTGGTGAGGCGCGGCGATTCTACCGTGAAGCTGAACGTATTTTGACCGGTATCGAGCAGCTTGGAAATATCGCCCAAGATATCAAACAGGGTGGGGACACTCGGTTGCGCGTGGTTGTCATGTCGCGTTTGGCGGCTGGTGTTCTGCCTGATGCTGTTGCCGCGTTTACAGAAAAAATGCCGGACGTGAATCTGACAGTCGAAACGCATCATCGGCGAGATATGGAGCGCTGGCTTGGTGGGCGCCAGTTTGATGTTGGATTTGGCCCATTGCCCATTGATGATGAACTGCTCGACATCGCTCCGCTCTACAGCTTGAGCGCCGTCGCTGTCTTTGCCCCAGGTGGGCCGTTCTCCGGTCAGTCGCAGGTTGAACCACGCGCACTTGCCGAGCATCCCTTGATTGCGCTGACCCCTGACACGCTGATGCAGCGGCAGACCGACGCAATTTTTGCCGCTGCGGGTGTGACGGCCAAAGTTGGTATGGAGACGTCATCTTCCCACGTTGCCTGTTCTCTTGCCGCTAAGGGCCTGGGTTTTGCCATCACCGACCCTGCCACCGTGCGTGCTTTGGCCGAACCGATCGAAGCCTTTCCGATTTTCCCTGCTTTCCCATTGGACTATGGCGTGCTGACGCCGCGCGGCGAAACCCTGACGCCAGCGTCGATGGTCTTTAGCGAATGCATGCTGGATGCATTCAAGACGCTTTAACTTGCAAAAATTGAAACTATACGACGATTATTTGCATTTGTCGCAGTGTTTTCGCCTCCCTAGTTTGACATGCTCGGGAGGCGCTTATGCGGATCATTTCAGTTTCAGTTCGCTCAGTGCGCATGCCCATGTCTGGCGGACAACGCAATGCGCGACGAACATGGACGCATAAGCCGATGTTGTTCTGTTTCGTAACTCTGGAAAATGGGTCTGTGGGCGTTGGCGAAGGCTGGACGTCCTATGCGTCCACCAATGCGTTGCGCGCGACAATTGATGATGACGTGGCACCCCTCGTGTTGGGCAGGGCGCTCAATGATACCGGCGATCTCAACCGATTGGTGCGCGACAGCTGCGTGATGAGCGGTCGCTATGGCATTTCGGCAGTGGCATTGTCAGCGGTTGAAATGGCGCTTTGGGATTTGCGGGCGCAAGCTGAAGGTGTGCCTTTGTGGTCGCTGCTTGGAGGTCAGGGCAATCAAGTGCCAGTATACGCGTCTGGCGGGCTCTATGGCCCTACGAAGACGCCAGATGATCTGGGTGCGGAGCTTCGCGGCTATATTGAAGCTGGACATACAAGGGTGAAGCTGAAAGTCGGCGGTGCTAGCTGTGAAGAGGATGTCGCCCGTGTGGCAGCTGTCCGGCAGGCGATTGGCGCAGATGTTTCCCTGCTGGTTGATGCCCACTACACGTTAAGCGAGACCGAGGCTCTGCGGTTCGCAGATGCCATTTCCCCCTATGATGTCGGTTGGTTAGAAGCGCCGATTCTTCCCGATGATTGGAACGGGCATGAGCGTCTGGCGGCCGCCTGCCCATTGCCGCTTTGCGGCAATGAAACGCTGCCATGGCGCGCCAGTTTTGAACGTCTTGCCCAGGCAGGTGTACAGTACCTGATGCCTGATGTGTCTGCATGTGGGGGGATTGAAGAAACCATGGCTGTTGGCGACATCGCCAAGCAGCATGGCAAGCAGCTGACACTTCATTCCTCCAGTTCTGCGGTTCTTTTCCTTGCGTCGTTGCACGTTGGTGCTGCGCACTGTGCCACCCACTCGGTGGAGCACCACCAGATGCACACCTGGTTTAACGAGGTTGCCAATATCTCACGCGACATCGTGCATGAGGGGAGCGTTACGCTTTCTGATAGGCCTGGTCTGGGTATCGACGCCAATCGATTGATGGATGCATTGACGGCACAAGGAGCATCCAGTTAGCGCGTCCCAGGCCGTTTCTCCTATTTTTCTTAACGCCTTTCCTACCGCTCAATTGGCCCATGTCCTAACGGAAGATCATGAGTCGATGCCTGTCATCTGTCTGTCTTGAAAAATTGCTGTTGTCCCGGCGCGAAGCGGGGGCCAATATGGCCCTCACGGCGTCCGCAGTCTTGGGCTGTTGTCCAAGATCAAACAGAGACGCTGATCTACAAGGGAGACTTCTATGAGAAAGATGATCATTGGCTCGGTCGCTGCCGCTGCCACGTTCCTCACACCAATTGCGGCCTATGCCCAGACCGAAATCGAGTTCTGGCATGCCTTCACCGGGCGTCTTGGCGAGTTGCTCGCCGCGCAGGTGGAGCAGTTCAACGCCAGCCAGAGCGACTATGTCGTCGTGCAGTCCCACAAGGGCAACTATTCCGAGACGCTCAATGCAGGCATCGCCGCGTTCCGGGCCGGCGAGCAGCCGCATGTCATGATGGTATTTGAGGTAGGTACGGCCACGATGATGGCAGCCGAAGGCGCCATTCGTCCGGTTTATGAGGTGATGGCTGAGTCCGGCGCCGAGTTCGACCAGAGCGCTTATATCGGCGCCGTGACCGGCTACTATACCACCTCCGACGGGGACATGCTTTCTCTGCCCTACAACTCCTCGACACCAGTTCTTTGGGTCAACCGCGATCTCCTGCAGGAAGCCGGTGTCGATCCGGATGTCGATCTTTCGACCTGGGAGCAGGTTGGCGACGTGCTCGCCGAGGTCCGTGACGCCGGTATCGAGTGCCCGATGACCACAGCGTGGCAAAGCTGGATCCATCTGGAAAACCTGTCAGCCTATCATGACACGCCGTTCGCGACGCAGGACAATGGGTTTGCCGGTCTCGACACGGAACTCGCGTTCAACGGTCCGATCCAGGTGCAGCATATCCAGGCTCTTGGTGACTGGGCACAGGATGGCCGCTTCATCTATGCGGGTCGTCGCAACGAAGGTGGCGCCAACTTCCGTGCTGGCGAGTGCGCGCTGTTCACTGAAAGCTCAGCTGGCTATGCTGGCATAAGCGCTGAAGCTGAGTTCGAGTTTGAAGTGCGTCCGCTGCCTTATTGGGCAGGTGCGGTCGATGCACCGCAGAACACCATCATCGGTGGCGCCTCACTGTGGATAATGGAAGGCCATGAGGCAGACGAGTATGCCGGCGTTGCCGCGTTCATGAACTTCCTGTCCTCAACTGACGTACAGGCCAAATGGCACCAGGACACCGGTTATCTGCCGATCACGTTGGCTGCCGGTGAAGCCACACGCGCTCAGGGCTTCTACGAGGAGAACCCGGGCACCGACATCTCGGTCACGCAGATGACGGCCAACGACCCGACGCCGAATTCCTCTGGTCTGCGTCTTGGTTCCTTCGATCAAATTCGTGGGATCATCGACGAAGAGCTCGAAGGCGTCTGGGCTGGCGACAAGTCGGCTGAAGAGGCACTGAACTCGGCGGTTGAGCGCGGTAATGTACTGCTGCGCCGTTTCGAGCAAGCCAACAACTAAGACCGAAAGAAAGAGGGCGGGCGCGTAGGTGTCCGCCCTTGTTGGCTGCGGGGGCAGATACGATGGAAAAGCGCGTCACCTTTAAGGGTTGGCTGCTGCCGTTGGCGCTGATTGCGCCGCAGGTGTTCATCTCGGCGGTTTTCTTTTTCTACCCGGCTGGGCAAGCTATCTGGCAGTCGCTGTTCATCCCCGACCCGTTCGGCCTCTCCATGGAGTTTGTTGGGCTCGGCAATTTCGAGTTCCTGCTTGCCGACCGGTTTTATCGCGCCGCATTCTGGACGACGGCTGTGTTCTCTACGCTGGTCACCGTGGTTTCCATGGTGCCGGCGCTGTTCCTGGCCGTGCTTGCCGACAGGCTGATCAAGGGGGCCGGCGCCTATCGCACCTTGCTGATCTGGCCCTATGCAGTCGCCCCCGCCGTGGCCGGTGTTTTGTGGCTGTTCATGTTCAACACGCGAATTGGCGTGGTGTCGTTCTACCTTGGTCAGCTTGGCTATGACTGGAACCATGTGCTGAACGAGACAGAGGCCATGGGGCTTGTCGTGGTCGCGTCGGCCTGGGGACGCATCAGCTACAACTTCTTGTTCTTTTTTGCGGCGCTTCAAGCCGTGCCCAAATCGGTCATCGAGGCTGCTGCGATCGATGGAGCGCGGTTCTGGCGGCGCTTTTTCACCATCGTGTTGCCGCTGCTGTCGCCAACCACGTTCTTCTTGCTTGTTGTGAACATCGTTTATGCGTTCTTCGAAACCTTCGGTGTCATCCACACCATAACGTCCGGCGGACCACAGCAGGCGACCACCATTCTGGTCTACAAGGTCTACTCCGATGGGTTTGTCGGCCAGGACCTCGGCTCCTCGGCCGCCCAGTCAGTGATCCTGTTGTTCGTGGTCGGCCTTCTGACGGTGCTGCAGTTCAAATACATTGAAAAGCGGGTGCATTACTGATGGCGAACGTAGCAGAAACTCACCCCTCTGCCGTGCGCGAGCCAGCGCCTGGCATGGTGGAAAAACGCGGCAGCAGCCTATGGCTGACCCACGCGCTGATGATTTTTGGCGTCTTGATCGTGTTCTTCCCGATTTGGCTTGCCTTCGTTGCCTCTACCGTGACCCAGCAGGAGATCGCGCGCGCGCCGATGCCGCTGCTGCCTGGCGATCAGTTTTTAGCGAACTACACGCGCGCGCTGTTTTCCGGCGTGAATGTGCCGGTCGCGACCATGCTCTTGAACTCGCTTGTCATGGCGCTCGGCATCGCTTTCGGCAAAATCATCATCTCGTTGCTCTCGGCCTTTGCGATTGTCTATTTCCGATTTCCCGGGCGGAACGTTTTCTTCTGGATGATCTTCATCACGTTGATGCTGCCGGTTGAGGTTCGGATCGTCCCAACATTTGAAGTGGTGGCGGGCTTTGGCATGCTGAACAGCTATTCCGGCCTCATCTTCCCGCTGATTGCCAGCGCCACGGCAACCTTTCTGTTCCGTCAGTTCTTTTTAACGGTCCCTGACGAGCTAGCTGAAGCGGCGCGCGTTGATGGTGCCCGCCCAATGCGATTTTTCGTCGATATCTTACTGCCGATGAGCCGCACCAACATCGCGGCCCTGTTTGTGATCCTCTTCATCTACGGGTGGAACCAATATCTTTGGCCGCTGCTCATCACCACAGACCCTGAGATGAACACCATCGTTATGGGCCTGAAGCAGATGTTCCCCTCCGGTGACGATGTCGCGGACTGGCCGGTGATCATGGCCACGTCCATCCTGGCGATGATCCCGCCGGTCATCGTCGTCATCTCGATGCAAAAACTCTTCATTCGCGGCCTCGTCGACAGCGAGAAATAGGATTTCATCATGGCAACCGTTGAGCTTGACGACGTCAAGAAACGCTTTGGCGCAACCCAAGTGTTGCACGGCATCACAACCTCCATCGACGATGGCGAGTTCATCGTCATTGTCGGCCCATCGGGCTGCGGAAAGTCGACGCTGCTGCGCATGGTGGCAGGCCTTGAAAGCGTGTCCTCCGGCGAAATCCGCATCAACGGCAAGCGCGTGAACGAGGTGGAGCCCATGGACCGGGACATCGCGATGGTGTTCCAGAACTACGCGCTTTATCCGCATATGAGCGTGCGCCAGAATATGGGCTATGGCCTGAAGATCGCCGGCCTTTCAAAGGACAAGATCGAAGCGAAGGTTCAGGAGGCCGCCACGCTCCTGCAACTTGGCGAGTATCTGGATCGGCGACCCAAGCAGCTTTCCGGCGGACAGCGTCAGCGCGTCGCCATGGGCCGGGCCATTGTTCGCGAGCCTTCTGTCTTCCTCTTCGACGAGCCCTTGTCCAACCTGGATGCGAAGCTGCGCGTGCAGATGCGCGTGGAGATCAAGGAACTGCAATACAAGCTGGGCATCACATCGCTTTATGTCACGCATGATCAGGTGGAGGCCATGACGATGGCGGATCGCATGATCGTGATGAATGCGGGGATCGCCGAGCAAATCGGTTCACCGCTCGATGTTTATGAGCGACCGGATACGCTGTTTGCCGCTCAGTTTATCGGCAGCCCGTCGATGAATGTCCTTCCTGGCATTGTGGCTGGTAAGGCCGTTCGCGTCGGCGAGGCGGAACTTGGCCAGAGCGATCTTCCGGATGGACCTGTTAAGGTCGGCATTCGGCCAGAGCATGTCGCGATTTCCGATGATGGGAACCTGTGCTTGCGGGTGAATCTTGCCGAACCGCTCGGCGCGAACACGCTGCTCCACGGTATCTTGGTGGGAAGTGGCGAGGCCTTCACCGCCGCTGTCTCGGGCGTCTACCGTGTGAGCGGCCACAATGAAGAGGTCACGCTCGCCGCCGATCGAACCCATCTGCATCTATTTGATATCGAAACGGGCAAACGCTTGAATTAAAGCATAACTGGTTGACCGGTTCGGATGCTTTCGTCGGCGGCGAGGCATATGCGCAGCGACGAGACCGCGTCCTGCATGTGACGCGATAGATCCTTGTTCTGCGCAATCGCGTCCACGACGAAGCGTTGTTCCGCGTTGCACAGGTCCTGATGGCCGGGCTCATCCGGCAGGTCGATCCATGTGTCTCCATCGGGTCGGTGAACCAGAAGGCCGCCTACCTTGGTGTGGCCATCAATATCGGCCGAGGCACTCTTTGGTTTATCGGTGATGGAAACCGCGCCATTGGGGCTGACAATGTCCTTCACGAAGAAGGCGGTCTCCGACATCATCGGCCCCCAACCCGCCTCGTACCAGCCGACTGACCCGTCTTCAAAGACGACCTGAAGCTGACCGTAATTGTACATTTCGGGCGCGATCTCATCGGATAGCCGCAAGCCCATGCCTTGCACGCGGACCGGCTTGGCGTCGGTCACCTGGCACATGACATCGACATAGTGCACGCCGCAGTCGACCAGCGGCGAGGTGGTTTGCATTAGCGCCTTGTGGATGCTCCATTCGGCGCGTGAGGAGTGCTGATTGAGGTTCATGCGGAACACAAAGGGTCCGCCCAGTGCGCGGGCCTCGTCTATCATCCTCACCCAGGATGGGTGATGGCGCAATATGTACCCGACGACCAATTTTCGCCCGAGCCGCTCTGCCGTTTCGACGACCCGTACAGCGTCCTCAACGGTTGTCGCCAACGGCTTTTCCACGAAGACATGTGCCCCTGCCTCCATGGCTTGGATCGCAAGATCGGCATGACTGTCGGAATAGGTCGCGATGACAACCAAATCTGGGCCTCGCGCCAATCCTTGGTCGATGGTGTCGAACCAGGGCAAGGGTTGCAACTCGGCCGGCAACGCACGCGGAGACCGGTTAACCAGACCGATGATCTCAGACCCGCCCATCGCATGATGGGCCAGGGCATGGCTTTGCCCCATCTGTCCCATGCCTATGACGAGAACTCTCAGCATGCCGGTTTCTACCGTTTAAACCGGGAGCCGGCGAACGGATCCGATGGCCACCTCTTTGCCGGTCTTCCGGCTTTCAACCGCAGCAAAGGCCATGGCCAGACTGCGCAGATTTTCAGCCGCGCCATTGGATGGCTCGCGATCATCTTCTATGGCGCACAGAAGCTCGCCCATCGCGCCGCGAAACCCATCATTGAACCATTGGCCTTCCAAGACCGGTCTGGCGATACCGTTTGCGGTTGTCAGGGTAACGGATTGTTGGCCAAGGTCGGCACCGTCGGACTGTAGGCTTCCCAGTGTGCCCCCGACAAAGCTGGTATCACGCGGGCCATGTGGGATGCCGCCATCGAAGACAAGGCTTGCCTGACCGCCCTCCAGTTGCACGAGCGCCTGCGCGAGCAATGGTGCCTTGTTGGCCTGTCCCTTACCGTGCGTCGCGCTGGCAAAGACGCTCTGCGCCCGCTCGCCAACCATAGACGCGATGAAATCAAACCAGTGCACACCAAAATCATAGAGGATCAGATCGTCAATCTCATCGAAGGGTGTGCCGGCGGTCCAGCCATGGTTCCAGTGGATCGCGATATGGGCCGACAGCACTTCGCCAATATGGCCGGCGCGCACCGCCTCGCGCATGAAAGCTTTGTAGGGCGCCCAACGTCCGTTCTGGTTGACGGCAAGCTTCACGCCCTTGTCGTTGGCCAGTTTCACCAGGTCTTCGCCAATGTTGAGATCGGTCACGAAGGGTTTCTGGCTGAGCACATGCTTGCCTGCCTCAAGGGCCGCTTTGATAAGCGGTGCGCGATGCTCGGGGTGCAGGGTGATGTCCACCACATCGATGTCGGAATTATCCAGGATTGCCCGCCAATCCTCCTCGATGCGAGCCTTCGGGCAGTACTCGGCGGCCTTTTCTTCTGCTTTGCCGCGGGTGCGGTTCCAGAGCGCTGCGACCTCCCAGCCCGCTGTCCGGTAGGCATCCAGATGGCTGGCCGAAATGCCGCCCGTGCCAATCATGCCGATCCTGGGCCGGTAGGTTTTTGGCATGGGCGGGCGATAGGGCACGTCCGGCGCATCGATTTCCGGAAGATCGGCGGATTTCAGGGCATAGGTGTCTGTGTCGGCGGCATCATCTGTCATGATATCAACTCAAGGGTGCGTTTTTCTGCCGCCGAGCGAGCGGCGGTGTCAACAATGCGCTGAGCGGTGAGGCAAAGGTCGGGATCGAGCGGGCCAGCAACCTTTTCCCCACGTTCAATACAGCCAAGCACATAATCAATCGCGTTGCGCTCGCCTTCGGGAAGCGGGTCGGCTGGGATAACGTGACGAACGGGGTTGCCGCGCGTTTGAACACTCACATGATCGGCATAGTCGGGGCTTGAAATTGTGCCGTCGGTGCCGACAAAGACAAAGCCGCAGGTTGGTTGCGGCTGGATGATCCAGGGGTCCGTGAAGGTGCCCCAGCGCGTCTCCATCTTCGACAGGCCGCTCGCATAACGGCAAACGGTGATCGAATGCTGGTCGACCTCGATGCCCGGCGTGTCATCCACCGTACACGTTACTTCCAACGGCGCTTCGCCGTTCATGTACCAGGTGCCGAGCGTTGCTCCGTAGCCGAGATAATCGAGCAGCGAACCGCCGCCGGAGGTCTTTTTGTACCACCAGCTATCCGGTTTCTGACGCTCCACCTCTTCCGGCGTGACTTCGACCTTGTCGGCCAGATGGTAGAGCGGGCCGCGATTGCCATCGTAGAAATGCACCTCGCGAAGCTGCCCAATCATGCCTTCATCGATCAGGCGTTTGGCCGTCACATGGCTTTCCACCCAGCGCAGCGGCCAGTTGATGGCCATCTGTTTGCCGGTGCCTTCCATAGCCTTCATCATGCGGCGGGCATCGGTGACCGAAGCGGCAAAGGGCTTTTCGACAAACACATGCACGTCATGTCCGGCAAGTCGTTCTGTGTAGTCGGCATGGTCTGCGGTCGCACTGCACAGGATCGCCATATCGTAGGGGCCGCTCGCCATGCAGGCATCAAAATCTGTGAAGATGCGATCATCAGGGACGGCAAAATTCTCAATCGCGCCCTGCATCTTGGCGCGATCGGGATCGAACAGGCCGGCGATCTCCGCGTCCGGATGTTCATGCACAAGGCGCAGCAGATCGCCCATATGCATATGGTCGAAACTGATGCCAACAATGCGAAATTTGGTCATCCAAGCCTCCTTTTATCGGCTGTCGGTCAGGCGCACATAAAGGGCGGTCACGCCGAGAATGATCAATCCAAACAACGCCACGCGTGCGCCTTGTGGCATCTGCAGCAGGGTCAGAAGCGTGCCCAGAACGGTTAGGATCAAAGCCCCGACAATGGCCCCAGCATAGCTGCCGCGACCGCCGAAGATCGAGGTGCCGCCAATCACGGCGGCGGCCGCCGAAGGCAGCAGCAGCGGGTTGGCCAGCGACAGCGAAGGCGCGCGGATCATGCCGACATAGAGAAGGCCGGTGATGCCCGCGATGAGGCCCACAAGCGCGTAGAGTGCCAGGAACACCTGCCAACTGCGCACACCGGAAAGCTTTGTGGCATGCTCGTTGGAACCAATGGCAAAGAGCAGCCGCCCAAAGCCAGTGTAACGCAGACCAAGCAGGATGATCGCGGCAAAGGGCACGAACAGGAACAGCCCGTTGGGCAACCCGGCGGTGCGCCCCGTGCCCAGCCATTCCAGAAAGGCCGGTATTTCCGAGCCAGTGTTGATGACAAAGCGCTGATAGACCTGCAGGCAGCCGGTGGCGATGAGGCCGGTGCCCAGCGTCATGATCAGCGGGTGGACGCGGGCGACACCAACCCCAAACCCGTTGACAAGGCCGACCAGAACCGCTGCACCAAGCGCTATGACCACTCCGGCGAACGGGCCATAGAGCGGGGTGATCGAGGCGACCACGAACGCCGACACTGTGGCCACCACGGCTGCCGACAGATCGATGCCGGCGGTCAGCATGGTCAGCATCTGGCAGGCGGCAAGCATCGCCAGCGGAATGGCGAATTTGAGTGTGTTGGCGAACCAGAAGGGCGAGATGATGCCAGGTCGCATGATCTCCAGCACGCCAACCAGGCAGCACAGCAGAAAGATCAGCGGGATCACCGGATTGTCGCCCAGGAAACGACCTACGCGCACAAGGGCGGGGATGTGGTCCTCTGGGGTGGGATGCACTTGATCACTTACGCTCATGCCTTGTTTCTCCGCATTACCAGGAACGCGCCAAACATCACCACAGCCACCATGATGGTGCCCTCCACGATTGTGGTGACGTTGGGATCCACTGCGGCCAGGGTGAGAATGGTACGGATGATCCGCAGAATGAACACCGCGATGATCGGCCCCAGCAGGCCGCCAATCCCGCCGCCAAGCACCACGCCGCCGAGAACAACCGCAGCCACCGACGCAAGAAGGTAAGGACCTGGAACTGGTTCTCCGATTCCAGTCAGCATGATGAGGCTCAAACCTCCCATGGCACAGAACAGGCCGCAGACGCCATAAGCGGCCACCTTGGTCCATCCCACCGGCACGCCGGAGCGAAAGGCGGCCAGTTCGTCAGACCCAACCGCGTAGATCGACAGGCCGAGTTTGGAGCGTTTCAGGGGGATCCACACCAGTGCGATGGCGATGGTCATCACGATCAGAGCCTTGGGCACCCAGAACAGAAGGGTGCCAGCAATGCTGTCTTCCAGCCAGTCATGCACGGTGCCGCCCGGGGCGTTGAGAACGAGCAATGCGGTGCCTTCCCAGACGAACAGCATGGCCAGTGTCACGACAATGTCCGGCACGCGCGTGACAACAATCAGAGCGCCATTGATCATGCCCATGCCGAGGCCGATCAACAGCGTGATGGCCACGGCCGGAACGGCGCCCATCGACTGCATGAGCACGGCGGCCGTGACCGCGCAGACCGCCATGATAGAAGCGACCGACAGGTCGATACCGCCGGCAATAACCACAACGGCCATGGCCGCCGTGGCGAACGCAAAGGGCAGCGCCGCGCGGGCCAGGCTCTCAAGGCCGGTGAGGCCGAAAGTCGGTTGAATGATCTTGGTAATGCCAAGCAAAACCAGCAGCAGGGCGAACAGGCCGATGGTCCAGGCATGTTTCTGGGCAAAACTCATGCGGCGTTGTCTCCCGCTTCGTCTGCCGTAAGACCATAGGCGGCGCGCATCAGGGTTTGCTCGTCGGCATCGGCGGCATCGATCAGATCCACCACGCGCCCGTTGAAAATTACCAAGGCGCGGTCGCAGGCAAGCGGCACTTCTTCGAGCTCCGAGGTGTAATAGAGGATGGCCGCACCTTGGTCGGCCAGTTCGCGAACCAGTGGGTAGATCTGGCGTTTGGTGCGCACATCGATGCCGCGCGTCGGGTCGAAAAGAAGCAAGGTTTCAACGCCCGTGGCGAGCCAGCGCCCGATGGTGACCTTCTGCTGATTGCCGCCCGAAAGCCGACGCACTTCGCCTTGCGCGCGGGTGTCAATTTGAAGACGGTCAATGGCCAGTCCCACGCGCTCGCGCTCGCGGCGCAGCTTCAATGGCCCCCAGGATCGCATGCGTGCTGAGAAGGGCAGGGCGATGTTTTCGCGCACCGAGCGCTCCGACAGCAAAGCTTCGGCACGGTCGCCGGGGACAAAGGTCAAACCGGCTGCGATGGCATCGGCTGGATGGCCAAACGCCTTAGGATTGCCGTCGACATGCAGAGTTCCACCCGAGGGTTTGGTGAAGCCGGACAGGACGTTGAACAGCTCGTCCTGCCCTTGACCTTCAAGGGCGACTACGCCGAGCACTTCGCCGGGATAAAGGTCGAAGGAGACGTCGAGAAGCTTGGGCGCGGCAGCAAGATTTATGGCTGACAGGCGCGGTGATGCCTTGGTGGCGGCCTTGGCGTGGCTGGTGTCGCGATGGCCCAGATCGATCTTCGCGCCCAGCATCAGTTCCACCACCTTTTCCTCAACCCCTGGTTCGATCTTCAGATCGCCAACGGTCCGGCCGTCGCGCAACACGGTGGCGCTGTCGCACAGTTCAGAAATCTCGGTGAAGCGATGGGAGATATAGATCACGCCGCGGCCTTCATCGGCCTGCGCGCGCACAACGCGCAGTACGCGATCCACCAGATCGGTGGGCAGGGCGGCTGTCATCTCATCGAGCAGCAGAACGTCGGGTTTGCTGGCCAAGGCGCGCGCCAGATCAAGAATGCGCAGGGTGGCCAGTGGCAGATCCTTGATCATGTCGGCGAGGTGCAGGTTCTTGATCCCCAGCTCATCCACCCAGTGGAGAAAATCGTCGGCCGGCGTATCGCCCAGACGCAGATTGTCCGCAACATCCAGATCCGGGATCAGCGAGGGCTCCTGATAAACCGGCACCAGGCCGGAGGCGCGTGCCTGCGCCGGCGAACCGACACGCGCCGGAGTGCCCTGAATGAGCACATGGCCCGTGTCCGGCTTCAGTGCGCCGGTCAGAATTTTCACGAATGTGGATTTGCCCGCACCATTCGCACCCATCAGCGCGACCACCTGTCCGCGCCCAACGTGCAGGCTGGCATCGGTGAGCGCTTTAACAGCGCCGAAACTCTTGGCGACGCCGGTAGCGTCCAATAGGGCGTGATCGGTCATGAAGGTAGGTTCGGTCTGTTGCGCAGGAAAAGCGACCCCCGCCCATTGGGCGAGGGCCAGTCTCATTGAATCGTCAGTCGTGCTTAGCCTGCAGGGCCTTCACAGGCGATGATCTGTTCCATGGAGTAGTCCGTCCAGCCGGGGATGGTCACAGACACCGGCCATTCGGGATCAAGGTTGGGATTCTGCGCAGCGGCAATGATGCCGCGGCCTTCCTCGGTAATGTTCTCCCAAAGCACCGGATCCACCAGCACGGTGGTGCTGTCTGGCGCTTCGCCGTTCAGGATATCGACAGCCAAAGCGATGCCTGCACCACCCACGGATCCTGGATTGGTGACAGCTGCGCCTTGCAGACCTTCCACTTCACTGAGGTACTGCACAAAGCCTGCATTGTCGGCGCCAACGATCGGCACCAATGGCGCGCCGGACTCGGTGAACGCATCGACGATCACATTGTCGATGCCTGACGTCCAAACACCGTCGAATGGAATGCCGGTGGCCAGGAAGTCAAACATTTGCTGCTTGCCCTGATCCTGCTGCCAGCCGGTGAACACTTCATGGATGATGTTGATATCGGGGTATTCGGCCAATGCCCGCTTGAAGCCATTGTCACGGTCAGTGTCAGCCGACACACCGGCAATGCCGCGCATATAAACGATGTCGCCGGAACCGCCGACCTGTTCGAACAACCATCTGGCACCCAGATAGGCATACTCTTCCTGATTGTTGGAAAGAATGTAGGCGCCTTCGGCGGTCACGCCGGCATCAACGGCAACCACCACAATGCCCTGCTCGATGGCGGCATCGATGGCCGAGTTGAGCGCTTCGGGGTTGGAAGGGTTGAGCACGATGGCGTCAACGCCGGCTTCAATGAGATTGTTGAGGTCTTCAAGCTGTCCGGCGCTGTCGGTGTTGCGGTGCGCAACGATGAGGCCCGACACATCCTCTTCGACGGCAGCTTGGGCACGCATGGCGCAGATCATCTGCTCGCGCCAGCCATTGCCCTGCACGGTGTTGGAGACGCCGATGGTATAATCGGCGGCGAAGGCTGCTGCGCCCGTGCTTGCGAGGATCGCAATCGCCGCTGCGCTTGAAAGAAGGTGTTTCATTGGTAGATCTCCCAGTTTTGGTTGTTCAGTTGGTCTTGGTCTTTCATGCTGGGCTGGATGCCCAATTCACTTGATGTAAGGGGCGAGCACATCGCGCGCCAAAAGGAAGCCGCGTTTGACCTTCTCGTCGGTTCCCTCAAAGAGCCTGTCTTCATGTTCGATGATGACAGGGCCGTCATATCCGACCCGATAGAGGCCGGAGAAAAAGTCTGACCAATCGACATCGCCCAGGCCACAAAGGCGTGGGATCTGCCAGCCCATGCCGGTGCTCATGATGCCGTTTTCATAAAGTCCGTCTCGGTCGATCATCAGGTCCTTGGCATGCACATGAGCCATGTTCGCGCCAAACTCCTTGATGAAACGGGTCTGGTCGATCATCTGCCAGATGAGATGGGATGGGTCGAAATTCATGCCGACATCATCACCCCATTGCTCGAAAATGCGTCGCCAGATCTTCGGGCTGTAGGCGATGTTGTGGCCACCAGGCCACTCGTCATGGCTGAAGATCATCGGGCAGTTTTCAAAGGCGAGCGTGACGCCATTGTCCTTGGCGTGGGCAACGATGGGGGTGAAAATTTCCACCGCGCGCGACCAGTTTTCGTCAATGTTCAAGGCCCTGTCGCCGCCGATGAACGTGTTCACCACCTTCACTCCCATGACACCGGCAGCGGTGATCACTTTCTTCAGATGAGCGATGACTTCGTCGCGGTGATCGGCGTCTCTGTGCAGCGGGTTCGGGTAGTAGCCAAGGCCGGAAATTTCGATGCCATAAGCGTCCAGCGCGCTGATGATTTCTGTGCCTTGGCTTGAGGTCAGGCCGTCGACATTGATATGCGAGGTTCCCGCATAGCGGCGTTTTTCGCCGCCGGACGTGGGCCAGCAGGCAACCTCAAAGGCGGAAAAGCCATTGCTTCCGGCCCAGTCGGCTACCTGCATCAGGTCACTGTCCTCAAAGGGTGCTGTCAGAAGACCCAGTTTCATGTCCTATCCCTCAAACTTCACTCAAACTCACCCAGCGACCTTCACGGGCCGAGCGTAGAACCGCATCGCAGAACTGCATCTCATAATGGCCGTCCTGGAACGTTGCCCATGTCGATTCCGCCTGGCGTCCCCCGGCTGCTACATCGCCGTAAACCGCCCGGAAAAGTCCGAAGAAACTGTCGGCAAAGCCTTCCACATGGCCTGGAGGGAGGGCTGCGGCGGCGGATCCTGTGGCGTTCATCAGACCGAAATCGCGCATCAGGGTCTGATTGGGCTGGTCGCGGTGACCGATGAACAGATGCTCCGGCATTTCATTGTCCCAGGCGGCACTGGCCTTGGAGCCGGCGATATCCCACTGCAGCGAGTTCTTGCGGCCCATGTTGATCTGGCTGGTGGACATCACGCCGCGCGCACCGCCCGCATAGCGGATGATGATCATCGCCGCGTCATCGGTATCGACCTTTGCGGTTTCGGTTTTGCCAACGGCGCTTGAGAAGGTCTCGACCGGCCCGACAGGTTTCTGGCGTTCGGGAAAAAAATTAGACAGTTCGGCAAAGACCGCTTCAGCTTTCAAGCCAGTGATGAAGCTGGTCAGGTCCACCCAGTGTGTGCCGATGTCGCCGACAGAGCGCAGCGCACCGCCCATCGCCGATTCCAACCGCCAGTTCCAGTCGGTTTCCTTCGCCAGCCAGTCTTGATGGTAGTGCCCCGTCACAAACCGGATAGCGCCCAGATCACCTGCCGCAACCATGCCGCGGGCCTGTTGGTTGAGGGCATAGAAGCGCACATTGTAGCAGACCGCAGCCACCTTGCCGGAGGCCTTGGCAAGCTGCACCATTTCAGCCGATTGCTCTGAGGTCATGGCCAGCGGCTTTTCGCAAACCACATGCTTGCCGGCTGCCAGGATCGCTTTGACCTGGGGGTAGTGCGCGTGGTTGGGCGAGGTGACGTGCACCACGTCTATCGTGTCATCAGCAAGCAGATCATCCAGTGATGCGTACGATCGTTGCACGCCAAGCTCGGCAGCGCGCTCTGCACCGCGCTCCGGCGAGGAGCCAAGGACACCGCAGACATTCACGCCCAGACGGCGCAGCGCCTGGATATGCACGCCGCCGATAAAGCCGGTGCCAATGACCGCCGCCTTGATGCCGGTAAAGTTGGTCATGATGCACCCTGGTCAAGCAATGGAGTAGCCTCCGTCGACAGGCAGGCATGTGCCGGTCATGAAGGCCGAAGCCGGTGAAGCCAAAAAGAGGGCCGCGCCTGCAATATCCTGCGGGTCGCCCCAGCGACCAAGCGGGGTGCGCGCTTCAATCGATTTGACGAAGGCTTCATCCTGCCGCGCACGCGCTGATTGCTCCGTCACGATGAAGCCTGGCGCGATTGCGTTGACGCGAATACCATCCTTCGCCCAGGCGATGGCGAGCGATTTGGTGAGTTGCTCCACCCCGGCTTTGGACGCGCCATAGGCTGGATTGCGAGGGCTGCCGAAGCGGGCATACATGGAGGCAATGTTGATCACCTTGCCACTTGCCGCTTTCAGGCCGGGATGCATTGCCCTCGCGCAGCGCAGCGTTCCGGTGAGGTTCACATCGAGAACGTGGGAAAAGAAATCGGGGGCCATTTCTTCGCCCCGCCTGGTGATGGCCGCGCAATTGACCAGCACATCCACATGGGCGTGGGAAGCGGCAAACGCCTCAACAGCATCGGTGTCCGTCACATCAAGCTGGGTGTAGGCGAACCGATCGGCATCAGCAGGGTCGGGAGCCGGTTCAACACCGGTGATCGCCACCCTTGCACCGGCGTCCTGAAAGGCGCGGGCAATCGACGCGCCAATGCCTGCGCGGCTAGCACCGATCACCAAGACCGTTGCTCCGGCGAAGGTGTAGCCGCCAGCGTCAGCCACGCATGCCTCGGAAATGAATCCGTGTCACCCTGTTAAACAAGGCCATCCTCCCAGCTGCCCCTTTGGGGTCTTGTAATCGATTTCAGTACGGCACACACACCAGTCTGTCGTCAATGTAATCCTTTGCATTGTCGTCTGGATGTGAGAAGGGTGTCAAGACGAGAATTGATAGATGAGCGAACGTGAGCATGCCTCATCGGTCTGCTACCATTCAAGATGTTGCCCGTGTGGCGCGTGTTTCCACCGCCACCGTTAGCCGTGCTTTGAGCAATCCTGATCTTCTGGCCGATGGCACGCGAGAGGCGGTATTTGAGGCGATTCAGCAGACTGGCTATCGGGTCAATCAAGCGGCGCGCAACTTGCGCATGCGCCGCGCGGGCGCCGTGCTTGTTCTGGTGCCGGACCTTGGAAAACCGTTCTATTCGAAGATCCTGGCCGGTGTCAGCGAAGGTTTCGCGAGCACCGATTACGCGGTTCTGATTGCCGACACGGAAAGCCGCCCTTTGCAGGATGGTGAACTTGCCGGTTACTTCATCGATGGGCGCATCGATGGGGTGATTTCGCTCGATGGCGGACTTTCGCGGCAGGCCTTGGACGAGTGCGAACGCCAGGGTCTGGGCGAGCGGATCGTGTTTTTGTGCGAGTGGGTCGATGGGACGGATTTCCCGGCCATTCGAAGCGACAATGGTGAGGGCGCGCGTCTGGCCATTCGCCATTTGCATGGGCTTGGCCACCGCAAGATTGCCCACGCCACCGGACCGGAAGGCAATGTGCTGACCACAGCGCGCCGCGATGCGATGGTCAGTGAGCGTGCTGTACTCGATCTGCCGGCGCGTGAAGAATGGATCATTCGTGGCGATTTCTCGGTGGAGTCGGGCCACGCAGCGGCGCGCAAAATCCTGGCGATGTCCGAGCGCCCGACGGCGGTGTTTTGCTCGGCCGATACGGTCGCGTTCGGCTTGATATCGGGTTTGCAAGCAGGGGGCCTGTCGGTTCCGGAAGATATTTCGGTCGTCGGGTTCGACGATATCGATATGTCGCAATATTACATCCCGGCGCTGACCACGATCCATCAAGACCGCCACCTGCTGGGGTTTCGCGCCGCCGAGCGTTTGCTGGAACGGCTTGGCCCATCGCCGAGCTCGGTCGCCGATGCGGCCGATGATCTGATCGACGTGGAATTGGTGGTTCGCAGCAGCACGGCGCCGCCTAAGGTTTGAGCGCTGGGCAACCGCGCGTATCACTTGGGTGCCCCGACAACTGTTTGTTCCAGGTCCAGCGAGACGCCGGTCATCGGTATCGACGCCTCGCTCAGCAGGAAAGTTGCAAGCCGCGCCGTGTCGTCTGCATTGATCAGCCGACCAAGCGGCTGCATCGCGCCTTGTGCTGCTAGCCAGCCTTCGCCTTTGCCCAACGTAACCTCATGAAGCTCCCGTTCGGTTTCTGTCGCCGTCCAACCCAGGTTGATGGCATTGATCCGGATGTGGTCAGCCATGTGCGCATTGGCGGCATTCTTGGTGAGCGTTTGCAGGGCGCCTTTTGAAGCGGCGTAAACGGCAAGGTCCGGCGCGCCGCAATGGGCATTGATGGACTGTATATTGACGATGGAGCCCGGTGACTTGCGTGTCTTCATGTCGGCTATGGCCTCGGCCATTAGGAAAAAGGGGGCACGGGCGTTGACCGCCATCACCTGTTCCCAGAGTGCGGGCGTGGCGTCCATAAAATCACCGCGTGACGTCACGCCGGCGGCGTTGACCAGGCCATCAATACGGCCAAAGCGTGCGCGAGCTGCCTGCGCAATGGTTTTGGGTGCGTCGGTATCCAGCAAATCGGTTGCGACAATCTCAACCGGGCAGGGCAGCTCAACCTGAAATGGTTCGCGGTCGGTGAGCACCAGACCCTCAGCACCGCTTGAAGCTGCTTCTGCCGCGATTGCTGCACCGATGCCGCGCGCCGCGCCAGTGATCACGATAATCTTGTTGGACAGGCTGACGTTCATCCACCGATCCCATGCAGGAATTTCTCGTACTCGCCCTCCTTCATACGCACCAAGTGGTTGGGCTGTGGGAAGGCGCCGCTCTCTACGTCCATGGCATACTCCTGGAACGCAGCGATGCGTTCATTTTGCAGGCGTTTATACTCGGCTGCAAAGTTGCGATAGATCTTGGCATGGCGAGGCACGCGGTTTTTGCCTTGACCCAAAATATCCTCGGCAAAAAGATATTGTGCATCGCAGCCGCCGCCTGACCCCATGGACCAGAGCAGGATATCGAGCCGTTCGGAAATAGCCCGCGCCACCTCGTCAGGCACCACTTCGATCTCGACCGCGATGGCGCCAGCGTCCTGGTAGGCTTTGCATTCCTGGTACACACGCAAGGCGGTTTCTGCGTCGCGTCCAACTGCGCGGAAGCCGCCTGTCCATGTGGCTCGTGCTGGAACAATTCCAACATGGCCGACAATGGGGATAAATTCGTTCGCCAATCGCTCAACGGTTTGCATGGACCCTGAGCAGTAGAGTGCGTCTGCACCAGCTTCCAACATCTGACCGCAGAAATGCAAATACTCATCTGCACTTCCATATTCCAAGTGCGTTTTTCCGGTCATGGAAAACACACTTGGTGCGACATCCCTGTACCGATGGTGAGACACCAACTCAGGCGGTACGGAGGCGATATCGATGCCAGCGGCCTCTGCCGCAGCGGCTTCATCCAGGCTGAAATAGCGTAGCATTGTCATCTGCCGCTGGCCTTTGGCAGCGCGCAGGTCGGCCACGGTCGGGCGCTGGCGGGTCATTGGCGAGGTTCCTTCACGCAGCGGAGATTTGCGGCACGCTGTCTTCGTCGTGCAGTTCTTCGCGATAGGGCTTGGCGCTTGGGGGAAGCGTTTTGCGCACCGAGTAATTTGGTTCCGTGCGTTGTCTTTTGAGGGCATCGATCATTTCGCGATAGCCATCAAGAATGGAGGGATTGGCGGGTGGTAGATCATCTTTGATCAGTGCGTGCAGCTTGGGCAGCGCGTGATAGGGCACCATCGGAAACATGTGATGCTCCACATGGTAGTTCATGTTCCAATAAAGCCAGCGGCTGATCGGGTTCATGTGCACCGTGCGCGAGTTGAGCCGGTGGTCGAGCACATCCTCGGCCAACCCGCCATGCTGCAGCAGGCCGGTCATCACCATGTGCCACGTGCCGTAGATGCGTGGGCCGCCGATGATCATCAACGGCAGGAGGGACCAGGTCGCCAGGGCGAGGGCGACAGCAGCAAAGTGGATGCCGACAAAGATGCGCGCCCAAAACACCGCGTTGGGCAGTTGCTGCTCTGGGATGTAATCGCGCTCGTCGGCGCTGAACTGTCCCAGCGCGTTGCGCCACAGGATTGCAAAATGCTGGAAGATATCGGGAATGCCTATGAACATCAGCGCCTTGCGGGCGATGCTGGTGGGACGCATGAACCCAATTTCCGGGTCGCGACCAACAATGATGGTGTCGATGTGATGACGCATATGGCTAAAGCGCCACGATACCGGGTTGCGCATCACCATGAAGCTGGCGATCACATACACCCACTTGTTCATCCACGGTGTCTTGAACGCGCTGTTGTGACCGCATTCGTGCCAGCGAGAGTCACAGGCCGAGCCATAGAGCACACCATAGACAAGGAAAAACGGAATGGCCCACCCCGTGCCCCAGGTCGCGATACCGCCGATGGCGGTGGCCAGCATCAGGCCGATCCAGATGATGGTGTCGCGCGTTGCTGGCTCGTCGCTGCGCACCATCAGCGCCTTCATGACATCGCGCGGAATGTCGCTGTGATACCACTGCGCCGACACTAGGCCGCGTTCGATGGCGTGATCCCGTTCTGGGCCGGTCAATGAATAATCACGTTTGACAAAGGGTTCTGCGTCGGTTGCGTCAGAGGGGGCCTCTGTGACAGCCATCGGTGATGTTCTCCCGGTTTTTGCAGAAATTTGCGGTGCCGGACGCACCAGCGTCAATCCAGGCATGAGGCAAAATGAGGGAAATCCAGCCTCTTGTTAGGGATTGACGCAGTAAACCCCTCATTTTACCTCATTGATGACTGCAAGGAGTAGGTGTCTGCGTCCAACGTTGAGCGATATTGCTGAGGCTGCCCACGTCTCACTTGCCACTGTCGATCGTGTGATGAACGCGCGCTCGGGGGTGTCAGCACGCACGCGTACGCTGGTCATGACGGCCGCCCGCGCACTTGGTTATCTGCCGGATGGCGATGCGCCCACACCTATGCGGTTGGCGTTCCTGTTGCCGCAAGGCACCAACGCCTACATCGCGGAGCTGGCGCGCCAAGCGCAGGATCAGGCTTTGGCAAACACATCTCTTGACCTTGAGATCGTTCGAACACGCGCGCTCGATCCGTTGGCACTTGCAGAAGCATTGGTGCGTGCTGGAGACACCAGTGAGGCTGTTGCCGTTGTTGCTCTCAATCATCCGTCGGTGCGCGAGGCGATCCGCACGCTTGCTGAAAACGGCGTCCCCGTTGTGACGCTGGCATCTGACAGTCCTGATGCGCCGCGCCGTGCTTTTATTGGCATCGACAATGGGCAGGCCGGACGGCTTGCGGGTTACACAGTTGGTCGCTTTCTGGGCGAGAATCCAAAAGGCAAAGTCGCGTTGTTTGCCGGAACCTTGGCCTATCGCGGCCACCAGGAACGCGAAATGGGTTTTCGTCAGGTGCTGGAAGAAGAGTTTCCAGACCTTGAGGTTCTAGAACTGCGCGAAAGTCGCGAGGATCGCAAAAAAGCTTATAGGTTAACCCGCACATTGATAGATGCGCATGGTGATCTCGTTGGCCTCTACAATGCTGGCGGTGCAACGGTTGGTATTGCTGCTGCGCTGGAGGATGCGGGACGGAAGGGTCTGGTTTTTGTCGCTCATGAAGCCACCGAAGAGAACAAGGCCTATCTGCTCTCTGGTACGCTTGATGCGGTGATCGATCAAAACGCGCGGGTGCAAGTCCGCGAAGCATTTGCCACGCTTGCCCACGCGGTAGAAGGTGAAGACTATCGTTTCGACCCGCTTCAGCTTCAGCTTATCTTGCGGGAGAATCTGCCGCCGCTTTAGCCTGTTCTCAGACCAGGCGACCTTCGTCGCGCCAGATGTCCAGCGCTTCCTTCCAAGATGGTATTTTTTCCGTGTGATAGCCATAAACCTTGCCGGTGCCGATGGAGCGGAAGGCTTTCATAGCTTTGAGGTGCGCGCCTGATCGCATGTAGGTGAGCGTCGCCTGGCGGGACGTCCAAACGGTGAGTGTGTGATGAACGCCGTCAACCTTGCGGGCGTCGGTCGAAAGGTTTCCCGGCGCTTGAGCAGCTTGTGAAAATGAGCCCATCGCATGCCAGGAAAATCGAACGCCATGAAAGGGCGATTTCAGCGTCAAACCGGTGATCGACACATAAACTGTTTCGGGTTGCACGCTCATTCAGCGGCCATCTGCACGGTCGCCGGAAGCCCAACATCGTTGGCCGGCCTGCTGGCGCTTGTCTCTCTTGATTGTTGTGACGCGCGGGCGCCTTTTCGCGCTTGGCGCGCATAGGCGAGAACGAACATGGGCGGCGTGAAGTAAAACGAGACCACGGTCGACAACAGCACCCCGCCAGCCACAGACATGGCGAAGGGTGGCCAGAAACCACCACCTGCAAGAATAAGCGGCAAGAAGCCACCAAAAGTCGTGATGGTAGTCGAAACGATGTGACGGCTTGACCCCATCAGCACATCAACCATGGCCGCCTTATCACCACGCATCGCCCGCTCATTGGCCTGTAAGCCTGTGAGAATGATGATGGCGGCGTTCACCGAAACACCGATCGATCCGATGACGCCAATGATGGCGTTGATGCCGAATGGGTATTGGAAAATCGCCAAGGCAAGCATGCTAAGACCGGCACTGAGGCCGCACACAACAAGCGCAATGGCTGTGAGACGAAACGCGTTGAAGGTGAGCGCGATGGCTGCAATTGTCAGCGTGATGATCAGACCAAGCGAGGCGAGAAGATCACCAAGGGTGCTGGCGCGGGCATCACTGTCGCCGCCCAGTTCCATGCGATAGCCAGCAGGCAATGCAAAGCCTGCCTCGTCCAAAGCGGCTTGCACCTCGGACAGAGCCTCTTCGGGCAACACGCCGCGCAGAATGAACCCTTGAATGGTGTTCGCCCGCTCGCCGTTGCGGCGGGTAATTGTGCTGGCTGACGGCTCCAATCGGATCGTCGAGATGGCTGAAAGCGGCATGGCTGGCCAAAGTCCTTGCGCCGACCTCGACGCAGCATTGGGCAGCAGGATTGGAAGATCGCGGATGGCTTGAAGATCACTTCGGCTGGCATCGCCAAGGCGCACACGGATGGGCAGCTCTTCGGCGCCCTCAACCATCGAGCCTCCCGTCACGCCTTCTAGGCTTGCCTGAAGCTGACGCGCGATGCCGCCCAAATCCAGACCAATCAGTCGTGCCTGGGCCTCGTCGATGTCGATGATTGCTTTGGGCGCACCCGGTCCGATGGTGCCACGGGCAACAAGCACGCTGTCGACGCTTGCCATGATCTGTTGCGCTTCATCACCAAGTTCGCGGAGCGTTTGCAGGTTTTCGCCAACCAGTCTGATTTCCACAGGGGCAGCCACTGGCGGTCCTTGAACAAGTCCGCGTACCAACACCTCTGCTTCTGGTGCGAGCGTCGCAAGGTTGCGTTGTAGTTCTGGCAGAAGCGCTTCGGTCGCCTCTGCAGATACGGTGGTGATGAGAGCTTGGGCATGGCCAGGTGCGTTTTCCCGAGCGCCGACGATGTTGTAGTAAAAGGCCGGAGCGGAACGCCCGACCACCCACATGATCTGATCAATGCGATCATCGGTGCGTAGCTGTTCATCGATCCGCGCAACTGTCTCCTGTGTCGCTGTGATGGCGCTGCCAGGCGGCAGGTCGATCTCAATGTAGAATTGATCGCGATCCACGCCGGGGAAGAATTGGGGGCTAAGTGTCGGCAGACTAAGAAAGCCCATGACAGGCAAAACCAGAGATAGGGCAACCGAACGCACCGGGTTTGCGACTGCCCAACGCAATGAAGCTTTGAAACCGGCAGCAATCCATCCGCCACCTAATCCACCGCGTTTGCCGTGGGAGGGTAACAGATGTCCTGCTATGGCCGGGGTCAGCGTGATGGCTACGATAAACGACCACCAGAGCATGATGACCACAGCGATGGCGATAGAGCCGACAAAATCGCCCGCCGGCCCTGGTAGCAGGATAAGTGGCGTGAAGGAGAGGGCGGTGGTGACTGTGGAGGCCAAAAGCGGTGCGAACAGCCGTCTGACCGACTGCCGCACCGCCTCCACACGTATCATGCCCTTGGCAAGGCGTTGGCCTACCTCGTCAGTCATCACAATGCCCGCATCGACCAAGAGCCCAAGCGCGACGATCAAGCCTGTCACTGACATTTGGTGGATCGCAAGGCCGATGAAATTCATCGTGGCGAGCGTTGCCAGCGTTACAACGGGCAAAATCAGAGCGACGATCATCGCCGAGCGCAGGCCGAGCGTCAGCAGTAAGACACCAACCACCAACGCGACGCCGATGGCCATATTGGTCCCAACTTCGATCAGGCGGTCTGATGTATAGCGGCTTTGATCAAAGGTGAGATCAAGCGAAAGGCCACCAGGCATCGTGGTGCGGTAGCTATCGACTGCCTCGCGCACGAAACCCGCCCAAACATCGACCTGTAGGCCTTCTTCCAGCTTGGCGCCAAGCAGGATCGCCGGTTGGCCGTTGTAAAGCGCGCTTTCGTTCACTGGCAGGCGCGGACCGCGTGTTATTTCGGCAATCTGATCGAGATAGGCGACGCTGCCATCAGTGCCCTGGCGCACGACGATTTGGCTGAGACGATCAAGCGCCTCAACCTCGCCCTCGATGTTGATGAGGAAGTCAGCACCGGTTCCGCGCACGCGCCCGGCCTGACCTTTGGCATCGGCCTGCGCGATGGCTTGAGAGATATCGGAGGCCGACAGGCCAAGGGCTGTGGTGGCCACAGGATTCAGGCGAACGAGCACCTCATCCTCTGGAATGCCAAACAGATCGACGGCGTCTGTCCCTGGTATGTTGCGTAGTTCTTGCGCCAAATCGCGGGCATAGCGCGCGGCAATCGTGGGCGAGATGCCCGCCCGCTCGCTGCTGATTGCGACAATGGCTGCGAAGGCGCTTCCTCCGCCGGTTTCGAATTCTGGCTCCAATGCATCGGCGGGCAAGGAGGGTGCGAGCTCGGCCAGATCATCACGAATTTCTGCCCACACCTCTTCGATACGATCATTGGGCACGGTGACGGCGAGTTCCACTGAGACGATGGAAATGCCAGTTGAGGATGCCGAACTGATGACATCAACTTCGGCAACCTCACGCAGCACATCCTCTACTTCTGAGGTTACCAGTGCTTCGACGCGCGCTGGACCAGCGCCTGGGAAGACCGTTGTGACGGTGGCGAAGAGGTTGGTGATCGTCGGGTCTTCCTGGCGGCCGATTGCAAGCAGCGAAGACAACCCAGCAGCAATCACAACGAGCAGCGCCAGCGCGATAAGCCGTGGCTGGCGGAAGGTTAGGCTTTCCATCAGCCGTCTCCGTGTGCGCCGGTACGACCGACCAAGCGAACGCGCGCGCCGGGCACCACGCGGTGGGTTCCTTCGTCAATGATCATCACGGCGCCGTCAAAGGTGCCTTGGACGAAGGCTTGATCGCCTTCCAGATGCAACACTTCAACAGCTTCCAAACCCACAGTGTAGGCAGAGCCATCCTCATTGGGTGAAAGCGTCAGGATGGCCCAGAGGCCCCGCACGCCATCATGCAGTGCGCCTAAGGGCACCAAGTAACCGGGCTGATGAACAACAGGGTGCAGGGTGAGGGTTCCAGCTTCCAGATAGACTGCATCATCCGTTTCCAAGCTGAAAAGTGCCGTTCGGGTGCGCGTTTGCGCGTCCAGGTCCGGACGAAAGCCTTCAAACCGCGCGTCAAAGTCCACGCCGTTGATCGAGATGCTGGCCTGCTCCAAAGCCGGTCGGTTTTGGGCGAGGGCTGGATCGATGCCAACACGGAAAGTTGGTGCGCTTGTTTGCAGCACGGTCAGCACCGCCTGG
Source organism: Hyphomicrobiales bacterium (assembly GCA_040219355.1). Lineage (GTDB taxonomy): Bacteria > Pseudomonadota > Alphaproteobacteria > Rhizobiales > MH13 > MH13. The sequence continues at coordinate 100,033 of JAVJSN010000015.1, forward strand.
CCGACTGACGTCACAGTACCGTCATCAGCCAGACGTGCACCAATGGTGCCATCAAAGGGGGCAACCAGCTGTGTCTGTGCAAGCTGTACGTCAATACGGGTGAGGCTGGCTTCGAGCTCTGCGATGCGTGCTCGCAGATCGGCAAGGGTAAGGCGTGCGGTGTCCAAAGTCTGCTCAGATGCAAAGCCCCGGTCGCGCAATTCGCTCTGGCGCTGCATGGTGAGCTCGGCCAGTTCTGCTTGCGCTTCGATTGCGCGCTGCGAAGCCAGTAGGCGCATGCGCTCGGTGTCAAGAATTTGCGTGTCCAATTGGGCGAGGACCTGTCCAGCTTGAACCCGATCACCCTCGTCGACAGTGAGCAGCTCGATCTCACCGGCTTGCTGGAACGCCAGGTCAACGCTCTGGATTGGCTCGACCTGACCTTGGAAGCGACGCGTGACCGTCAAACTGTCTTGGGGCGAGAGCGTTGTCGCACTAACCACCATCAAGGGAGCTGGGTCGGGGCCGAGCACGGCATCGGCTCGCTGCGATAGCAGCGTCACGCCGCCGAAAACCAATCCTCCAGCGAGCAGAACGATAGCGCTGGTACTTGTGAGCGCAAGGAAGCGTTTGACAAGGCGTGTGCTGAGCGGCGAATTGGATAACATCTGGGGCATGGGATCGGTTGCCTTTTAGTAAGTGATGCTTACTTCAATATGGACCAGATATGTAATAGTCGCTTACTTTGGCAACCCCGTTGAGTGAGAAATGTGAAAAAAGAGCCTGTGAAACCCTCATCAACACCTAAGCGGGAGCCGTATCATCACGGCGATCTCCGCGCGCACCTTATTGAAACTGTTCGACAATTGGTCGAGGAGAAGGGGGTTGATGGGTTCTCGATCTCGCAAGCGGCTCGCATTGCCGGCGTCAGCAGCGCTGCACCCTACAAGCACTTCCACGACAAGATGGAGATCGTTCGGGCCGTTGCCTTGGAGGGTATGCGCCGCTTGGGAGCCGCGATGAGCAGCGCAGCCGACAGCGCGTCAGCAGCGAATTTCGGTAAGATCAACGCTGTGGGCCAGTCTTATGTCAATTTCGCACGTGCAGAGCCTGGCGTTTTCCGATTGATGTTTGGGCTAACAGAAACCCATGCTGGTGATCCGGATATTATGTGCACCGGCCAAGAAACCTACGGCATCGTATTGCGAGAGGTCGCTGCAGCAATGCCTGATGGCACTAGCGAGGGCGATGTTCAGCTAAGATCCTACCTGTTGTGGACATTTGTCCATGGCCACTCGTTCTTGCAGATCGACGGCAAGGTGGATGCTGCAACGATGGCTGCCTCTGAAGATCAGCTCATCGCAGAGATGTCGAAGCGTGTTCTGAGCAGCTAGGTGCTGAAATTTTCGGGCTGGACAATCACGCTGGTCAACTGACGGCGTGCAGTGGTTTGCCCTCAGTGGCACCAATTATCGAACCCAGAGCGTCGCGCTGAAGCGGCTTAACAAGAAAGTGCACATGCTGGTGGGCATTGCGAAAAGCATTGGCATCGCATTGCAGCAGCGGCACGGTCATCATAACGGCAACGTTTTTTATAAGTTCACCTAATTTGCAGGTTCGCACTTGCTGCAAAAATTGCACGCCATTGAAATGCGGCATCCGAAAGTCGAGAAGCAAAAGGTCAATGGCGGTGCTGGTGTTGCTGATCTTCTGCGACAAGAAAAAGGCCAACGCCTCGCGCGGGTCTACAAACTGTTCGACCTGGGAAAACCAATGTGTTTCATCGATCGCACGGCGGAGCAAAAGTTGGTCAGTCTCGCAATCGTCGAGAACAACAACACTGCGCTTGATCTCCATGGCGGCCTTGCCTTGTTTCGCTTTTGTAGTGTGACTGTACAATCAATGGCGCAGGCTGTGCAATTGAGGAATGATAGAACCTTTGTGCGATACGTGGCGGACAATTGGTAGGCAGGTCGACTGGTCAACCATAGACCACCATGGTTCTTCTGGGTGAGGACGCTTTTCGTCAACGGTAATGCATTTGAGAACAGAGCAATCCTAAAATGACCTATGTGATCTCGCCTCCCCAACAGCCTGCGCTGCCCGTGCTTGGAACCGACCAGTTGTTCCCGGTGAACCGGGTTTTTTGCATTGGGAGAAACTATGCTGCTCATGCCGTCGAGATGGGCCATCATCCGGATAAGGAACCGCCGTTCTTCTTCTTCAAGAGCCCGGCCAATCTGACCAGTGATGGCGCGTTTCCCTATCCCTCAATGTCGAGCGATGTGCATCATGAGATAGAGATGATTGTTGCGCTTGCTGGAGGTGGTAGCGATATCAGTGTGGATCATGCGCTTGGTCATGTTTTTGGCTATGGCATCGGTCTCGATATGACCCGCCGCGACCTTCAGAGCGAGGCCAAGAGGTTGGGCCGACCTTGGGAGGTTGGAAAATCCTTTGAGAAGTCGGCACCTTGCGGGCCTTTGGTCCCGGTCGCGGTCTGCGGTCATCCTGAGGAAGGCGCTGTATCGTTGGACGTCAATGGTGAGCCACGTCAGACCGGTGATCTCAACCAGATGATTTGGAAAGTGCCAGAGGTCATTGCCATTCTGTCGCGATACTTCGTGCTGCAACCCGGCGACGTGATCATGACTGGCACGCCGTCGGGCGTTGGCCCGGTGCAGCGCGGCGATACCATGCATGCAAAAATCGCTAGCATCGGCGAGCTGACGGTGAACGTCACCTGAGATTGGCGTTAGTGTGCCAGAAACGCTTCGCCATCAATGACCGTTCCGGTTGCGTGAAACGCGTTATCAAGCAGCGTGAAGCTGGCGCGATAACCTGGTTGAAGTGTGCCAAGCTCGCTGGATACACCCAACGCACGCGCCGGATTGCTGCTGGCCATTTGCAGAGCCTGCGCGGGTGACACCTGCATAAACGTGATTGCGTTGCGCACCGCTTCATCCATTGCCAGGTGCGCGCCAGCAAGCGTTCCATCAGGTCCGGTCAGGCGGCCATCATCGAGTGATATCGTGGTGCCGAAGAGATCAAAACTGGTGAGCGTGCCTGCCAGGGTCTTCATGGCGTCGGTCACCAAACACAAGCGCTCCGGCATAAGCCTGGCGACCATGGCAAGGTTTTGCGGATCAACGTGCAGGCCATCAGCGATGATGCCGGCAAAAAGCTCAGGGCGCATCAGTGCACAGCCAACCACACCAGGGTCGCGCGCTGTGATCTGCGATTGGGCATTAAAGAGATGCGTCACGCCGCTGACACCGGCTTCAATAGCGCGCTCCAGATCGGGCTTTTTCGCATTGGAATGACCGACGAAAACCCGAACCCCGGACGCCACCAATTGGCTGATCAGGCCGTGATCTTGGCACTCGGGTGCAAGGGTGAGAAGCACCGTTCCTTTGGCTGCTTTGATCGCATCAGCATCGGGCTGCTCCATTTTGCGGATGAAGTGTTGGGGATGAATACCCGGTCGTTCTGGCGACAAAAAAGGCCCTTCTAGATGGACGCCAAGAACGCCTGGAAGGCGTTTTTCCAGCGCCTCATTGGTTGCCGCGATGGCGTTGATAAAATCCGAACCTGGTGCGGTGATGAAGGTCGGCATGATGTGGGTGGTGCCACCCTTACGCGCTCCGGCCGCAATCCTGCCGATAGCCTCAATGGTCGGCTCCTCATTGAATTGCGTGTCGGCAGCGCCATTGATCTGAATATCGATGAAACCGGGCGCCACGACTTTTGCCTCAAGCGATTCATCTGGTGTGGTTTGTCCGCAGCCAAAAGGCTTTATGTCTTCGATGATGCCGTCAGCGATCGTGATAAGCTGGTTGGCGAGCGGTTGATCGGCCACACCATCAAAGAGCTGGCGAGCAAGGACTGTACGGATCGGGTATCCTGACTCAGCCAAGATTCGGCTCCTCGCCATCGGGATGGATTTCCTGATAATAGTCGATCATGCGCAGCTCCGCTGCTGCCTCCTGGTCAACAATCACAGTCGCCTTGGCATGCAACTGGAGAGCGGTTGCAGGGCAAACTGCCCCCAGCGGCCCTTCTATCATCCGCGCCACGGCTTTTGCTTTGGATGATCCAGTGGCCAATAGGACGACATGGCGGGCGTCCAGAATTGTGGCGATGCCCATCGTGATCGCGTAGCGCGGAACATCGTTTGGATTGTCAAAGAACCTGGCATTTGCCTGGCGTGTGCTGCGCGTGAGCGTCTTGATGCGGGTGCGCGCACCCAGGCTCGAGGTGGGTTCATTAAAGCCGATATGACCATTCTGGCCGATGCCGAGCAGTTGCAGATCGATCCCACCATCAAAGGCGATGGCCGCTTCATACCGTTCTGCCTCAGCCTGTGGATCGGATGCATCGCCACGCGGCAGGTGGCATGCGTTGGGGTCTAGATCGACATGCGAGAAGAGCAATGTCTCCATCGTTTGCCGATAGCTTTGCGGATGAAGGGGCGGCAGGCCGACATACTCATCCAAATTGAAGGTGGTGGTGTTGGCAAAAGAGAGCGCGCCAGCGCGATAACGGGCCACAAGGTCAGCGTAGACCTGCTCCATTGTGGAGCCGGTTGCCAGTCCCAATACCGGCCTGTCCTTGGCGGAAATGGCGTCGGCCACCAATCCTGCGGCGCGTATGGCCGCGTGTTCGGCGGTAGGGAGTACAAGGACTTTCATTGTCGGGTCATCCAGTTAAAGCTGTGTCAAAGCCTTTTGCCGTCGGGAGCGAAAAGATAGGACGTTCCATCAGACACGCGGAATGGCACTCTGTCGCCGGGTGCTGGGTGTGTACCGCGCGGAAGTTCGGCAACGATTGCGTCCTCTCGACTAGCTGCATTGTAGAGGAAGACATTGCTGCCAAGGTCTTCCACCAGTTCGCAGATCAAGGTGAAGTCACTCGCCGCCGCCTTGTCGCACTGAATCAAGTCTTCCGGACGCACCCCAAACACAGCTTCGGCTGGTAGATTCTTGGTCGGATTGCGCAGTGGCACGGCAAAGCCAGACACATCAAGCACTGGTACGTCGATGAGCGCATGGCCCTTGTCGTCGGTGCCTTTGACGATGGCTGGGATCAAGTTCATCTGCGGCGAACCGATAAAGCCGGCGACGAAGGTGTTGTCGGGATCGGTGTAGAGTTCGTTGGGTGTTCCGACTTGCTCAATCCGGCCATCGCGCAGCACGACAATGCGGGTGGCAAGCGTCATCGCCTCCACCTGATCATGGGTTACATAGATCATGGTCGCACCCAACTCGCGGTGCAGCTTGGCAATTTCCAAACGCATCTGAACGCGCAATTCTGCATCAAGGTTGGAAAGCGGTTCGTCGAACAGGAAGACTTTTGGGTCGCGCACGATCGTACGTCCTATTGCCACGCGCTGGCGTTGACCGCCCGATAGCTGTTTAGGCTTGCGATCCAAATAGTCTTCCAGCTGTAAGGTTGCCGCGGCTTTACGCACCAAGACTTCACGTTCAGCTTTTGGAATGCCTGCCATTTCCAAACCAAAACTCATGTTCTCGCGCACGCTCATGTGCGGGTAGAGCGCGTAGGTTTGGAAGACCATGGCAACACCGCGTTCGGAGGGTTCTTTGCCGGTAACATCGGCACCACCAATTGCGATGGTGCCGCATGAGACGGTTTCCAGACCAGCAATCATGCGCAGCAATGTGGATTTCCCGCAGCCCGACGGGCCAACGATGACCATAAACTCACCGCTCTCCACGGTAAGATCCAGCGGCTCGATCACCCGGACCGTGCCGAAGGATTTGCTGACGCCTTTCAACTCAGTGATGGCCATGGGGGAACTCCAAACACAGCATTATTTGACAGCACCTTCGGTAAGGCCGGTGACAAACCAACGCCCGATAAAGGCAAACACGATGACAACAGGCAGGATGGCGAGGCTGGCACCAGCGAGCAGCAATCCCCAGTCCACCTGGTACTGGCCGATGATGCCGGAAAAACCGACTGGGATGGTGCGCCGTGCATCCGACAGGATCATCACCGAGGCAAACACATATTCTGTCCAAGAGGTCACAAAGGCGAAGATCGCCACCGCGGCGATGCCCGGCGCTGTAAGCGGGATCATGATGCGCCAAAGCACAGTTAGCGGCGGTCCGCCATCAAGCCGCGCTGCTTCCTCAATTTCTTTTGGAATCGAGGCAAAAAAGGAGCGCAGCATCCAGATCGCGAAGGGGAGGGCGAAGGCCACATTGACGATGATGAGCGCCAAACGTGTGTCCACCAGGCCTGCTTTGGCAAACATGCCAAACAGCGGGATCAGAACCACAATGGAGGGAAACGCATAGGCGAGCAGAATGATGCGGTAGTAGGTTTCTCGGCCTTTGAACTCCAACCGAAAGAACGCATAGCCCGCAGGGATTGCCAACAACAGTGTGATGAAGGCCGATAGGCTGGAGACGACCAACGAATTGACCAAATAGGTTCCGTAATCCGAAGACGAGAGCAGCTTTTGGTAATGCTCCAACGTGAACGATTGCGGGAACAATGTTGGGATGCGGGCGATGATTTCCTGTGGGATCTTGAAGGACCCAGAAATCACCCACCAGAACGGCAGGCCTACCAGCGCCGCGAAGAAAAGCAGCCCGGCGATAAGCACCAGGTTCCATGAGCGACCACGACTCATCGCTCGTCTCCTGATCGGGCAAGCGAGCGTGTGGCAAGCACCGCGAAGGCCATCAAAAGGACAGTTGCAAGGACCGCAATGGTGGCGGCTTCGCTCATCCGATAGCTGCGAAAAGCGGTCTCATAGATGAGGATGGGAAGCGTGCGTGTGCCGCCCGCTGGCCCGCCTTGCGTCATCAACCAGATAATGTCGAACACATTGAAAGAGAGAAGCGTGCCGATGATCAGCAACACGGTCAGCGTGGGTGCAAGGAGTGGCCACGTGATGCGGGTGAAGCGTTTGAAGGCGCTGGCACCATCGATCCGTGCAGCTTCGTAAAGCTCGGTAGGAATGCGCGACAGCCCGGCCAACATCATCAGTGCAATGAAGGGGAACCAACGCCACGAATTGATGAATACGAGCGTGGCGAAGGCGCTTTCTGGCGTGGCGAAAAACCCGACTGGTCGATCCAAAATTCCAAGCTGGATGAGGAGGGGATTGATCATGCCGCCGGAGGTGGAAAACAACCAGCGCCAAATCATCACCACAACCACCGTCGGCACAATCCAGGTGAGGATGATCCAAGTGCGAGCAATGCGCACTCCAGGGAACTTCTGATGAAGGATGAGCGCAGCAGCAAGTGCAAGAAGCGTTTGAACAACTGCGTTCGCCAACACCCAAATCAGGCTAAGACCCGCAGACTCCCAAAAAGCAGCATAGGTGAGAATGAAGCGATAGTTCTCCAACCCAACCCACTGGCCGCTCGTGCCAATGCCGCGCACATTTTGCAGGCTGAGCACAAAGGCAGAAACCAGCGGCCACGCAAGTGTGGCCGCTAGAAAAAGTAACGCCGGGGCGACGAACGCGAAAGCAAGGATCGGTTTGCGCGCCACGGGCAAGCCTTCTGTTTAGCGTGAGAGGTCTTCCATGCGGGCCTGACCTGCTTCAACCGCGTCCGCAGGGTCCATGTCGCTGACGACCACGCTTTGCAGGGTTTCAGCAAGCACGTTCTGAGCCGAGATAGATGCAATCGCCGGGAACACCCGACCGGAGGTGAAGCCGAACAGTTTGCCGTTCTGGCCGTTCTCAATGACCGTCTCAATCTGATCGCGGTATTCCTGCACGACGGGATCGCTCCAGAAGGAATCCGCCGTCGCACCATCAGCTGTCACCGGCATAAAGAGGCCCGGTTCCATGTTCAGGAAACGCCCGTAGTTTTCCGGCTGAAGCAGGAAGCGGATGAACTCTTGTGAGGCTTCGCGCTCGGCTTCTTCTTGGCTCAGAAGCAGCACCGCATTGGCGTAAGCGATGGTGGCATTGTCGCCCGAACCATCGCGGGTTGGGATGGCGGCTACGCCCAAATCGGATGCATCGCCTTCAGCCTGGTTCTCATAGGTGGAGATCACCGTAAACTGCATGATCATGCCGCAACTGGCTGACGCAAAGCAGGCTTCAGCCTCACCCCAGGTCCAAGACGTGGCATCTGGTGGCGAAAATTCCATCATGGAGTTGTAGAAGTCGTAGGCGGCGACTGTGTCTTCATTGTCGAAGCGCAGGCTACCATCTTCGCTGTAGATTTCTGATGCGCCGCCATTGACCATCACCGAGTAGATGGTCTGGTCGGTGTAGAGTTGACGATTGGCTGGTAGACCCATGCCGAAGCGACCATCGGTGGTCAGTGCTTCTGCTGCCGCGCGCCACTCGTCCCAACTTGTGGGTACGTCGAGGCCCGCTTCTTCCAGGACGCTTTTGCGGTACCAGAGATTAAGCGTCATGTTGTAGAGCGGTACCGCCCAAACACCATCATCATAGCTGTAAGCTTCAATCGTGCTGTCCACGAAATCGTGTTCGGCGTCGAGTTCGGCGACAAAGTCTTCCACCGACGTCAGCGCACCCATTTCTTTGAGGATCGGCGCGAAATCAGGAATGGCGAACAGCATGTCAGGGCCGGTTCCAGCCGCGAGCGCAGCAGGGGCCTTGGCGTAGATTTCGCCCCAGTTTTGCGGCTCTTGCGAGACCACGATGTCTGGGTTGGCAGCGTTGAACTCATCGATCAGCATCTGAATGCGGTCGACGCGATGGGGCGGTTGCTCCATGTGCCAGAGCGTGATTTCGACAGCGTCGGCGAACGCCGTCGCTGGAACGGTCAGCATGGCTGTTGCAAGCAGTGTTCTCAAGGCGATTTTCATACCATGTCCCTCCCTGTGGGATCTGTTGTCACGGGGCATTCTACAGGTGCCGGTTGCGCTTGGCGTAGCGCTCAACCAGCGCCCTGTTGCTCTCCCTCGCGCCGGGCATATTGGCGCTCAGGTAGATTGGTGGTTTGTGTTTTTCGGCCAGCCGATGGGCGACCTCGGCGAAGATGGCGTTGATGATGGCGACGCCGATGGCGGTGGATGCGGGGCCTGACTTCAAGTCCGTGCCGGGCAGTTGAACAATGGCATCGCCAGGTGGCGTGCCATTGTCGATGACGATGTCAGCTATGTCGGCTAGCTTCTCACGGCCTTTGGCACTGGCAGTGGAATAAGCGACCGATGTGATCGCGATGACTGTGCAGCCGATCTGCTTTCCCAGACGAGCCGCTTCCAGGGGGGCGGCGTTGGTGCCAGAATTGGAGGCAACGAAGAGCACATCATTACTGGTGATTGGATAGCGATCGAACAGCGGCTTGATAACGCCTTCGTTGCGTTCCATGGCCGTGGATGCGATTGCGCCCTCATGGAGCATCAGTCCGGAGGCCAAAATGGGCACGGTGAAGGCTGGTCCACCAGCGCGATAGTGCACTTCTTCAGCCAGCATGTGCGAATGACCAGTGCCAAACACAAAGACCAAGCCATCTTTACCCACTGTTTCGACGATCGCATCAATTGCGGCTGCCATGGACTCGGCAGCGTCGGTTTTCAGTGCGCCAAGGCGCTCGCAGAGCTCGTCGAGATAAGCATTGGCGATGGTGTTCATGCGTGCGCCTCGGCCGGGATGGTCAGTTGAACCTTCATTTGGAAGGCATCGCCACGATAGGTGGACCTTACAAACTCGAAGGGTTGGTTGGTGTTGTCGAAAGTCAATCGGGTCTGCATTAGGACGGCTGCCCCGGGGTCGATGCCCAGCGTCAACGCTGTTGATTGATCGGCCAAGGCCGCTTCGAGCGTTTGCTCGGCGATGGCCGGTATAATGCCAAAGTGACGTTTCAAATTGCCGTAAAGTGATGAGGTGGCGAAGTCGGCCTTGGACAGAAGGTTCGGTGCACGCGATGCGTCGATCTCTGTGCGCTCAAAAGCAACTGGCGTTTCGTCTGCCAAGCGCACACGGGTAAGGCGGTATACGTGTTGCTTCGGGCCAAGCTTGAGTGCCTTGGCTGCTTCAGCGGTTGGCGGGCAATGCTGCGCTTCAACAACAATGCTGGATGTTGTGCGGCCTTGCCGCTCCATTTCTTCGGTGAAGCCTGACAGAGCGGAAAGCTCTTGGCGGATCACCGGTGCGCCTACAAAGGTGCCTTGGCCAACGCGCGTTTCGAGCATTCCGCGACCGGCCAATTGCTCCAACGCCTTCCGGGCCGTCATGCGGCTGATGCCGAGTTCTTCTGCCATCGCGCGTTCAGAGGGAAGCTGCTCGCCAACTTTGAGGCGACCGGAGACGATGTCGGCTTCTAAGGCCGATGCGATTTGTCGGTAGCGGGCCTGTTGTGGCTCTGGCATGCGGCGGAATTCTCCGTGATACTCGGCGGACTATACCACAAGTCAAATGGTATATACCAATTTTTGGATTGGCAATAGCTGCCGTGTCGATGCGGGTCTTTGTAGTGAGGGTTAGTTTAGGAGGGCGTTGCGGAACTGCGCGAAACGCTCGCGCGCGTCTGTCCAAGACCGGTATGCCGTTGTTTTGGGTCGGGTCAGCGTCCCGGTTGTAAGCGTAGCCTGCGAAGCCTCAGTCACGCTTGCAAATGTGCCAAAGGCGGTGGCCGCCAAAAGTGCAGCACCTTTGGCGCCAAATTCCGAGCCCTCTGGAACCAGAATGGACCTGCCGGTAACGTCGGCAATCATCTGGCACCAAACAGCGCTGTGGCTGCCACCGCCGGTTAGGGTGATGGGTCTTTCGGGATCGATCGACAGCAGATCGACAAGGTCGGCTATCGCAAACGCCACGCCTTCATAAACGGCACGCACCAAGTCGGCTCGGTCGTGGCCAGCGTGCAAACCACAAAACTGTGCCCGTGCGTGGGGGTCAGCGATTGGTGCGATGATGCCGCTTTCACTTAGATAGGGCAGGTAGGTAACGCCGTTCGAGCCGATGGGCACGTTGGCGACCATCGCGTTGACTTGTGCGAACTGGTCCGGATCGTCTTTCAAGTCGGGCGCGACGAGCTTGAGTGTCCAGTCGAGATTCAGCGTGCCTGCCACATTGACCATCGCGCGATACCAATTCTGATCGGGCAGGGAGAAAAGCAGGCCAAGATCAGGTGGCATGAAAACTGGCTCGTCGTGACAAACGCCGACCATGCAGGTTGTGCCCAGGATTGCTGTCGCCGCGCCCGCCTTCAGACCACCAGCGCCGATGACGTTGGCAATCACATCACCTGCACCAGCAACAACTGGGATGCCTGCCTGAAGACCTGTGCTCTGGGCGGCCTCTGATGTGAGGTGGCCGACCACATCCTGGCTAGCCGAGACATCCGGCATCAGGGGCGCCAAATCTGTGATGCCAAACATGTCCATAAGGGGTTGGCTGCGGCTTTGTGAGCGGGCATCGCCGGGCAGCACAGCGGCTTCGCTGCGGTCGGCAGCAAAAGTGCCTGTGAGATGATGGCGCAAAAAATCTTTGTAGGTGAGCACATGTTCTGTCTGCGCCAAATCATCCGGCTTATTCAGCTTGAACCAGGCAAGAACCGGCAGGGTGCAGCCCTGTTGCAGCACTGATCCGGAAACCGCGAAGATGTCTGACATCAGTGATGGGCGTTCTGCCACCATGGCGTCCAGCACGTCTTGGCTGCGGCTGTCCTCCCAGTTGATGCCAGGACGCAAAGCTTTGCCGTTGCTGTCCACCAGCCAGGCACCGACCATGGCACCAGCGATACCAATAGCGCGGATCGCGCTTTCGTGGCCCTTCGTTGCTTGGGTAACCACAGCATCAAGGGCGTTGAGACAGGTCTGTGGATCGGCTTCGACCCAGCCTTGATGCGGTCGTTGCAGCGGTGTGCGTTCACTTGCCACGCTGATTTGTCGGCCTGTCGTGTCAAAAACGGCTGCCTTCAATACAGAGGAGCCAGCGTCGATCCCAAGGAACAGGTCAGCCATCACATCTTCCAAGCGCACGCATTACACATCGATAGCTTGCATAGCCATCTTTGTGTCCAGCTGCCAATGCGCCTGCGCGAAAGGCGGTGTATCAGATGCTCACAACATGGCTTGATTGCTTGGCGCCCCGATGCTCAACTCCGCGCGAAAAAAGAAGCTGCCCTTGCCAGTACATAGCGGTGGCCAACTTATTGGGAGACCTATTATGAGCGCTGATCTTGCTACCTACATCCGCGAAACCAAGCAGCATCTGCGTGGATTGCAGGATGTGAAAGCTGCCTTCGATTCGGTACGTGAGGCGATCCTTCGTGAGGTCGACGCCATCGCTGCCAACGACGCCAATGGCCGCCCGAACATCCCGGAAGTCAACTATGCCGATGTGCAGGCCGGCAATGTTCCTGCCGCAACGGTAGAAGCTATTCGCCGAACCGGTACGGCCATTGTGCGTGGTGTTTTTCCAAGGGCCCAGGCGGAAAGCTGGAATGCAGAACTCGGTGACTACATTGCCGAGAACGACTATCTGGCCAAGCAAAAAGAAAAAGCTGGCATGGACAAATATTTCAGCCAGCTGAAAGCCGGTGCGCCGCAGATTTATGGGCTTTATTGGTCCAAGCCGCAGGTGATGGCGCGGCAGGCCGAAAGCATGGCGGCGACCAAGAGTTTTCTCAACCGGCTCTGGGATGTGGATGGTCCCATGGGCGATGAGTTCGACCCGGACATGGACTATGCCTATGCGGATCGCACCCGTCGCCGCGAGCCGGGCGACACCACGCTTGGCCTCTCACCACACATGGATTCAGGGTCCTATGAGCGTTGGGTTGATCCGGCCTATCAGCGCATTTACGGCGCGATCTTTGAGGGCCATTGGCAGGACTATGATCCCTGGAAAGCGACCTTCCGCACCCAAACACGGGAGTACGCCTCGCCAGCCGTCTGTTCGATGTTCCGGACTTTCCAAGGGTGGACATGTTTGACGCCGCAGGGGCCGGACGACGGCACATTGCGGGTGATCCCATCGGCCAAGGGCATCGCTTATACCCTATTGCGAGCGCTTCAGCATGATGTGGCCGACGATGATCTGTGCGGCGCCCAGCCCGGCCGCGCCCTTTCGTGCAGCCCTGACTGGCATCAAGAGATGCTTGGCGGGTTGGTTTCCATTCCGCTGGTCGAGCCCGGCGACACGGTGTGGTGGCACCCTGATGTGGTGCACGCTGTGGGCGATGAGCATCACGGCAAAGACTATGCGAACGTTATCTACATCGCCGCTTCGCCCAAGTGCGCGAAGAACGAAGCCTATGCCCGCAAACAGGCGCAAAAGTTCTTGGCCGGTGAAAGCGCTCCAGATTTCGCTGCCGAGAACTACGAAGTGGACTTCAAGGGTCGTGCCACTTTGGACGATCTGACGGAGCTTGGTCGCGCGCAGATGGGGCTGTCATAGGCGCAACATCATATCGCTAGGCGATGGTTGTAGCGAATGAATTTGCGTCAAGCGTAGCAAACACCGGCTTCTGCGCCTTGAGCTTTGCGGTGGGCAGGCCTATCACGGTTGCCTTGTAGTAAGGAGCCTTTGCATGTCCGCCATCCATTCTGATCTTGCCGCGATGATCGGCAACACGCCGCTCATTCGCCTGCGTGGACCATCGGCGGCGACAGGCTGCGAGATCTTGGGCAAGGCGGAGTTCCTCAACCCCGGGCAGTCCGTGAAGGACCGCGCGGCGCTTTACATCATCCGCGATGCGGTGGCACGCGGCACGCTGAAACCCGGCGGCACCATTGTTGAGGGCACGGCCGGCAACACCGGTATCGGGCTGGCTCTGGTCGGCGCGTCGCTTGGCTTCAAGTCGGTGATCGTGATCCCGGAGACGCAGAGCCAGGAGAAGAAGGACATGCTGCGTCTGGCCGGGGCGCAGCTCGTCGAGGTGCCTGCGGTTCCCTACAAGAATCCCAACAACTATGTGAAATACTCCGCTCGATTGGCAGAAGAGCTGGCCAAAACCGAGCCGAACGGCGCAGTCTGGGCAAACCAGTTCGACAATGTCGCCAACCGGCAGGCGCACATCGAAATGACCGGCCCTGAAATCTGGGATCAGACCGACGGCAAGGTGGATGGGTTTGTATCGGCGGTTGGAACCGGCGGGACGTTGGCCGGTGTCGGCATGGCGCTTCAGCCGAAAGGTGTGAGCATTGCGCTGGCCGATCCGGGTGGCTCGGCGATCCACTCATTTTACACGACCGGCGAATTCAAGGCTGAGGGCAATTCGATCACCGAAGGCATCGGGCAGGGTCGGGAGACCGCCAATTTGAAAGGCTTCAAGCCCGACTATTCTTACTCGATCCCGGACGACGAGGCGCTGCCCATCGTCTTTGATTTGTTGGAGCATGAGGGGCTGGTGCTTGGCGGCTCGTCTGGCATCAATGTGGCCGGTGCCATGCGCCTTGCCCGTGATCTCGGGCCGGGCAAAACCATCGTGACGATCCTTTGCGACTATGGCACGCGCTATCAATCAAAACTCTTCAACCCGGCGTTCCTGCGCGAGAAGGGCCTGCCGGTGCCGTCTTGGTTGGACGGCGAGGGGCGGAGTGTTCCTGAGGTGTTTGAGGACGTTTAACCGATAAGCCCCGGACTTGATCCGGGGCCTTTTGCCCAATGATCATCGAGGTCCCGGATCGGTTTCACCGTCCGGGACTTTTTTGGTCAGCTGCACTGCTTCAGCCTCACCCTGATCTGCTCATTCGGACGGGTGGTCATGCGGGCGACGGGGCGCACGTCGGGGTTTTCGATCTCAATGTCGTAGCCACGAACCAGCCGCGCCAAGAACAGCGTGCTTTCAATGGTTGCAAATGCCGCGCCAGAACAAAGCCGGTGCCCCTGTCCGAAGGGGATGTAGCAGCCCTGCGTCATCTCGCTTTCCCGTTCCGGCGAGAAGCGGTCCGGGTCGAATACATCCGGGTCTTTCCAGTAGCGTTGGTGGCGATGGACCACCCAGGGTGCGATCATGACGAGGGCACCTTTTTTGATCCGCTTTTTTCCAAGCCGCGTGGTCTCCAGTGCGACGCGCGGCAGAAAGGTGATGGGCGGATAGAGCCGCAGCGTTTCGCGAAACATGTTGCGGGTGAAGGTCAGCTTCTTGGTGTGCTCAATGGTGATGGGATCGTCACCGGCAACCTGACGAACCTCCTCGCGCATGCGCTCGCTGGTCGGTTGGTGCATGGCAAGCAGATACACCGCCCAGGTGAGCGCGCTGGCCGTCGTTTCGTGACCGGCCAGGAAAAACACACCAAGCTGATCGATCAGTTCTTCGCGGCTGAAGCCTTCGCCCGTCTCTGGGTCGCGCGCAGCGATGACGGCCGAGGCTATGTCGTCATAGCTGCCCTGTGGCGCAGCCCTGTGGTCGTCGATCCAGGTACCGAGATGGGAGCGGATGCGCGCGCAGGCGGCCAGCACATCGGGTTTTTGCGGCACCTTGCTCCACGCTTTGTCGAAGATCAGCCTTAGCACTTCGACCTGGGCCACCGAACGCTCAAAGATGGCGAAATCGTCAAAAACCTGATGGGCAATCTCGGACTTTAGGGACGAGGAAAAGACGGTGCGGCAGATGATGTCGGCGGCCATATGGCCCATCGCTTTGTCGAGCGAGAAGGCGCGGGCTTCGGCGATGGATTGCTCGAAAAACGCTTCAGCTTCATCCACGCCCGCACTCATCGCACCGAAGGCGCGGTTGATGCGCATAGCGGTGAAGGCCGGATCGATCATCGCTCGCTGGCGACGCCAGGTATCGCCGGAGGAGACGAAGATGGAATCGCCGATCAGCGCCTCGGTGGCGTTCACCATCAAGTCGCTTTTGGGGAATACCTCGTTCTCATCGCTCAAGACTTCGCGGATCAAGGCAGGATCGTTGGCGATGACGATGGACCGGCGCGAGTAGCCGAGCGGGCCTATCGGGTCGCGATAGGCCGTGTTGGGCAATAGGCTGAGCAGGTCACCGTCGCCTTGCTTCAAAACGCGAAACAGCGAAACAATCGCGGGCAGAGAAACTGGACGAGGCGGGACGTACGGACTGTTCATTATGGCCAATCGGGCGATATTCGCTCTACATTCACCACAATTCTACTGGCTTTGACACCCTTGATTGTCGCATAGTGTGGACATGCAGGCCCTAACGATCCTTGGCATTCCAAGCATTGACGTCTTCCACGCGTTTGTGTGGGGGCATATCGTTTTTGGCGCCGTCGGGCTGGTGATCTTCTGGGTTCCAGTCGTCGGGAAGAAGGGCGGCTGGTGGCATGTGCGCGCTGGCCGAATCTTCACCATCTGCATGCTGGTAACCGGCTGCTTTGCCACCCTGATCAGCCTGACCACGCTGTATGATCCGGCGGGCACGCACCCGCATCTGCTGACCCATCCGGACTTTGGCGATGTGACCGTGATCCGCGATATTTTCGGCTGGCTGATGATTTATCTCGCCATCCTCACCATCAACCTCACCTGGTATGGGTGGCAGACGGTGAAACACAAAACCAACCGTGAAGCGATCCGTGACCCGCTGAACCTGTTTCTCCAGGCTGCTTTGCTGGTCGCCACGATCAACTGCACCTACCACGGGCTGGTCGATGGGCAGGTTTTGATGATCGGCATTTCCACCATCGGCTACGCGACTGTGATCACCAATCTGTGGTTCCTCTACAAGCCGAAACCCTGGGTGAAAGACTGGCTGATGGAGCATATCAAGGCGCTCGTCGGCACTGGCATCTCGGTTTATACAGCGTTTTTTGCCTTTGGCGCGGTGCGTTTTTTGCCCGAAGCGGCGCTGACGCCGACGCTCTGGTCGATCCCACTGATCGTTGGCCTCTCGATCATCTTCTACCAGTGGTACCGGGTGAAGAACCCCAAGCGGAAGGTGAAACGGGAAGCTGTGCCAGCGGCGGAGTAGGGGCGCTGCATGCGGCCATATCTACTTATTCAAGGCAAAATGGCCCCTTGTTTCTATAAGCGAAGAATTGAGTGGCAATAGTGGGCAAGTTTAGCGAGGGTAAATATATTCATAACTACGATAGGGATGAGCATTTCTATCTTTCGACGGAAGAAGCAAATCGCGATCCGCTGGGTGGAGGCATTTTGGTCCCTGCTCACGCAACCACAGTTGCTCCGCCTAAGAAATGGCCCAAAGGCAAAGTGCCAGTGTTTAATGGCGAGCGGTGGGAAATCTCTGACGATAATTTTTGGCGGCCAAGAACCGAAGAAGTCAACTATGACGCTGGTCGGCCTATGTCGTCTTACACACCGCTTTTTATTTCACACCATGATTTTCCCATTTACCCAAGTGTCAGGCGCCTAGCATCTTCGTATTTGGTAGTGGATAGGATCGTAGAGTGCATTCGATACATAGATGCTAAGTTTGCGGAAATTGTAGAGATGCATCGCGTCATCAAAGAGCAGTCGCGAATGATCCCTGATCATTCCGGCCCCACGGTACTTAGCGCATATAAGTTTGAGTGCGAGGCTTTGGTTTTCCAGATGCGGCATTGCTTGGACGCACTTTGTAGATTGACCGAGCTACTTTGTTGTGCAGATCAAATCGACAGAGATAAAGCTTTTCGTTGCGAAAGTGTGGGGAGTATTCTCCGCATGGAAAAAAATAATCCGATGCGCCAAATAGTAATCGGCATTGATGAGACCTATGTTGCTGATCAAACAAACTTTCTGAAGATATCTAACCAGTTGTTTAACGCGATGAAGCACATCCATATGAATGCAGAAACGCAGATATTGGTGGGTGTGGATGTTCCTACAATCGTAGCTTACCGCGGGCCTTTAGGAGCAAAGAGAAATCTAGTCCAGTACCACAATCATAATGCCTACCATTTGATGATGGGGTTTCATGATAGTGTCCGACGCATAATAGAGAATCAAAAAACCTATATCGCGCTGGGTTCAAATGAAGGCTGAGGACATCAACAGTCTATGGTTTGGTGCTTAACCCTTTTAATCGCCACAGGAGCAAGGATGACAAGCGGTGGGGTGGTGGTCGGTTTCCTTTGGGAGTCGCTCTAAACCCCCACAAATTCGCTCGCATTTGGCGCCACCTTTTCCATCACTTTGGCTGATGGCAGGACGCCCGGCACGCCTGCGCCGGGGTGGGTTCCAGCGCCGACAAGGAACAGGTTCTTCGCTTCCGGTGACTTGTTGTGCGGTCGGAACCAGGCGCTTTGGAAGAGTTTTGGCTCGATGGAAAAGGCCGCGCCATTGACCGAAGAAAGCCGGTCCTGAAAATCCTGCGGGGTGAGCATGTGCTGGGTCACGATGCTTTCGCTCAAACCCGGGAGCACTGTTTCTTCCAAGCGTTTCTCGATGGCCTGGCGATAAGGCTCGGCTTGTACGCTCCAGTCGGTGCCGCTTTTGAGGTTCGGCACCGGTGAGAGCACGTAGAAAGAGTCACACCCCTCCGGCGCCAGCGAGGGGTCATTGGCCGTCGGCCGGTGCAGATAAAGCGAGAAATCATCGGCCAGTATCTTGCGCTTGAAGATGTCTTTCAACAGTTCTTCATAGCGGGGCCCGAGCACCATGGTGTGGTGCTGACAATCCTCAAATTTTTTGTTCGTGCCAAAGTACCAGACGAACAGGCTCATCGAAAAATCGCGGCGTTTCACCTTCGCGTCGGTCCACACTTTGCGTTTGTGGTTGCGCAACAGCTTTGTGTAGGTGGTGGCGGCATCGGCGTTGGAAATCACAACCGCGCTGTCCAGCCGCTCGCCGCTTTCCAGCGTCACGCCAACAGCCGTGCTGTTTTCGACACGAATTTCATCCACGCCAGCATTGCAGATGACTTCGCCGCCCTGATCCTCGATCAGGTCCACCAGGCCTTGCACCAGTGCGCCGGTACCGCCCATGGCGTAGTGCACGCCGAACTTTCGCTCCAGATGGGCGATCAGGCAGTAATAGGCGGTTGTGGTCAGCGGGTTGCCGCCGATGAGCAGCGGGTGGAACGAGAACACGACCCGCAGGGCAGGGTCTTTGAGGTACTTGCATACGGTGGTGTAAACCGAGTTGTAGCCGCCCAGGCGGATCAGGTCCGGCGCGCATTTCAGCGTGAAGAGAAGGCTGTGGAACGGCACATCCACCAGCTTTTCGAAGGCGACTTTGTAAATTTCTTCGCTGACCTTCTTGAAGCGCTCAAAACCCTCTAGATCGTCCGGGCTAAACCGTGCGACTTCGGCGCGCATCGCCTCATCATCGCCACTGTAACGAAACACGCGGCCGTCATCGAAGCGGATGTCGTAAAACGGGTTGGAGGGGCGCAGGTCGATATGGTCTTCAAAGCGCTTGCCACACAGCTCCCACAGTTCGTGGAAAACTTGCGGTGCGGTGATGATGGTGGGGCCGGCGTCAAAGGTGAAGCCGTCTTGTTTGTAGGTGTAAGCGCGCCCGCCGGGCTTATCGAGTCTTTCCAGAACCGAAACGCGGTAACCTTTTGCGCCTAGCCGCACAGCAGCGGCCAGCCCACCAAAGCCTGAACCAACCACAATCGCCCTGGGGCGAGAATCCGTTGTGGTGTCAAGCATTGCAGGCCCCTTGTGTGTCAAACCTATTTGACGCTACCAGCTTGGCAATGTGCGGGCAACGTGATGCGCCGCCGCAGGGGAGACAAGGTTTGGTGACGCAGACGGTGCTGCTGACGCTGGGGCGCCTTCCAAAAGGATTGGACATCGCGCGCAGCTTTCATTGTGCCGGTTGGCGGGTGTTGGTGGCCGAGCCGTTCGGTTGGCATTTGTGCGGTCTGTCGCGGTCGGTGGACAAGTCATATCGAGTGCCGGCGCCCAACATCGATCAGGCGGCCTATTTGGATGCCTTGCTGGCGCTGATTGCGCGTGAGGGTGTGTCATTGGTTGTGCCGATCTCTGAAGAGACGATGCACGTTGCCGCGCTCGGTGTGCGTCTTCCTGACGATGTGAGGCTTTTCACCTCTTCACACCAATCTGTCTTGGCGCTGCACGACAAGTTGCGCTTTGCTCATGGGATAGAACAGGCAGGAATGGCCGCGCCCAAAACCGCGCTTCTTGGCTCGCCGGAGGCGCAAGGGATCGCTGATGTTGCGCCTACGATTGCTAAAGATAGGTGGGGTGCATCCGGCTCGAATGTTACGTTTTTGGAGCAGGGCAAAAAAGTGCCAGACCGACGCGATGCGCTGGTTCAAGAGTGGCTTGAAGGCGACGAAGTCAGCAGTTTCTCGATCGTTCATGCCGGACGGGTTTCGGCGACTGTCGTTTACCGTCCGATCATTCGTGATGGCACGGTTTCCACGGTTTTCGAGCGTATCGATGCGCCAGATGTGGAGACCTATGTGGCTCGTATTGCGCAATGGAGCGGCCATACAGGTTTTCTGTCTTTTGACATGATGCTGACAAGTGCTGGTCCAGTCGCTTTTGAATGCAACCCTCGGGCCAACAGTGGCATCCATTTTTTGGAAACAGCAGACATTGCGCACGCGATTTTGGAGCCGGGGTTCGTGCCGCGTTTCAACCGTCACACTCGTATGCAGCAGGCCTACCCTACGCTTACCTTGCTT
Organism: Hyphomicrobiales bacterium; assembly: GCA_040219355.1. Taxonomy (GTDB): domain Bacteria; phylum Pseudomonadota; class Alphaproteobacteria; order Rhizobiales; family MH13; genus MH13. The sequence continues at coordinate 120,504 of JAVJSN010000015.1, forward strand.
TGGAGCGCGATTGGCAAGTGGCCGCGCTACCGGCAGATTGGCAAGGCGCTTTTCACGAGCCGCGACGTGACGTGGCGCTTGAACGATCCTTTACCGTTTGCGCTGATGACGCCCGCAACGTGGCCGCTTTTACGCCAGGCGATGTTTGAAGGGCGTTCGCTGGGCGAGGCAGCAATACACGATATCGGTTGGTTCGGATCGCCTCAGCGTTGACCAAGCAGGATAGGGACAAGTGTCAACTTTGCATGACGCTAATGCGCTGCTAGGACTGGGACTCCTAAATTCTGTGAGTGGCTGCCCCCTGTGACTATGCGTGTGAACTTCCCCTTTTCCGCCATCGTTGGGCAGGAGGCGATGAAGCGCGCGCTGCTCATCTCCGCTGTCGATCCGACCATCGGCGGGGTGCTTGTTTTTGGCGACCGCGGCACCGGCAAATCCACCGCTGTGCGAGCGCTGGCGCAGCTTTTGCCGAAAATGAAAGTGGTTGCCGGGTCCGCTTACAATATCGATCCGGCCAAATCTAAAGATCGCGATGTGAAAACCCGGCAGATACCGGTGCCAGTAGTCGATTTGCCGTTGGGCGCAACTGAGGATCGCGTGGTCGGTGCTCTGGATATCGAAAAAGCATTGACCCAGGGCGAGCGCGCATTTCAGCCAGGGCTTTTGGCGCAGGCCAATCGCGGTTTTCTCTACATTGATGAAATCAATTTGCTGGAAGATCATTTGGTTGATCTGCTGCTGGATGTGGCCGCTTCAGGTGAAAATGTTGTCGAGCGCGAAGGCCTGTCGATCCGCCATCCGGCGCGGTTTGTGCTGATCGGTTCGGGCAACCCGGAAGAGGGTGAGCTTCGTCCGCAACTGCTCGATCGTTTTGGCCTATCGGTGGACGTTTCGACCCCAGAAGATGTGAAGCAGCGTATTGAGGTGGTGCGCCGGCGCGATGCGTTTGATCGTGATCCAGAAGCCTTCGTTGCCAAATGGAAACGCAAGGATGGCGCGGTACGCCGCGAGATTGTTGGTGCGCGTGAGCGGTTGGATGGCCTGGAGGTTCCCGATAGTGTTCTGGAGCAGGCAGCACGGCTTTGCATGGCATTGGGCACTGATGGTCTGCGCGGGGAATTGACCTTGATGCGGGCAGCGCGCGCCTTTGCGGCCCTGGAAGGCCATGACCAGGTGACGCGTGATGCTCTGAAATTTGTGGCGCCCATGGTGCTCAGCCACCGTTTGCGGCGCAATCCGTTGGATGATTCCCGTGCATCGACCCGCGTGGAGCGTGCTATCGATGAGGCGATGGGGTGATTGTCTGATGGACCTGCCGGTCGATCCTTCGTCTGACCTTTCTGCTGGCGCCAAGGCACAGATTTGGGCTGATGCCCTCACGGCGATGGCCCTTGTCGCGCTTGATCCGCCAGCCTTTGGTGGGATCGTCGTACGCGCTCATGCTGGGCCCGTGCGCGATGCGCTGGTTCGAGCGTTTCAAGGCTTGGCTCCGCTTCAGATGCCTTTTCGAAAGATGCCGAGCCACATCGCTGATGAACGCCTGCTTGGCGGCTTGGATATGGCGGCCACTTTGACGGCAGGCAAACCTGTCACCCAACGCGGGTTGTTGTCTGAGGCCGATGGTGGCGTGATCCTGGTGCCGATGGCCGAGCGGATGGAACCACTGGCCGCGTCGCGCCTGACGGCTGTGCTTGATACCGGTGAGGTGGCGCTTGAGCGCGATGGTATCACGGCATCGTTGCCTGCGAAGCTGGGCGTGGTGGCGTTGGATGAGGGCTTGGGTGAGGAAACACTGTCTGCAGCCTTGTCGGATCGCTTGGCGTTTCGCGCGGACCTCACGCATCTTTCTATTCGTGATATGGCCGCGCCGCCTTTGACGCGAAGCGATATCCTATCGGCCAAGGCGCTGTTTGCTGGCTCGCAGAGCGATGACCGGTTGCTGGAGGCTCTGACCGCGCTCGCCACCGCTTTTGGTGTATCGTCTGTTCGGGCGATCCTATTTGCCATTCGCACAGCCCGCGGTCTTGCTGCTTTGGATGGGCGTACGCACACCGAAGATCAGGATATCGAACTGGCAGCGCGCTTGGTGATTGCACCGCGTGCCACACGGCTGCCGATGCACGATCAATCGGACGACGAGCAGCCTGAAGTGCCGCCGGACGAGCAACCAGAAGAGCCGCCAGAGCACGACGAACTGGAAATGGCGCACGAGGATCCTGATGATCCATCACCCCCGCCTGATGGCCCGCTGGACGATCAGGTGCTTGAGGCCGTTGAATCAGCTATTCCGGCTCATCTGCTTGAGCAATTGAAGCTCGGCGCGGCCATTGGTAGGCCCAGCGCACAATTCGCTGGCGGCAAAGGTGCGCAGCAACAGGCATTGATGCGTGGCCGCCCCATTGGATCGCGCCGTGGGCGCTTGGATGGTCGCTCAAAACTGCATGTGGTGGACACACTGCGTGCTGCTGCGCCCTGGCAGTCCTTGCGCCGGCAGGCGCGCGACAGCGCCTCACGCATTTCGGTCACCGGTGAAGACATTCGGGTGCGTCGGTTCAAGCAGAACGAGGAAAGCGTCACCATTTTTCTGGTCGATGCGTCGGGGTCTGCGGCCTTGCATCGTTTGGCTGAAGTGAAGGGTGCGGTGGAGCTTTTGCTGGCGGAAAGCTATGCACGCCGTGATTATGTTGCACTTATCGCGTTCCGGGGCGAGAGCGCAGATATGGTGCTGCCGCCCACGCGTTCGTTGGTGCGTGCGAAGCGTTGTTTGGCGGGCATGCCTGGCGGGGGTGGCACACCCCTGGCTGCCGGTCTTGATGCCGGATTGGATGTGGCGCTGGAATGCAAACGCCTTGGAAGAAGTCCCCGACTGGTGGTCATGAGCGATGCGCAGGCCAATGTTGGTTATGACCCGACAACCGGCCGAGCTGGCGCGCGCGACGACGCGCTGACGGCTGCCAGGCGGATCGCTGCCCACGGTATTGCCAGCCTTTTCATCGATACCAGTCCGCAGCGCGGAGGTCGGAAAGTTTCACCATCAACGTCTAAAGCTTTTGAGATCGCGCAGGCCATGCAGGCCATCCATTTGCCGCTGCCTTACCCCAATGCTGCTGGGCTGAAAGAGCTGGTTGATGGCGGCTTGCAACGCACGATGGTCGGATAGCGATGTCCTCACGCGCAAGCACATCCAGCCCATCAGCAGCGCTGTCGTGGCGGGCCATTGGGCGCACCTGGCCGCACCACACCGCAAGCCGCTTTGTGAACGCAGGTGGCATGCGTTGGCATGTGCAGGAGATGGGCCCAACAGATGGTGAAGCGCCTGTGCTGTTCCTGCTCCACGGCGCTGGCGCATCGACACATTCTTGGCGTGATGTGATGGCTGGTCTGGCTGCGCATTTTCGGGTGATCGCCGTTGATTTGCCAGGCCATGCTTTTTCCGATTGCCCAAGAGACTATCGGCCTACGTTGCAACGGGTTTCGACTTTGCTGGGTGAACTCATCCACGTTCTGGGTGTTGATGTGCGGCTTGCTGTTGGACATTCGGCCGGGGCGGCAACACTTGCACGCATGACGCTGGATCACCGCATCGCTCCTGCCGGTCTGGTGAGCTTCAATGGAGCCTTTCAGCCATTCGATGGGGCGGCGGGTGCCATTTTTCCAGCACTTGCCAAGCTGCTTTTTGTTAATCCCCTGACGCCTCGGCTGTTTGCCCTTGGAGGTCGCAGTCACGCGCGAGTGGAACGCCTGATTGAGGGCACGGGCTCTCGCTTGCCCGATGATGGCTTGAGCTACTATCGGGTGCTGATGCAGTCGCCGGGTCATATTGCAGGTGTTTTGGGCATGATGGCCCATTGGGAGCTCACAGAGCTGATGCGCGAACTGCCAAGCTTGAAAGTTCCCCTGCTGTTGATTGCGGGCGAGAACGATCGTGCGGTGCCCCCCAAAGTTTCGCAGGACGTTGCCAAGCGCTGCCAGAGTGCTGACATCGAGTTGTGGCCGGGACTTGGCCATTTGGCGCACGAAGAAGCGCCGGAGCATTCAGTTGAGCGCATTGTATCGTTTGCCCAAACTCTGGGGGTTCTTGCCGAACCGGCTCAAGCACATACGCAGAACTGATGTTGCTCGGTCTTTGGACTCGTGGCTATGGTCAGTGCTTGGACTTGCAGAAGGTGAAAGACACTGCCGACATCTGCTTTTAAAGCCAGCCTTCAAAGCGGTTGGAATGAGACCGCTTGCCGGGCATTGATCCGCCAGGGATCTAAGTCTTTTTATGCTGCTTCGCTGTTGTTGCCGCAGCGCATTCGCACGCCTGCCTATGCACTCTATGCGTTTTGCCGCTTGTCAGACGATGCTGTGGATGCCGTTGATGCACCACGAGACGCGGTCGATCGGCTGCGAGAGCGGCTCGATCTGGCCTATGCAGAAAAGCCCAAAAATATCCCCGCTGACCGTGCTTTTGCTGAGATGGTTCAGCGCTACCAAATGCCCCGCGCGCTTCCTGAAGCGTTGTTGGAAGGCCTGGAATGGGACAGCGTGGGATGGGCACCGCAAACACTGTCAGACACCTATGCCTATAGCGCGCGGGTTGCTGCGGCCGTCGGCGCGATGATGACGGTGCTCATGGGCGCACGCGACGCTGATACGCTTGCGCGCGCTTGTGACCTTGGTGTGGCTATGCAGCTGACCAACATCGCCCGCGATGTAGGCGAAGATGCCCGCAATGGCCGGACCTATCTGCCACGTGATTGGTTGGAAGAGGCTGGTGTGGATGTTGACGCGTTTCTGGCCAAGCCGGTATTTGATGCGGGTGTTGGGGCGTGTGTGGAACGGCTTCTTGAGACCGCAGACATGCTCTACGATCGAGCCATTGGCGGTATTGCTGCTCTGCCAGCAGATTGCCGCCCGGCCATTCATGCCGCGCGGTTGATCTATCGCGAGATCGGGCACAAAGTGGCGGCCAACGGCTACAATTCTGTCGACCAGCGCGCCGTCGTTTCTAAGCAGCGTAAACTGGTGCTGCTCGGTACTGCGTGCAATGCGGCGATATGGACCCCGCACAGTGAACCAGCCGCAGCGTTGCCCGAAACTGCCTTTCTGGTTGATGCGGTGCCACCGTTCGACCCGGCCTCCAGTGGCGATGAAGGCTTTGAGGACTCGCGCCCGATGAGCCGTATCGTTGAAATTCTCGAACGGTTGGAACGACGTAAGCAGGACCAATTGGGCGCACGGCACTCATCCTAACTTTTTTCGATGGGCCTTATTGGGCGCAGCGCGTTGGGCTACCTTCGGCCTTCTCGTGTGATATGGATATCGGAAAAAGAGGAAGCTGATGGATTTTTCGATATCCTGGTCACTGGTTGCGTTCTTCATTGTGACGTTCCTGGCTGCTATGTCAGGTGGTTATTTTCGGCCTGGCCAGTGGTACCGCGACCTCGCCAAGCCGAGTTGGAATCCGCCGGACTTCCTGTTCCCAATCGCGTGGACGGTTCTCTACGCCATGATGGCCTTTGCTGCCTGGCTGGTCTGGGAAGAGGCTGGATGGCCGGCAGCTTTGGTGCCAACTGGGTTTTGGCTTGTTCAATTGGTGTTTAACGCGCTTTGGTCGGCGCTGTTCTTCGGCATGAAGCGGATGGACTACGCCTTGGTGGATGTGGTGTTGCTGTGGCTTTCCATCGCTGCAACCATTGTGCTGTTTTGGCCAATTAGCACACTCGCCGGGTGGTTGATGGTGCCCTATTTGGTATGGGTGAGCTTTGCGGCGTTTCTCAATTTCACGATTTTGCGCTTGAACCCGCAGCAGGCGGTTTGACCGGGCCCTAGTTTTTGGGGCGCGTCCAGTTCGCGCGCCGCGGCATCTTAAAAGGTAGCATCAGCTTCACGATCGGGCTGGCGAAACGATCAAGGTTCAAGCTTTCATGCACGGCCGGGCAGGTTTTGCCATCGAGCACCATTTGCAGAGCGTCGCGGGTGTAGAACGGTGCGTCCACAAATGTCTGTGTGATGCGGGTTTGGCTTGCATTGTCTGACCGCGTGTCGCGGGCAACACCCCAAAAACCGGGTTTCAGATCAACGCGTGATGGCGCTTGGCGGTGGGTGAGGGTGCCATCAGGGCCAACATGGAACGCGATGGTTTTGTGTGTGCCTGACCGCTCTTGCGGCTCGTAGAACATCACTGCACCGTCATCAACCGTTGCTCGTGACCAGGTCCAGCCGGAGAAATCTGCTTCCAACGCAGCGGTGCCGGTGTTGGTGTCGGCATAGCCGTGACCTTCCCAGGACAAAGCAGGTTTGTTGAATTTGGCGGTGATGCGACCGAACGGGGCATAGGGCCACCAATGGTGGCGCTGCGTGGTGTCGAGCGCGAAGTGCGTGGTCTGGCCCACATCCGGTGTGAACCGGATTTGACCCTTGAGGCGCGAGGGCAGCGGCACCGTGATCTCATCGACGTCAATCACAAGCGTGTCGCCATCCCAATGCAGAGCACTTGGTCCAACGGTGAAGTGGTCTGGACCGTCGTTTAGCGCGCCCTTGCCCCGTTCTGTCATGGCCCAGCGAGACTTGGGTCCGTAGAGCGCGACATTGATCGAGATGTGGTCGTACGGATCGCGGCGGCCAGACCAGGCGTAATACGGTGAGAAAACCGAACCGATGAAGGCGATGACCGACAGGCCATAGCGTCCGTCATCACTTAGGCCGTCGACATACCACCAACGGTAACCGTCCGGCGCGACGGGCGTGTCGAAGCGAGGTCGGCAACGATCCGCGCTGCCGCCAGGCGGCCCGAAAGGGCTGCCATCGGAACCCCCGGACCCGGATGCACGCTGCCCCCCGCCAGATACAGACCCGGTATCTTGGTCCTGTTGTCCGGTCGCTGAAAGCTCGCGAACGCGGAGTGGTTTGCTCGCCCGTACAGCGCGCCGCCCGTTGCTGGGAATAGGCTGTTGAAACCCTCCGGCCCCGTCGGAGCGCTCATGTTGGGGTCCACCTCCACGGACAGGCCGCAGGCCCTCAGGCGAGCCAAGCTGCGTTCCATGCATTGTTCCATCTCCGATTGGCTGGGATTCTGGTCACCGTTGGGTGGGGCGTTGATCACCATCAGCATGCGTTCCGGCGTATCTGGCTTGTCAAGCGCGCCGGTATCGGCGCGATCTTGCGCGCAAATGTAAACGGTTGGATCAGCAGGATAGCGTAACTGCTTGAAAACGGCATCGAACTCATCGGGGTAGTTTTGCCCGAAAAAAACTGAGTGATGGACCAAAGGGAAACCTTCGGTTTTGGCCCTCAATGTCCAGCCGATGGCGGAAAGCGATCGTTTGGCCGGTTCCACCGGATTGACGGCGTGCTGAACGTTCTTCCCAAATAGTCCAGTGCCGACGGCCGATGCATCAGCATTCACGACCACGACATCAGCAGCGTGGCGTTCGCCACCTTCCAAAACAACGGCGCGGGCGGCGCCATGCTCGATCTCGATGTTGGCGACCTTCGCATTGGTTTGGATCGTGACACCTTTGGCCTGACAGGCGCGACGCATCACTTGTGCCAGCTCGCGCATGCCGCCTTTGACGATCCACACCCCGTCCATCTCGACATGGGCGATCAGCATCAGCGTGGCGGGTGCCAAGAATGGTGAGGCGCCGGTGTACGTGGAGTAGCGACCGAACAGCTGGATAAGCCTTGGATCATTAAATCGGCCTTCAAGCGCTGACCACAAGGTAGAGAAAGGTTTGACCGCCAACCCCTTCGGTCCAAGGCGCGCGCTCATGCCGAGCATGCTGGGTTTGGAGGAGCGCAAAAATGGTTTCTCCAGAGTCGCGTACATACTGGCGGCTTCATGTGCGAATTTCTGGAAGTTTTTTGCTTCGCTCGCACCGCAAAAGGCGCCAATGGCATCTGCGCTTCGATCAAGGTCGGCAAAGAGATCAAGGGTGCCTCTGTCGTCCCATGCATGGCGGGCCAAAACGCTTGCCTTGGAGAGGGTCACCGCATCATCGAAGGTGAGACCCGCGGCATCGAACAGTTCGTCAAAAACCCATTTCATTGTGAAAACCGTGGGACCGCCATCGATGGCTGTGTCACCAACGTGCACTGCGCGCATTTTGCCGCCCACATCGCTTTGAGCTTCAAGGATTGTTACCCGCAGTCCTTGCCCGGCAAGAGCGAGCGCAGCCGCCATGCCGCCAATTCCGGCGCCGACGATCACAGCATGGTGGGTGGTCAAACTGTTAACTCTGCATCGTATGTGTCAATCATTATTGACACTATGCCAAGTCGATGTAGATTGACAATATTGGATGACAGTCGGCTTCTGCTGCAAAGGATGGTCTCTATGGATATCACGTCTCGCATCGACCATGCACTTCGAGCGGCGGTGGATCATGCGAGCGGCGTCGATGCCCCGCCGCAGCTTGCTGAAGCCATTCGATACTCCCTTTTTCCTGGCGGCGCACGTGTGCGACCAAGGCTGTGTTTGGCGGTGGCATCGGCCTGCGGTGATGACCGGCCTGAACTTACCAATGCCGCAGCGGCGGCAGTGGAGCTTCTTCATTGCGCATCGCTGGTTCATGATGACATGCCCTGCTTTGACAATGCAGATGTGCGCCGAGGGCGACCATCAGTTCATACGGCCTATGGTGAGCCATTGGCTCTGCTGGCTGGTGACGGCATGATTGTGTTGGCGTTTGATGTGTTGGCACGTGCGGCGGGCCATGCCCCTGAACGGTTGGCCCCATTGATCACAACAGTTGCAAATGCTGTCGGCATGCCAGGTGGCATTGTTGCCGGACAGGGATGGGAAAGCGAAACCTCTGTTCCGGTGGAAGCGTATCATCGCGCCAAAACAGGAGCATTGTTCGTTGGATCTGCGATGGCTGGTGCTGTTGCCGCTGGGTCTGATCCTGCGCCATGGCGGGCGTTAGGCGATCGTCTTGGAGCTGCCTATCAGGCGGCGGATGATCTGCGTGATGCGCTGTGTTCATCGCAGGAAATGGGCAAGCCAGCTGGGCAAGACGATGCTCATGATCGACCAAGTTTGGTGAGCGAATGCGGCATCAAAGAAACCGTTGGTCGCCTTGAAGGCTATGTGGCCGGCGCTATCGCTGCGATCCCCGACTGCAAGGGGCGCGCATCCTTGGAAGCGCTGATCATGAGCGAGGCGAAACGGCTGAAACCCAAAAGCCTTTCACTGGTCGCAGCCTAGTTTTTCCCTGTTGAAGGCCTACCAATGTGACAGACACGGCTCGCGAGACTTTTGGCGACCGTTTCCGTGATTGGCGCGCACGGCTTTTGCAAAAGCCTGCTTTTATCCGCTGGGCCACGCGCTTTCCGCTGACGCGTCCGCTCTCACGCAGGAAAACCCGACAGCTTTTCGATCTGGTGGCGGGGTTTGTCTACACGCAGATCATCACGACCTGCGTGCGGGTGAAATTGCTTGAGCAAATGGCGCATGGACCAGCCACGCTTGCTGATCTTTCCAAAGCCATTGATCTGGACGACGACGCCACCCTGCGCCTGGTTCGCGGTGCACAAGCGTTGGAGTTGATTTCACAAAGGTCAGGCGGGCGATACGGGTTGGATGAGTTGGGTGCAGCCTTGTTGGCCAACCCCGGCGTGATCGCGATGATCGAGCATCATCAGATTCTCTATGAAGATCTGCGCGATCCTCTTGCGCTGCTTAAAAACCCGAACACACCAACAGGGCTCTCACAGTATTGGGCTTACGCGCAATCCGGCGAGCCAGATGCGCTGGGCGCTGGTGATGTATCAGATTACAGCGCACTGATGGCGGCGTCGCAGGGTTTCATCAGCGATGAGGTGCTCGATGCTTATCCGCTCGGTCGTCATCATCGCTTGATGGATGTCGGTGGCGGGGAGGGGCGTTTTGCGCAGGCCGCTCTGGGCCGCACGCCGGGTTTGCATGCCACGGTTTTTGATCTGCCTGCCGTTGCTGAGCGGGCCAAAGCAAGGCTGGACGCCGCAGGGCTTGCCGGGCGCTTTGACGCCAAAGGTGGCGACTTCTTTGCCGATTCCTTGCCCAAAGACGCCGATATCATATCGCTGGTGCGCATTCTTCACGATCACGATGATGACAAAGCCTTGCACCTGTTACGACAAGTGCGCGCGGCGCTTGATGTCGGCCAATCTTTGCTGGTTGCCGAGCCAATGGCTGATACATCCGGCGCTCAAAAAGCCGGGGATGCGTATTTCGGCTTTTATCTGCTTGCTATGCGCAGCGGACGACCGCGGACAGAGCAAGAGCTGCGCGCTTTCCTTGAGCAAACTGGTTTTGGGCGCATTCGCAGCCCGCGCACATCCAGTCCTTTGCTCACACGCGTGCTCATTGCCCAGGCAACGTAAGGGAAAAACCAGTCAATGGAGTGTCAATTCGACTTGACAGATTGATGTGTCAATTTAGAGTGTCATTCAGTAGAAATGACGTCTAGATTGAAAACGCAAAGCCTTGACCCTCTCTCTTTCCACAAAGGCCGTTGTTCTTCAGGCCCCCGAAACACTGAGTATACGTGAGCTTGAGCTTACGGCGCCTGGTGACGGAGACCTTGTGGTTGATGTGGCGTGGAGTGGAATCAGCGCCGGGACCGAGCGCCTTTTGTGGAACGGGCGTATGCCCGATTTCCCTGGCATGGGGTATCCGCTGGTTCCGGGCTACGAGTCAGTAGGCCGTGTGGTGGACGCTGGTGTGGATGCTGCCAGTCGTATCGGTCAGACCGTATTTGTGCCAGGAGCGCGTTGCTTTGGCGATGTGCGTGGCTTGTTCGGTGGTTCCGCCGCGCGGGTTGTGATCGCCTCTGATCGTGCCCCGGCTATCCATGATGATCTTGGTCGCAATGGTGTGCTGCTTGCGCTGGCCGCTACAGCCTATCATGCGCTTGCCACACATGATGCGGTGCTGCCTGATTTGATCGTTGGTCACGGCGTGTTGGGCCGATTGTTGGCGCGTATTGCCACCAGCCTTGCTGATACAGCGCCGACGGTTTGGGAAACCAACGCCAAGCGCGCGGAAGGTGCAGAGGGCTATTCGGTCGTTCACCCCGATACTGACGAGCGCCACGACTACCGAGCCATTTACGATGTGAGCGGCGATGGTGCTTTGCTTGACAGCCTTATCGGTCGGTTGACCCGTGGCGGACAGATTGTGCTCGCTGGGTTTTACGACCAGCCACTGCAATTTGCCTTCCCGCCAGCCTTTATGCGCGAAGCGCGCCTGCGCGTTGCTGCCGAATGGCAGCCTGGTGATCTGGAGGCGGTTCTTGGTCTCATCGATGCGGGCAAGCTCTCGCTGGACGGTTTGATCACACACAATGAGCCGGCGGACGCCGCTGACCGGGCTTACCGTACTGCGTTCGGCGACCCTGATTGCCTGAAAATGGTGCTCGACTGGAGGACTGCCACATGACGTCCATGCTTGACGACGCCAGCCCGATTGCGGAGACGGTGGAAACGCCGACGCAACACACGCTGATTGATACCCAGGCCGCACTGCGCGCTGAAGCTGCGCAAGAGCCAGACGGTGTGCACACCGGCCCTGTGACCAAAGAAACGCAGATCATTGCGATCTATGGGAAAGGCGGGATCGGCAAGTCCTTCACTCTGGCCAACCTGTGCTACATGATGGCGCAGCTTGGCAAGAAGACGCTGCTGATTGGCTGCGATCCAAAATCCGACACGACGTCGCTTCTGTTTGGCGGGCATTCCACGCCCACCATCATCGAGACCTCTTCAAAGAAGAAGGCAGCCGGTGAAGAGGTCGAGATCGGTGATGTCTGCTTCAAGCGTGATGGCGTCTACGCCATGGAGCTTGGCGGCCCAGAAGTTGGTCGTGGTTGCGGCGGACGCGGCATTATCCATGGCTTCGAAACGCTAGAGAAACTCGGCTTCCACGACTGGGATTTTGACTACGTTTTGCTCGATTTTCTGGGCGACGTGGTTTGCGGTGGCTTTGGGCTGCCGATTGCTCGGGACATGTGCCAGAAGGTGATTGTTGTCGGCTCGAACGACCTGCAATCTCTCTATGTGGCCAACAATGTGTGCTCGGCGGTCGAGTATTTCCGCAAGCTCGGCGGTAATGTTGGGGTCGCCGGTATGGTCATCAACAAGGATGACGGTACGGGCGAGGCAGCGGCGTTTGCCGAAGCGGTGAAGATCCCGGTTCTGGCGTCGATTCCGGCGGATGAAGACATTCGCCGCAAGAGCGCAAATTACGACATTATTGGTAAGCCTGGCGGCGACTGGGGGCCTCTATTCGAAGAGCTGGGCATGAACGTCGCCGAAGCGCAGCCAAAGCATCCCAATCCTTTGACGCACGAGCAGCTTCTTGACCTCTTCAAAGGCAAGGAAAGCGACAATGGCTACGAGCTGGAGCCAGCGACGTACGCCGACATGTGCGGCGTGAATTATGTCGAAAAACCCTCCCTTGAAGTTGTGTACGACGAGGTTTGAAGCGGGGCATGAGCGATCATCTCGACAGACCAAATCTGACGCCAGACGGTGGTTTTGCCGCTGACTTGGCTGCAGATGGGCGTGAAGTCCATGAGGTCGTCTATGATGATGCCGGTCAGGTGATGATCGACAATGTTCCTCTTGAGCCGGTTTCGGCTGGGGCAGAGGCGCCTGTGGTTGCCGAAGCAGATGGCTGCCATGCTGGCAAGGAGACCATGCTGGAAGCTGCCAAGCAGGCAGGCCAAAGCGAGATGTTGGATCAGTTCGCCAAGGACTATCCGATGGGTCCGCACGACCAGCCGCAATCCATGTGCCCAGCCTTTGGATCGTTGCGCGTCGGCCTGCGGATGAAGCGCACGGCAAGCGTCCTTTCCGGCTCGGCCTGCTGCGTCTACGGATTGACATTCACCTCGCATTTTTACGGCGCGCGCCGCTCAGTCGGTTATGTGCCGTTCAACTCCGAAACGCTGGTGACCGGCAAGCTGTTTGAGGACATCCGCGAGGCGGTGTTCGATATGGCCAAGCCTGAAGATTATGACGCCATCGTCGTGACGAACCTTTGCGTTCCCTCGGCTTCCGGGGTCCCGCTTCGGTTGCTGCCCAAGGAAATCAATGGCGTGCGGATCATTGGCATTGATGTGCCGGGATTTGGCATTCCAACGCATGCTGAAGCCAAGGATGTTCTGGCTGGGGCGATGCTGAATTATGCGCGCAACGAAGCCATGAGCGGGCCAGTGCAGGCACCCGATGCGCCGCGTTCTGACAAGCCGACCGTGACGTTGGTCGGTGAAATGTTTCCGGCTGACCCGGTCGTGATCAGCCAGTTGCTTGCCCCTATGGGTCTTGCTGCTGGGCCGGTTGTGCCAACGCGCGAGTGGCGGGAACTCTACTCCGCGCTTGATTGTGCTGCGGTTGCTGGCATCCACCCATTCTACACCGCATCGTTCCGCGAGTTTGAAGCTGCGGGACGCCCGGTGATTGGTTCTGCACCTGTTGGTCGCGACGGTACTGCCGATTGGTTGCAAGCCATTGGCCGCGCATGTGGAGTTTCCGCTGATACAATTGGTGCTGCGCAGAACGCCATTATGCCTGCCATTGAAGGCGCGTTGGCCTCAATGCCGATCACTGGCCGGATCACCCTTTCTGGCTATGAAGGCTCGGAGCTCTTGGTGGGCCGTCTGCTGGTCGAAAGCGGCGCTGATCTCCGCTACGTCGGCACTGCGCTGCCGCGCACCCGCTTCTCCGATCCTGATCGCGAGTGGCTGGAAGCCAAGGGTGTGCAGGTTCAGTTCCGCGCGTCGTTGGAGCAGGATCTGGCGGCGATGGCTGAGTATGAACCAGACTTGGCGATTGGCACGACGCCTGTGGTGCAGAAAGCCAAAGAGCTTTCCATCCCGGCACTCTATTTCACCAACCTTATATCCGCCCGTCCGCTGATGGGACCTGCTGGTGCAGGTTCACTTGCCACGGTCATCAATGCTGCACTTGCCAACAAAGAGCGCTTCGACACCATGACAGCCTTCTTTGAAGGGGTCGGCAAAGGCGACACGGCGGGTGTCTGGGAAGGCATGCCGAATGTACGCCCGGACTTCAAAAAGAAGTATGCCGCGCGTGTGGCCTCCAAAACCAAAAAGGTCGTGGAGGGTTCCATCGGATGTTAGTTCTCGATCACGACCGCGCCGGCGGCTATTGGGGTTCGGTCTACGCTTTCACGGCCATCAAGGGCTTGCAGGTGATCATCGATGGTCCGGTAGGTTGCGAAAACCTGCCAGTGACCTCGGTGCTTCACTACACCGACGCGTTGCCACCACATGAGCTGCCAATCGTGGTGACGGGTCTTGGCGAAGAAGAGCTTGGCCAGAAAGGCACCGAAGAGGCGATGAGCCGGGCGCACAAGGTGCTCGACCCGGACTTACCAGCTGTCGTTGTTACCGGGTCCATTGCCGAGATGATCGGTGGTGGTGTGACGCCGGAAGGCACCAACATTGCCCGCTTCCTGCCGCGCACGATCGACGAAGACCAGTGGGAAAGCGCCGACCGCGCGATCAAATGGCTTTGGACGGAATATGGCCCCAAACGCGTGAAGGCGTTGAAGCCACGTAAAGAGGGTGAAAAACCCAAGGTCAACATTATTGGGCCAATCTATGGCACCTTCAACACGCCGTCTGACCTCGCTGAAATTCGCCGTCTGATCGAAGGCATCGGGGCAGAGGTCAATCTCACGTTCCCGCTTGGCAGCCATTTGGCTGATGTGCCCAAGCTCGCCGACGCTGAAGTCAATGTCTGTATGTATCGCGAGTTTGGCCGCCTGCTCTGCGAGACCTTGGACCGCCCTTACCTGCAAGCACCGCTTGGCCTGCACTCGACGACCAAATTCCTGCGCAAATTGGGCGAGCTTTTGGATCTCGATCCTGAACCGTTCATCGAGCAAGAAAAGCACACCACTATCAAACCGCTGTGGGATTTGTGGCGCTCGGTGACGCAGGACTTCTTTGGCACAGCAAGCTTTGCCGTGGTCGCCAACGAAACCTATGCCCGCGGCCTGCGCAACTTCCTTGAGAACGAGATGGGTCTGCCCTGCACGTTCTCTGTGGCGCGGCACACCGGCAAGAAGACCGACAATGCTGCCGTGCGCGAGCTGGTGCACACCAAGACGCCGCTCATTCTCTTCGGTTCCTACAATGAGCGCATGTACCTGGCTGAGAAGCCAGGCGGCGGCTTTGGCCCGCAAGCGCAATACATTCCGGCTTCTTTCCCCGGCGCCATCATTCGGCGGCACACCGGCACGCCCTTCATGGGCTATGCGGGCGCGACCTACCTCATCCAAGAGGTCTGCAACTGCCTGTTTGATGCGCTGTTCAACATCCTGCCGCTTGGCACCGATCTCGACAAAGTCGAGGCGACGCCAGCGCGGGTCCATGAAGAGCTGAGCTGGGACGAAGACGCCAAGCGCCTTCTCGATGAGGTCGTTGAAGCCGAGCCCGTTCTGGTGCGCATCTCCGCCGCCAAGCGTCTGCGCGATGCGGCCGAAGCATCGGCGCGCGCCGAGGGCCTGCGCCATGTCAGCCTGAGAACTGTTCGCGCCGTCAGCGGCGCCAAAGCGATCAGGGAGTTTGCCTGATGTGCCCGATCTTGTTTTTCACGCCTGTTCTTTTGACCAGCACCGGGGAGCCTTGCTCATGACCGATACAACCATCCAGTCGTCGCGCGCACGCGGTGATCACAGGCGCGAGTATTGGATGCTTTTTGCGCTGATTTTCACGCTGACATTGCCGTTTGTCATGCTTGCGCGGCTGCTGCCTTGGCGCGTCTTTGGCGCGCAGAGTGGCGCGCGACCTTCGGTTATTGCTGAAGCGCGTTCCGCGGCCAGCGCAGCGGTTGGATACGCCTTTATGGGCTAGTTGCCCATTGTCGCTGGCAAACCGGTTGGTTTGCGGCGGCGCACGACTTTTGGCCCGGTACGCCGGACCATCATCGAGTTGGCTTGGCTCGCCAGGCTGGCGCCAGAGATGGACTTTGCATGCTCTGGCATCCCCGCCGCGCGGGAGGTGCGCGGTAACCGCCGAAAGGCAAATAAGTGGAGGTCATGCAAATGGCTTCAGACAGAACTACCCCATCGGGGCTGAATGCTGAGGAGGCGCGGGAGTTTCATCGACTCTTCACGAAGAGTGCGATTGCAATGTCACTCTTCCCGTTCCTCGCCCACATTTCCATGTGGTTCTACAATCCTTGGCTTTAATCGGCCGCATCAAATAAGGACCTGAAAACATGTGGAGAATTTGGCTTCTCTTCGATCCTCGCCGCGTTCTGGTGGCGTTGGCCGTGTTCCTGTTCACCTTGGCTGTGTTGATCCATTTTATTTTGCTCAGCACCGACAAGTTCAATTGGTTGGGAGATTCAACCATGACCAGCAGTACCACGCACATCGAAACAACCATCCCGACCGACCTTTACGGTTAGTCGCAGGGCGATTGTTTGCGAATGGTGGCGGAGGGAGCTCTGGGAATTCCCGGCTCTCCCCGCCTCCCATCACTCGACAATTATCGGCTTGAGCTGACGATCCGCCACGCTCGGCTAAGGAGGACATCATGGCTTTGCTCAGCTTCGAGCGGAAGTATCGCGTGCGCGGGGGCACACTGATCGGGGGAGACCTATTCGATTTTTGGGTAGGGCCTTTCTACGTTGGCTTCTTTGGCGTTACGTCAATTTTTTTCGCGGCGCTGGGAACGGCGTTGATCATTTTAGGTGCTTCGATGGGGCCAACCTGGAACATCTGGTTGTTGTCTATCAATCCGCCTGATGTTTCTTACGGGCTTGCGCTGGCGCCGATGCAAGAAGGCGGTCTTTGGCAGATTATTACCATCTGCGCGGTCGGTGCCTTTTGCTCTTGGGCACTCCGCGAAGTGGAAATCTGCCGGAAGCTCGGCATGGGACTTCACGTTCCCTTCGCCTTCTCAATTGCAATCTTGGCGTTTGTGACGCTCAACGTCTTCCGCCCGTTTGCTTTGGGCGCGTGGGGGCACGGGTTCCCCTATGGCATTATGAGCCACCTCAACTGGGTTTGGTTCACCGGCTACCAATACGGCAACTTCCATTACAATCCGATCCATATGGTTGCGATCACGTTCTTCTTCACGACTACCTTTGCCCTGGCGCTGCATGGCGGGATGGTGCTTTCAGCGGTGAACCCGCAACGTGGCGGCGAAGTGAAAACGCCTGAACACGAAGACACCTATTTCCGCGACACTATCGGTTACTCCATCGGCACGCTGGGCATTCACCGTCTGGGACTTTTTTTGGCGCTGAACGCTGGTTTCTGGAGCGCGGTGTGCATCATCATTTCCGGGCCGGTTTATGCCGGTTCCTGGATCGATTGGTGGGAGTTCATTCGTGAAACGATCACTTGGAACGGTGTCTAGGAGGGTATGATGAACAACTATCAAAACATCTTCACCCGTGTGCAGGTCATGGGCCATGTTGAGCCCGGTGTGGACATTCCCGGTGACGACACAGCCTACGAGCGCACCAGCGGCTATTTGAGCTACTGGATTGGGAAGATCGGCAATGCGCAGCTGGGTCCGATTTATCTTGGTGCCCTCGGCGTTGCGTCCGTGATCTGCTTTTCGATCTCGTTCTTCATCATGGGCATGAATATGGCGGCGGATGTGGGCTGGAACCCTGTTCTGTTCGTACGCGAATTCTTCTGGCTGTCTTTGGATCCTCCAGGCCCTGAGTACGGATTGCAGGTTCTGCCGCCGCTGCGCGAGGGTGGCTGGTTCTTGATTGCTGGGTTCTTCCTCACAGCGTCTATTTTGCTGTGGTGGGTGCGCATGTACCGTCGCGCCAAGGCGCTGGGGCTAGGGCTGCACGTTTGTTACGCCTTCGCGGCTGCCATCTGGCTTTACCTTGTGCTTGGTTTCATCCGCCCGGTGATGATGGGCAGTTGGCACCATGCTGTGCCTTATGGCGTATTTCCCCATTTGGACTGGACGAACAATTTCTCCATCGAATGGGGCAATCTGTTCTGGAACCCCTTCCACATGCTCTCGATTGTCTTCCTTTATGGTTCAGCGCTGCTGTTTGCCATGCATGGCGCGACGATCCTTGCGGTGACCCGCTATGGCGGTGAGCGTGAGATTGAGCAGATCACCGATCGTGGGACGGCCTCGGAACGTGCCGCTCTGTTCTGGCGCTGGACCATGGGCTTCAACGCCTCCATGGAATCGATTCACCGCTGGGCATGGTGGTTCGCCATGTTGACCACGCTGACCGGCGGTATCGGTATCTTGATCACCGGCACTGTGGTCGATGATTGGACGCTTTGGGGCATGAAGCACGGAGTGGTGCCGGAGGACCTGTTCTGGTGGCCGATAACGCCTGACTCAACGGTCTCCCAATGGGCTATCGAGCCAGCGCCGCCGCCGGTTGTTGAGGTGGCGCCTGCAGCTGAAACCCTAGGAACCGATACGGCGCCGGTGGCTGATGGTCAGCCCGATGCGGTCGACACCACGCCACCAGCGAGCGAAAGCACGACGAACTAGTCGGGCAAATCGATGAAACAAGACACTTGGAGAACGCCGGCCTTTGGGTCGGCGTTTTTTGTTTGATGTAGAGCGCAGCGCAGCCGACTAAACGAGATCAACTTGGCAGGCGGATGGCAGCAATCAATGATCAGCGTCTTGTCGGAGTGGCGTCTCGATTCCATCGTAGACTTAAGCTGTCGCGCCTGTTTGCAGTTGGTGAACGCCTGTGAAGCTGCCGGAGGCCTCTTGGTTTCCAGAGGCTAGGCATCCGCAAGAACCGGGTTCTCTCTAGCCTTTGGCGGTCACCAGAGAGGTTTCCGAATGACGACCGGCCAATGTTTTCATTGCGTGCAGCTTGGATGGTTTCATGGCTCGGCCAGATGGTGGTCTGGATTGGTTGATGGGCGTCGATGCCGGTGGCCGATGATCATGGCGATGATGCCATGATGGCGTCGGTGGATGGACTGATCATGGGCCGCGGTCGTTCGACAAGGTGCTGACGTTCGAGACCTGGCCTTAAGACAAACCAGTTGTCGTGATGAACGGTTCGCATCAGCCTTCAGAAATTCTTGAGGCCTTGGCGGGCCGGGTCGAGATCTGCAATTTATCGCCATTGGAGGTGATGGAGAAAGTACGCAAGGCTGGTTGGAAGCGCGCTTACATCGATGGCGGCAAGCTCATTCAGTCCTTTCTTGCCGCAGAGTTGATCGACGATATGATCATCACCCGTGCGTCGCTTCTCATTGAACGGGGATTGCCGCTCTTTGGGCAGGTGCTTGCTGATATCCGGTTGGAGCACGTTGAGACCAAGGGCTTTGCCGCTGGCCTGGCGTAGTCGCACTACCGGTTATTCGCAACGTGTAGCCTTCGCGCAGTACGACGGCAGAACCATCCAAAAAAACGGCGCCCAAGCGGACGCCGTAATAATATTGGTTCGATTGATCGAGGTCTGGCTAGTTTGTGCCCGAATGCCCTAAGCGCAGGAGATCGGCGGTGGCTCCAGTTTCCAAGGGGCCGAAGGATTCCAACCGAATGGATCGACCAGTCAGCGGATCAGCCAGATAAACACCGTCTTCTTCAAAACGCTGGAGAATGAAGGGAGCCGCCAAATCCAGATCCGACTGGCTGCGAGACATGTTGAGGCCGCGCAATGCGCCCCGCAACAGCCCATCGGTGCCTGCTTCAACGGTCGTGATCAACGCGCCATCGGCAACCGACTGCACGGCAATCCTGTCGCCTTCAAGCGGGAGAAACTGTACCTCTTGAGCAAATGCCGGTGCGCCAATGTTGGTGCGCAGCGCACTGGTATCTGCCCATTGGGCAAAGGCAACGACCAAAACTGTGATGATCGCCGCGCTTGCTGCCATGATGACCAGTGAACGGGGAATGTAATGTGGATCGTGTAGCCTTTTCTGGCCAGCATCATTGCTGGTGCCTGCCTGAACCTTTGCCGGTTCTGCCTCGTCGATATTGAGTTGCTCAACGCGAACGCCGGAGCGCTGCAAAAGGTCAGTGGTTTGTACGTGTGCGGTGTAGGTGTCGGTCAGCAGCTTCGCGACCTTGGAGGCGTCGGGAATGGCCCGAAGGGTTGGCTCAGTGTTGAGCATCCGCCATGGACGAGCATGTGGCCACAGAATGAGGTAGGCCAATCCAACGCCCGGCTTCAAAGAGACCGAAAGGTTGCCAATGTCTTTTGTGTTGGACCTGAGAGCCGCTCCATCAATGGCGGCAAAAGGCACATTGAAGGTTTTTTGGATGGCAACGCCGACCCGCATCATGATGCGCTTATTGGTGATGGTATAAACGGTCGTTCTCTCCACCAGCCAAGCCAATAGTAGCAGTATGCCGATGCCAACTGCCCCAAAGGCGAGTATCACGCTGGCCTCACCGACCGCTGTCCCGACGCTCGAACCAGCACGGACGGACAATGCAGCGCGTGCAATGGCGCCTGCGACAACCAGGGCCAAAATGATGTGCGTATGAAAGACCTGGCGAGCAAAAGTCCGCCAGGATGGAGCGCCTTGCCACAACACGAACTCACCGCGTGGCAGGGCAGCGGGAAGACCGCGGACCGGCTCTGTGGCATAGTCATCATGGTTGTGGATGTAGTTCACAGCAGCGGATCCGCACGATGCGGCGTGGCATAGAAATAGCCCGCGCCGTAGTAACCCATGATCTTTTCTTCTTCGAGCATAGTGATCTGATCAGGGTTTGCCGTCAGTGGTACGTCGGCGAAGTGCTCGCCTTTGATGGCATGCACGTAGAGTCGAAGGTTGGGTCTTGTTTTCACCACAGCGAAGTTGGCTGGCATCAGCACGGTGCGTGCGCCTTCCTCATCGGAGACTTTGATCTCGTAGTAGCGAATGACGCTTTCAGCCTGGTCAATCCAAACATCGACGACGGTGCCGCCGATCTGCTTGTCACACCCGACAACAGGGTTGCCAATGGGATTGGGGTCGCCGTCAGGAATTGCAAAGGCTTCCAGCATTCGCATCGGGCGAATTTTCACTGCTCCAGAGTGCAGCAAATCCGGTACATCGGCACGAAGCGCATAAGCGCCAGGTCCAACGCCATCAAGCATCGGGTTGCCGCCGGTTGGATCCTTGGGTGCCCCGGACCATGGCTCGCTGGGTCGAAGCGCCAGTTCGCGTGCTTCGCGCTCATAGTTTGGCACCGTCACCGACCCGTGGCCGTGCGGTAGGCGGAACGTTTTCGGACCAGGCATGTAGATGCCATGCTCGTAAACATTGCCTGTCTCATCAGACTCCAGCGGGTAACCTTCGCGCCGTGTCTCCTTTTGTAAATAGAACAGCAGATAGCCGAAAAATAGCCAAAAGCCGTAAAGCAAGACCTGCGCAAGATCTAAGTGGGTGGTCAAGTTGACGAAGTCGAATTGCGTGAAATCCATAACGCCCTCCAAATGCTCCCTTATGCGTTGAAATGGCCAGGCCGAAGGCGGATTGGGCACTGCCGTGCGGGTGGCTGAGCAGAGGGACGGTGGCGATTGGCCAAGCAGCCTGAGCGTGCGCAGGCACGCTGCAATGCAACTTGGTCCGGTTGGTTGACGAGCAACATTCGGGTCGTCCGTTCTGTTCGTTCCGATGGAATGCCACCGGTAGCTGTCGGCACAGGAAAACCAAATGCCGACACACCACAGAGTATGGGCGATATCCTCTATGTGTCAATAAAATTGGACGTTGATTTCAGTTTACAGGTGAAAATCCAAGGCTGAAGTCGAGGTTGGCGCGCGTGGTCGCTTCGGACCACTAGGCTGCCGGCGCCCACACGTTCGACCAACGTTGAACGTAGAGCTGGAACCAGGGCGTAAAGTGGTCAGGATTGGTATCGATCTTAGCGAGGAGCCAGTCCATTGAAACCCAGCGCAGTTCGGCTATTTCGTCAGGATTGGGTTTGGGTATCCAGGCTTTTGGATCAGCGATGCCTTTGAACATATGGACATGTTCGTGCTCGGTTAGCCCTGCGCCGACATCGGCGCGATAGGTGACCTCGCCAATCGGTTCGAGCGGCAGGGTGATTCCAAGTTCCTCCTGCATGCGCCGGTGGGCGCAATCGGCGACATCTTCTTGCCAATGTGGGTGGCTGCAGCAGGTGTTCGCCCAGAGCCCGCCGCAATGGTATTTGTCAAAAGCGCGCCGCTGAATGAGCAACTCGCCCTTCGGGTTGAACACAAACGCTGAAATCGCCACGTGCAGTACGCCCAGTTCATGCGCCCGCAGCTTCTCGATTGGGTAGAGCGAGCCATCTTCGGCGATGGCCGGAATGGTGATCTGCGGTTTGGCAATCTTTGACACGGTTCTTTGTGACATGGCGGTCCTGCAAAAGCGCTGCGCGGCGGGTTTGCCGCCGCTTAGGATGGCCAGTCTAAAACAAACCTGCGCACACGCCCATTGGTGGTGAGGCTTAGATCATCTTCCATGCGCGCATTCGGATGGGCCAGTGCCTGAAACAGACCCTGTAAGGTCGCTGCGTAATAAAGGCATTGCTCATTTTGGGCGTAGACTTCTGTACAGGCTGGACAGTCGATGAGCGTAAGTGTGGCCGGTTTGCCTGCCGTGAAAGCAAAGGTGCCGCTACCCGCAAAGGTCCAGGCGTTCTTTGAGATCGCTTTTAATAGGCGTGTGCTTGCAAGTTTTGCGGGCAGGGCGCGCAGCAAGACCTGAACAGGTTTGGGGATCCGGTTGGCCAGAATGTAGTCCGCCGTTCGCTCACCAGCACGCCACAGGATTTGATCGCCTTCGTTGCCCGTCATCGTGTTGCGCACGGTTACGTGCAGTGCCACCACATCACGTTCTTCGACCATGGCGGCCGGAGCTTGCGCGCGGTGGTGTAAAAGACCAGCGCGCCTTGCCAGGCGCGTTGCCTCTTGCGTGCCGTAGGCTTCTTCCAGCACATTGAAGACTTGGATAACCGCGTTGGGGCCAATGCGCCCAGAGTGATCGCTTGAACGATCACCCTCCACAGGTCTGGTTGGTTGCCACGTTGCGGTGCTGCCCATCAGGCGTGCACATTTTGGTTCGCAGACTCGCCCTTTGCCTTTGCCTTGGGGTGGCCATCAAACACTGTGACATGCCCGACCTTCTCGGCTTCTGCCATCTGCTCATCGGTCAGCTGCACCGGCGCGCCGCCACAGGCCATCGCTTTGGCTGCTTCATGCATCGTGCTTTCCGGTCGGTTGTGGGTGGTCTGCCACTCGACTTTGGAGGCGTCGAATCGTTTCTTTGTGGTGTCGAATTTAAAATCGACGCCTTTCTTCGATTGAGGCCCCCAATAGTTGACCCGTCCAAGATCGTAAAAGGTGCGCTCGAAGCCAGCCTTCAGGAACGCCTTCAGACAGCCAAGCAGATATTTGCGGCGTTGGCCTGTACCTTTCCATGGATAGGAGAAGAAGGCCTTGTTCATGTAGAAGCGCCGGTAGTTGTGCATGACACGATCGAGCAGTGTCGCGCGGTCCATGCTTTCAGGCTTCATTATCGGCGTGACGAAATTGTATTTGTCGAAGTCAAACACCTCGACCTTGTCGCCGAGCTCTTTGAAGAGGTCTGAGAAGGGCCAAGGCGTGTACATCGCCCAGTTGGCAAGGTCCGGATCCCAGTCGCGGGCCATTTGGTAGGTCTCTTCGAGTGTCTCCACGGTCTCGTTCTCAAGACCAACGATAAACTGCGCCTCGGTAACGATGCCCGCCTCGCGGAGCAGGCGTATGGCGCGCTTGTTTTCCTCGATCGTGGTTTCTTTGTTGAACAGATCAAGCTTCAACTGGGCGGCTGCTTCGGTTCCAAGCGAAATGTGTACCAAGCCCGCCTTGCGATAGAAGGGCAGTAGCTCTTCATCACGCAGAATGTCGGTAACACGGGTGTTGATACCCCAAAGCACATCCAAATCGCGGTCGATAAGCTCTTGGCAAAAAGCGATGAACTTCTTGCGGTTGATGGTTGGTTCCTCGTCGGCGAGAATGAAGAAGCCGATATCGTGCTCTTTGACCAACACCTCGATTTCATCGACCACCTTCTTGGGGTCGCGGATGCGGTAGTCGCGCCAGAACTTCCACTGTGAACAGAACGAACAGGTGAACGGGCAACCGCGCGCCATGTTGGGGATCGCGACCCGCCGGTTCATCGGGATGTACATGTATTTGTCCCAGTCGAGGATCGACCAGTCGGGGGCGAGCCCGTCAATGTCCTTCACTGTCGGGGCGGCGGGGGTCGCGACGACCTGATCGCCGTCAAGATAGGCGATGCCACGCACCGCCTCGCGAGCGCCGGGCCAGTTGCCCTGATGAATGGTGGAAATTAGATCGACGAAGATTTCTTCGCCTTCGCCACGCACGATGCAATCGATCCAGGGTGCTTCGGCCAACACCTGCTGGTACATAAAGGTCGCGTGGATGCCGCCAAGAACCGTGACCGCGTTCGGGTGCAGTTCCTTGGCGACCTGCAAGATGCCTTGGGCTTTGTAGATAGAAGGTGTGATGGCCGTGCAGCCGATCACATCAGGTCTCTCGGCAGCAATGGCGTCGCGAATGTCGGCGTCGGACATCTTGTTGGTCATCGCATCGATGAACGCAACGTCGGTGTAGCCCGCCTTCTTCAACGATCCGGTGAGGTATGCGACCCATGCCGGCGGCCAGTTACCAGCGATTTCCGCGCCGCCCGAGTGGTAATTGGGGTGGATGAGCAGGATACGCATGGCTGGCCCTTTCCGTGATCGGTTCGATAGTCATCCGATCAGGCCAGTGAACAGTTAGGAGTGTCTATTTTCTTTGACACGTATCAAGTGAGGGGCGGTTTACGCCCTGGTGATCCATGTTCGTGCTATGTCCCGCGTCGTGATGGCTTTGCGGGCAAGTCGTTCTTCTTTTGTATCTTTATCCAAGAAAAAAGGCCGACGCAGAAGCGCCGGCCTTTTCAAAACTCTTTTATAAGCAAATGCTTACATGTCGCCGCCGTAATTGTCCGTCAACACCGGTGCTGGGTCCACATCGTTGCCGTCGGCATCAAAGCCAGCAAGGTATTTGATGACGTTTTGAATTTGCGCTTCCTCACGCAGCCCAGCGAAGGCCATGCGGGTCCGAGGGACCATGGCACGCGGATTTTGCAAATATTCAGACATGATGGCGACAGTCCAAACGCCGCCCTGCTCTTCGCCAGCGGCGACGTGCGAGTCGGAATAGCGGAAGCCTTCCACAGAGCCCCATTCGCGGCCGATAATGCCGTTAAGCGGTGGGCCAACACGTGCCATCGCGCCAGGGCCAACCATGTGACAGGCGGAGCACTGACGAAACACGGCAGCGCCGGCTTCTGCATCAGCGTCGATATAGGGTTGGGCGTCTTGCGCGGCTGCAACACCAGCGCCACCGACCATGGTGAAGGCTGCCGTTGCAAGCGCGATCCCGAAACGTTTCATCATTTTTTCTCCCTTGGCCGGACGGCCGCTCTAGAAATGCCACTCCGCATAAACACTGACGCGAGCGGGAAAGCTCTGTCAAGGCAACGAGTGGATACGGCGCTGCAATAGCCTATGAACTTCTCCCACAGAATCGAGAGATGGTTTCCGCAAGCTTTCGCACGCACAATAGGTTTACGCACGGTGTGGTGTTCGGTTCAAAGCAAGTGGAAATTTGTGTCTTAGACATTTGGTCCAGTTGGTGGCCCAGAACGGCCACCAACCAAAATGTCTGATGTTAGGCGACGGCCCGTGAAAGGGCGCATTGCGACCAAAGATCGTTCAGCGCACTGACCAAGTGGCCGATATCATCGTCGCTGTGCAGCGGACCCGGGGTAATACGCAGCCGCTCGGTGCCTTTGGGCACAGTGGGGTAGTTAATCGGCTGGATGTAGATCCCGTACTGATCAAGCAACACATCGCTGATAAACTTACATTTTTTCGCATTGCCAACCATCACTGGAATGATGTGGCTTGGATTGGGCAGATGGGGAATGCCCTTGGCATCCAACGCCGCACGCACTTTTGCTACGCGCTCTTTTTGAGCATCGCGCTCGACTGAACTTTCTTTCAAATGCTGGATTGATGCCGTTGCGCCCGCAGCAATGGTTGGCGGCAAGGCGGTGGTGAAGATGAAGCCTGATGAGAAGGAGCGCACATAGTCGCAAAGCGCAGCAGAGGCGGCGATGTAACCACCCATCACGCCGAACGCTTTGCCAAGTGTGCCTTCGACCACGGTAATGCGGTCCATAACGCCATCGCGCTCGGCAATGCCAGCGCCACGCGGCCCGTACATACCGACTGCGTGCACTTCGTCCAGATAGGTCATAGCGCCGTGTTTCTCGGCAACTTCAATGATTTCTTTGATGGGGGCGATGTCGCCGTCCATGGAGTAAACCGATTCAAAGGCCACAATTTTTGGTCGACCTGGCGCAATGGCGGCCAGCTTGCGGTCTAGATCTTCGGGATCATTGTGTTTCCAGATTGCCTTATCGGCGCGCGAATGGCGGATGCCCTCGATCATTGAGGCGTGGTTGAGCGCATCGGACAGGATCACACAGTCGGGAATGGTAGAGCCCAGCGTGCCAAGTGATGCCCAGTTGGAGACGTAGCCTGAGGTGAAAATCAGAGCTGCTTCCTTGCCGTGCAGATCGGCCAATTCCTGTTCCAAAAGCACGTGGAAATGGTTGGTGCCAGAAATGTTGCGTGTGCCGCCCGCGCCAGCTCCGCAGCGCTCAATGGCCTCGTGCATGGCGTCTATGACGCTTTGTTTCTGGCCCATGCCAAGATAGTCATTGGAGCACCAAACTGTGACGTCCTGAATGCCATCATCGGTGTGGCGCACAGCCTTTGGGAAAGCGCCCATTTTGCGTTCAAGGTGGGCGAACACCCGGTAGTTGCCTTCCTCGCGCAGCCCATCCAGGGAACCGGCGAAATAGGCTTCATAATCCATCAATTCGTCATTGGACGCGGTTGGATGCGCGATTTTCACACGCGTTGCCAACGTGGCGGCTGGACAGCCGGTTGATTGGGTCGAGACGCTGAACGGAACAGGGCCATTCTCGTTATCGCTGGGTTTGGTGGTGTCCGTCATGGTGGAAAGTCCCCGATTGGATTTCGCGTCGGATAACGCGCTGGAATCACGCCGTTGACCGGCTTTTGGTGTGATTGTGGTTGCAAGAACAGGTTTGGAGTTGGAAATTTTGGTTGGTTCAGGTTGCGGCTGTTTGAGATACCAGCGCCACAGTTCCTCATCGCGCCAAGGCAGCACGAGAAACCAATGCTCGATCACGCCAAGGGCGGCGAGCGTTGTGAGCAGAACAAAGGTCGTTTGCGCAGGTGGTGTTGTCGCCAAGGCCTGCTGACCAAGCCATACAGTGAGAATGGTGCCTGTGGTTACGGAGATCGGGAAAAGCATGTTCAAGGCCCGATTGCGGAAATAGCTTTTCAGATGCTCCAGATGGCTGGGTAGAAATTCCTCGGTGATGTTGGGCACGCCCAAGAAAATGTTGAACTTAGTGGAAAGGCGCATGCCCCACAGGATGGCGAACGTCCAAAGGGCGGTTTGATTGTCAGTGCCCCAGAGCATTGCCGCCAACCCAACCAGCGTCAGTGCGATGGCCACCTCATGGTGGATCAGTGTTTGCGCGGCGTAGACAAAACGCTTCCACCCGACTGCGTCTGCTGGGCAGGTGTCACGCCGTGGACCGGTGATAATGCCGGTCAAGAAGCTCACCTCATGCCAACCCCACAGCGCTAGGCCTGCGGTGAAGCCGATAAAGGCGCCGCTGACCGTTGCCATGTCACGGGTCAACCAAGCTGCTGCGATGGCTGTCACGCCAAATAGGCTGGCAACCACGAAGGTGGCGCGTGGCGTGACCCGCGGCAGCCGATCGGCAAGCAAGATTACCCCGGTGGAAAACCACCAGAGGAACAATGCAAAGCCAATCGGGGCGAGCCAACTGATCACGTGTTTTTTCTTCCTAGACCTTGCCTACCAGGTTGGTTGGAGCCGGCTTGTCGCCGGAATCGTGTTGGGCTTGGTCTTCATGAAATAGAGCCCGGCGAACGTTAGCGCGGCCTGGGCTCCCAGACCGATCTTGCGCAGCTTGCCGCCCAGCCCACCTGCGCGCTGGGCCTCGCCCATCGCGATGTTGATCCGGTTGAGCCTGCGCAGGCCTTCCAAGAACTTTGGATTGTCCAAATCCAGAAGCACTGGGAAACATTGCTTGGTAATTTCGGTTGTGGTGCGGAAAACCTGCATGTCGTATTCTTCAACGTCCACACCAAGCGCTTTATGGAAGGCTGGGCGAGCCTGATCTCGCACATGCATGGTGCAGAAAACCGCCAGCAGGAAAAACTTGATCCACAACTTGTTGCCGCCCTGAAGTAGGGTTGGGTCAGCGCGCATCAACAGTGAGAACGCCTCACCATGGCGGAACTCATCGTTGCACCACTCTTGGAACCATTTGAAGATTGGGTGGAAGCGCTTGTCCGGGTGTTTTTCCAGATGGCGGTAAATGGTGATGTAGCGCGCGTAGCCGATCTTCTCTGACAGGTAGGTGGCGTAGAAGATGAATTTCGGCTGGAAGTAGGTGTACTTCTTGGCCTTCGTCAGGAAGCCAAGGTTCACGCCAATGTCGAACTCTTTCAAGGCATCGTTGATGAAGCCGGCATGACGGCTTTCATCACGCGCCATCAGCGAAAACAGCTCGCAAATTTCTTTGTTTTTGCCGCGCTTTTTCATTTCCTTGTAGAGCACGCAGCCGGAAAACTCAGCCGTTAGCGAAGACACCAGAAAATCGATGAACTCTTTCTTCAGCTCTGGGCCAAGCGCATCAATGTCGATTTCATCCCAATCCTCGTTGCGCTTAAAGTGACCCTTGTTTGGATCGTCGCGCATTTCTTGGATCAGCGCGTCCCATTCCTCGCGCACCAAGGTTACGTCGACCTTGTCGAGCTTATCGAAATCGGTGGTATAAAAGCGCGGATCGAGCAGGGTGGTTTCCTGCGCCATGCGCGTGGTTTCGTTGATCGGCGCGCGCGCTTTCACATCGGATGTAATCGGTGTGCCATCTTTAACGGGAGCATGAACGTTCATAGTGTCACCTCTTCAGAAAAGCTAAACTCGCAAAGTTCCATGAATTCAAAATCGCCGGTCATGCGCGTCCAGGTCCGCTCCAGCCAGTTGGCCCGGCGCACAGTGGCGGTACGCTGAAGCACGACATGCTCGCCATACGGCACCTCGATTGGCCGACCATGTACGATGACCTCATCGCCCGGCTTGATGGCAATATCGCCATCCAACTCGACATAGGCGTGCAAGCTATCGAACGTGTTTTGCACATCCACGGTGCAGCCAACGTCGAAGCTCTCACGGCTAAACAGGTTCAGCATGTTCGATCCTCCCTTTGCCCGGTTATCCGGGGAATTCAGCGAGGCCGAAGCCGCGCCTGTTTCTGGTGATGTCCGTGGCTCGTCGCTGTGTCCCCACAAGGGGGCCCAAAACGATGAGTGTTGCGAAGAGCAGCCCAATTTCCAGATGGTAGACTGCGCCATAGCCAAATGCAGGATCGGTGATGATCCGGCCAAAAAGCCCTGAGCTTCCCATGGCAGTAAAAAGATCACGCAGCGCGCCACCGGCTGCCAGGCCAAGGCCTGCTGCCGTGGCGTTCACCGCGCCCCACGCGCCAAGTGCAATGCCGTTGGTGGAACGGCCATCGGCTGTGGTTTGAGCCAGCTGCATGGTTGCGGTGAGCAGACAGACTGCGAAAAGGCCACTGCCAAAACCGATCATCGCGGTAGCCGAGCGGAACATGAAGGCTGATTGAAGTGGCGCTGAGAACACAACCAGCGTGAAGCCGACCACCCCGATCACGGCCCCAATGCCAGCATAGCGGTAGGGGTCGCTGTTGTGACCCAATCGCTGTGCTGCCAACGCAAAGCCCGCCAGCGTGCCGCCAGCAAACAGGGCGGTGAGCAATGTGGTTGCACTGACGGACAGGCCAAGCACCTGCCCACCATAAGGTTCCAGCAAGATATCCTGCATGGAAAAGG
Source organism: Hyphomicrobiales bacterium (assembly GCA_040219355.1). Classification (GTDB taxonomy): domain Bacteria; phylum Pseudomonadota; class Alphaproteobacteria; order Rhizobiales; family MH13; genus MH13. The sequence goes on from JAVJSN010000015.1 coordinate 150,494, forward strand.
CCAGTGTTCCCAAGCCAACGGCCACCAGCAAACGGCCGGTGCGGTTGGTCGAGGTGAACGCGCGCCACGCCTCTAAGAATGTCGGGCGAGGAAGGTCGGGTGCGGTGGAGGCGGGTTTGCGCACTTCCTGCTTCCAAAGTGCAATGACGTTCAGCACGATGGTTACAACCGCCGCCCCTTGAATGACTTGGATAAGTCTTGGGTGGCTGAAATCAGCTAAAAGCCATGAGAAGCCCAGTGCGCCAATCACCATGCCCACCAACAGCATCACGTAGAGCAACGCGACAACGCGCGGGCGCGCTTCAACTGGGGCCAGATCGGTGGCGAGGGCAAGCCCAGCGGTTTGCGTGGTGTGCAGACCAAGGCCAATGAGCAGGAAACCGAGGCCGGTGATCATGTGTCCCAGGAAGAACGGTCCGCCACCTTCGCTCATGAGCAAAATGGCCATCGGCATGATCGCCAGGCCACCAAACTGGAAGATGGTGCCAAACCAGATATAGGGAACGCGCTTCCACCCAAGGATGGATTTATGGGTGTCGGACTTGTGTCCGATAAGCGCACGCAGCGGCGCAAAGAGCAGCGGCAGCGCGACCATGATCGAGACAAGCCATGCGGGCACCGAAAGCTCCAGGATCATCACACGGTTCAGTGTGCCGGTGATCAACGTCACCGCGATACCCACCGAAATTTGGAACAAAGCGAGGCGAAGCAAACGGCGTAGCGGCAACTCATCGGTTGCTGCATCGGCAAACGGCAAAAAGTGTGGGCCAATCTTGGTCCACTGGTCTTTTAGCTGTGGCAGCCGTCTGCTCACCTGCGCGGCTCCCTTCTGGTGATTTGAAAGGCCTGGCTGGTGTAGAACCCCGATGCAATGCGCTTGGTGTTGCCCGCTGCAAAATCAGGCATGCGATCGCGCATCAGGCGCCGTAGTTTTTTCTCAGAGATTGGCACGATAGCGGGTGAGCGGTCGCCGCGTGGGAAGGCCTTTCCGACTGTGTGCATGGCGGCGAGCAGCGGCGTCTTTGGCGCGAAGGTGAAGAGCACTTGTCCATCGGCACGCGCTGCTAGCCGCGCCAGGGCGCCAACTTTATCGCCAGCTTCATAGTGGATCACCGAGTCCATCGCGACCACATGGTCAAACAGACCAAAGCTATCATCCAGCATGTCGCCGGCATGCCAACTGATGGCGCCAGGCAGATTGAGGGGCATGCGCTCACGCGCCACGTTCACCAGATTGGGGGACAGATCAACGGCGACAACGTCGGCACCGCGTTTTGCCGCTTCCACCGCAAGCGCGCCGGTGCCGCAGCCAGCATCCAGCAGGCGCTGGCCGGTCATGTCATCGGGCAGCCAGGAAAGCAGGGTCGTGCGCATAGCATCGCGGCCCGCGCGCACAGTGGCGCGAATGCCTGAGACTGGCGCGTCAGAGGTCAGGCGCTCCCAGGTTTTGGCGGCCGTGCGATCAAAATAGGCTTCGATCTCGCCGCGGCGGGTCTGGTAGGTATCGATGGGATGAGCGGATTCCTGCATCAATCAAATCCCAGGAAGTCGAAAATATCGCGATCTTTCATCGGCGAGGGATCGCAGATGGTGTCATCGACCAGAAGCCCGGCGGCGAGGCGCAGATATTCCTTCTGCACGGCCAGAACAGCTGGTGTTTCGTCCATTTCAAAGAGCGTGCGTTTTTTCAGTCGTGATTTGCGAATCTCATCCAGGTCCGGCAGGTGTGCGATGCGTTCGAGGCCCACCACTTCGTTGAACCGGTCAATCTCGTCGGTGTCCGTGGAGCGGTTGGCGATCACACCGCCGACGCGCACGTCGTAATTTTTCGACTTGGCTTTGATGGCCGAAACGATGCGGTTCATGGCGAAGATGGAGTCAAAGTCGTTCGCGGTCACGATCAGCGCTTTTTCCGCATGCTGAAGGGGGGCTGCAAAACCGCCGCAGACCACATCGCCAAGCACGTCGAAGATCACAACATCGGTGTCTTCCAGCAGATGATGCTCTTTCAAGAGCTTCACGGTCTGGCCAACCACGTAACCGCCGCAACCGGTCCCGGCAGGTGGGCCGCCTGCCTCAACGCACATGACGCCATTGTAGCCTTCAAATACGAAGTCTTCGGTGCGCAATTCCTCTGAGTGGAAGTCGACCTCTTCGAGGACGTCGATCACCGTCGGGCACAGCATTTTGGTCAGCGTGAAGGTGCTGTCATGCTTGGGATCACAGCCGATTTGCAGCACGCGCTTGCCGAGCTTGGAAAAAGCAACCGACAGGTTAGAGGAGGTGGTCGATTTGCCGATGCCACCCTTGCCGTAGACCGCAAACACCTTGGCCGTGTCGATGGTCATGGCTGGGTCCATCTTCACTTGAACCGAACCTTCGCCATCCTCGCCTTTGCCACCGAATCCCTTCGGTGAGCGGTCGAGAAGGGTGGTTTTGGTGCCCGTTGGTGGTGGGGTCACGATGTTCATTCTGCAGCCTCCATTCCAACCGAATGGCCGACCGTCTGGCCAGCGTTGTTGGATGTATCGTTTGCGGGAATGCCAATGCCTTCCAGGCGGTCTTCTAGCTCTTCGCCAGCATCGCGCAGAGCATCAAGGACAGCATCGTCAGGCTGCCAGTAGTCGCGCTCATGCGCTTCCAACAGGCGGCCTGCCAGACGCGCGGATGCGGTGGGATTGAGGTCGGCCAGGCGGCGTCGCATCTCTGGGTCGAGCACATAGGTTTCGGTGAGCTGTTGGTAGACCCAGGGCTGCACCTGTCCTGTGGTGGCCGACCAGCCCATTGTGTTGGTCACATGTTCTTCGATCTGGCGCACGCCCTCATAGCCGTGCTGCAGCATGCCTTCGTACCATTTGGGGTTGAGCATGCGGGTACGTGTTTCCAGCGCCACCTGCTCGGACAGGGTGCGCACCTTGCCTTCACCGCGCGTCTGATCGCCGATGTAAACCGGGATCGCATTGCCTTTTGCACGCGTTGCCGCGCGGCTGATGCCACCGAGCGTATCGAAGTAGTGATCGATTGTGGTGATGCCCAGCTCAACGGAGTCGAGGTTTTGGTAGGCGATATCAACATCGGCCAGCATGGATTGCAGGAGCGCTGATTGCTGCACCGGTTTGCCCGACGCGCCATAGGCAAAGCTTTTACGGCGCTCATAGGTTTCGGCCAGCTCGTCTTCATCGTCCCAGGCTCCGGATTCCACCAGATTGTTGACGTTTGAACCGTAAGCGCCGTCAGCATTGGAAAAGACGCGAAGGGCCGCCGTTTCCATGTCGCAGGCATGCTTCTCGCCGTAGGCCAAGGCATGAGCGCGGATCGGGTTCTGGTCGAGCGGCTCATCGGCTCGGGCCGCTAGCAAAGCTGCCTCGGCGAGGATTTTGGTTTGCAGAGGCAACAGATCGCGGAAAATGCCGGAGAGAGTCATCACCACATCGACCCGCGGACGGCCAAGCTCTTCCAGTGGTGTGAGCTGTGCACCGCATAGGCGACCATAGCTGTCAAAGCGCGGGGCGGCGCCCATCAGGGCAAGCCCTTGGGCGATCGTGCCGCCTTCGGTCTTCAAATTGTCGGTTCCCCAAAGCACCAGAGCAATGGAGGTGGGCAGAACACCGGTCTCTTCCTTGTAGCGGGCGAGTAGACGGTTCGCCTGTTTGGCACCATCCGCCATCGCAAAGGCCGATGGGATCCGGAACGGATCAAACCCATGAATGTTGCGACCGGTGGGCAGAACCTCCGGCGTGCGGACCACATCGCCACCTGGTGCGGGTTTGATGAACCCGCCATCCAGCGCATGAATGATGGCTTTGAGCTCATGATCTTCTGCGAGCAAGGTGTCGGTTTGCGCCAGCGCGTTCAGAGTCTCGACGTCGATCTCTTGCGCCGGGTCTTCGCCCATTACGATGGCGAGCGCATCGTCTTTGCTCAAATCCAAGCCATGGGCGGACTCGGCAATCGCCTGGATCATATCGGCGCGCTTAAGCTCGCTCATCGGCTCGCCGACCACGTGCAGGCCGTGGGGAATGAGCGTGTATTCCAGTTCGAGCACTGCCTCTTGCAGAGCGACGATCTTTTCGCCAGCGCTCTGTTCCCAAGCGGGCGTTTCGTCGACCAGATCAAGCTCGGCTGCCTGGGTTTGGATGAGTGTTGCCAGACTTTGCGCCTCAGCACCTGAAACATCGTCCATACCGCGCCAACGCTCGATGGAGGCTTTCAGCTCATTGAGGCCCTTGTAGAGCCCAGCTTGCGCCAATGGCGGCGTCAGATAGCTGATCAATGTCGCGGCGGCACGGCGCTTGGCGATCATGCCTTCGGAAGGATTGTTGGACGCGTAGAGATAGTAGTTGGGTACATCGCCGATCAGGCGATCCGGCCAGCACTTGCCGGACATGCCGGTCTGCTTGCCAGGCATGAATTCCAACGCGCCATGGGTGCCGAAATGCAGATAGGCTTCGGCGCCGAAATCTTCGCGCATCCAGCGATAAAACGCGGAAAAAGCGTGGGTCGGCGCGAAACCTTGCTCAAAGAGCAGACGCATCGGGTCGCCTTCATAACCAAAGGCAGGCTGTACACCGACAAAGATATTACCGAACTGCGCACCCAACACAAAGATCGACTGGCCATCGGTTTGCTGCACCCCGGGCGCGGCTCCCCAAACAGCTTCCAGCTCTTTCAGGTATGGCTCGCGGCGTACATGATCATCAACCGGGATGCGGGCCGCGACGTTGGCATGGGCGCCATATTGCTGTGCGTTGCCGGAGATGATGGCTTCGCGCAGAGCATCGACGCTTTCCGGCATCTCGACGTCATAACCCTCGTCATGAAGGCCTTGCAGAACATTGTAGAGCGAGCGGAAAACCGAAAGGTAGGCCGCAGTTCCGGTATTGCCGCCATTGGGCGGGAAGTTGAACAGCACAATGCCGACTTTGCGGTCTTCGCGGTCGGAGCGGCGCAAGGTGATCAGTTGATCGATGCGCACGGCCAAGCGTTCGGCGCGCTCGGAGCAAACCTGCATCAGCTTGGCGAGCTCCGGGTCGCAAAAATCGCAAGCCTTGTGGCAGCCGGTGCACGCATCACCGGCCGGATCGACACGGCCGCCAAAGACGGTTGGTTCGGTGGCGCCGTCCAATTCAGGGATCGCGACCATGATCGTCGATTCCACCGGCATCAGACCGCGATTGGACTTGGCCCAATCTTGCAAGGTTTGGAACTCAATGGCGTGGGCGGCGAGGTACGGCACATCCATCCCGGCCAGCATTTCCTCTGCCGCCTTGGCATCATTGTAGGCCGGCCCGCCAACCAGCGAGAAGCCGGTGAGCGAGAGCATGGCATCGACGATGGGACGACCGTCTTTGACGAAGAATTTCTCCGCTGCCGGGCGGGCATCAAGGCCGGATGCGAAGACCGGGATGACTTTCAAGCCGCGCGCTTCGATCGCACGGATAACCCCGTCATAATGGGCGGTGTTGCCGGCCAGCAGATAGGAACGCATGAGGATGAGCCCCACCGTGCCGCGCGCCTTTGGCGGTGTCGGCAGGCCAGCATCCGTTTCGGTCACGCGGGTTGGCAGGTCGGGGTGGTAGATGCCGACCTCGGGATAGTCGGCGGGCATGTCGGCTTTAACGGATGTACGCAGGTTCTCGCGCGGACCGGCGGCGTAACGGCTCACCAGGAAGCGCACCATGTTGGCGACGTTCTCATCAGACCCGGACAGCCAATATTGCAGCGTCAGGAAATAGGCGCGCACGTCCTGCGCCGTGCCAGGAATGAAACGCAGGATTTTCGGCAAACGCTTGAGCATCGCCATCTGCTTGGCGCCGGAACTCTGTTCGCCGGGCTTTTTGCTCGATCCACGCAGGCGTTTCAGCAGCGCCATGGCGCCATTTTGTTTCGCGCTCATGTCGAATTGGCCGACGCGGGTGAGCTTCACCACATCACCGGCCGACATCATACCGATCATCGCATCGCAACGATCACGCCGCGCTTCGAGCGCTGGTTGGATCGCTTGGATCTGATCGTCCATAAACAGCATGGTGGCGAGGATGATGTCGCCGGTGGCGATATCGTTTTTGCAGGCTTCCAGCGCGTCGGGATTGTCGCCCCACTCGGAGGTAGCGTGCAGGGCAATGGAAACACCGGGCATTTCGCGCAGCAGCATCTTTTGGGCACGCTCCACCGCACCGGACAAATGGTTGTCCAGCGTGACGATGACCACCTTCACTGAGGTGCCGTCAGCGGCCGAAGTGAGCTTTAGCATCGTAGAGCGTCTCCAAGGTGATTTCTGCCAAACCGTGTTCGGCGGCGAAGGTTTCCGTGTTGCGGCGCGCCTTTCCGCGCACGAAGAACGGTATTTTCTTCAGTTCCTTTTCAGCTTCTGCCGTCCAGCCGGTAGCCAGATCGGCGGGGGTGTCCATCAGCGTGTTGGCCGCGTCTTGAACGAGTGTTTCATCAGCCGCGGTTTCGGTTTCGGTTTTTGGGGCAGGGCGCGAGGGGGCGTGACCATGGTGCGAGGGGCCATTGGCATCAGAGAATTCGAAGTCGTCGCGGAACATACCCAACAGATGCTCTTCCAAGCCCATCACCAGCGGATGCACCCAGGTGTCGAAGAGCACGTTGGCGCCCTCAAAACCCATCTGGGGGGAATAGCGCGCGGGGAAGTCCTGAACATGAACAGGTGCGGAGATGACCGCGCAGCCAATGCCCAAGCGCTTGGCGATGTGGCGCTCCATCTGCGTGCCGAGCACCAGTTCTGGTGTTGCCTCGATGATCGCCTGCTCGACCTCCAGGTAATCGTCGGTGATCAATGGCTCGACGCCATAGTCTTTGGCGGCAGCGCGGATATCGCGGGCGAACTCACGGCTGTACGTGCCAAGGCCGACAACTTTGAAGCCCATTTCGGTTTCGGCCACTTTGGCGGCTGCCAGCGCGTGGGTCGCATCACCAAAGATGAAGACCCTCTTGCCGGTGAGGTAGGTGGAATCGATGGAGCGCGAATACCAAGGCAGGCGGCTTTGCTCGTCGGCGATCAAGGCATCTGCATCGGCGCCGATAATCTCGGCGACTTCGGCAATGAACGCCTTGGTGGCGCCAACGCCGATGGGCACCGTCTTGGTCATAGGCTGGCCGAAGGCGCGATTCAGCCAGTCGGCGGCGGTCTTCGCGATTTCGGGGTAGAGCACGACGTTGAAATCGGCATCGCCAAGGCCCGCAAGCTCAGCTGGGGTGCAATCGAGCGGAGCGACGACGTTGATGTCGATGTCCAAGCTGCCCAATAATCTGGTGATTTCGGTGACATCATCGCGATGGCGGAAGCCCAGCGCAGTGGGTCCAAGGATGTTGGCCGATGGGCGCTGGCCCTCGGGACGTGGCGCGCGCGCGGTGCCGGGAGCTGGAGCCAGCGCACCGGCAATGCCGCGTACGAGCTGGTAGAAGGTTTCCGAGGCGCCCCAATTTTCTTTCTTCGAGTAAGACGGTAACTCCAGCGGGATCACCGGGATCGGCAAATCCATGGCTTTGGCAAGACCGCCTGGATCATCCTGAATGAGTTCGGCTGTGCAACTTGCACCGCAGATCATCGCCTGTGGCTTAAAGCGGACATAGGCATCGCGCGCGGCCGTTTGGAACAGCTCGGCAGTGTCCTTGCCAAGATCTCGGGCCTGGAACGTTGTGTAGGTGACCGGCGGACGCTCCTTACGCCGTTCGATCATCGTGAAGAGGAGGTCCGCATAGGTGTCGCCCTGGGGAGCATGCAGCACATAGTGCAGGCCCTTCATCGCGGTGGCGATGCGCATTGCGCCAACGTGGGGCGGGCCTTCATAGGTCCAGACGGTGAGTTGCATCGCCTAGACCTCCAACCGTGTTCGACGGACAAGAGGGCGGGCAAAAAGCTCGGCCAGATCACCGGCCTGCTCGTATCCTTGGATGGGGGTGAAGACGAGCTCGATCGACCATTTTGTCGTTAAGCCCTCGACCTCCAGCGGGTTGGCAAGGCCAAGGCCGCAGACGGTGATGTCCGGGCGCTGCTCGTGGCAACGGTCGAGCTGTTTGTCGACGTCTTGGCCTTCGCTGACCAGCACATCGTCGGGCAGGGCGTCGAGTTCGGCAGCCATCAGCGCCTTGTTCAAGAAGGGGGTGCCCACTTCCAAGGGGACCATACCAAGTTCGGTATGCAGAAAGCGGGCGAGCGGGATTTCGAGCTGCGAGTCGGGGAAGAAGAAGAGGCTCTTGCCCGCCAATAGTGCCTGATAATGGGAGAGGGCTTTTTCGGCCCGTGCCTTGGGTGCCGCCGTGACCTCGGTAAAGAGCGCGTCATCGACCCCGAAGCTCTCGGCAGCCACCTTTAACCATCCGGTGGTGCCTTGCGCGCCGAGGGGGAAGGGCGCGGGCAGATGAATGGCGCCTCGGCGGGTCAGCGCGCGAGCGGTTTCAGTCAGGAAAGGTTGAGCGAGCAGGAACCGTGTGCCGGGACCGATCGCAGGCATCGAACCGGCATTGCGTGCTGGCAGGAAGTTCACATTCGCAATGCCCATGGCGTTGAACAGGCGGGTGAACTGATCTTCAACAACATCGGCAAGCGCGCCAACGATCAACAGCTGATCAGCGGCGACCTCGCCAGCTTCGGGCAGGCTTGGCACCAGAGATGCCAGGCACGCGTCTTCGCCTTCGGTGAATGTGGTTTCGATGCCGGATCCGGAATAGTTGAGAATGCGCACGTCCGGCGCATAGGTGCCCGAGAGGCGCTGTGCAGCCTTGGCCAAATCAAGCTTGATCACTTCTGACGGGCAGGAGCCCACCAGGAACAGGAGTTTGATATCGGGGCGGCGCTCGACCAGCCGGGCCACGACCTTGTCCAACTCCTCATTGGCGTCTGCGAGGCCGGCAAGATCCTTCTCTTCCATGATCGCCGTGCCGAAGCGTGGTTCGGCGAAGATCATTACCCCAGCGGCGGATTGCATGAGATGGGCGCAAGTGCGCGAGCCAACAATGAGAAAAAAGGCGTCCTGGATTTTGCGGTGCAGCCAGATGATGCCGGTGAGCCCACAAAAAACTTCGCGTTGGCCTCGTTCACGCAGAATCGGTCTCTCAAGACAGCCTTGCGCAGGCGCATTTTGGATCGGCGAAAGCTCGTTCAAGACGTTGCCCCCACCGAAAGAGATGGATTAGCGGGTGACGATGCAGGGCTTTGAAGACGGGCTTGGCGCAGTTTCCACACAAATTGTGCAGCGTTGATCACGTAAGTGACATAGGCGGCGAGCGCCAAAAGCATCTGCCCTTGCGCGCCCAAAAGATCGAAAAAGACCGCGATCAAATAGGCTGTGTGCAGCGCCAGCACGAGCATCGAAAACACGTCCTCCCAGAAGAAGGACGGAGCGAAGAGATAGCGGCCGAAAACCACCTTCTCCCAAATCGCCCCGGTGACCATGATCGTGTAGAGCACAAGGGTCTTGATCACCACTGACGAGGTTGCCAACGCGAAGCCCTCGCCGCTCATCAAATAGCGGATGACAAGCGCTAAACTGACAAGAAAAACAAGGAACTGCACCGGTGCAAGGACACCTTGAACCAATGTCCAAGGTGTGGTGTCGCGTCGGGCGCGTTGCTCAGGAGTGTAAAGCTGGCTTGACGCTTTTCGATTGGGATTGGACCGGCCTGCAGCACCATGCGAACGAGACGCGCGCGCGTCCGAAGAGGCGCGCTGATCACGTGCTGAGCTGGAGCCTGTTTGCCCTGTCATGTGGTGCCGCGCTCTCCCGTTTTTGTGCCTTTGTGGCGCGACGGACCAGAGCCCGCCTTGTTACACAATCTAGGAGTGGCATGCCCAATATGTCAATTAGACTGTACGTCAAAAAAAATTGACACATCGGCTTTTTTGGGAAAGGCTAGGGGGGATAATGATAAAGTGTGCGCACCGTCGCAGACAGATAACAAGTCGCTAGTAGCACGTACTGATGACGAAGCTAATGAACTAGCTGTTGGCCTGTACGGGGGGTCGCCCTAAGGTGATCACGTGGATTGAAAGGCCAATCGGCAGCCTCAAGATGACCCGCTCTCGGTGGGTCTTTGAATAGCCAGTGCATGCATGCCTGGTTCGATTGAGCAGATGCCGAGTGCTGCCAAGCTCTCTTTGGGAGTTGAGGAGCGCGCCAACGGCAATCCACAAGGCTTAGGCGCTTGTCATATTGGGCGCCGGTCAACCGACGGGGAGTAGCGGTATGGCAATTGTGCAAAATGAAGGGCGCCCAGAACGCCGCCGTGCTGGTTCTGATGGTGTGCCCAGCGATCTGTCGCGTTCATCGGGTGCTGAAGCGTCATCGGTAAACGGTCTGATCCATACCATTGAGGGCGAGATTATTCCGCGCCTGTTGCTGGCCCATCAAAGCCTTTTGCGCGATGAAACTGGTGAAGCGCCCTCTTCAGGAGATATCGATTGGTCCAATGACAATGCCGGGGTCGGGATTGATGATCCGGCAATGGAGTTCAATCCGCTTCGGGTCACACATGCCGACGTCACCGCGTTTGCAGAACTCTTGATCAGTTTCGCGCCCTCTGTGGCCAAACGCTTTATTGATGCACAGATAGCGCGTGGGCACGCTGTGCCGGATCTGTTGCTTGATCTCTGTGCGCCGACCGCCAAGGAACTTGGCGATATGTGGTTGCGCGACGCGTGTAGCTTTTGCGATGTGACCATCGGACTGTCAGCGTTGGAGCAGGTTGTTCTGCATTGTTCAGGACCTGCGGGCACCATGCGAAATGCGCCAGACCAGGATCGCAGCGCATTGTTCGCGCCGATGCCTGGCAATCAGCACATCTTTGGTTTGTTGATTGTCAAAGAGCTGTTTCGCCGCTCCGGCTGGACCGTTCGCAGTCCGTCGAGTGTTGACCGCGATGCTATCCTTGATGCGGTGCGAAAAACGCGTTTCAGCATTTTAGGATTATCGATTGGTAGCTCAGACGATTTGCAAAGCTGCCAAAGCCTTGTAAAGGCTTGTCGCGATGAATCACTTAATCCTAATTTACTCATACTGGTGGGTGGATACGGCATACAGGAACCCAACATGTCGACACGAATGCTTGGCGTTGATTTGATCGCCCGCGATGGACGTGAAGGGCTTGATCAAATTGAACGCATGATGTCGCGCATAATGCCGCAACGCCCATACAATTGACCAACGGAGCACCAGATCGTGATCGATCTTTCTAAGCGGGGTAGATATTTTGCTTAGCCCCAACGTCGCTCGCAGTTTCAATGACGCTGAAAACCATCTTGGCGCACTGGATGCGGCGGCTGCCGCCAACCTGCTGTCGGCGGCCGCCGATCTGACATTGGTGCTCAATGGTGACGGTGCAGTGCTCGATATGGCCTATTCCGGCGCGGAACTGACCGGTGAGGGCATTGATGGCTGGATCGGGCGTCCATTGGGTGCCTGCGTCGCCGAAGACAGTCGCAACAAGATTGAAATCATGTTCGGCGAGCTCAGCTCCGGGTTGGTGTCACGCCGCCGCGAGTTGAACTTTGTTGGCGAGAGCGGGGAATCGCTGCCGATGAACTGCATGGCGGTTCGTCTTGGCGATGAGGGCCGTATTGTATTGTTCGGTCGCGATATGCGCGGGCTTGCCCGGTTGCAGCAGCGGCTGGTCAACACACAGATTTCCATGGAGCGCGAATACACCCGATTGCGGCAGGCCGAAGCGTGTTACCGGCTTTTGTTCCAGATTGTCGGCGAAGCGGTGCTGATCGTGGATGCTTCCACTATGGCGGTGACGGATGCAAATCCGATGGCTGCCGAGTTGCTCGGCGTGCCGGTGGCCAAGATTGTCGGCCGCCGTGCGAGCCATGTGTTTGGATCGAAAGACCGCGAAGCTGTGCGCTCGCTATTGGCCACCTCGCAATCGGTAGGGCGTGCTGAGGCGATTGCCAATGCAACAAGCGAATCAACCGGCGGCCTGGAGTTAAAGGGCTCATTGTTTCGTCAGGCAGATGTGACTTACATCCTTGTCCGGTTGCTGCCGCGGTCGATCTCGACGGTCAGCGTAGGTTCCGCCAGCGCCGAAGGCGCGCTGGCCGTTATTGACCGCTTGCCGGAAGGATTTGTGATCATCGACGAGCAGCACCGTGTGCAAAGCGCCAATGCTGCCTTCCTGGAATTGGTTCAAGCTGCCACGTACGAGCAGGTGCATGATGCGGTGATCGACTCCTGGTTTGAGCGATCAAGTGTCGATGCAAATGTGCTTCTTTCGAACGTGCGTGAGCATGGATTGGTGCGGCGCTTTCCCACTGTCGTTCGCGGCGAGCTCGGGTCTGCCGAAGACGTTGAGATCACCGCCGTCTCTGTTCCTGGTGAAAGCGGTGCGCTTTACGGGCTGGTGTTGCGCCGCTCTGTGCGAACCTCGTCGGAAGAAACGCCAATCACAGGCTTCCCTGCTCAGTCTGCCGAGCAATTGACCGATTTGATTGGTCACATGCCGCTAAAAGAAGTGGTGCGCGAAACCACCGATGTGGTGGAGCGCCTTTGCATTGAAGCGGCGCTGAAACTGACCGGCGACAACCGTGCATCTGCGGCGCAAATGCTGGGGGTTTCACGGCAAAGTCTTTACGCCAAGATGCACCGGTTTGGGCTGGGTGACTTGGCCACAGACAATGTGGACGATTAGGCCCACGTTCTAACACTTAGTTGACACCAAAAAGCGTCAAATAAAATTGACACTTTTTGGTTCCGCGCGTAGCCTCAATTGCATGAAACGTAGCGGCCTTACCATGCCTGCATCGCCATCTCCTTTAGCTGATCAACGCGGTGTCGTGAGACTCGATCCCTTGGCGGTTTTGGAGTTACTGAAACCGGTAACATGGTTCGCGCCCATGTGGGCGTTTGCCTGCGGTGTGATCTCCTCGGGCGTTTCCATCACACAGTCGTGGGCCTTTGCCGTGCTCGGCATTGTGCTGGCTGGCCCGCTGGTATGCGGCATGAGCCAAGCGATCAACGATTGGTATGATCGCCATGTTGATGCGATCAACGAGCCGCATCGCCCCATTCCTTCTGGGCGTATTCCAGGCCAATGGGGTCTTTACATTGCCATTGTGTGGTCGGCGCTTTCGCTTGTTGTGGCGTTTGTGCTCGGTACGTGGGTGGTTGTGGCGACCCTTGTCGGGCTGTTCCTGGCTTGGGCGTACAGCGCGCCACCGTTCCGGCTGAAAGAAAACGGTTGGTGGGGCAATGCGGCGGTCGGCCTTTCCTATGAGGGACTTGCCTGGTTTACCGGCGCCGCCGCGCTGATAGCGGCTTTTCCGGACGCGCGCATCGTGATGCTGGCGGTGCTCTATAGCATTGGCGCGCACGGCATCATGACGCTCAACGATTTCAAGGCCATCGAAGGCGACAAGCAGATGGGTGTGCAATCGCTGCCTGTTCAGCTGGGTGCGTCGGGTGCCGCCAAATTGGCCTGCTGGGTAATGGCGTTGCCTCAGGTCGTGGTGGTCGGTCTTCTGGTTGCCTGGGACAAGCCGATGTTTGCGGCGGCTGTTGCGGTATTGCTGCTCGTCCAAGTCGGGTTGATGGCGCGCTACCTATTGAACACCGAACGCCTGTTGGCCGAACCCTATCGCAATGCGGCGATCTACAACGCGACCGGGACCACACTTTACGTTTCTGGCATGATGGTCAGCGCTTTTGCGGTGCGCGGCCTGATCCTTGGGGGCCTTTAGATGACTGTGCACGGGCAGAAGCCACTTGGTTGGTTTGGCATTGTTCGCCTCGGACTTGTGCAAACAGCTCTTGGGGCCATTGTCATTCTCACAACGTCGACGCTCAATCGTGTGATGGTGGTTGAGCTGATGCTGCCTGCCATGCTTCCGGGCATTCTGGTCGGTATCCACTACGCCGTTCAGTTGTCGCGTCCGCGTTGGGGTTACGGCTCCGATATGGGTGGTCGCCGCACGCCGTGGATCATTGGTGGTATGGCGGTTTTGGCGCTGGGTGGCGTTGGTGCATCCTTGTCAGTGGCGCTCATGGCATCGAGCACGGTGCTTGGCATTGTTGCTGCAACCCTTGCCTTCATCGCCATTGGTGTGGGTGTGGGTGCGTCCGGCACCTCGCTGCTAACGCTGCTTGCCGTGCGAGTTGTACCGCATCGCCGGGCACCAGCGGCCACCATTGTCTGGGTGATGATGATTGTGGGTTTCATCCTCACCGCAGCTATTGCCGGCGGGCAGCTTGATCCGTTCTCCATGACACGCCTTGTCGTGGTGACGTCGGTGGTCTGCGCGTTGGCCTTTGCGCTGACGTTGGTGGCCGTGGTTGGTCTTGAAGGTCAGCGGCAAGCTGTCCCTGCTGCTGCCGAAACGTCCGACGAGCCAAGACCTTCCTTTCGCCAAGTGATCGGGGAAGTCTGGGCGGAGCCGAAGGCGCGCAATTTCTCCATTTTCGTGTTCGCCTCCATGCTTGCTTATTCAACGCAAGATCTCATTTTGGAGCCATTCGCTGGTGCGATTTACGGCTACACGCCCGGCGCTTCGACACAGCTGGCCGGCACGCAGCATGGCGGTGTTCTGCTCGGCATGATCATCGTTGCACTGGCAGGCATGGGTTTCAAAGGCCGGCGGTTTGGTAGCTTACAGGCTTGGACCGTTGGCGGGTGCGTTGCGTCCGGCCTTGCACTCTTTGCGCTCGCCATCTCCAGCCGTTTTCCAGAGGTTTGGCCATTGCAAGCCAACGTGTTTGCCCTGGGTTTAGCCAATGGCGCGTTTGCGGTGGCCGCCATCGGTTCGATGATGAGTCTGGCATCGGAAGGCGGGAAAAACCGCGAGGGTGTGCGCATGGGTCTTTGGGGCGCAGCGCAGGCCATTGCCTTCGGGCTTGGCGGCCTGGTTGGCACCATGGGCATTGATATCACGCGCGCCATCACCGGCTCTGCGGCCTTTGCCTACACCACTGTTTTCACTCTGGAGGGTGTTGTGTTCCTGGCCTCCGCGCTGCTGGCTGCGCGCATCGGCATGAGCCATCTGGCCGAGAAACGTAATCGCCTTGCAGTGGCTGGCGATGGTTATCTTTCGGGCGTTGGAGGCCCTTGAGCGATGCAAACAGATAAGCAAAATGAACCCTTGGCATCCGCAAAAGCTGGCGCTGCGATTGCAGAGCAATATGATGCGATCGTTATTGGCGGCGGGCCTTGCGGTGCAACGGCTGCCACGGAACTGGCGCGCGAAGGATGGCGCGTTCTTCTGATGGACAAGGATGGTCGTATCAAGCCGTGCGGCGGGGCGATTCCGCCGCGTTGTGTGGAGGATTTTGATATCCCCGATGCGTTGCTTGTCGCGCGCATCAAGTCTGCCTTGATGGTGGCGCCTTCCGGTCGCCAAGTGCCGATGCCCATCGAGGGCGGCTATGTTGGCATGGTGGACCGCGAAGACTTTGACGAGTGGCTGCGCGAACGCGCTGTTCTGGCCGGCGCTGACCGGGCCTATGGTACGTTTGATCATTTTTCGCGCAATGATGATGGCACGGTCACGGTGCATTTCCGTTCCAAAGATGCCGATCCCGAAGCCGCTTTGGAAACCGTGCGCACCCGTGGCTTGATCGGTGCCGATGGTGCGCGTTCTGCGGTTGCCAAGCAGGCCGTGAAGAACGCCGATCGCGTGCCCTGCGTCTTTGCCTATCATGAAATCGTCAAGGCGCCTGAGGCCAATGACAACAGCGCCGACTATGAACCGACTCGGTGCGACGTTTATTATCAGGGCCGCGTGTCGCCAGACTTTTATGGCTGGGTTTTCCCGCACGGCAAGCATGCGAGCATCGGTGTTGGCAGTGCCAACAAAGGCTTTTCGCTGCGCGGCGCCACCAAAACCTTGCGCGAGATTTCAGGGCTTCAAAATGCCGAAACCGTGCGTCGTGAAGGTGCGCCGATCCCGCTGAAGCCACTCAAAAAGTGGGACGATGGCCGAAATGTATTGGTGGCTGGCGATGCTGCTGGCATCGTTGCGCCATCCTCCGGTGAGGGTATCTATTACGCCATGGAGGGCGGCCGGTTGGCCGGCTTGGCTACGGCGAAGTTCCTGGAAACCGGCGATGCGCGTGCCCTCATGAGTGCGCGAAAAACCTTCATGAAAGCTCATGGCCGGGTCTTTTGGATTTTGGGCATGATGCAGCATTTCTGGTATTCCAGCGACAAGCGTCGTGAGCGCTTTGTTTCGATCTGCGAGGACCCGGATGTGCAGCGCCTTACCTGGCAGGCCTATATGAACAAGAAGCTGGTGAGGGCTGATCCTATGGCCCATGCTCGCATCTTCTTCAAAGATGTGGCGCATCTGTTCGGGCTGGTTTCGCCGGGCCCAAAGGATGCTGGCGACGCGTCTGCCAAACCACAGATTTAGCGGCCACAACGCGTGGAGCAGTTTCTGCAGTCTGGCGCTTTGATTGACGCCATTTTGGTGCTTGTGGCGCTGGAGACGCTGGTCTTTCTGGTGCTTTACAAGCGCGTGCCAACAGCGCCGCGCCTTGTCGCCCCGCATCTGGCCGTGTTGTGGCCAACGCTGCTGTCCGGTGCGTTGTTGATGCTGGCTGTGCGTCTTTCGCTCACCGATGCTCCGTGGACATGGGTGGCGGGCGTTCTGGCCACTGCGGGTCTGTCGCATGTCGTAGATATAGCGCTGCGGTTTCGCCGCTTATAAAGAAGCGTCACGCGCCCAGCACGATTTTTTGTGGCTTTTCTGTGAAATCGTCACACCGCTTCTTGTTCCAGATGATCGGGTTTCTACGTAGTGCTCATTGTAACCCGAATACGGAGCTTTGAATCACTCGATGACAGACGTCCAGCCGACGGAAAAAACACAAAATCCTGCTGACAACACAACAGATCAGAAGCCGCAGACTCAAGATGTAATGAGTTTTTTGAAGAAACCGCTCAGCCTGACGGCTCCGACATGGGCTTTCGCGCTTGCAGCGATCGTTGCTTTGGTTCTTCTGGGCGTTGCAATTGATTAGACTTGCGCTGATTGTTGCCGCCTCGATTCTAACGGGTCCGGCGCTGGCGTATGAGTTGACGATGGTCGACCAGCTGCAACCCTATGAACCCGCAGCGCTAGAAGGCGCAGTCGAGCGCATTACCGATAGCGACGCCTTTGTGTTGCGAGATGCGAGCGGGAGCATCCTTGTTTATATCGGGCCACACCGCATGCCGGTCAGTACTGGCGACACCATAACGGTGAATGGGCGTCTGGACGATGACCTGCCAAGAGAGTTCTACGCGGACCAGTTGGTCCTACCTAATGGGCAGGTTATGGAGGTTGGGGGCCCCTACGAGTAGGGGCCGCTAACCTTTGCCTTTCACTCTTCGCCCAAAGGCTTCTTAGGAGGCGATTTAATGCTTGGTTCCGGTTCATCGAACAGGTTGAGCGTCTGATCGTCCTTGTTCGGCGCGCCATAGCCGCGCATCCAGGGCGCTGGTTCGGCCAGTTGTCCGGCCGGCTCCCAGGAAAAATAGCCGAGCTTTCCCTTCGAAGGTATGGGATCGCAGGGCACCGGGTTCTCTAAGACCAAGCCGTGATTGCCCGGCCGCGAGCTGAACCAAGGGCTATCGGATGTTGAAACGATGTCCACCACATCAACGCTGCCAATGATCGCGCTGCGTGGCAGGTCGCCTGGGGCAGGGCAGGTGACGCCCAGTTCCTGCAGCTTGTGCAAGCTCCAGCGATATTCTTTTTCTGTGAGAGCAACTGCAGCGTGAATGGCGATGCGGCGGCAGTCCATTTTACCTGCGCGAATGGAGCCGAGTGAGCGGTTCTCAATTACCTTGCCACCATGGATGATGGCCCAAGCAGAGGGTTGGCGCACCGAAAGGGCGATTGGAGGCAAGGCAGGGTCTGGCGTGTCAGCAGCCATTGGGTAGAAGCGCGTCGGTGTGTCCTGCACGCTGATATGCGACAAGGCCGGCCCATTCGCGTATCGCAAGCTGTAGATTTGAGAGATTGCCGGCGTAGGCCCACCGGATCGTGTCCTGCCAGCGCGCGCCAGGTACGGTTCGGTGGTCGGTTGGATCGGCCACGACGTGCACAAAACCAGCCGCACAAACCACACCCATGGCGCGCGGCATATGGAACGCGCTGGTTATGAGCAGGATGGGAGCCTCAGCGGTTGGCTCCAAGCCCTGATCCTCTAAAAAGGCCGCGATATCTGCCGGATGCTCTGCGGTGGTGCGCGCGATCGCACCGATATGCAAGCGTTCTGGTCTTATGCCAGAGGCTTCGAGCATTCCACCCACGCGTTCCGCGTTGCCTTCGAGCAATGGATCGCCTGTCGCATTGAATGCGCCTCCGGTGAAAAGAACCGGAATGTTTGGAAAATCATTGGCGCGGCGGATGGTGTGCAGGATGCGGTCGCCCGCGCTGTTAATGTTTTGCGCATTCCACGCTGCGCTGGTGCGCGGATCTTCGCCACCGCCCAAAACAATGATTGCGCTCGGTGCGCCGGAAAAGTCTGGGTTGGTGGTAAAACGGCCTTCAAGTGGTGCGAGCCACACCTGCCCGACCGGAACAAAGCCGACCAGCGTGACGGCGAGAACCAACGAGACCAGCACCCACATGGCGATTTTGCGCCACCCGCGCCAAGATGCCCAAAGCGCGCTCAATAGCCCAAGCCACAGCCAGAAATCTGGCCGCACGAGCACGGCAAGCAGTTTGGATGGCAGGAGGTCTAGATCGCTCATCCGGCCTTTCTCGTTTACCGCTCCGGTATCAAACCTCGCGGTGCGAAGCGTAGAGCGAGCACCAGAATAAGCCCCATCAGGACTGGGCGAAGATGCGGGGCTGCCTGCGTTAAGTGTCCAGCCAACCAGCTGCTTGGATCAAGCCCACTGGAGAGCAGATCAACCAGGGCAAAGCCCACCGCCTCTGACTGAACCCAGACAAACCATATCAGGAAGCCGCCAAGCACCGAGCCGAGATTGTTGCCTGACCCACCGACAACCACCATCACCAGCACGAGGAAGGTAAAGCGCAGAGGTTGATAGGAGCCGGGGGTGAACTGCCCATCAACGGTCACCAGCATGGCACCAGCGATGCCGCAAATGGCGGATCCGATGACAAAGGCCTGCAGGTGGCGGCGTTTGACGTCTTTGCCCATGGCCGAGGCTGCATCTGGACGATCGCGGATGGCGCGCATCATGCGGCCCCAAGGCGAGCGCAGAGCGCGTTCGGCCAGATACACCAACACCACAAGGACGACTGTGAAGAGTGCGATGAAGGCAAGCTTTACCACGATGCCGGCCAGCGTATTGGGTTCCATACCCCAATTGGCAGCAAGCTCGATGAAGGCTGGGTCGGTTTGTAGATCCACCTCATAGGGCACAGGACGCGGCAGGCCAGTGACGTTTTTTACACCGCGCGACAGCCAGTCCTCGTTCTTGATGAACGCCAGAATGATTTCGGCGATGCCGAGCGTGGCAATGGCCAGGTAATCAGAGCGCAGACCAATAGCGATCTTGCCGATGATCCAGGCGGCGCCTGCCGCGAGCAAGCCGCCGAGCAACCAGCCGAACAGGATGGATATGCCCATACCACCCAGATAGCCAGATTGGGCGGGGTTTACCGCTTCGATCGCTTCGCTGGCGGGCCCAAAAACTTGGCCGAAAACCAGATAACCGACGACCAAGCAAACAGCGGTCGCAAGGAAGCGCAGCAAGCCGCTTGAATAGGCTCTTACAAGGAGAACAGCGGCGATCGTGGTGCAGATGATAAGCGCGGAGAGGCCAATGCCCGCGCCACCAGCAACCCAAGCTTCGGGCACAGGGTCAGCGGCCACCAGAACGGCGGCCAGGCCGCCCAGCGCGACGAAACCCATGGTGCCTGCGTTGAAGAGGCCGGCATAGCCCCACTGCACGTTCACGCCCAAGGTCATGATCGCGGAAATGATGCACAGCTGCAGGATTGTCAGCGCCAGCAACCAGCTTTGCGCAAAGCCGGTCAGGGCGAGCAGTGCCGCCATGATGGCAAACAGCAGGATGGGGTTCTGCCAAAGCGTCGGCTGGTCGGCAGCAACGCGGGCGGGTGATGAGTTTGAACCGCTCATACGATGCGCCCCCTGAAGATACCGGTCGGTCGGACCAGTAGGACGATGACAAGCAGGATGAAGGAAACAGCGAATTTGTACTCTGTTGCCAACAGCTGCATCAGGCCATCCACCTCAAAACCCTCCGGTCCAAGATACTCAAACACTCGCCGGTAGGCATAGGTGACGGCCACCTCAGAAAACGCGATTACGAAGCCACCAACGACCGCGCCGACGGGTTGACCAATGCCGCCCAAAATGGCGGCGGCGAACATGGGTAGAAGGAGTTGGAAATAGGTGAAAGGGCGGAAGCCCTTGTCAAGGCCGTAGAGCACGCCAGCGATGGTCGCCAGCGCGGCGGCCAGCATCCAGGTGACCATCACCACCTTTTCCGGCTTAATGCCCGATAGCAGCGCCAAATCTTCATTGTCGGAGAAGGCGCGCATCGACTTTCCTGTGCGGGTTTTCTGCAAGAACCAGAAGAGCGCCGCCATCACCGCGACCGCCACCACGATCGTGATCACTTGAGTTGTGCGCAGCGCCAAACCTTCGTCCAGCCCGGTCATGTCCCGAAACTCGCCAGCGCGGATGATGAAGCGCGAGCCATCAGCAAAGTTAATGTCCCCGGTGCCAATAAAGATGCGCACCAACCCGTTCATCATGAACATGACGCCGACCGAGACCATCACAAATATGACGGCGTCGACGCGTTTGTCTCGGTAGAATTTGTAGATCACCTTGTCGGTCGCCAACACCATGGCGATGGTGCCGAGGATCGCCAGGGGCAGCGCCAGCAGGGCAATTGGCAGTGGCCCAAGCGACCAACCCAGCGACTGCATGCCCCAGGTTAGGAAGATGGCGAGCATGGTGCCGAAGGCCATCGTGTCGCCATGGGCAAAGTTGGCAAAGCGCAAAATGGCGTAGATGAGCGTGATGCCAAGTGCCCCCAGCGCAAGCTGCGCACCGTAGGTGACCGCCGGGATCAGGACAAAGTTGGAAAGCAGGACGAGGGCGTTGGCAAATTCCATCAGGATTGGTCTCCGCCCAGGAAGGTCGCGCGCACTTCTTTGTCGGCCAACAAAGCCGCGCCGGTGTCAGTGAAGCGGTTTTGGCCTTCGACAAGCACGTAGCCAGTGTCGGCGATTTCCAGCGCCTGTCTGGCGTTTTGCTCCACCATTAAGATGGCAACGCCTGTTTTAGCGATCTCCAGAATGCGATCAAACAGCTCATCCATCACGATGGGTGAGACGCCCGCGGTTGGCTCGTCCAGGATCAGCAGCGTGGGCTCGGTCATCATCGCGCGCCCAACAGCAACCTGTTGGCGCTGGCCGCCGGAAAGCTCCCCAGCATGCTGGTAGCGCTTCTCATATATGGCCGGGAACAGCTCATAAACCTTGTCGATTACGCCTGCACCGCCATCCTCGCGCAGGAAGGCACCCATTTGCAGGTTCTCTTCAACCGTCATGCCGGGGAACACATTGTTGGTTTGCGGCACCATGCCCATCCCGGCTTCCACACGTGCCTGTGGGGGCAGTGCATTGATGGTGTTGCCATCAAAGGTCACCTCGCCCTCGCGCAAGCCCATCATACCAAAGATGGCTTTGATGGCGGTGGATTTGCCTGCGCCGTTGGGCCCGACGATTACCGCCACTTCACCGCGATCGCAGGTGATGGTGCAATCTTGCAAGATGTCGGCCTTGCCGTAACCACCGCGCATATTGTTGGCTTGCAGGAGCGTCATGCCGGTGCCCCTTCACCGGACCCAGTTTGGCTGGGTGCCTCGCCCTCATGCTTGGCGGCCTGTTTGCGGCCAACGCCAAGATAGGCTTCGATGACACGTTCATCTTTGCGCACCACATCTGCCGGGCCTTCGACAAGAACTTTGCCCTCGGCCATTACAATAACCGGATCGCAGAGCCGGGATATAAACGCCATATCGTGTTCAATCATGCAGAAGGTGTAGCCACGCTCTTTGTTAAGGCGGATGATGGCATCGCCGATGGTGTTGAGCAGGGTGCGGTTTACGCCGGCGCCAACTTCATCAAGGAAGACGATCTTGGCGTCCACCATCATGGTGCGTCCAAGCTCAAGCAGTTTTTTCTGACCGCCAGAAAGATTGCCCGCCCGTTCATCGGCCAAGTGCGTGAGGCTCAAAAAGTCGAGCACTTCGTCAACCCGGTCGCTGATCTCTTTTTCTGACACGCGCACCGCTGACGGCCTGAACCAGGCACTAATCAAGGATTCGCCGGGCTGGCCAGGCGGTACCATCATCAGATTGTCGCGCACTGTGAGCGTGGAAAACTCATGGGCGATCTGGAAGGTGCGCAACAGGCCTTTGTGAAACAACTCGTGGGCTGGCAGGCCGGTGATGTCTTCGCCGTCGAGCTCGACCTTACCGGATGTCGGAGGGAAGGCACCGGCGATGACGTTGAAAAGGGTTGTTTTGCCCGCCCCATTGGGGCCGATCAGACCGGTGATCGTTCCGGTCCTGATTTCGATGGAAGCACCATCAACGGCATGCACACCGCCGAAATGCTTGTGCAGATCCGTAACGCGGATCATGGCTGCCCCCAATACACTCAAACTCTCCCCAACTTGGCTGGGTACTCAATAGAAGTATGGCCGCCCCGGCAAGGAGCGGCCATACATCAAGATGTGCAAAAAAGCGGCAGCGCTTAACGCGTGCGCACGGTCTCGAGCGAACCGTCCATCAGTTCAAACTCGTTGAACACGCCTGATGGCTCGCCAACGTCGTTGAACTCAACGCCGGTTGCGCCGACATAGTCGATGTCGCCACCAGCCGCCAGAATTTCCAAACCGCGAGCAAGTTCACCGGCTGCGATTGGTTCACCAGGTGCGTTGGCAACAGCCATCATGTTGGCAGCAGCGGCCTCAGACGTTGCTTCACCACCGGCCTGCATGGCGAGCAGGATGAGGGCAGCAGCGTCATAGCTTTGGCCAACGAATGGACCTTCATCGTTGACGCCGCCGGCTTCAGCAACCGCTGGCCATGGGTTGTCGTCGCCAACAGCCGAGCCTGGCAGCGTGCCGAACCAGCTTTCCAGATCCGCGCCGAGATTGTCGACGAGTGACGTGCCAAACATGCCGTCGCCGCCAACGAATGTGTCGAACGCGCCGGTGTCGATGGAGGAACGGATCACGCCCAGACCACCCTGATCAACATAGCCGAGCACGACCAGAGCGTCGCCACCGGCAGCAGCCAAAGCGCCAACCTCAGCGGAATAATCGCCGCGGCCATCTTCGTGCGGTGCTGACAGGGTAACCGTGCCGCCCATGCCTTCGAAAGCTGCAACGAAGGCATCAGCAAAGCCTTGACCGTAGTCGTTGTTGGTGAAGGTTACAGCGACTTCGTCGATGCCACGGTCCATCACAACTTCAGCCAGCACGATACCCTGACGCGCGTCAGATGGCGCGGTGCGGAAGAACAGGCCATTGTCTTCAATAGATGTCAGCGCGGGCGACGTGGCCGATGGCGAGACGTTGACGATGCCCTGTGGCACGGTCGCGTTGTTGATGATGGCTGTTGTCACACCGGAGCAATCAGCGCCCATGATGGCAGCAACGCCTTCAGCAGAGATCAAGCGCTCAGCGGCTGCGGTGGCAGCGGCGGCGTCGATGCAGGTGCTATCGGCGCGGACCGACGAAACGGTTTTGCCTTCCAGGAAGACGCCGGAGTCGCTGATTTCGCTCATGGCCAGTTCGGCGCCAGCGGCCATGTCTGGGGTAAGCGATTCAATTGGGCCGGAGAAGCCAAGAATGATGCCCAGTTTTACTTCATGATCATCAGCCATTGCGGCTGTAGCGGTCATGAGAGCAGCGGTGCTGAGACCAGCAAGGAGTACTTTTTTCATACTGATTTTCCCTGTGAAGACGATGCGGTTGCGCATTTGCGCGCACTTTTCTTTTCTTGTTGTGGCGTAAATGCCCGCCATGCCGGCGCTTACGCGTAGGTTTTCTTAATTCAAGAGGCCGAAGCCGCGCAACCGTTGATTTTTCGGCGTGGTTTACGCGCTAAGGCGCCAAAAACACCTATTGGTCGAAGTGCCAGTCGGCGGCTGCGTCGAGGAAATCGCTGTCCGAAAGCTGGTTGCCATTGACCAAATAGGCCAGGACAAGGTCCTGTTCTGGGTAATAGCGCAAGTCCGCTTCAAACCCGTCATAGCCGCCTGAATGGCCGTACCATATGCCAAGTTCATCCTCGTCGATGCCAACGCCCAACCCGTAATAGGGTTCCAATCTTGAAGATGTCACCATGTCGTCGCGCGTGCCAAATGAGATGATGCGTTGGCTGGTAAACAGGGCGCGGGCAAACGCTTCCAGATCAGCAACTGTGGTTATCACGGGCCCGTCGCCAAGCACGCTGTTCCAGCCAAGTTCGCTGACATCTTCGCCATCGACATCGTAGCCGTGAGCGAATTCATCGCCAGGATTGGGCGGTGCGCCAACGGTCGTGGACATCATATCAGCGCGGCGAAACACCCAGCGCTGAAGCGATTGGGCGAGCGAGCCATCCAAGGTCTCAAGAACATGGCCAAGGATCACATAGTTGGAGTTGGTGTACTCAAAACGATCGCCAGACGGGATGGCTGGTTCATCATAAGCGTAGGCCAGTGCGTCGGCGGCGCTCCAGCGGGTGGTGGGCGCTGCAAAGGACGCATCGAAAAAATCGTCGGTGAGATACTCTGGCAACCCGCTGCTATGATTGAGCAGATGCTCAATCGTGACCGTGCCAGCGCGATCCAATTGGTCCGTGCCGTCCAGTGATGCCAAAAACCCATCAATCGGGTCATTTAGGGCGATGCGGCCTTCGTCGACTGCGGTAAGGATCGCGGCGGCTACCATCGTCTTGCCGGTGGAGGCGGCATAGAAGCGGGTATCGGGTGCCACCGGCGTTTGGGTTTGCGTATTGGAAACCCCAGCTGTGACGATGAGGCGTTGATCTGGCGTGGAAATCAAGAGCACGCCGCCAGCGATCTCTTCTTCATCCAACCAATCGGCAAACAGGGCTTGAAGTTCAACTTCGGCACCTGATTTGGCGAACGCCGGAACGGGCGTCAAAGCCAACAACGCAATGAGAACCAGTCGAGTAACCACGTCCGGCCACGCGTTCATGGCTGGTTGTGGTTTGGCAGTGTTGCGAGGGGCGTAAGCCATCGGTGTCCATCGGTTGGGGCAGAGAAAATGCTATTCTTTATCTAGCGCATGATGGCACAACCGGCGAGACCTCGCCTCTTCCTCATCCGAACTTGGCATCGCTCTTGCTGTGCTAACTCACGCAGAAAGACAGAATGATGATGTTTGCCCAACCCACCACAACGACGCCTGACCGGCTTGGCGCTTTCATGGCGCATGCGCCCTATGCGTTGGATGGCTATGCCGTCGAACCGCAGGACGGGCCGCTGAGCGGGCATTCGCTGGCGGTCAAAGACCTGTTCGATGTGGCGGGCTTGAAGACTGGCGCAGGTTCACCGGTTTGGCTGAAAAACGCTTCGGATGCTGACGCGCATGCGCCTGCCGTTGCGTCTTTGTTGCAGGCAGGTGCCCGCTTTGTGGGCAAGACGCTGACCGATGAGTTGGCATGGAGCCTGAACGGCGAAAATGCCCATTACGGCACGCCCATCAATCCAGCGGCGCCGGGGCGCATCCCAGGCGGCTCGTCGGCTGGCTCGGCTGCAGCGGTGGCCGGCGGCCTGGCCGAGATCGGCCTTGGGTCCGACACGGGCGGATCGGTGCGGCTTCCGGCCAGCTATTGCGGCGTCTGGGGCCTGCGGCCAAGCCATGGGCGGATCGATCTTGGAGGCGCCGTTCCCTTGGCGCCGAGTTTCGACACGGTCGGCTGGTTCTGCCGGTCGCCGGAGCTGTTGGCGAAAGTCGGGGCCGTGCTGATGAGCCATGGCGGTGTCGGCGCGGCGCCGCACCGCCTCGTCCTCGCCGAGGATATGTTTGCGCAGGTCGATGAAGCGCACCGGGACGCGCTGGTCGCCAAGGCCGAGCTTTTGGCGCAGAGCCTGGGTCTGGCGCTCGAATCCATGATCCTCGCGCCGGCGGGGGGCGATCTTGGCGACCTCGATGCCTGGCGCCGCGTTTTTCGGGTCTGCCAATCGTCGGAAGCCTGGCAGGTGCATGCGTCCTGGGTGACGGCTGAGCGACCGGAGCTTGGCCCTGGCATCAAGGAGCGTTTTGCCTATTCGCGCGGCCTGGCGGCGGACGAGGTGGCCGTCGCACAGAGCAAGCGCGAGGACATCGCCGCCTATCTTGCCGGGACCCTCTTGCCGGGCACGGTGCTGGTGGTTCCAGGCGCGGTGGGGGTCGCGCCGGTGAAAGGATTGCAAGGTTCGGCCCTCGACAGCGTGCGCAACCGCGCTTTGAACATTCTCTCGCCATCGGGTCTTGGCCGCCTTCCGCAACTGGCGGTTCCGGCGCTTTCCACGCCCGAAGGACCGATCGGCCTCGGCCTTGTTGGGTGGCCGGGTGCCGACGAGGTCTTGCTGGGGCTGGGATTGGATGTGGAGGGTTTATGAGCCGATTTGACGGTCTGCAACCGCTCGGCCCAAGTCTGCGCAACCGTTGGAAGGTCGGGGAGGCGGCGGCCGATCTGGTGCGCGAACCCGTTCCGCCGAGACCGGCAGCGCTGGAGGCCAGCCCCAAATCCGTGCGGGTTGACCTGGCGCGCAGCGCGCTCATCATCGTCGATATGCAAAACGACTTTTGCCACGGCGAGGGCTGGCTTGCCGGCATCGGTGTGGATGTGACGCGGGCGGCGTCGGCGATTGCGCCCTTGCAGCGTGTCCTGCCGGCAGCGCGCTCGGTCGGCATGCCGGTGGTCTGGGTCAATTGGGGCAACCGTCCGGACCTTGCCAATGTCTCGCCAGCCTTGCGGCACGTCTATGATGGCGATGGAACAGGCGGCGGCCTTGGCGACGCGGTCGGCCCGCGCAAGGCGCCGGTGCTGGAAAAAGACAGTTGGGGCGCGGCCATTGTCGACGCGCTGGAACCCGAGCCCGGCGACCTTTTCGTCGACAAGTACCGCATGTCGGGGTTCTGGGACACGCCGCTCGATAGCATCCTGCGCAACCTCAAGGTCGATACGCTGTTCTTCGGCGGCGTGAACGCCGATCAGTGCGTGCTGCACACGCTCGCCGATGCCAGCTTCCTTGGCTACGACACGCTGCTGTTCGAGGATGCGAGCGCCACCACCAACCCCGATTTCTGCATGGCTGCCACCCTGCACAATGCCCGGCAGATCTTCGGTTTCACGCTGACATCCACCGCTTTTGTCGCGGGCATACAAGGAGAGACATCATGACGGGACAGGTTGTGGCCAAAGCGCCCGCTGACCTCAAGGCCTATAAGATCAGCCCCGATGACACGAACTATTTCGCTTGCCTTGCCGATCCCGTCGCCGAGGGCGTGCCCTTCACCTTCATCGTGGAAATCTACGAGAAGGGCGGCGCCACGCCACCCAACACGCACAGCATCGCGCACGAATTCTTCTTTATCCTGGAGGGAACGGGCAAAGGCATGTGCGACGGCGTCGAGGTCGATCTGGCTCCCGGTTCCTCGCTGCTGATTCCGCCGGGCAAGGAGCACATCGTGAAAAACACCGGCGCGGGCAAGCTCTATGCGCTCTGTGCCATGGTGCCCAATGAAGAGTTCGCGGAGCTTATCCATTCCGGCCAGGAGGTTGCGCTGACCGACGAGGATTTGGCCGTTATTTCGCGGCGCATGCCAGTTGCCGCCTGATGGTGGTCAACGACCCGATAGTGCTGGCTGAGGTCGAAGCGGTTTTCGCGCGCTATGAGGCTGCGCTGATCGATAATGATGTGGCGGTGCTTGATGCGCTTTTTTGGAGCTCTGCGCACACCATTCGCTACGGACCCAGTGAAAGCCTTTATGGCCAGGATGAGATTTTGGCGTTTCGCAAGGCACGGCCATCTGCTGGATTAGACCGCAGGCTGCGTCGCACGGTGATCACCACCTTTGGGACGGATTTCGCAACGGCCAACACCGAGTTCACGCGGGAAGGCAGCGCCAAGATCGGCAGGCAATCGCAAAGCTGGGCAAGAATGGCTGATGGTTGGCGCGTCGTCGCTGCCCATGTTTCCCTGCGTGATCGCGTGGAGGATGATGCATGAGCATGGTCGTTTTAATTTCTGCCTAGTTTTGCGGCAAAGCGGCGTGCATTCAGAGCGAATATTGAGCA
Organism: Hyphomicrobiales bacterium; assembly: GCA_040219355.1. Classification (GTDB taxonomy): domain Bacteria; phylum Pseudomonadota; class Alphaproteobacteria; order Rhizobiales; family MH13; genus MH13. The sequence goes on from JAVJSN010000015.1 coordinate 178,748, forward strand.
TGATGGGAAAATGTGCAGGAGTCGCGCTTTGTGCTGCTTGTGGGCCTTTCGCCTGCGCTTTACCGCTTGGGTCAGGTGGTGCGCTTTTGAAATGATGCGCCCGATGGACCGATCGGTCCGTACTGTTTTGACGAGGAGAGTTACCTATGGATCGTAAACCAATGAGCCGCACTCTGCTGGCGGCAACACTCAGTGTTGGACTGGGCGCGACATCGGCTGCCGCAACCGACATTCGCTTCATGATGGATTGGGCTTGGCAGGGGCCGCAGGCCTTCGCCTTGGTGGCCCGCAACGCAGGCTGCTTTGAAGAAGCTGGCATCGATTTGACGCTTGATCGAGGGTTCGGATCGGGCCGCGTGCCGGTTGAGTTGGCTGGCGGCAACTATGATATGGGCCTGGCCGATATCAATCCGACCATCAAGTTTCGCGCCGAGAACCCCGATAGTGACCTCATCGCAGTTGCGGTGATGATGGCCGGTTCGCCATTGGTGGCTGTGGTCGCTGCTGATAGCGGCATTGAAGAACCAACGGATTTCAATGGCACCACGCTCGCCGCGCCTGATTTCGATGCAGGTCGCCAATTGTTCCCAATTTTCGCTGCTGCGACCGGGATTGATGAAAGTACGGTGGAATGGATTTCTGTTTCGCCGGAACTGCGCGAGCCCATGCTGGCACGGGGCGAGGCTGATGGTATCACCGGATTTATAACCTCATCGCTGTTCTCGCTGGAACGCATTGGTATGCCCGAGGATGAGCAGCGGATCTTCCGCTACAAAGACTTTGGTGCTGAGCTTTACTCAACGTCGATCTTAACCAGCCGGGCCTTTGCTGAGGAGAACCCGGAGGCTGTTTCGGCGGTTGTCTCCTGTATGATGCAGGGCATGGGTATGGCGGTTGCTGACCCGGAAGCTGCTATTGAGGCGCTTGTCGACCATGAGCCGCTCACCGATGCCGATCTTGAGCTGCGTCGCTGGCAAATGACCATCGAAGAAATGATCCTGACGCCCGATGTGGTGGCCGGTGGTCTGTCCAACATCGATCGGGATTTTTTCCAGCGCTCCATTGCTTCGGTGGAAGACGCCTACAATCTGCCCAACGTCCTGACTGTGGATGATGTCTATTCCGACGCTTACCTGCCGGAGATGGATGTGCGTATGATGCCCGCCAACTAAGGGCGTTGGGAGACAATTTCATGGGAACCGGGTTCGTCGATATCGACAATGTGTCTCTGCGTTATGGTGGAGAGGCGACCGGCACGTTGGCCCTTTCCGGCATGTCGATGAGCGTTGATAAGGGCGAGTTCATCGCCGTTGTAGGCCCGTCGGGTTGCGGCAAGTCCACCCTCATGAAAGCCATGTCGGGTCTTTGGCCCGTGACGTCCGGCGGCGTGTCCGTCGCCGGGCAAACTGTTTCTGGGCCCCTGTCGATTGTCGGCATGGCCTTCCAGGCGGCGACCTTGCTGCCGTGGCGCACGACGCTCGACAATGTGATGCTGCCGCTGGAAATAACTCAGCCGTACCGCTCAGAAATGAGCCGCCGGAAGGGGCATTTCAAAGACAAGGCGCGGGCGCTTTTGAAGCTTGTTGGCCTTGAGGGGTTCGATGAAAAATACCCCTGGCAACTCTCCGGCGGTATGCAGCAGCGGGTGTCGCTCTGCCGCGCACTTATCCATGAACCGGCGCTCTTGATGCTCGACGAGCCGTTCGCCGCGCTTGATATGTTCACCCGCGAAGAACTGTGGGGCGTTCTGCAAGAAGTTTGGATGACCAAAAACCCAACGGTCATTTTGGTGACGCACGATCTACGCGAGGCGGTTTATCTGGCTGACAAAGTCTATGTGATGAGTTCGCGACCAGGGCGCATCATCCATGAGCGCGAGATTGAGTTTGCCCGCCCGCGCGAGCTGGATATCACCTTCCGCCCGGATTTCGGTGACATAGCCCACGATTTGCGCGACCACATCTACACTGCGCGACAGGATGCTGCTTAATGGCTGACACAACCGCGCCGCAGGCGACGTCGGCAAGCGCTGACAAGGCGCCGTCCGGCTTTCAGATGTCATCGAAAACCATTGAACGGATCATGCCCTGGGCGGTGGTGATCGGTCTCTTTTTGTTTTGGGAACTTGCCGTTTGGGTTTTTGATTTTCCGCAGTTCATTCTGCCGGCGCCTTCGGTGATCTTCGAGGCGATGTGGCAGTGGCGGGTGCCAATCCTGGAAAACGCCGGGCAAACCGCCTTCACCACTGTCGTTGGCTTCGCGATTGCCATCGTCTTCGGTCTGGTGACCGGCATCATCATTGGCTCGTCAAGCCTGATTTACAATGGCTTCTACCCGGTGCTGATCGGCTTCAACTCGATCCCCAAAGTGGCCGTTGTGCCGATCCTGGTCATCTGGTTTGGCATCGGTTCGATACCCGCCATCATTACCGCGTTTTTGATTTCCTTCTTCCCGATCCTGGTGAACGTTGCGACGGGCATTGCCAATGTCGAGCCGGAGCTGAAAGATGTTTTGCGCGCACTGGGTGCCTCCAAACGCGACATCATCGTCAAGGTCGGTATTCCGCGCTCGCTGCCCTACTTCTTCGCATCGTTGAAGATCGCCATCACCGTGGCCTTTGTCGGTTCGATCATCGCTGAAACGGTGGCCTCCAACAACGGCATCGGCCATCTGATGATGGTCGCATCCTCACGCTTTGAAGTACCGCTGGTTTTCGCTGGATTGCTGGTGACCGCCATAATGGGTGTCATCATGTATGTGGTCGCGATCATGGTGGAAAAGCGGATGACCGGGTGGTCTATGCGCGAAATGGATGGACCTGCTGCAGGCGGCTGATTAGCGGATGGCTTGTCCATTCTCATCGAAGAAGCAGACAAAGTCTTTTTCAAAGATCAGCGCGACCTCATCGCCCACCTTCACGGTCTCGGTGCCTGCCACACGCACAATCAGCGTGTCGTGGCCTTCGGGCGTCACATAAAGGTAGGTGTCGGCGCCCAGATATTCGACGACATCCACGGTGCCGCGCATATGCGCGTAAGAGGGATCACCAAGCTGAATATGCTCTGGGCGAATGCCAAGCCTCACCGCTTTGCGACCGGTGGTGTGTTGCGGGAAGCTGCCCGTGCCATGGCCCTCGATCTTGAAGTTTTCGGCGACCGTGGTGCACGCAATGATGTTCATTTTCGGTGAGCCGATGAACTGCGCGACGAACAGGTTGGCGGGATGCTCATAAAGCTCGCGCGGCGACCCCACCTGCTCGATCTTACCGGCTGACAGCACCACGATCTTGTCGGCCAACGTCATGGCCTCGACCTGATCGTGGGTCACATAAATCATGGTCGATCCGAGGTTTTGGTGCAGCTTGGCGATCTCAAAGCGCATTTCTACGCGCAGGGCTGCGTCGAGGTTGGAGAGCGGTTCATCGAACAGAAACGCGCTCGGTTCGCGCACAATGGCGCGCCCGATGGCGACACGCTGGCGCTGGCCACCCGACAAGGCCTTAGGGCGCCGGTCGAGATAGTCGTTGAGCTTCAGGATACCTGCCGCGTAGTCGACCTTTTCCTTGATTTCGCTTTTTGGCTTGCCCGCTGTTTTGAGGCCGAAGCCGACATTGTCGCGCACCGACATGTGCGGGTAGAGCGCGTAGGACTGGAACACCATGGCAAGGCCACGCTGAGACGGCGGCGCGGAAACAACGCTTTTTCCATCAATCAAGATATCACCGCGCGAGGCTTCTTCCAGGCCGGAGATGATCCGTAACAAGGTCGATTTTCCGCAGCCCGACGGGCCGACGAAAACGACAAATTCGCCGTCCTCGATCTTGAGGTCCACGCCCTTGATCACTTGGAGGTCGTCGAACCATTTCTCAACCGCTTTGAGTTCAATCGCGCCCATTGGAACCCTCTACTCTTTGTTCTGTGGAGCCCAAGGGGCTCCGTCTGCGGCGTATTGCAGCCAAGTCGCTGCCGTCCAGGAGAACGCGCCACCACCGGCAGGTGAGCCGTCATTGCAATCGAAATATTCGGCAAAGCCATATCCGGACAGCAGCGATCGCGTGTCGTCCCACACTTGACGGCTTTCAATGTCATAGCCTTGGTCGCTTAGGCCCTTGCCGATCATCATGTTCATGAACGCCCAAACTGGCCCACGCCAATAGCGGATCGAGTTGAAGTTCGGTTGATCCGGGTCGTGGCTGGCGACGCCATAGCGTGTCTTTGCTCGAATGCGCCGATAGTGGCCGATCATGGCGGCGCGCTGGTCGTCGTTACCAACATCTGCAAAGAAGCACATCATGGCTGCGTTCGAGACGCCGCCACCATGCTTGGAGGTGCGAAGATCAAGCGCCGCGAAGGTTTCCTGGCTCGCATCCCACAGGCGATCGATGCCCTTCTCGGTGCGTGCGATCCACTCTTCGATGACGGGGATATCGTCGATCTTCTTCAACAGGCTCGCCATGCGCAGCAGCGCCCGGTCTGCGGCAAGCAAGATGAACGTCGTTCCTGGATCGGCCACAAAAAACGGGTTGCGCTGACCGATGTCGCGGGCGTTCCAGCCGAGCGAACGGCCAAATTCCACCAGTGCGATGTACCGGTCATACTCCTCCTTGGTGGGCCGCATCTTGGCATCGACATGCTTCAGATCGCGGCGCTCATAAGGGGCAACATTGGAGCCGTCGACGGCTTGCAACGCGTCATCCCAATCCGGCGAGTTGTCGCGGCCGGATTCCCAGGGATGGGTCACCGCCACGATGCCGAGCCCGCCCGGATCGCGATAATCGTGCCACCAACGGTGCCAGCGCATAAGCGCGTCGAAGACCCTCGCGGCGCGGGCCTGGCCGAGCGGGCCATTGTCGCGGGCGAGCAGTTCCTCGGCGCAGAAGGCAGCGACCGGTGGCTGCGAGTGCCCAGAAGTCGGCACCGGGCGGCCCGTGTCCCAGACATTGGGGCCGGGGAAATAGGTCGGCGCTTCCTTGTGGAAGACGATGTGGGGGATCATGCCGTCCGGCCATTGATGGGCGACGAGCGTTTCGATTTCGGTCCAGGCGCGGTCCAGATCGAAGGCGGCGAAGCCCATGGCGACAATCGCCGAATCCCAGTTCCATTGGTACGGGTAGAGCCCTGCCGTTGGCACGGTGTAGCCGCCACGATCATTGCCGGTGATGATGGACTGTGCTTCGCGCGACAGCGCGGCATCATCGATATCCAGGTTTTCTGCTGCGCCCAAAAGATCAGCCTTTCACACTGCCGGCGGTGAGCCCGGCCACCAGGAAGCGCTCCAGCCACAGGAAGACGACAAGAACCGGTACGGTGGCCACCACGGCGCCTGCCATCAAATGTTGACGCGGGACCTCCGACGAGTTGAGCGAGACCACGCCGCGCGACAGCGTGAATATCGATGGATCGTCGAGGAACATGAAGGCGAACAGGAACTCGTTCCAAGCGATCATGAAGACGTAGAGCGAGACCGAGGCGAGGGCAGGAAGGGCGAGCGGAAGCGTGATCTTGAGGATCACGCCAAGCCGCGTCAGTCCGTCCATCAGCCCAGCTTCTTCCAACTCCGCCGGAATGCCCTCGAAATAGCCTTTGAGCATGTAAAGCGCGACCGGCACTGTTGTCGCCGGATAAACGATCAACAGGCCGAGCAGCGAGTTGCGCAATCCAAGCTGCGAGAACACTGCATAGAGTGGGATCACCAGCACGATGGCAGGCACCATGTAGATTAAGAGGATTGATCGCGCGAAGGCGTGTTGGCCTTTGAAGCGTAGCCGCGCCACTGCGTAAGCGCCGGGAATGGAGAACAGCAGCGTCAGGATCACCGTCGCCGTGGAGACGATAAACGAGACCAGCAAATAGCGCCCGAAGTTGAACTGGGTGAACAGCTCATAGTAGCTGGAGAAGAGGCTACTAAAGCCTTGGCTTAGATCGATGGATAGGTCGAGCGGGTTGGCCAGAAGCTCAGCCTGGTTTTTCAAGCTGGTCATGACCATCACATAAAAGGGGAGCGCCACCATGACCGTGAAGACCACGAAGCCAAGCCCTTTCATCGTGCGGATAAAAGCCGCTTCGGCCATGTAGCGTGACACTTGGTGAGAGGGCAAGTCGGCGATCATCAGCGTTGTGCCAACAACGGTCAGCATGCCCAAAACCGCAAGCGCGACGCCCTGCCAAACCGCGATGACGTCCATTGGCAAACCAAAGGGCATGGCAAAGGTCGCCAGCAGATGCACGATCAGGAAGAGGATGAAGGCAATGGCGCGTGATCGCTTCGTGGCGCGTGCACTTGCATCCAACGCGCCGATGTAGGCGCCAGCCACCAAACCTGCCAGTGCAGCAGCGCCTGCGGGAGGCGTGGCAAATGCTCCGGTGATCAGGCCGAGCGTCACGCCGACCACGATCATCACCACGAAGCCAGCCAAGGCCCCGATGACCGCGCTGATCAGTGTGCCTGCACCAAAGGCAAAGCCAGACGATGCGGGCGTCGGGGATGTTTCTGCGATGGCCATGGTTTATGCCCCTCCCTCTTTGGGCGAGAACCTGAAAAAGGCGAGCGCGAACACCAAGAGCACAAAGAAGACGACCACGGCGACCGCCGCGCCCGCGCCAAGATTGGAGAGCGCAAAGCCCTGCTCATACACCTGTACGGTCAGCGTGCGCGTGCCTGCGGCACCACCCGTCAGCAGGAAGATGTCGTCGAATTTGTTGAAGGTCCAAATGAAGCGCAGAAGGAAGAGCACAGAGAGGATGCCGACCAGCTGGGGCAGTGACAGGTACCAAAATTGTTGCAGCGGCGTGGCGCCATCCATCTCGGCGGCCTCGTACATCTCGGCGGAGACCGATTGCATGGCTGCCAGAATGAACAGGAATGAAAGCGGGAAGTACCGCCACGCCTCGAAGGCAATCACGGTGGAGAGTGCGACGGGGAACCCGAAAGTCAGCCCAAAGATTGTGATGTCCACCTCGCGCGTGCCGAAGAAGTTTATCGGCGCGCCTATCAGTCCCATCTCGACCAGCATGGCGTTGATGGTGCCTGAGAACGGGTCGAGCAGGATGAGCCAGGTGAAGGCGACGGCAATCACCGGGGCGACATAGGGGAAAAGGAAAAGTCCGCGCAGAATGCCGCGCCCTTTGAAGGCAGTGTTCATCAATTGGGCGGCGAACAGGCCGACGATCAGTGCGCCGGCGGTGGAGAAGACGGTGTAGTAGATCGTTACGCGCAGGACGCTCCAAAATTCAGAGCTGTCGAAAACGCGCTCGAAGTTTTCGAGCGTGAAATCAAAGCTGGTCAGCACGTTGACGCCGGAGCCGGTGACAGTCGGCTCGCTTTGTCGAACGTCGATCGGGTTATCGAGAAAATCCTGCGTGACTTCAGCCTGCAGCTGGAAACGCTCGCGGAAGCCGCCTTCCAAATCGCCCAAGGCGCAGGAAAGCTCACGGCCGGTCAGCGTGCAGCGCTCGTCTAAACCGGTGACCGTCAGGCCCTCGGGAATTTGGTCGGTAAAGGCTGCCTCGATCACCGGTTGGTTGGGCGAGGAGTTGCGCATGCGGTATTCTAACGCGACCTCATCACCAACGGCTTCGGGATCGCCGCGAAAGCGCTCGGTGAGCAGCATGCTGGGCGCGCGCAGATCGGCAAGTTCCACCGGTTTGACGGAGATCCAGAAGTTGGCGAGCAACGGCCCCAGAACGACCAGAATGACGATCAGTGCGGTTGGCAACAACATGCCAAAGGCGAGCTTCGCCTCGCGCTTGCGCATGGGGCCGGACCCTCTGGGCGGGCCAAGGGGGGATCTGGGTCCCGATCCTTTTTGTGGTCCCAGAGAAGAAGAGTCAGCAATCGACACGGCGTTCACCCGGTGCGGTCAGACACAATGCATGTTCGCAAATATTGGGTGCCGGAGGGGGAGGTGCGGTGCCGCCAAAAAAGCCGCACCGCATCCAGCATTTTTTAAGGCAGCCTATTCGATGGCGGCTGCCAGCTCTTCGTTGATGATCGCCACGGTGGCGGCAGCATCACGCTCGCCATCGATGAACTCGCGCACATAGCGGTTGATGATCTGCGAGTTGATGATCTGCGAAGCAATTGAAAGCTGCCCTTCGCTCACGCCCCAGCGGTCGGCGGTTTCAAGACCGGCAACGATGCTGCCAATGACCTCCTCAGGATAAAGGTCGGACAGCGGCGCACGGCGATCCACGCCGACATCCAGCATCGACCAACCATCCACAAATTCCGTTGGATTGTCTTCGGTGCCGCGGCGGACCGGGAACTTGCCTTCCGGCGCGATGGAGAGCGTCGCCATATAGCCTTCGCTCATCGAATAGGCGACGAAGTCCTGTGCCACATCCAGATTGGCACCAGAGGTGATGCCGAGATAGCGGATGTCCGCCCACGCCGCGCCATCAGGATTGGACGGGCCGGAGATGGTGGTCACGACACCGGTGTTGGAGGCGAGTTCACGCGATGTCGGGTCGTCATTAACAGTCGGTGGGGCGCTGTCACGCAGACCGGCCAGCTCATCCAAGATGAATGGCGACCAGATGATCATCGCGGCCTGACCAGCGAAGTAGAGCTCACGCGATTGCTGCCAGAAAAGGTCGCCTGGAGGGGAGGCCTCGGCAATGGCTTTGTAGAATTCCAGAACTTCGATGGTTGAGGCTTCGTCGAGCGGCGCAAAACCATCATCGTCGATCGGCGAGACGCCATTGGCGAGGAACACATGCTCCAGCACCTGGCTCATAAAGTTTTCGTCGATCTTCGTGGCGGCGACAAAGCCGAACAGTTCCGGCGGATTGTGCAGCGCTTCGACGGCGGCCAGAATGCTGTCGTAGGATGTTGGTGGTTCAAGACCTGCAGCTTCGAAAAGGTCGGTGCGGTAGATCACCATTTGGGTCCAGCCATCCACCGGCACAGCGGCGTAGATACCATCTTCAATGGAGGCCATTTCCAGCGCGCCGGGAGCAAACGTGTCCACGCCCAGATCATCGATGATGTCGGTGGCGGCGTCCGGATCAAGAATGCCAGCTTCGTTCCACGGCAGCACATATTGCAGCGTGTGGTAAATCACGTCTGGCAGATCGCCTGCCGCGAAGGCAGCCGTTGCCCGGGTGCCCAGATCGGACTCGGTAACCGGGATGACCTGTACTTCGTTGCCCGTGGCGGCGGCGAAGTCGGCAGCCATTTGTTCCTGAATGGCCAGGCGTTCAGGCTGCTCTTCGGTCGTCCAGAAGCGGATCGTCTCGGCACTGGCTGTCGAGGCCAGGAATGTGCCGGCCAAAAGCATGGTGACGGTGAGGGTGGTTCTCTTCATCGCAAGTCTCCCTAGTACTGGAAGCGCTTTCGTAGGCTCACCTACGTCGCGCCCGACCTCGTTGATCGAGGCTCGGTTGAAAGCGTAGGGGATGACAAAACCTTCGTCCAGCCTAAGAAATAGGCAGGTTTGGCGATGCGTCTAGGTGCGTTTGCCGAACCACATGCGGCGCAGCAGCCCATCTTTGCGAACAAATTGGTGGTAGAGCGCCGCTGCGATATGTCCGGCGATGAGCAGCATCAAAGCGATGGCGAAAATGCCGTGGGCGATGCGCGGTGGCAGATCATCAAAGGTCATCGGAAGCGGGTCGCCAGAGCCGCCGAAAACGATGGGTGGCAGGCCAGCCAGCACGCTCATGCCAATACCCGAGGCGAGCATGCCGAAGATCAACAGGTAGAAGGCCCAATGCGCCCATCTGGACAGCGTGTTGAGGCTTGAATTGCCAATGTCAGCTTCAGGTGGGTGAGCGGTGCGAAGGCGCACGATAAGGCGCACCACCATCAACATCAAGATCGTGATGCCGACGATCATATGGCCCTGCAAGCCTTCGATCTTGTTGGGATGGTCGTTGGGCATGGCATCCAAAATGAATGTGCCGCCGAAAAGCGCAAGGAGAATGAGGATCGCCAAGACCCAGTGCAAAGCGACAAGTGCGGGGTGGTAGCGGGTCATAGCGAAGCTCCCTTCAGACCTTTGGTGATTGGTTCTTAGCGTAGTTTCCTTATTGTTGCAATATGCAAATGTTGCGAAACGCGACTGTTTTGCCTATGCCCGCCCATCATGGGTGACGTATGACAGATGACAAGGCGCTCACATCCGATGCCATTCGTGCGGCGCGCGAAGGCAGCGTCGGCTGGTTGATTCAGCGGCTTGCCGGACAATTGGATCGCGCGATGGATGAAAAACTCGCGCCGCACAGGCTGACGATCCAGCAGTTTGCAATTGTGATGACCGTTCTGGAGCATGATGGTCTGACGCAAAGCGAAATCGGAAATCGATTCCGCTCGCCTGCCTACAAAATCACCCGGTCGATCGATGCGCTTGAGGCGGACGGTTTCCTGGAGCGGCGCGCCCATCCAGCCTCGCGGCGGACCAACACCGTTCACGCGACGGCCAAGGCCCTGCAGCTTGCTCCGACGCTGATCGCGATCATCGACGAGGTGAACCAGCAGCTGCTTGCGGGGTTGGATTCACGCGATGACCGCGGAGTCCATGCGTTGCTCAGCCAGATGCTTGCGCGCAACGACCTATCAAAAGTGGACCCCGTCTAACGCGGTCGCACGCCATTCAAAAGGATCGACAGCACCGCCTGCGAAGCCTGCTCATTGAAGCCCGGCTTCTTCGATTGCGCGCCAGTGACCGCATCGATCTGTGCTTCGAAATCGGCATAATGCTGGGTGGTCGCCCATATCATGAAGATCAAATGCACCGGATCGACGGGCGCCAGTTTGCCGTCGTCAATCCAGCCTTGGAGGATGGTAGCCTTGTCCTCCACCAGCGATTTCAGGCGGGTTTCCAGAAAGTCCTTTAGGATCGGGGCGCCAGCCAGAACCTCGGAGGCAAAGAGCCGTGAGGCATGCGGGCGATCGGCTGACATGCGCATCTTGAGCGTGATGTAGCGGCGCAGCTCTTCCACCGGATCGGCGGTAGGATCGAGTGTCATCAGCGGCGAAAGCCACTCTTCGACGATCTGTTCGAGAACGGTTCTATAGATCACTTCCTTGGAAGGGAAATAATAGAGCAGGTTTGGCTTGGACATGCCCGCCTTGTCGGCAATCGCGTCAATCGTGGCGCCATGATAACCGCGCGATGAAAACTCGCTGACCGCCGCCTCGGCGATCGCAGCACGGTTTTCCAATTGAATGCGGCTTGGCTTTGACAAAGATCGGACTCGTAACCGGCGGGGCGTGCAAGAAGGGCACCTAGAAAGGCATAAAGTGACGATTTCAGCAACGGCCGAGCGGAAAACTTTCGACCAAATGGTCAAAATCTTGACGTCGGGCCAATTGCGGTCTTCACTGCCTAAACCGTTTGCAGCGATGAGGGGAACACAATGGGGTCAATAGGCAACCCGCCAGGAAATCAGCCAGGTGAAAACTTGCGGATCAATCCTGAGCGCCTGTGGGATTCGCTGATGGATATGGCGAAGATCGGCCCTGGAATCGCCGGTGGTAACAACCGCCAGACAGTGACTGACGAGGATGCCGAGGGTCGCAGGCTGTTCCAGAAATGGTGCGAAGACGCCGGACTGACCATGGGTGTCGATGAGATGGGCACCATGTTCATGCGCCGCGAGGGAACCGACCCCGACGCCCTGCCGGTCTATGTCGGCTCGCATCTGGATACCCAGCCCACCGGCGGCAAATATGATGGTGTGCTCGGCGTGCTGGCCGGCCTGGAAATCGTCCGCACGATGAACGATCTGGATATTAAGACCAAGCACCCCATTGTGGTGACCAACTGGACCAATGAGGAGGGCACGCGCTACGCCCCGGCCATGATGGCCTCAGGCGTTTTCGCTGGCGTGCTGGAACAGGAAGATGTCTACACCCGCGTGGACGCCGAGGGCAAAAAATTCGTCGATGAGCTGGAACGGATCGGCTGGAAGGGAACGGAGAAGGTTGGCGACCGCAAGATGCACGCGTTCTTTGAGCTGCATATCGAGCAAGGCCCGATCCTGGAAGCCGAAGGCAAGGATATTGGCGTCGTCACCCACGGGCAGGGGCTGCGCTGGATTGAATGTACGGTGACCGGCAAGGAAAGCCACACGGGTTCCACGCCGATGCCGATGCGCAAGAATGCCGGGCGCGGGCTCGCCCAGATCACCGAGTTGGTGCACACCATTGCCATGGACAACGCGCCCAACGCCGTGGGTGCCATCGGCCATATCGACGTCTATCCCAACTCGCGCAACATCATTCCGGGCAAGGTGGTGTTCACCATCGATTTCCGCTCGCATGAGCTGGATCGGCTGAACGGCATGGTTACACGCTTTGAGGCCGAAGCGCCGAAGCTGTGCGATGCGATCGGCGTGGAGCTGTCTCACGAGATTGTCGGCCAGTTCGATCCACCGGCCTTTGACGAGGGCTGCGTTGGCATGATCCGCGAGGCTGCCGAGCGCCTTGGCTATTCGCACATGGATATTGTGTCTGGCGCCGGGCACGACGCCTGCTGGATCAACCGGCTTTATCCCACCGCTATGGTCATGTGCCCCTGCGTCGATGGCCTGTCGCACAATGAGGCCGAGGAGATAACCAAGGACTGGGCCCGCGCCGGGGCGGATGTGCTGTTCCACGCAGTGGTCGAAAAAGCGGAGATCGTGGGGTGAGCCAGGTTGGCATCTTGCCGGATGGAACCCGCGTGGACCTGCTGAGGGTTTGCGAAGATTGGAGGCGGCAGTTGTTGTTACCTGCCGATGCAGCTGAAGCTCGGCGATGCCTTGATGCTTACGGCGAGACAGCTAATATATGGCTCGGTTTCCCAGATTTTCCCCGGAAAGTGGCTCAAAATCTTGGATATGAATACAAGACTGACCGTATTCCTGTAGACGAATGGAAGTCTATCAGTAAGAAATTCTTGGATATTGTTCGACACAAGCATCCAGAGCTAGTTGGCCAGCATGTCTATTTTTTATCGATTTTTCGAGACGGTATCGTTTGTCAGGGAGCTCACGCTTCCTGCTCGACTGTATGTTCAGGCTTCATTGATGCCGAAGAGTTCTATTGCGCCTTCGAATTTGGAGATGTTGACTTTTACCTGGGCAATGGATGCCGCCTTCTAACCGACCCGCGTTGGTTTTATACGGCCAGCGTGGCCTCTCTCAAAGAATTTCAGTCTAACAACCTCTATTGGGACGGTGTTTATTCGTTCACTGCCGGCCTGGCGCTTTCCATCATAGCCAGATATCGGGCTGGCCAACCAAGTATGGAGCCGCCAAACCGCGAGCCGATGCAATATGAGCCCGTCCCCAAAACCGGTAAAATCCTGAAAGAAATCAAAGATAACCAAGGCATTCCTATTTTTAGGATATTGGAAGTCGAATCTGACTCAGTCCCTGAGGGAGAAAATCCATGACCACCATCATCAAGAACGGCACGATCGTTACTGCCGATCTGACCTACAAGGCTGACGTTAAAATCGAAGACGGCACCATCACCGAAATCGGGCCGAATCTATCGGGCGGCACGGATCTGGATGCCAGCGGCTGCTACGTCATGCCGGGCGGGATCGACCCGCATGTGCATCTGGAAATGCCGTTTATGGGCACGTACTCGTCGGATGATTTTGAGAGCGGCACGCGTGCTGGTCTTGCTGGTGGCACGACCATGGTGGTGGATTTTTGCCTGCCGAATCCGGACCAATCGCTGCTCGAAGCGTTGCAACGCTGGGACAACAAGACGAGCCGCGCGAACTGCGATTATTCGTTCCACATGGCCATCACCTGGTGGGGTGAGCAGGTGTGGAACGAGATGGATGATGTGGTGAAGCGCGGCATCAACACCTTCAAGCACTTCATGGCCTACAAGGGCGCCTTGATGGTGGATGATGATGAGATGTTCTCATCCTTCCAGCGCTGCGCGGCGCTGGGCGCTTTGCCGCTGGTGCATGCCGAGAACGGCGATGTGGTGGCGCAGCTTCAGCAGAAACTGCTCGCCGAGGGCAACAACGGACCGGAAGCGCACGCCTATTCTCGCCCGGCGGAAGTGGAGGGTGAGGCGACCAACCGTGCCATCATGATTGCTGATATGGCGGGCGTTCCGGTCTACATCGTGCACACCTCGTCCGAGCAGGCGCATGAGGCGATTCGCAGGGCGCGGCAGAACGGCATCCGCGCCTATGGCGAGCCACTGATCCAACATCTGACGCTGGATGACTCAGAGTACAAGCACCCCGATTGGGACCATGCAGCGCGGCGCGTGATGAGCCCACCGTTCCGCGACAAGAAGCATCAGGACAGCCTGTGGGCGGGGCTCGCGGCTGGGTCGCTGCAGGTGGTGGCGACCGACCACTGCGCCTTCACCACCGAACAGAAGCGCAACGGCGTCGGCGATTTCACGCTGATCCCTAATGGCACCGGCGGGCTGGAGGATCGCATGCCGATGCTGTGGACCTATGGTGTCGCAACCGGCCGGCTGACCATGAATGAGTTCGTAGCCGTGACATCCACCAACATTGCCAAAATCCTCAACGTCTACCCAAAAAAGGGTGCGATTTTGGTGGGCGCGGATGCTGACATCGTGGTGTGGGACCCGGCCAAAGAGAAGACCATCACCGCCGACAAACAACAGTCGGCCATCGACTACAACGTCTTCGAAGGCAAGCATGTGAAGGGCCTGCCGCGCTACACGCTGACGCGGGGGATGGTTGCGATCGACGATGGTGAGGTGAAAACGCGGGAAGGCCACGGCAAGTTTGTCGAGCGCGAACCGTTCCAGGCGGTGAACACCGCGCTTTCCACCTGGAAAGAGGTGACCGCGCCACGCAAAGTGGAGCGCACTGGCATTCCGGCAAGTGGGGTTTAGAGTTTGGGCGCTTGGAGCCTTCCATTATTGGTCGCAGCGTTTGTCGCGGTCTACGTGCTAATCGTCCTTGCACTTACATACGTCGTTAAGAGGTGGCTGCATACGGGATTGGCTGTGCTCGTCTGGTTGGGCGGAACTGTTTATCTGGCATATTCCATCCTTCATGGCCTCTGGTACTGCAGTAGGCCTCCTGTCTGGATCGAACCTGCCCCAGAGGCCGGCGGTGATGGCACTTATGTGTTCAACTGCGATAGTGCTGGTGGTCTGATTACCTATTCATACAACACAGTTTTTGGTCCGTTAGGCGTCGGAGCTTTGCTTGTTGCAGGATGGTTTTTGATGAAGAGCCACATGAGTTCGGTGAGAAAAATCAATGAAAGTATTTAGTACAGTTTTAGGAGCACTGTTTGCGACTTCGGCACTCGCCGCCGAGCTACCTATTGATGGCGTTTACGGCGATGAGCTGGGCTGCGCGCGGCTCACCATGGGTCCCAACGATATCGACGAGCCCGGCGGCATCAATGTCTATGCCGACCGGCTTGCAGGCTATGAGTGGGGTTGCACGTGGGCTGAAGTCTGGCCTTATCCCGGCGATAACGGTTACGGCGTGCAGGGCCTTTGCAGCGGCGAGGGCATTCCATCTTTAGAGCAGTTCATCATTGAGCTTAATCGTGATGGCCCAGGTCCAAGAATGACGGTTTATGCGGCTGATGGCGCACCACGTTGGGTGCTTGATCGTTGCGAAGGTGCGTCGGCACCCGGTGGCAAGGGATGAACCAAAACCCGGCCACACCATACATCGTCACCCTCGGACCTGATCCGAGGGTCCAGTATTACAATGCCAACCACCTGTGGATGATCCGCGTTCCCGATGGATCTCCGGGTCAAGCCCGAGGATGACGCCTTGAGTGCGTGGCATGGATCGTGCACTTCTTGGGCATGCAACAAAAAAGTGCAGAAAGTATCCGCGTGACGTCCCCACCCGTTATCTCCGCCCAGAACCTCGATCTGACGTTCCAGACCAATGACGGTCCGGTGCACGCGCTGTCGGACGTCAATCTCGACATTCACAAGGGCGAGTTCGTCTCCTTCATCGGCCCGTCGGGCTGCGGCAAGACGACCTTTCTGCGCGTCATCGCCGATCTGGAAAGTCCCACCGGTGGCACGATCACGGTCGATGGCACCACGCCGCATCAGGCCCGTCTCAACCGTGCCTATGGCTATGTTTTTCAGGCGCCGGCGCTCTACCCGTGGCGCACGATTGAAGCCAACATCACGCTGCCGCTTGAGATCATGGGGTTCGCCAAGGCCGAGCAGCGCGAGCGGGCCGAAAAGGCGCTGGCGCTGGTCGATCTTTCAGGTTTCGGCAAGAAGTTCCCCTGGCAATTGTCCGGCGGCATGCAGCAGCGCGCCTCGATCGCCCGCGCACTGGCCTTCGATGCCGATATTCTGTTGATGGACGAGCCGTTCGGCGCGCTCGATGAAATCGTGCGTGATCACCTCAATGAGCAGCTTTTGAAGCTCTGGGATCGCACCAACAAAACCATCTGTTTTGTCACCCACTCGATCCCAGAGGCGGTCTATCTCTCTACCAAGATCGTGGTGATGAGCCCGCGCCCAGGCCGTGTGACGGACGTGATTAACTCAACGCTGCCCAAAGAGCGCCCGCTGGATATCCGCGAGAGCAAAGAGTTTCTCGATATCGCCCACCGTGTGCGCGAAGGTCTGCGCGCTGGACACGCCTATGAGGAGGTGGTGTGAGTATGTCGATGGTCCAGCCAACTTCGCGGCTTTCGGTAACGCAAGATGGCGGCTACACGCGAATCGAAGTTCCTGCTCGCAGACCCTTTTTCATTATTCTGTTTTTGACTTTTTGGCTTTGCTTGTGGACGGTGGGTGGACTGGCTGCCTTAGCAGGCCTGTTCGATGGAACGGGTGATGCCACAGGCAACCTGTTCTCAGCAATTTGGCTGTGCGTATGGGCCTTTGGATGGATTTATACTGCCATCAGTTTGGCCTGGATGGGTTTTGGGACCGACACGCTTTGGATCGGGAGCAGTCAGATTGGCCGAAAGCTTTCTGTCGGGGCCCTCAGCAAATCGTATGAATACGACGTGACACACGCCAAACGAACCTGGTTCAAAGAACAACCGATTGGCTCGACGAGCGCCGCGCCATGGAGCGGAAACAGTGTGGTCATGTCTTATGGCGGCAGGCAGGTGAAGTTTGCAAACGGCGTCGATGAGACAGAAGCGCAGATAATCCTCGATACGCTCACCAGTATTGCGGGAATCCCCCAAAAATGATCACCCGCTCCGTCCTCCCCATCCTCACCGTTCTCGGTATCATTCTGGTGGTCTGGTACGCTGGCACGGTGGCGCTGAACTGGCGCATCGAGGCGGAGCGTTTCGAGCGCATGGGGTTGACCAAAACCACCATGGAAATGGTGCAAGCCACCATGGCAATGGACCGGCCGATCCTGCCAGCGCCGCATCAGGTGTGGAACGAGTTTCAGGCGAGCGTGTTTGGTCGCGATCCATCCTCGCCGCGCAGCCTGGTGTTCCACGCCTGGATCACGCTGTCCTCGTCACTGGTCGGCTTTGCCATGGGCACGCTGCTGGGCATCTTGCTTGCCGTCGGCATTGTGCACTCCAAGGTGCTCGACAAATCGCTGCTGCCGTGGATCATTGCCTCGCAAACGATCCCGATCTTGGCCATCGCGCCGATGATCATCATCGTGTTTTCAACGCTTGGGGTGCAGGGGCTTATCCCAAAGGCGTTCATCTCCACCTATCTGGCGTTTTTCCCGGTGGCGATTGGTATGGTGAAAGGGCTGCGCTCGCCCGAAGCGATGCACCTTGATCTGATGCACACCTACACCGCGACACGCAGCCAGACCTTTTGGAAGTTGCGGCTGCCCGCCTCGCTGCCTTTTCTCTTCGCCTCGATGAAGATCGCCGTTGCCATTTCATTGGTCGGCGCGATTGTCGGTGAGCTGCCGACCGGCGCGCAGGGCGGCATCGGCGCGCGGCTACTCAACTCCTCCTATTATGGCCAAACAATCCAGATCTGGGCGGCGCTGTTTGCGGCGGCGTTCATGTCGGCGATCCTGGTCTACGCCATTGGCTGGATCGGCACGTTTGTGAACAAGCGCATGGGCGCTCAAACCGGTGTGCGGGAGGCTGCCGCATGATGGGCCTCACGGGAACCAGCATTCTGTGGGCGGCGCTTGCCTTCTGGATCGTGGCCTGGGCCGCCAACCAACGTCTTGCCGGCCTCAACCTCTCCGGTACCCCCAAGGTGCTGGTGAACCTTCTCATTCCGGTGCTTTTCGGCGCCACGCTTCTGGTGCTGTGGGAAGGGATCACGCGCGGGCTGGATGTGCCGCAGGTGGTGATGCCGCCGCCGAGCATGGTGTGGGAGCGCATCACGGGCAGCGTCGATATTCTCTGGGCCGACTTCCAGCAGACCTTCCTAAAGGCCGTTATTGCAGGGTACGTCATGGGCTGCGGTCTGGGCTTCATTGTCGCCATCCTCGTGGACCGTTCGCCGTTCTGGAAAGCTGGAATCATGCCGGTGGGCAATCTCATGTCCGCCCTGCCGATCATTGGCATCGCGCCGATCATGGTCATGTGGTTCGGCTTCGACTGGCCCTCCAAAGCTGCGGTTGTTGTCGTGATGACGTTCTTCCCGATGTTGGTGAACACGCTGGCTGGCCTCAACGCTGCAGGTAATATGGAGCGGGATCTGATGCACACCTACGCTTCGTCCTACCCGCAAACGCTGATCAAGCTGCGTCTGCCTGCCGCAATGCCGTTCATTTTCAATGCGCTGAAAATCAATTCCACGCTGGCGCTTATTGGGGCAATCGTTGCAGAATTTTTCGGCACGCCAATTGTCGGCATGGGCTTTAGGATTTCAACGGCCGTTGGCAGCCTCAACATCGATCTGGTGTGGGCAGAAATTTTCGTTGCCGCTTTGGCTGGTTCCCTCACCTATGGTGCGATAGCCTTGATGGAGCGGCAGGTTACGTTCTGGCATCCGTCAAACCGACGTGCTCGATGAGACTTGAAGAATAAGGGGAATGGACGCCGCAAAGGCGTTCAAGAAAACTGGAAGGAGTTCCAACATATGAATACTGCAACCAAACTGCTCGCAGGGGGCGCGCTGCTTGCCTCATCCTTTGCGATGACGGCACCGGCGCTGTCGGCCGACGAACTGACATTGCAGCTCAAATGGGTCACGCAGGCGCAGTTCGCCGGCTACTATGTGGCGCTGCACGAAGGGCTTTACGAAGCTGAAGACCTTGATGTGACCATCAATCCGGGTGGCCCGGACATCGCGCCGCCCCAGGTGATTGCAGGCGGCGCTGCCGATGTGATCGTCGAATGGATGCCGGCTGCTCTGGCCGCTCGCGAGCGCGGCGTGCCGCTGGTGAACATCGCCCAGCCGTTCGCACGTTCGGGCATGATGCTCACCTGCCGTGCCGACAGCGGCATTTCTTCGCCGCAAGACTTCCCCGGCAAGACGCTGGGCGTTTGGTTCTTCGGCAATGAGTATCCCTTCCTCTCCTGGATGAGCCAGCTTGGCATCCCCACCGATGGTGGCGATGAAGGCGTGACGGTGGTTCGTCAGGGCTTCAACGTTGATCCGCTGATCCAGGGTCAGGCCGCGTGCGTTTCGACGATGAACTACAATGAATATTGGCAGGTCATCGACGCTGGCTTCAGCCCGGACGATCTGATGGTGTTCAACTACACCGATCAGGGCGTGGCGACGCTGGAAGATGGGCTTTATGTCCTCGAAGAGTCGCTGGAAGACCCCGAGATGGTCGACAAGCTGACCCGTTTCGTGCGCGCCTCGATGGCGGGCTGGAACTGGGCCCAGGAAAACCCTGAAGAAGCGGCGATGATCGTGCTGGAATATGACCAGACCGGCGCGCAGACCGAGGCTCACCAGATCCGCATGATGGGTGAGATCAACAATCTGACCGCTGGCTCGACTGGCGCGCTGGATGTTGCGGCTGCCGAGACGACCGTTGATTCCCTGCTGACCGGTGGTGAAGATCCTGTGATCACCGAGCGTCCTACAGGGGCTTGGACGTCTGTCATTACGGACGGGCTCTAAGCCGTTCTTTTGTTGGTCTGGGTCGCTCTGTTCTTTCAGAACAACCGCTCAGCCAGACGACGTGATGAATGGTGCTGTTCCCGCCAGTGATTGTTCCGTCAGGAACAGAACGACCGGGAACACCAAGAGATGCAAGGAGGGCCGGGAGACCGGCCCTTTTTTGTGTCAGCCAATTACAGGTAGAACCGCAGCCCACCCACGCTGACATCCGCCTCAAATTCCCGCCCAATCGCCAGAATGCCGATGCGGCGGAGCTTGGTCACATCAAGAAGTGCTTCGATCCGATGCGGCGTGAAATCGGCGAACGGTATGCGGTGGGTTTCCCAGGTCGGTCTGGCGATGAAACTCTGCCGGTAGCTTTGCCAAGGGCGCGTCACATCGGTGGTGCGCAGATGCAGATTGTAGGTTTCGCCATTTCCCGTGACGTCGATCTCAAGGCCGGTGAAGGCGCTGGCATCAACCGCTGAACCATCGGGTGCAAGGTCGAGCGCCATCTGAATGAAGCCGCCATTGTTCTCCAAGCTGACCGCCCCGCGCATGCGGGAAGCCTCACGCCCCTCCACCTTTTCGCGGTCCATCGCGCCCAGAGAGACACCGCCCATGACACCGTCGGCGATGAACTGCCAGTTAGCGCCGTTGCTCGCCTGGGGGGCAGGGCGACTGAGATCGTCGATGACGGGGGATAGGTCACTCATGTCAGCGCCTTGGCGATCGCGGTGGCAAGACGGGCATTGTTCTTCACCAGCGCGATGTTGCTGGTGAGGCTTCTGCCGTCGGTCAGTTCCAGGATACGCGCGAGCAGAAAGGGCGTGACCTCTTTGCCCTTGATGCCTTGGCTTTCCAGATCGGCCTGCGCCTGTGCGATGTAGGTTTGCATCTCGGCCTGCGGGATTTCATCGGCAGCCGGAATGGGGTTGGCGACCAGCATGCCGCCGTAAATGCCCATCTGGTCGCGGGTCTTCTGGAAGGATGAAATTTCGTCTGCGCTGTCGATCCGCAAAGGCACGGGATGCTCCGAACCACGAGACCAGAAGGCGGGCATCACGTCCGTTTGGTAGCCGACCACCGGCACGCCCTGGGTCTCCAGAACTTCCAGCGTTTTTGGGATATCGAGAATGGCCTTGGCCCCCGCGGCGACCACGATCACGCCGGTGCGGCCAAGCTCCATCAGGTCGGCGGAAACATCGAAGCTCTCGCTCGCGCCCTGGTGCACGCCGCCGATGCCGCCGGTGGCGAACACTTGGATGCCGACCATCTCGGCCACCATCATGGTGGCGGCGACGGTGGTGCCCGCGCTCTCGCTGCGCGATACGGCGAAGGCGAGATCGGCGCGCGAGACCTTGCGGGCATCTTTGGCTTGTCCCAGAGCCGCGCGCTCCGCGTCGCTCAAACCAACCTTGATGCGGCCATCGACGACCGCAATGAGCGCCGGCGTCGCGCCGCCCTCGGCTATGATCTGCTCAACACCCAGCGCCATCTCCAGGTTCTGCGGATAGGGCATGCCATGGGTGATGATGGTGCTTTCCAATGCCACCAGCGGGCGATTTGCAGCCAGGGCTTCGGCGACTGTCGGGTGGATATCGACCAGGGAGCGCAGGGTATCGGGTGTCATAATGCGGGTAACTTTCGTGATGTGATGCGCGCCAGGCGGTCGGTTTGCGCCGCCAGCCAGGCAGGGTTGAGGTCGGGCAAAACGTCCTGCTCGGATTCGAGAGTGAACGTGGCGAGCACCGCGCCGAGGCGCGAGGCATCGACCAGCGATTGGCCCATCATCAAGCCATAAAGCGTGCCGGACATGAGCGCATCGCCCGCACCGGTGACATCGACGATGTGAGCGTCCAGCGCCCTAACTTGGTGCGTGCCGGTGTCGTCATGAACCAGATGGCCTTGCGCACCGAGGGTGAGGACCACCGACACGGCTCCGCGTTCGCGCAACCCGGCGGTGAGACTTTCGGGCGCTTGACTGGTGCCGCCCAGTATGGCGCGGGCCTCGTCGGCATTGGTGAAAAGCACGTCGATGGCCGACAGATTTTTCGGCAACCGCACGGCCTTGGGCACGGATACCGTGTTGACGGCGAGCCGTGTTTCGGCGCCCATTTTACGGTTCAGCAGGGCGTGCAGCGTGTCTTGCGGCAGGTTGCAATCGGCAAACATCCATCCGCTCGCGGCGATATGCGGCCAGGCGCTTTCAAGCACCGCTGGTGTGATCGCCTCAAACGCGTCCATCGCCGCCATGGCGATGTGGAGATCGCCGGCCTCATTCAATATCGCGGTATATTCCGCCGTTGCGCTCGTGGGCGCCACGGCAATGTGGCCAACATCGACGCCCAGCGCGTGCAAATGGTGCAAGATGGCGCGGCCCGCCTCGTCTTCGCCAACCAGCGAGACCAGCGTCACGGTGGCTCCCAGGCGCGCCAGTGTTTCAGCCACATTGCGTGCCACGCCACCAAACGTGATGTGGCCGGTTGCAGGGTTGGAAGTGCCTGCAATAAGCGCAGCTTTGGCGTGGTATTTGCGGTTGATCGCCGCCCCGCCAATGCAGACCAGTTCGCTGGTGAGCAACACTGCATTTTGTCGACGGGTGGATGTGGTCATGCGGTTCCGCTTCGCCAAGGATGGTCGAGGCTATAGCCAACGCGCGCGACGATGGAAACATGCGCCGGAGGGAAGCCCCGTTTTACCCGGCGCAGCTGATCTCCACGCGGCGGTTCAGCGAGCGACCGGCTTCATCATCATTGCTGGCGATGGGCTCGTCCTCGCCCATGCCCAAAGCTGTCATGCGCCCTGCGTCCAACCCGCGTTCGGCCAAGGCCGCGACCACCGATGCGGCGCGGCGCTGTGACAGGTCGCGGTTGTAGTCGTCGGCCCCTTCGCTGGAGGAATGACCGATGATCTGGATGCCGGTTGCGGCGTCGCCGGAAAGGCCCGCATAGAGATCGTCAAGCACGGTGCTTGAACTGGCGCGGATGACGTCGGAGTCGAAATCAAAGCTGATGCCATAGACCGTGTCGCCGCAGCCGAGCGCGGGCGGTTCGGGTGGCAGGCAGACCGGCGCGTCGTTTGAGGCTTGCCCGTCATAGGGCCGAAAGGGTGCACCATTGGAGGAGCGCAGGCCGCGCAAGGCGCCATCGTCTGTGGCGATCAGGATGAAGTGTGAGGGAATGCCCGCCTCATCGGCGCCTATGGCACGCAGAACGGTGCCATCGACGGTGCCGGAAAGGCGGCTGCCACGATCATAGCAGCCGGTGACCGAAACGCCCTCCTGCGCCAGTTCGATATCAACGCCGCGCCCATCCCAGATGCCGCTGAAGAGGTCCGACTGTGGCGCTGAGGCTTGCGTGCCAGTGCCGATAATCTCGGAGAACTCAAAGAATGTGTTCTCGACCTGCACATCCAGCCCGCCTGAAAGCCGCAGCTTCACCCATAGCACATCGGTTTGGTCACCCGCCATGGTGAGGGCAGTGGAAAGGCCGCGTTCTTCATGCTCGGTGAGCGTGCCGCTGGCCAAAGGCACAAACGGTCCCTCGGCGCTCTCGGCGGAGCCCAGCACCTCCACATTTTGGAAGAAGGTTTGCGAGGGGCTTGGCGTTTCCAGCACGTTGGGCACGGCGAAACTGTCGAACCGCGTGGGGGCGGGCAGGGCGTAGACGATCTCCAGCGTATCGGCGGGTCCGCCAAAGCGTGGCGTCATCACATAGTTTCTGGGGTTGCCATCGATGGCGCCGATGGCGTGCTCCATAGCGGTGCGGAAGTCGGCGCTGGCGCTGATGGAAACCGGCAACACGCCTTGCGCAAAGGTCATCAGATCGGTGCGCGCTGGCGCGTCGTCACCGGCTTCACCGGTGCTCTGGGCGCTCGCGCCGGTGACCAGACACGCGGTGATTGCCGCTGTGGCAGCTGTTGTGGCCAGGTTTGCTGTGAAGCGTTTGCGCATGGTTCATCCCCCGTTTGGGTCGGAGTTTAGGCAGGGAGAGGGGAGGCGGGCAATGGGGGTGTTTTGTCAAGCCCCGGACAGGCGCTCGCGTCTGATCCGGGGCCTCGCACAGGTGATCATCGAGGGCCCGGCTCGCGCGGACACGACTGTCCGCTTGGTCGGGACTTGGTGCCCTTGATGTCATCCTACCCAGCGGCGTCATGCTTGTGTGCCTGCCCTACCCACAGATCGCCATCCCTCCGCGTCACGCGAGCGTGTGTCACACCCACCGGACGTCACCCTCGGCCTTGTGCCGAGGGACCATGCCTGAGGCCTATCCCACACCGCCGCTGATCGTCGCAAATTCATCGGAATAGATCCCCGCCACAAGGGCGAGGATGACGGTTGCAGCCGTGCCTCGTCTGGTTATCGGCCGCATTGAGGGAACTAATCGGAGCTCACGTTCCAATGCCTGCTATCTGCCAACTTGGGCGGCTGCTTCCTCGATCCAAGTGGGAAAGTAGTATGAACCGTGCTCAAGTTTCCAGTCATAGACATGGAAAAGATCGCCTAAATTGGCCGCGTCACTGTGCGTGGCGAGCCACGGCAGTTGCGCAAGTGAGACAGGTCGCACTTTGTCAAAATAGCACCAAGTTCTATGCCTTTGATCAATTTCGTGGAACTGTATCGACTGGTCCGATCTATCGATACTGTAGCCAAGGTAACGCAAAGGGTTCGGTCCAGGCTCTGGTGGTCGTTCGTAGAAAACGTCCGAGATCGATTGCGAACTCAGAATACCGGACTGAGGGGGAGAAGGACGCTGGACACCAAGCCCGAACAAGCTTCCCAGAGTTGGTTGTCGATAGCTAACATCGTGCATCCAGGGGTTCGCGGCTTGCCTAGAATTGTCTTGTAAACCCATTGCAACCGATCCTCTTCGGGGCGCAAATCCTACATCGTGGATCCGTACTCCGAGTATCCCGTTACCGCGTGCTAAGCTCGCGAGGATTTCATATCGGACCCAAGGTCGTTCCCAGGTCCGGCTACCAATTAGAACGCAGGTAACCGAGCTACCCCTTAAGCCTTCATCGATCATCCGTTGTATCGCTATGGAACCTTGTTTTTTTGCCTCTTCCCAAAGACTCTTGTCATGGAAACGGGCGGCCTTCTTGTACCAGCGAGTGATTTGATCTGAATTGCGAACTATGTTCGCACGAGTGACATCGTCATAATGGAAGCTGAAAAACACTTTGCGGGGCATCAGGCTACCTAAGTGAAAAAAACGTAAGCGCTACGACCACAACGCTTAAAACACTTGCGTGAAACCACATCACAGGCGGTGCCTTGAGCGTTTGAAACCATGTGGGAACCCGTGATGCGTGCGGGCGAGCATCTAGTTCAAAGCGATTGTTGGAATCGGGTTTCGACTTTCGTACGTGATCATACAACGCCCGATAGAGTCGTTCTTGGTGAAGATAATAAGCGTCCAGAGTCCAGAATGTTAGTGCTGGAAGAAGTCCCACTGCCATTGCTAATGACGGCTCGGCTCCCCTTACAGCCAAAAGGAAGACTGCCGCAATAATAGTGACAGACCAACCCTTTAGTACAAAGGAGTTGCTTGCATGGCGTTCGACAATCCTCTGTATGAACTCCAAATGTTTGGGGAGATCGTCCACTTCGGGCACCAGCAACGTTCCTATCTTTTTTCGGCGACAAGCAATCGCCACGATTATCTATATATAGATGCCATTTTCAGTCAATACACAACATGTAGTGTTCTTGCCGACTTTCTTTCAACCCTTTCCGGTTGCAGTCACCCCTTGACCAAAATTTGACCAAATGGTCTACTTTTCTCTTGAAAGCGGTTTTGCCCGCAGAAGGCAGGCGCTTGAGCGAGGGGAAGGCAGTCGATGGTCAGCCTGCAAGAAGCAGTGGCGTTTGAAGCCTTGGCGACCGAGCGGTCGTTTCAAGGAAACGGCGCGAGTTCGCCTTTCCAAGAGCTGATGCGCCAGGCCTCTGCCATGCGCGCAGCCCACTGGGGCGAGACCATCACCTATTCTCGCAAAGTGTTTGCGCCGCTGACCACCATGTGCCGCGACACGTGCGGCTACTGCACGTTCGTCAAGCACCCTGATGATCCTGGCGCCTATATCATGACGCCGGATGAGGTGCTCGCCGCCGCCCGCAAGGGAGAAGCGACCGGCTGCAAGGAGCTGCTCTTCTCCCTCGGCGAGAAGCCGGAGCAGCGCTACGAGAAAGCCGCCAAGGCGCTGGCGGCGCTCGGCTATAACTCCATGATCGACTATCTGGCTGCCATGTGTGCGCTGGTGTTGGAAGAAACTTCGCTGCTGCCGCACGTCAATGCCGGCACGCTGACCGATGATGAGATCGCTCAGTTGAAGCCAGTGTCGGCCTCCATGGGCATGATGTTGGAGACCGTGTCCAACCGGTTGATGCAGCCGGGCCAGCCGCATCATCAATGCCCCGACAAAACGCCCAAGGCGCGGCTGCGCACTCTTGAGGTTGCCGGGCGCAACAAGGTGCCGTTCACCACCGGCCTGTTGATCGGCATTGGCGAGACCTGGGCGGAGCGCGTGGAGGCGCTGGCGGCGATCAATGCGGCGCATCAGCGCCACGGGCATATTCAGGAAGTGATCATCCAGAATTTCAAGGCCAAGCCGGGCATCGCCATGGCCAATCATTCCGAGCCATCGCTTGACGATATGCTGCTGACGCTCGCCACCGCGCGGCTGATGCTTGATCCATCGATCAGCCTGCAAGCACCGCCAAACTTGTCCTCCCGCCACGCGGCCTATCTGGATGCCGGGATCAATGATTGGGGCGGCATTTCGCCAGTGACCCGCGATTTTATCAATCCCGAACGCCCCTGGCCGCAGCTTGACGGGCTCGCCAGGGCCTGCGCCGAAAAGGGTCTTACGTTGCAAGAGCGGTTGACGGTGTACCCCGCCTATCTGGATGCCGATGGCTTTGTGGCCGTGCCCGTTGCCGCTCGTGCGCAAGCGATGGCGCGCAAGGATGGGCTCGCGGCGCGACAGGCTTTGGAGCAAATCTTGGAAGGTGCGGCCTGATGCTGATGCCCAAACCTGCCTCCGCCTGCGTGCGGGCCATTCTGGACAAGGCCTTGGCAGGTGGTGAGGTGAGCCGTGATGAGGGTGAAGCTCTGTTCCGCGCGCGCGGTGCCGATCTGGCGGCCGTGGTGGCGGTTGCCGATCAACTGCGACGCCAGGTCTGCGGCGATGCGGTGACGTTCGCCGTCAACCGGAACATCAACTTCACCAACATCTGCTACATGGGCTGTCAGTTCTGCGGCTTTGCCAAGCGCATGGAAGATAAGGGCGCGGAGTTTCTATCGCTGGAAACTGTTGTCGCCCGCGCCCGTGAGGCATGGGATCGCGGCGCCACGGAAGTGTGCATCCAGGGCGGGCTGCACCCAAAGATGAAGGGCACGCATTACCGCGATATCCTGCTCGCCATCAAAGCCGAGCTGCCGGACATGCACATTCATGCCTTCTCACCGTTTGAGATTTGGTATGGCGTGAAAAAGACAGGCATGAGCATTGCCGAGTTTCTGGCCGATCTGAAGGCCTGCGGATTGGGGTCGATGCCGGGCACGGCGGCGGAGATTCTGGATACCGAAATTCGCAAAGTTCTGACCCGCGACAAGCTGACGACCGATGAGTGGGTGGAGATCATCTCCACTGCGCATCAGGTCGGCATTCCGACCACCGCAACGATCATGTACGGCCATGTGGATGGGCCGCAGCATTGGGCCGATCATTTGGAGCGTTTGCGCGAAATTGCGCGTGTTCGTCCGCTTCACCAAGCGGACGGTCTGCATCAAAAAGCGGACGGTCCGCAGACTAGTCTGCTTAAAACAGCGGACGGTCTGCATAAGCAAGCGGACGGTCTGTCTCAAAATCAGGGCCCAACGCCTGCCGGGTTCACCGAATTTGTACCGCTGTCCTTCGTTCACGAGGATGCGCCGCTTTACCTGAAAGATCCTACAGCCGTACGTCCTGGGCCGACCCGCGACGAGGTGGTCGCAATGCATGCCGTCTCGCGGATCATGCTTCACGGATACATCGATAATATTCAGGTTTCCTGGACAAAACTTGGCCCCGAAATGGCGCAGGCGATGCTCGCCTGCGGCGTCAACGATTTGGGCGGCACGCTGATGAATGAAAGCATATCCAGAGCCGCCGGAGCGAAGAACGGCCAGGAGGTGACGGCCCACGAGATGGTGCAAATCATCCGCTCTGCAGGTCGGGTTCCTGTGCAACGGAATACGCTTTACGGAACGGTGCGAGAATTCGAGAATTCCGACCCAGACATGCAGGCGCCTTTGGTCGATCGCAAGGGTTCTAACCCTTTGGCATTCCTCGAAAAAGGTGAACGCAAACGTGCCTAAGGTGACGCTCCTTGCAGGCGGTGTCGGCGGTGCCAAAATGGCTGAAGGTTTGGCCGCGCTGGAGGGTGTTGAGCTCACCATTATCGGTAATATCGCCGATGATGAGCAGTTTCACGGGCTTTGGGTCTCACCGGACATCGATACGGTGACCTACACGCTGGCTGGGATGATTGATCGCGGCCAAGGTTGGGGTGTTGCGGACGAAGGTTTGCGGGCGCTCGGCATGTTGGAAAAATTGGGCGAGCCCACCTGGATGACGTTGGGCGACAAAGACCTTGGCCTGCATATTTATCGTACCATGCGCCGCGCCGAGGGCGATCGTCCTAGCGATATTGCCCGCCATATTGCCAAGGCTTTTGGTGTGAAACCGACCATCGTTCTGCCGACCGATGATTGGATGCAAACGCGGCTCGTCACCGATATTGGACCTCTGAGTTTCCAAGAATATTTCGTGCGCGAAAAGTGCGCGCCGGAGGTTCAAGAGATTTGGTTTGAGGGCGTAGAATTCGCCAAGCCGACGCCGGAGGCGCTGGAAGCCCTTGAAAACGCGGACCTTATTGTGCTTGCTCCCTCCAATCCCTTGGTGAGTCTTGATCCGATCCTGGCCATACCCGGCATGCACAATGCTGTGGTCGAGGCACCGGCGCACGTGATCGCGGTCAGCCCATTGATTGCTGGCAAGACGGTCAAAGGTCCGGCGGCCAGGATGATGGAAAGTTTGGGGCTGGAGCCTTCTGCGCTGGGTATCGCCCGTCTTTACCAAGGGCTGGTCGACGTGCTTGTGATCGACGCCCAAGATGCCTCTCTCCAGCAAGCCATCGAAGCACTGGGCATGGCGGTTTCAACGACTGACATTTTGATGCCAACGCTGGAGCGCAAGCGCGATGTTGCCTCCCATTTGTTGGAGGTGGCGCCGTGAGTTCATCCAACGCCTCACTCTGCATCGTCATTCCGATGAAAGATCCCGCAGAGGCCAAAACCCGCCTTGGCAATACGCTGCCCGCCAAGACTCGCGCGGCGCTGACTCGCACTTTGTTTCGGCAGACACTCCGGGTGCTCAAAACGCTCGACCAAGACTTGCATATCGTCGTCGTGACCAATTCTGATGCGATTGCCGAGATCTGTTTGCCGTTTCGCGTGCAGGTGTTGGCCGATCCGGGCGAAGGGTTGAACGAGGCGGTAAAGGCGGGCGCGGACTATGCGGCGCACCACCGCTTTTCCAGCGTTTGCATTCTGCCGGGTGATCTGGCCGACCCGGCGCTAAGCGACCTATCAGCGCTGTTGGCGATGCCCCGCGAAGAGAAGTCCGTGATCCTCGCGCCGGCCCATGATGGCGGGACAAACGCGCTCGTGGTTACCCCACCTGACGCCATGACCTTCGCTTATGGCCCAGATAGCTGCGCGGCTCATCAGGCTTTGGCGGAAAAGGCCGGACTTTCGTGCCTGGTCATGCCGCTGACGAGCCTGCTCTACGATGTCGATCGCTCCTCTGACCTTGGCGCCCGCCTGGTGCGCGGGCTCGATCGTTCGCTTGGTGCTTTCAACAAGGCGGTTGAGCTATGAGGCGCGCGGAAATTCTGGCGGTTCCAGGCATACCGGAAGTGATAGCGGGCGATGACCTTGCGGCGCTGATTGGCGACGCGCTGGTGGCCGCTGACCTGTTGCCGGGTGAGGGGGATATTCTCACCCTTGCGCACAAGATCGTCTCCAAGGCCG
Source organism: Hyphomicrobiales bacterium (assembly GCA_040219355.1). Classification (GTDB taxonomy): domain Bacteria; phylum Pseudomonadota; class Alphaproteobacteria; order Rhizobiales; family MH13; genus MH13. Next base: position 208,759 of record JAVJSN010000015.1, read on the forward strand.
AAGGGCAGGTGCGGCGGCTTGCTGACATCACGCCAGGTGAAGACGCGCTGCGCTACGGGGCGGAGCTTTCCAAAGACCCCCGCAAAGTGCAGGCGGTTTTGGATGAAAGCACGCGGGTGGTCCGCGCCTTCAAGCATCCGCATGCCAATGAAGGCACAATGATCTGTGAGCATCGGCTGGGGCTGATTTCTGCCAACGCAGCGGTGGATGAAAGCAACACTGGTGGTGCGGACGAGGTGATATTGTTGCCCAAAGACCCAGATGCCAGCGCGCAGAGGCTTCGCACCGCGCTGCAATCGCGCTTCGGCACAGATATCGGCATCATCATCACTGACACGTTTGGTCGCCCGTGGCGGCTTGGACAGGTGAACGTGGCCATTGGTTTGGCTGGTGTTCCGGCTCGGATCAACGAAGCGGGTGGACATGACGCACGCGGCCGCGAGTTAAGGGTGACCGAGCCAGCTTTTGCCGATGAGGTGGCGGCGGCGTCGGGTCTGGTGATTGGCAAAGCGGCGCAAACGCCGGTTGTGCTTTTTCGCGGCCTTGATTGGCCAACAACGAACGACGCGCGGGGGAACGACCTGATACGCGCGCAAACTGAGGATATGTTTCGATGACACTTGCCATTGTCGGGGGCACCGGCCCTCAAGGAAAAGGGTTGGCGTTGCGCTTTGCACGTGCCGGCGTGCCGGTGGCCATAGGGTCACGCGATGGCGCCCGCGCCGCTGAGATCGCTGGCGCGCTTTCCGCGCAGCTTGGCAATGATGCCGCGCCGATCACGGGCCATAGCAATGATGAGGCGGTTGCTGCAGCCGACCGGATAGTGATCCTTTCGGTGCCTTATGCTGGCCACAACGCGACGTTGGAGCAAATCAAGGGCGGGCTTACCGGTAAGATCTTGGTGGACATTGTGGTGCCTTTGTCACCCAACGACCCCAAGACGGTCGACATGCCACCGGAAGGTTCGGCAACCGAGGCGGCGCAAGCAATTCTTGGCGACGACATTCCGGTTATTGGCGCCTTGCACAATGTTTCGGCAACAACGCTCAACAATCTCGACTGGGATATCAATTGCGACATTCTGGTCTGCGGTAATTCGTTGGATGCCCGCAAAGAGGTGATGGATCTGATCAAAAAGCTTGGCGTGGAAGCCTACAATGCCGGTGGTGCCAGTGCCGCACGCTGCATTGAGGCGATAACCCCCATCCTCATTCGCATCAATATTTCCAAGCAGGTGCCGTTCACGCATGCAGGGATCAAGATATGGCCGCCCGAGCACTAACGTGCTCGGGATTTCTTTTTATGCTGGGCTCGGGCGGAAAACCGGTTCCCACTTTTCCTAGCCCAGCATCGACTACCTGGACTGAAATCGAACAATACTAAGGGGATAAACCGATGGAATTTGGGATCACATTCAAAGGCTTCGTCGAGCCTGACCGGGCACGCGCCTTGGTGCGTCAGGCCGAAAATGCCGGCTTTACCTACTGCTGGTTCTACGACAGCCACATTTTGTGGCGCGAGAGCTTTGCAGCCATGGCCATGTGCATGGAGCATACCAAGACCATGCGGTTTGGCCCGTGCGTGACCAACCCCAACACCCGCGATTGGTCGCTGGCCGCGTCCATGTTCGGCTCACTGGCCAAACAGTCTGGTGGGCGTTTCGACATTGGCGTCGGGCGTGGCGACAGCGCTGTGCGCGTGATGGGTAAGAAGCCCGCCAAGCTTGCTGTGCTCGAAGAGTTCATCACCAAAGTCCAAGCCATGGTGCGCGGAGAAGAAGTCACCTATGGCGATGTGCCGGCGCCCATCCAGTTCCCTTGGGCGACAGGATACGAACTTCCGGCTTGGGTGGCTGCCTATGGTCCAATGGCGCTGAAATCGGCCGGTAAGGTCGGCGACGGGCTCATCCTGCAAATCGCCGAGCCGGGCATCTGCAAATGGCTGGCCGACCAGGCCATCGCCGCCGGGAACGAGGCTGGCCGTGACATGTCAAACTTCAAGGTCATGTCTGCGGCACCGGCCTATATCGGTGATATGGCCGAAGCGCGCGAGGCGACCAAATGGTTCCCAGCAATGGTTGGCAACCATGTGGCGGACATTGTCGAAAAGTATGGCGCCGACACGGATTTGGTGCCTCACAGCTTGACGGCTTACGTGGAAAAGCGTCGCGGCTACGATTATTCCAAGCACGGACAGAGCGACAATCCGTACCTTGATTTCATCACCGATGACATCATTGATGGCTTTGCTGTTCTGGGTTCAGTGGATGATCACATCGCCAAGCTTCAAGAGCTGGAAAGCGTTGGCGTGACTCAGTTCAACATCTATCTGGACAATGGCGATGAAGAGAACATCATCGCGCGCTATGGCGACACAATCATTCCTGCAATGCAGGCTTGATCGATAGGTCTGGATGAAGTCGCTCCGTAGCCGTCCATCAAAGTGGGCGGCTACGTGCTTTCACCGGGTCGCGAAAGTTGCAATGCAGAATATTGCTGCAGTGCAGCAGAAATACTCACCCGTCTATTCCCCTAAAATACTGAAAATAAAAACTTTTTTCCTTCTTATCCGAAGGGAGGGCGCCGTTCGTCGATTACCCGGAAGTATAGGGGGTAGTCCGTACGTACCCGCTTCAAGAATCCAAAGCGTTCCGATAGTTTGCGCTCCAGCTTTGGATCGTTACCATTGGGTAATCCGCTTTTCGTGTGCCTTGCGGCGCGCTGGGATTTCCATTTGGACAGATGCGATCTAGGGGCTGGAAACGTCTTTAGGGAGGACGCGTATTGTCTGACAACTCCGATAACACTGCCTATTGGAAGGCGAACCTTCGCCTGATTGGCTTCTGCCTGGTGATATGGGCGCTTGCCTCATTTGGGTTTGCGATCCTACTTCGCCCACTTATTTCCGGAATCGCCGTTGGCGGTACCGATCTTGGTTTTTGGTTCGCCCAACAGGGCTCCATCCTCGTGTTCTTGGTCCTGATTTTCTTTTATGCGTTCCGCATGAATGCTTTGGACAAAGAATACGGCGTGGATGAAGAGTAGGTCTGGGAGCACCAATTATGGATCAAACAACACTCAACTTTATCGTCGTGGGGGCCAGCTTTGCCCTCTACTTCGGTATCGCTTTTTGGGCGCGTGCTGCGTCCACGAGCGAGTTCTACGCTGCTGGTCGCGGCGTGAACCCAATCGTCAATGGTATGGCGACCGCTGCTGACTGGATGTCGGCGGCTTCGTTTATTTCGATGGCGGGTCTTATCGCCTTCGTTGGTTACAACAACTCCTTGTTCCTGATGGGCTGGACCGGCGGCTACGTGCTGATGGCCATGCTGCTTGCGCCTTACCTGCGTAAGTTCGGCAAGTTCACGGTGCCTGAGTTCGTCGGTGACAGGTACTACTCCAACGCTGCGCGCGTTGTCGCGGTCATCTGCCTCATCGTGATCTCCGTGACCTACGTGATCGGCCAGATGCGTGGTGCGGGCATTGCCTTCTCACGCTTCCTGGAAATCGATATTACCGCAGGCCTCTTCACCGCGGGTGCGGTGGTCTTCGTGTATGCCGTTCTCGGTGGCATGAAGGGCATCACCTACACCCAGGTTGCGCAGTACTGCGTGCTGATCATTGCCTACACCATTCCGGCAATCTTCATCTCGCTTAACCTGACGGGCAATCCGATCCCAGGTCTTGGCCTGTTCTCGACCATGGCCGAAGGCCAGGCGGGTGCTGGGCAGCATCTTTTGGTGACGCTTGATGGGCTTCTGACGGACCTTGGCTTTAGGGAATACACCGCGACAACCAATCCATGGTTGATGGCGCTGTACACCCTGTCGCTTATGATTGGTACGGCGGGTCTGCCGCACGTCATCATTCGCTTCTTCACCGTGCCTAAAGTGGCCGATGCGCGTACATCGGCTGGTTGGGCTTTGGTGTTCATTGCGCTTCTCTACCTCACCGCTCCGGCTGTGGGTGCGATGGCACGCTTGAACATCACGACCACGATGTGGCCGGCTGGTATTGAAGGCGAAGCTGTTGCGGTCGACGAGTTGCCCGATTGGTTCGAAACTTGGCAGGTCACGGGCCTTCTGGGTGTCGAAGACAAGAATGGCGATGGCCGTATTCAATACTACAACGACGCCAATCCAGAGATGGCTGCGTTGGCTGCTGAACGTGGCTGGGAAGGCAATGAGCTTGTTACCTTCAACCGTGACATCCTCGTGCTTGCTAACCCTGAGATCGCACAGCTGCCAGGCTGGGTCATCGCCTTGATTGCTGCCGGTGGTATCGCCGCTGCGCTCTCAACGGCGGCTGGTTTGTTGCTGGCGATTTCGTCTGCCATCTCGCACGATCTCATTAAGTCGGTGTTCAAGCCGGACATTTCTGAGAAGGGCGAGCTGCTTGCAGCGCGTATATCGATGGCGGTTGCGATCTGTGTGGCGGTCTATCTGGGCCTCAATCCCCCAGGGTTTGCGGCGCAAGTTGTGGCGCTGGCCTTCGGTCTTGCCGCGGCAACATTGTTCCCAACGCTGATGATGGGGATCTTCTCCAAGCGGATGAACTCGCAAGGGGCGATCGCAGGGATGCTGGCCGGTCTGATCTCGACCTGTCTCTACCTGTTCCTGTTCCTTGGATGGTTCTTCATCCCAGGTACGGCAATGTTGGACAGCTCGCAGTATCTGTTTGGCATTCCACCAACCCACTTTGGGCCAATCGGTGCAGTGTTCAACTTTGCCGCTGCGTTCCTGGTCTCGCGTGCGACCGCTGCTCCTCCAGAGCACATTCAAGCGCTGGTGGAATCGGTACGCTTCCCACGTGGAGCCGCGGCAGCTGTGGACCACTAGGTCCTGGCAAACTGCGACATGCTTTGACGGGTCCCGCTTATGCGGGGCCCGTTTTTCTTTGCTACAGGGGTGTCTGCGGTCCTTTTTAAGGGCTTTGCCCAATTGGCCTTAGCGCCAGCCGAGCGCATGGTCAGCTCGCTGATTTGCCGCTGCTGAAGCCAAGGACTCCTTATGGACGTGACCCTCGCCAATGCGCCTGACTTTGTGCGCAACTATCATCCATTTGACTCCCTGTCCGATGAGGCGATGGCGCAACTGATCGAAGGCTTGGGTGTCGAGACCTACGCCGATGGCTCCATCATTTTCGGGTTTGGCCAGGACGTTGACGCCCTTCGGATCGTCGCGCGTGGCGAGGTCGATCTGCTATCGCCTGATGGCGATGTGATCAGTCAGGTGCATGCCGGCGACAGTTTTGGGTCACGTGCCTTGTTCAATGATGGTGTGGCTAACCAGTCGGCGCGAGCGCGCGGTGATCACGTGGCGGTTTACACCGTTCCGACTGCCACCTTCATGCAGCTGGTGGAAACCAGCGGTCCATTCAAAGCCTTTTTCGGGCGATTTTTGCCCAAACCCGCCGAGCAGGCTTCCAACGCGGACGCCAGTCTGGTGGGCATCGCGCTGCGCGACTTGATGACGCCCAACCCGATCACCGTTCCGCTGGGGACGAGTGTGCAGGATGCAGCGCGCATCATGGCGGATAAGCACATTTCCTGCGTGCTGGTGGTCGATGGTGAACAGCTGGTGGGATTGCTAACCACTGGGGATATCACAGGGCGCGTGGTTTCGCAGGCGCGTGATCCGAAAATCCCCGTCGATGAGGTGATGACCGCAGACCCCATGGCGTTCGCCCCAGATGCTTCAGGTTTTGATGCGATGCTTGCGATGAGCAGCAAAGGCATCGGCCATTTGCCGATTGCTGAGGATGGCAAGCCGGTTGGCATTATCACGCGGACAAACTTGGTGCGTCGCCAGCAGGTTTCAGCCGTCTACATGATCGGCGATATTAGGCGTCTTTCAGAGACTGCAAAACTGGCTGATGTGATTGCGCAAGCACCGGCCTTGCTGGTGCAGTTGGTGGGCTCTGGCGTCGCGCCGCACGAGATTGGCCGGGTGATGACCTCGCTGACAGATGCGTTGACCACGCGGCTCTTGGAAATGGCCGAAGAGAAGTATGGACCTGCCCCAGTTCCCTATCTCTGGCTTGCCTGCGGCAGTCAGGGGCGGCGTGAGCAGACGGGCGTGTCCGACCAAGATAATTGCTTGATCTTGCACGATGATTTCAATCCGGCGTCACATGATGCTTACTTCAAAGACGTGGCGCAGTTCGTTTCCGATGGGCTGGATGAAGCGGGCTACTTCTATTGTCCCGGTGATATGATGGCGACCAACGACAGATGGCGCCAACCGGCGAAAGTCTGGCGCGGCTACTTTGAAAATTGGGTGCGCAAACCCGATCCCATGGCGCAGATGTTGGCCTCGGTCATGTTCGATCTGCGGGCCATATACGGCGAAATGAACCTGTTTGATGGCTTGCAGGAGTCAACGCTTGCGCTTGCCTCCAAGAACTCGATTTTCCGCGCCCACATGGCAGCCAATTCGCTCAAACATACCCCGCCGCTGGGCTTGTTCCGTGGTTTTGCGTTGATCAAGTCCGGTGAGCACAAAGATACGGTGGACCTAAAACACAATGGCGTTGTGCCGATTGTTGATCTGGCGCGCATGTACGCTTTGGAAGGTGCTATCGGTGCGGTGAACACCCGCGAGCGCTTGGAAGCGGCGCGCGAGGTAGGCACGCTTTCCAAATCTGGTGCCAGTGATCTGATCGACGCCTATGATTTGATTTCCACCATGCGCTTGCGCCATCAGGCGCGGCAGATCCGCGATGGTGAAAAGCCAGATAATTTCTTGGCGCCCTCACGGCTTTCGTCGTTTGAGCGCAATCATTTGAAGGATGCCTTTGGCATCATCAAAGGGCTGCAATCAGCGTTGGGGCATGGTCGCAGCGCGGGATAATGATCAGAGCGCAGCTCGGCCCACATTTCGCGGCCCGTCCTAAAGGTTAGGGTGGTGAATTGACCCGTCACGGGCTAAACGGAGCGCTGATCGTGTTCCCTGTTTGCCCGGAAGGCATCTATGTTTCTAGGTTATGTTGGTGCAATCGCCGGCGGTATCAGCTTGGCCGCGGTGCTCTTGATCATCTCAAAAACGTTTCGGCTCAAACTGCCGCGCTGGATGTATCCGGCAACGGCTGGCCTGGGCATGCTTTTGCTCACCGTGCATATTGAATACAGCTGGTTTGATCAGGTTGTTTCCAATCTTCCGGAAGAGATTGAGGTTGTGCAAACCTTTGATTATTCGGTGGCCTATCAGCCTTGGACCTATCTGATCCCGCGCGTGAACCGCTTTGTTGCCATCGATCATACAACAGCGCGCACCAACCCCGATTTGGAAAACATGGTTTGGGTTGATGTGATCTTGATGGAGCGGTTTTCGCGAGTCTTGATTGCCACCAACATGATCAATTGCGACCTCGGGGAGCGTGCTCTTCTGGGCGATAATGCCGAGCTGGACGAACGCGGCATGCCAATCGATGCCGATTGGACGCAAGCTGGGCTGGATGATCCCTTGGTTGCCGCCACGTGCGCGCGCCACGGTCAACCGGCGGCATAAGCCTTAACGGCGCTCTTTGATCTTCTGGCTTCGACGGAAGGATAGGGCACGGTGACCGTGCAATTGGCTAGGATCAAGGAAGGGCAGCCGGGCTATGTATAGCCTGCTGGCTTCAACGGGCTAAGCCACACACAAAATAACAGGGCGGCCCGGCACACCGTGGCACCGAGGTATGAAACCCGACGTGTGCCTGTGGGAGGGACTGTCGTGAGCAAAAAAGCTCCACCATCTTTTGAGCCGCGCCGCGCCGCGCGCAGCCTGTTCATGCCTGTCATGGGCCTATCTTTGGTCGTCATGTTGCTGGCCGCGGCCATAGCCTTTGGTGGCGATGGTGGACTGGCCAAAACATTGGCGCCGCTTGCCGCACTTGCCGCGCTGGGACTGATCGCCATGCTCTTTGCGCTGATGAACAAGGTGCAAGCGACAGCTCTTTCCCCCGCGCAACGCTTGCAAGGCGCGCTGGCCCGTGTCCCTGATGAGGGCGCGACGGCTGTTTCGGGTTTGCGCGATCCCGGGCTTTTGAGTGGCGTGGTGCGTGAGGTGAGCCAATTGCTCGAAACGCATCTTTCCAGCGGTCGGGATGATGCCACGCAACGCGAAACGGTGGTGCGTGGGCGGCTAGAAACCGTGCTGCGCGATCTGCACGATGGAGTGCTGATCTGCACGCTCGAGCATCAGGTGCTGCTTTACAACGCCAGAGCGCTGGAGATTCTACATGTGACGGGCGAGGTGGGTCTTGACCGCCCGTTGTTTGAAACGCTAGCCGAGCGGCCCTTTCGCCATGCATTGGTGCGCTTGCAGGCACGGTACGCGTCTGGCCGCCATGAAGACCATGCCGACGGTTTGAGCATCATGCTGATCGCCGGCACTGTTGATGGTCGTTACACAATCAAGGGCCGCATGTCGCTGATGATGGACGATGCCGGCGCGGTACCGGTTGGCTATGTGGTGACCTTTGAGGATGTCACCAACGCGCTTGCGACCGCGCTTTATCGCGAGCGCGCACTGTTTGATATCCGCGATGATCTGCGCACGCGTTTAACCAGTCTCACCGTCAAAGCCGATGCGGCGGATCTGAGGGCCGAGGTGCAAGCGGTGACTGAGGAGGTTGAGCGGCTCGATACGTTCCTCCTGGATGTGCTTGCCGGTGCTTGGCCGATGAGCGCGGTGTTTTCAACCACCTTGTTCCACTGCGTGGCCGAACGCGATTCCGAAGACCGAGGCTTGACGTTTTCGGTGGAAGGCGACCCTGTTTGGCTGCACTGTGACAGCGCATCCATCACCGATCTGCTGGACCGTATCGCCAACCGCGTTGCTGTCGATTTCGATGTGCGCGACTTCCGGGTTATCGCCACGCTTGCGTCAGACGGGGAAGCCTTTGTTGACCTCTTCTATGTTGGCGAGCCAGTCGACAATGACGTTCTTTCCAGCTGGCTGGAGGAACGGCTGGAGCCAGATCTTGGATCAGTCACGGGCGGCGATATTTTACACCGGCATCGCACCGGTTTCCGCATTGATGGCAACATTGGCGCGGGTGTGACCCGTTTGCGGTTGCCTCTGAAGGTGGCCGCCGAGCGCTATGAGCGAACTGAGCGTTCCTTTATGCCGGCACAGGCACGGCGCGAGTTCTATGATTTTGATCTTCTGCATCGCCCACATGCCAGCGAGTTGGATCAGCGACCACTTCGGGCGCTTACAAGCGTGGTTTTTGACACCGAAACGACAGGTCTTGAGCCATCCAATGGTGATGAAATCATTTCGATTGGTGCCGTGCGCATCGTGAATGGGCGGCTGCTGCGTGGCGAGATTTTCAATGAGTTTGTCAACCCGCAGCGATCCATTCCCGCCGCGTCCACCAAGATACACGGCATTACCGATGCCATGGTGGCCGATGCACCGACAATTGGTGAGACCTTGCCGCGGTTTCACGGCTATGTGGGGCGCGGTGCGCTGATTGCCCACAATGCTGCGTTCGATATGAAGTTTTTGTCGCTCAAAGAAAGCCAGGTGGGCGTGAAGTTCAACCAACCTGTGCTTGATACATTGCTTTTGGCAGCGCACGCTTTGGGGCGTGATGAAAGCCTATCGCTGGATGGGTTGTCGGAACGGTTTGGCGTGGTGCTGCCGCCTGAGGATCGCCACACGGCGCTGGGCGACGCACTTGCCACCGGTGAGGTGTTCATCAAGCTTCTGCCGCTCCTAGAGGCGCGCGGGGTTCACACACTGTCCGATGCGCTGGAGGCTTCCGATCGCCAAGTTGGCCTGCGTCGCATGCAGGAGCAGTTTTAGGCAGAGTTTCTTTGGGTTAACGAAAAAGGGCGGCGCCTATGGCACCGCCCAATGTGTGTTTTGGCAAAGAGAAGCTGCTTAGATTGCCAGCTCTTCAACCTCTTCGCCCGGCTGCGGCTTGGCAAGCTCTGGATTGGCACCATTGAGGCCAACCAGAAAGAGCGCCACCAGGAACACTGGTGTAGCAATCACACCGAAGGCGATCAGGGCAGAGGGGCCGAAAAAGATAACGGCAATGATCAGAGCGACCACCGCGTTGACCAGGAACAGCGAGAGCGTGGTGGCGTCAGTCCAGCGGCCATAGAAGAAGCTGCGCTTTTCGCCCGTGTCATCCACATCATCAATTGTTGGCTCGATGCCCATCTTGCGGTCGCGCTGCGCTTTCAAGCGGCGGAAAAGGCCAACAAAGAGCGCTGGGATAAACAGGATGATGCTTGCGATCAGCGCGAAGGGCGCAGTGATGATCTTGGCAAGGCCAGTTTGTTCTGCACCAGAGGTAAGGCTTGGCCAGGCAAACAGGAGGCCGAAAAGGACGAGGCCGATGAGCGTCACCCAGACAGCGCCAGTGACGCCGCCCACGGCGTAGCCGATGCCGCCAAAGCCGACGATGTTGATGAGGAGGACGATGAGGCCGCCTAGGGTTTTACCGGCGGTCGATTTGCCCGCGTTTGAAGTGCTCATTGCTTTTCATCCGTCTTGGTGGGTGTGGTGTCGAGAGGCAAAGAATGCTCAGGATGGTCATCGGTGTAGAGGATCCGCTCGGCCGCGCCTTGCAAATCATCAAACTGTCCCGATTTTAGCGCCCAAAAGAACGCGATTAGACCAATTGTTGAGAGAAACAGCGCAAGCGGAACCAGAAACAGGAGCACATCCATTAGATGGCTCCTTGTGCCGGTTGGGCTGTGACTGGCGAATCGGTGCGGGTGGCGAGCCGTTTGAACGGTCCAGCGCCATCCAAGCGCAGCGCATTGAGCGTGACAATCAGAGAACTGGCGGCCATAGCGATGGCGGCTATCCAGGGTGTTACGAGGCCAAGCACGGCCACCGGCACCCAGAAAAGGTTGTAGCCCACTGAGAAGGTGATGTTTTGCACCACGATGCGCCGTGTCTCGCGCGCAGTTGCCAACGTTTCGGGTAGTGCGGTGAGGCTGTTGCCTTGGAACACGGCATCAGCGGCACGCCTTGAGATATCTGCGGCACTGGTTGGCGCCAAGGATGCATGAGCGGCGGCGAGGGCTGGGGTGTCGTTGAGGCCGTCGCCAACCATCAGCACATGTTTGCCATCGGCTTTCATGGTCTCAATCGCTGCGATCTTATCGGCAGGGGTCATATCGCCCTGCCAATCGGTGATGCCAAGCTGATCTGCCAGAGGGCCAACGAAACGGGCACGGTCACCGGACATAATGGCGATGTCAAAACCGCGTTGTTTCAGCGTGTCGATGACCTGGCGGGTGTGCGGGCGTAGCAAGGGTGCGAAGGCAAAGCGCGCCGGGGCATGGCCAGGGCGGGTGAGCCAGACTTCGGTTTCCAAGCCACCATGGGAGGCGCCGTTGGCTTCAGCTTGATCATCGGACAAGCCGCACCACCGTGCTGAACCAAGGCGTACTTCGCCGTCTTCGCTTTGCCAGGAAAGGCCCATGCCTGGTGTATCATCGACGCCTTTGACGCGAGGCACATCGGGCGCGGCTGCGCGGATGGATTGAGCCAGCGGGTGCTTCGACGAGGCTGCGACGGATGAGGCAACTTTAAGGGCTTCATCATCCTCAGGCAGGCCAATCAGGCGCGGTTCCAGCGTCGTCAGCGTGCCGGTTTTGTCGAACACGATGGTGTCGATGGCCGAAAATCGTTCCAGCGCGGTTTCCGATTTCACCAGCACGCCCTGACGGCTTAACCGACCAGCGGCAACGACCTGGGTGATCGGTACAGCAAGGCCGAGCGCGCAGGGGCAGGTGATGATGAGCACGCAAACCGCGATCATCAACGCTTCGGGAACGGCCATGCCGCCAAAGAGCCACCAGCCGAGAAATGCACCGAGCGAAAGGGCATGAACCGTGGGTGAATACCAGCGCACAACCTTGTCGGCGAAGGCCATGTAACGGCCCTTTTTCTGCTCTGCTGCTTCAAGCAGGCGAACGATTTCGGCAAGCACAGTGGCTTCGCCAACGCTTTTGGCTTCCACGATCAATGGGCCGGTGAGGTTCATGGTCCCGGCAAGAACATTGGCGCCGATGGTGACATCTTTTGGTGTGGTTTCGCCATCAATGAGAGCCGTGTCGATGCTTGATCCACCTTCGCGCACGATGCCATCAACGCCTATGCGCTCGCCCGCTGACACGTGAATGCGATCGCCACTGGCAAGGCTATCGGGTGCGACAGCTTGCAGCGTGCCATCAGGCAGCAGCTTCTGCACAGGTTGACCGGCGAGCATCGCCAGATCATGCACGGCCGAGCGGGCCGTGCCGCGCACTTTGTGATCGAGATAGCGCCCGACGAGCAGAATGAAGAGCAACATCAAAGCACCATCAAAATAGACGTGCGGGCCGCCGGTCCAGGTCTCGTAAAGGCTCATCGCAGTGGTCAGCGTCACGCCGACGGAAATCGGCACGTCCATGTTGGAGCGGCCCTTGCGCAGGGCTGCGATGGCTGAGCGATAGAACGGCAGGCCGGCGTAATAGACCGAGGGCACGGCGATCAGCGCGGCAATCCAATGGAAGAAATCGCGCGTTGCCTGACCCATGGTAGCGAAATGGCCAGCCCATACGGCCCAAGCGAGCATCATCAAATTGGCCGCGGCAAAGAAGGAGACCGCAAGCGCCATGATCAGCTCGCGCTCGGTTTTCTTGTCGCGTTCTACCACCGCTTCCATGCGGTAGAGGGCCACCGGATAGCCCAGATCTTCGATGGCCTTGGCGAAGAGGTTGGCCCGGGTTTCTTCACCGGCCCATTTCACCGTCAATCGGCGAGTCGACAGATTGACCCGGCCTACCTCAATGCCGGGTTCCTGCGCCAAGCGATCTTCGATTTTGCGCACACAGCCGCCGCAATGCACATTGCCGACCAACAGATTGATCGTGTGCATGCCGTCCTTATCTGTTTCGACCGCAGTCGAAAGGTCTAGGCTGGGTCGTGTGCCAGGCTTGCTGGAAGGCAGAGCAAGAGATGTGTCGAGGGATGCCATAGACCGTTTTAGACCGCGCTCTTAATTGACGCCGGGTGCGTGGATGAAAACTTCTTGCGTTGCGAAATGCCGCGCGCCGTCGACATCGGCCAAAACGCTGACAAACCAACGCCCGGAGATCGGGAAATCGACCGAGCCTTCATAGCGACCGTTGCCAACATCGCTTAGAGGAACACGGACCTGCTGGGCGTAGCGGGTCATCCGCTCAGCCATCATGATGACCGTGCCGCCGGACAAGGCTTGCCCATTGCGATCGGCCAGCGAAACAGCTGCCAACTGACCCTCGCCAGAAAATTCAGGTGCAATGATTTCCATCTGCCAGCCTTGCTCGGCCTGAGCCTGCTCAGCGGCAAGGACATCATCATAGGCGAGGCCGCGCTCATAGGCGTTGGTGGTGACCAAGCCTGGGAAGGTGGTGAGCGCGAGGCGCACAAAGTTGCCGGTAACCGCGAAGAGCACGAGGAATCCACCGACAAAGAGCAGTGGTATCCAGCCATTTGAGTCGATCAGCCAACCGAAAAAGCCGCGGCGCTTGGGGGGTGTCTGCTGAAGCGTATCTGTGCTCATCGTGTTTCTTTCCTTGGCGCCAATTGAACGGCCACTTGAAAACCTTCCTCCCGGCTCGCCCTTAATTTTCCGGACCCCAGAAGTAGGTGTTGCTCGTCGTCATCACTTGTCCTGTTTCGCCATTGATCAGTGAGAAGGTGATCGGTGTTTGGCCATCAGGGCGCCGTGTCGGTGGTACGGTGATGAGCACGCGCAGCGATGCCGCTTCAATGTCGCCAAAGGCGATGGTTGGATTTTCACCTTCGGCAAGAGCTGAACCTGCATGGCTTATGGTGATGGTTTCGCCAACGAGACCTTCCACCTCAAAGCGCACAGTATCAGCTTCCGCGCCGCGATCCGAAAGACGAACATTGTAGATGTTGCGGATCGACCCATCGGACAGTGTGACAAAGGCGGGGTTGCGATCAGGCGTGATGGCAACGTCAAAGCCGGTGCGATTGAGCACAGTGAACACCATCGCGGCAGACACCAAAATCATCAGCGCGCCATAGCCATAGAAGCGGACCTTCGTTGGCTTGCGCTTGTTGCCGCCCACTTCCACCAGCGGTGCGGCCAGATGTGCCTCATCATGCGTTTCAGCAAGGCTGGCAAAATTGATGAGGCCGGTTGGGCGCTTTAACTTTGTCATGATGCTATCACAGGCATCGGCGCACAGACCGCAGCCAATGCAGCCCAATTGAAGGCCATTGCGAATGTCCACACCGGTTGGGCAAACATTGACGCAGAGATTACAATCCACGCAGTCGCCAATGTCGGCGCCAGCGGCCTTCTTTTTGGCGCTGCCGCGCGGTTCACCGCGCCAGGCATGGTAGGTAACGATCTTGGTGTTGGGATCGAGCATGGCCGACTGAAAGCGCGGCCAAGGGCACATATAGAGACATACCTTTTCGCGCGCGAAGCCTGCCAGCAAATAGGTTAGTGCGCCAAAAACACCCACCATCACAATGGCGGCTGTGCTGGCCTGGAAGGTAGGCACCTGCGTGAAGGTGTTCACCGTTCCGCCGAAATATCCAATCAGCGTCAAACCGGTCAGCAGGCCGATGGCCACCCAAACGGTGTGCTTACCAATTTTTCTTACAAGGTTCTGCGTCGTGAGACCTTCTTTGGCGCGTTTGATTTGCTCGTTACGGTCACCTTCAAAGAAGCGCTCGATCATCTGGAAACCATCTGTCCAGAGCGTCTGCGGGCAGGAGAAGCCGCACCAAATGCGACCGACTATTGTGTTGGTGAAGAACAGGCCAAAGGCGGAGAACAAAAGCACCAGCGTGAGCAGGTACAAATCCTGTGGCCAGAAGGTCCAAGGGCCCGCGTAGAACTTGCCTTCGGTGAAGGACATCAAAAAGGCTTGATCAGGCGTATCGCCCGGGCGGTTCCACGGGATCCAGGCTGCGCCAAAGAAGAAGATCGTGATTGCAGCCAGTACGGCACTCTTGATCCGGCGGAACGTGCCCGTGACGGATTTTTGATAGACTTTTTTGACGCCAGGAAACTCGTCTGCCTGGTAGCCCACGACCATGGATTGGATGCCTTTTTTAGATTTGAATAATGTGAAGCTAATGTTTCACGGCGCCCGGCGGTTCGTCGTCAGCACTAGCCCTTAAGGGAGCCGGGACTTTTTGCCGCGCGACCATCGTGCCGCGCAGCATTTTCACGTTGGTGGGGCGCTACTGAAGGGCGGCCGTTTCGCCAGCACCAGCATCTTCGCCACCGCCCAGTGAGTGCACGTAGACGGCCAGCATTTTGATGGTGGCCTCATCGAGCCGTTCGCCAAAGGCGGGCATCACACCCATCTGAGGGTTGCTAATTTGCGCAATTAACTGCTCGCGCTCGCCGCCATACAGCCACACAGCGTCTGAGAGGTTGGGAGCACCGAAGATCGGATCGCCCAAACCGTTGACGCCGTGACAGGCTGAGCATTCCAGCTCAAACATCTCGGCTCCAGGAAGCTGATCACGCGTTGCATGATTTGGTGAGGATGGGTTGAGGGCCAGAACATAGTCGGCCACGGCTTCAATCTCGGCCTGCTCATAGAAGTCGCCATAGGCAGGCATGAGGGAGAAGCGTGCATCCAGCGTTTCGTTGCGGATGCCGTGGTTGATGGAATACCAGATGTCATCCAGCGTACCACCCCACAGCCAGTCATCATCGATCAGCGATGGGAATTGGCCAATTTGACCGCCGCCGCCAGCGCCGTGGCACTGAATGCAGTTCACGCCGAAGGCTGAGCGACCGCCATTGAAGGCAAGCGTTGCAAGCTCCGGATCGGCGACGATGTCCGCCAGCTCCATTTCAGCCAGAACAGCGCCTTGCGCCTCGCGTGCGGTGCGCACGGTTTCCAACTGCGCTTCCAGCGCTTGGCGTGCTGTGTAGCCTGTTGTGCCTGCGGTGGTTTGGTCACCGAGCGGGATGGAGGGCAGCAAGACCGCATAGACCACCGCAAAAGCGATGGATGCGATCCACACCAACATCCACCATGTGGGAACGGGCGTGCGCAGTTCGCGGATGCCGTTCCATTGGTGACCGGTGGTGTATTGGCCCGTGATTGGGTCGCGTTCAATCTTATTACCCATTGTGGTCCTGCCTTGCCGCTGTGCGGCCTGCGTCTTGAGGGGTTTTTAATCCGACCTCTGATCTGGGTTCGGGTGCATCTTCCCCACGGAAGATGATGTTGGCGTGGTCATCCATCGCTTCACGGCTACCAGGGTGGTAGACGCGAATGATCAGGAACAGGATGGCCACCAAGCCGACCGTCAGGAAAGCGGCTTCGGAGTATCCGATTAGGGCTTCAGCGCTCATCGTCCGATCTCCTGGCCTTGCAGCATGGTGTCCGGATCGAACGAGGTGAAGTCCACCATCGTGCCGAGAACCTGCAGATACGCGATCATTGCATCCATCTCGGTGACCACTTCATCGTTGCCGGTGAACGGGCCAAGTGGCGCGCCTGCATACCGCTCGCGCAGGGCTGTGGTGTCGCCGATGAGCGGCACGGCTTGCGCAATGATGTCATCGCGGGCCGCTTCAATGTCAGCATCGCTGTAAGGCACACCAACAAAGCGCAGGGTGCGCATGTGCAGCTCGATATCGTCATAGTCCAGCGGGCGTTCCAGGAACGCGTAGTCGGGCATGATCGATTCAGGCAGCACGGCTTGCGGGTTGCGCAAGTGGGCGGCGTGCCACTCGTTGGAGTATTTGCCGCCCACACGGGCCAGATCTGGCCCGGTGCGTTTGGAGCCCCACAGGAAGGGATAGTCGTAGATCCCCTCTGCGGCCAGCGAGTAGTGGCCGTAGCGATCGACCTCATCGCGGAACGGGCGCACCTGTTGCGAGTGGCAATTGTAGCAGCCCTCTCGCATGTAGATGTTGCGGCCGATCTGCTCGAGCGGTGAGTAGGGACGCATCCCCGACACCGGTTCGATGGTCGATTCCACCTTGAAGAGCGGAATGATCTGCACCATGCCGCCGATCCCCAAGGACAGGAGGATGAGGAGCAGCATCAACGGCGTGCTTTTTTCAATGATACCGTGATTAAACATAGCCGTTTACTCCGCCGGTGTGAGGCCAGCCTGAGGCGCTGACATAGTTGGAGAGGTTCTGGCGACGATCGGGCCGGTGACGGTGCGGAAGAGGTTGTACATCATCACCATCACGCCGGTCAGATAGAGCACACCGCCCAGGAAGCGCGTCACGTAATAGGGGTGCAACATCGCAACCGTGTCGGAGAACGTGTAGAGAAGGAACCCGTTCTCATCGTAGGTGCGCCACATCAGGCCTTGGGTGATACCCGACACCCACATCGCGGTGATGTAGAGAAGGATACCGATCGAGGCGAGCCAGAAGTGGACCTCGATCAAAGCGACCGAGTGCATGGTGCGCCGCCACAGGCGTGGCACGAGATAATAGATCGCGCCGAAGGCAACGAAGGCCACCCAGCCAAGAGCACCAGAGTGCACGTGACCCACTGTCCAGTCGGTGTAGTGCGAGAGCGCATTGACCTCTTTGATCGACATGAGCGGACCTTCAAAGGTGGACATGCCGTAGAAGGCAACGGCCACCACCAGGAAGCGCATGATCGGATCGGTGCGCAGCTTATGCCAGGCGCCTGATAGCGTCATGATACCGTTCACCATGCCGCCCCAAGAGGGCATCCACAGCATGACGGAGAACACCACGCCGAGCGTCTGCGCCCAATCGGGCAGCGCGGTGTAGTGGAGGTGGTGCGGACCGGCCCAGATGTAGAGGAAGATCAGCGCCCAAAAGTGCACGATTGACAGACGGTAGCTGTAGATCGGGCGCTCGGCCTGTTTGGGCACGAAGTAGTACATGATGCCGATGAACCCGGCGGTGAGGAAGAAGCCCACCATGTTGTGGCCGTACCACCACTGGATCATAGCCGACTGAACGCCGGAATAGACCGAGTAAGAGTGCATGGAGAACAACGAAATCGGGATCGAGATGTTGTTGACCGTGTGCAGCATGGCAACCGCTACGATGTAGGCCAGGAAGAACCAGTTCGCGACGTAGATGTGCGGTTCTTTGCGCTTCACCAGGGTCCCGACATAGACGACGAGATAGGAAACCCACCAAACGGTTATCAGAATGTCGAAGAACCACTCGGGTTCGGCATATTCTTTGGATTGGGTGAACCCAAGAACATAGGAGCCGGCAGCCGAGAGCAGCACAACTTGAAACAGCCAGAACTGGAGAATGTGGAACCAGTTGGGTCCAAACAGTCGTGTCTGACAGGTCCGCTGAACAACATAGTAGGATGTTGCCAGCAGAGCGTTGCCGCCAAAGCCCAGAATCACCCCGGATGTATGAACAGGGCGGAAGCGGCCGAAATTGACCCACTCATGAAAATTGAGCCACGGGAAAGCGAGCTGCGCTGCAATAAAAACCCCCGCTGCCATCCCCACAAAGGCCCACAGGACCGTTGCGATGGTGAACAAGCGAATGGCATCGTCCGCATAGGTAAGCGGGCGTGCTGCGGTTTCTGTGCTGCCAGCCGATTGAGCTACGGCTTGTGCTGACATTGTTTGGTGTCCTTGACCTAAATTCGTCTTATGTCGCGCTGAATACGGACAGTGAAAGGTCGGTGCGGGCGGATGAGCATCGGCCGAAGCCAACGCATGCAAGCACAGACGGACTCACCGTCCGACGCACCGCCCACAAACCCCTAAGCGGGCGCAAAAGCGTTGCGCTAGGTCAAAGGTAGACAAAGTGACCTATCATTCATCAGTTGGGGGTGATGCGCACGGGTGATTGCTGATGAACAAAAGTCGTGTTGGAGTTTGATCTATGTCGATCCGCGCAGGCCCGATTGGGTATAGCGATCAGGGTGGACCTCATCGAAACAGCGATGGACCAGGATGCAATCACTTGCCCGGACTTGCGCTTTTTGCGTCTCTTGGACAGGTTGCCGCATGGATTTGGCTATGGTCCGAATTGAAGAAGCCTTGGATGCGGCAATGATTGGCGCAAGCAAGGCTGGGCATGATGCAGGCACTAAAGGGATGAAACACCGATGACGAGTGCAAACGATATTCCGGACATCAACGAGCTCGACGAGATCATTGGTGAGCCCGAGGATAGCCGCGCAGGCTTTGTGCCGCAGGGCTATGTGCCACCAACAGAGGTTCGCTCTATCACGCTCGATACCGTGTTCAGTTCACTGCATGCAGGTATCGCAGACTTCAAGAAGGGCGCCTTTATTTCCACCTTCTTTGGCGCAGCCTACTTTGTCATGGGCCTGCTCTTGATGGTGTTCTTGCTGGTCACTGAGTCGTACTCACTGATTTTCCCCTTCACGGCTGGCTTCTTGTTGATTGGTCCGATTGCGGCGATTGGCCTTTATGAGATTTCGCGGCGTATTGAGACCGGCGAGCGTGTTGGTTGGGATGTGCTGGGCGCGTTCAAACGCCATGGCGTCACGCACGTGTTTCTTTATGGCTTCGTCTTGGCATTCATGTTGATCGTCTGGCTGGTGGTTGCCCGCGTTATTTACGCGCTGAACTTTGGCTATGATCCACTGTATTTCGCCCAAATGGACCTCAGCTCGTTGATCGAGGAAGCCTTTACGGCTCGCGGCTTGGTGTTCCTGTTTGTTGGCAACGCCTTTGGGGCTGTTCTTGCTGGCACCGTGTTTTCCATCTCCGTGGTCGGCGTGCCTTATCTGCACGACAAGCCGGTGGACTTTATGACGGCTATTATGACCAGCGTGCACGCGGTGGCGAAGAACCCATGGCCGATGTTTGTCTGGGGTGTGATGGTTGCCGGTATTGTGGCGGTCTCGGCGCTGCTGTTCTTCTTCCCACTGATCATCACGCTACCGATTATCGGTCACGCAACGTGGCACCTCTATCGCCAGACGGTTGTACCAAACGACTAGATGATTTGCGCTGGCGCGTTTGCTGGTAAACTTTAAGCTTCAAAAGAAGACGCCGCGTTGGAAGCTCCAGCGCGGCGTTTTTAGTTTCGGGAGGAAGCTTCGGGGTTTCTTATCGGCGTGACTTCTTTGACTCGGCCGGCATGGGCAAAGGCTGAAGGCCAGCGCGGAGCATATCGTCATGGGCGTCAACAGGATCGCCCGGCCCATCTTGATCGTGGTCATCGTTGCGAGCCGCCAACATGATCGCGAAGCCCATTTGCAGGCTCGCAAAGGTGAGGCCGATCATAAACGTCATCAATGCGATGGCGAAAATACCGACGCCTGATTGGTCGAAAACCGTGCCAAGGTTGCCTATGTTGAAGGTTAGGATCGCCCCAACGAAAACAGCAGCAACCATAAATCCAATGGCGGCGTTTTTGACCAGAAACCGCACCAGCTTCGGCGCTGGTTGGTTAGCCGGAGGGGTTTGAAACGAAGTTTGCATGGCCTCACTCCCGATCTAAAAGACTGTTTTTTCTGTTGATTAGCCTACGCGTTTTCTGAAGTATTGGGACAAAAACTTGGGTTTTTTCTGTTTTTTTCTAAAAGTACTTGAGATCACTAACTAAATTATTTTTGCAGTGAGAGGCGAAATTAGTATTGATCCTTAAGGGTTTTTTCTCATTCCCCTACGTAAAGCGGCTCCAAAACCATCTCCGGAACGCGCACCATACCTTTGTCGGTGATTCGGATTTCTGGGATCACAGAAAGAGGGATTAGATTAAAGCCCATAAAGGGGATGGTGCAGCCCATATTCTTCCAAACAGACTTCAGCGCGCTTATCTCTTCGGCAACTGCAGTAACCCGTTTGTCCGAGAGCAGACCGGCGATGGGCAGCGGCACCATGGCGGTGACCTGACCGCCTTGGACGGTGACCACGCCACCTTGATGTTCTTTGAGGGTCGCAAGGGCGACCTGCATATCTTCAGCGTTGGTGCCGGCGATGATGATGTTATGGCTGTCATGCCCGACTGAAGATGCCACCGCGCCATCTTTCAGCCCGAAATCTTTCAGCAGCCCATGGGCAACGTTTCCATCGCTTTTGCCATGGCGCTCGATGATGGTGACGAAGCAGAGCCCGTGCTCATCGAAATGTGTGGTCCAATTGTCGCTGGCTTTCAAATCCACCGTATCGTGGAAAAGGGTGATGCCGGGCAGTGCCACGCGGAGCACATTGGCAGTGACGTCGCGCGATGGAACGTCCGGCGTCATGGTTATGGCGCCTGGCACTTTGACACTGGTGAAGGCCGCGTCGGGATAGGTGTAACGGGTGGAGAGCGCCTGATCGAGGATGGATGTGATGGCCTTGTTCTCGACAACGAGCTCGCCGCCATACCAGGTGTTTTGCGGCTCCAAATCATCGTTGAGCAAGACCAGGTCAGCGCGGCGCCCGCCACCAAGGCCTCCAATCTCGTTTTCCATGCCAAAGCGCGTGGCGCCATGAAGTGAGCCCATCGACCAGGCTGTTTCTGGCTTGATGCCCGCTTTCACGGCTTGGCGGGTGACCCAATCCTGCCCGAACATCAACAGGTCGTCGGCATCGCGATCATCGGTGCAGACAGCGACTCGTTTGGGTGACGCTCCCAACTGCGTGACGGTCTTGATCGCCTCGGGCAGCGAATTCCACGGCGTTGTGGGAGGGCCGCCGCGCAGGAAAATCCAGACCCCGGCATCGAGCAGATCATCGGCGATATCGCGGTCGATGGCCTCATGGGTGTCGGTGACGCCCGCTGCGGCATAGGCGGCAACAAACTCGCGGCCGTAGACATGGCCGGATACCGGTCGCCCGCGCGAAAGCGAGGCTTCAATGATGGCGTGCGAGCGTTCATCAGACATGCAGACCGGCACGAAGTCCATTTTTTCGCCCAATGCGACGGCTTCTGGCCAGCGGTCAAAAATACCGGCAATTTTTTCTGGCGTCAGATCACCGCCTGCGGTTTCCATCTCTGGAGATGTGGCGGGCACGGTGGACGGTACGGTGAGGAAAATTGACAGGGGTGCTTGGCGCGCATCTTCCAGCATGGCTTCCACGCCTGCCACATCCATGACGTTGCCGATCTCATGGCTGTCGCAGAAAATCGTCGTGGTGCCATTGAGCAGTGCGGCCTCGGCATAGGCGCAGGCGGTGACCATGGAGGATTCAATGTGCAGATGCGGATCAACCAGACCGGGCGCGATGATGCCACCCCTTCCATCATAGCGACGGGCGGCACCTTGATAGGTGCCTGCGGCTTTTACCGCAGCGATGCGTCCATTTGCGACCCAGACTTCTTTGTCTGTCGCAATGCGCTCAGAATAGGTGTTGAGCGTGCGCACACCGGTGATAACCAGATCAGGGTCTGCCCGCCCGGACGCCACATCTGCCAGTTTGCGGGTCATGCCAGACAAGGGCGCAACAGAAAATCGGGTGAGGGCGGTTGAGGGCATCATCGGGCTCCGAGCACAATAGGATGGGCTTACCCTTTCACTCTGCCCACAACCTTGGCAAGCCGCATTTCTATGCACGGCGCCGGCGTTTCATTCAGCAGGCTGGTAAGTCGTCGTTCAATCCATCAATCGAGATTTCCCGCAGATCAAAGCCATCGAGTGTGCGCACGAAGCGATTGGTTTCGCTGGTTTTCAAGAAGATATCGACGCGCAGCGGGCCTTCGGGCGGGCTGCCTAATGCGCACATCTCATCGACACTGACGCTTACCGCCAAGGATCCGCTTTGCTGGTTGGCCTTTGCGATCTCAATCGCGCGGCGAATGGCATCCATGCCGCGCTGATCCGCCTCCGAAAGCGCATAAACGAAGGTGTGGCGGCCATTGCCCGCTTCGGGCAGGTTGGCCTGGAGCGCGGCGACGTCCTGTCCAACCAATACATAAAAGCGTTCTTGCGCCACCGAGCCTTCAATCGTCAGATTCACATTAAGACGAACGCCATCCGGTTGGGGAACCAGGGCAGCCGGCATTGTGATGGCTGCGCGCAGAACACTGAACTCGGTGGTGGCAAAGTCGATGGAGGCCAGCGCTGGGATGGACATCACCGGCACGTGGCTGCAACCGGCCAGCAAGGCAAGCGCTGTTGCACCGCCAAGAAGCGTTTTGGCAAGTTTGTGGGAGAGGGGGAATGTGCGGGGAAGGATTTTCATGATTTGAATAACTCGTACTTTGACACGATGAAATTCATGTATTATATTAATTTTTAGATTGGAAGCGATAATTTCATCGCCTGATCTCTCTTCCATTTTAAGGACAACCCCATGAATGCCTCCCCCCATTCTTCCCTCTCTCCCCATAACCCCATCTCCCGTCGCGCCCGTTGGGTGGCCATTGTCCCGCTGCTTGCTGCTGCTGGACTGTTGATTGGTCTGATTGGACAGTGGGTTTCTGAAGACATCCGCACCACCATGATCAGCACGTCGCTGGGGATGCTTGGCACCGAAATGGCGGCCGATGCGGCACGTTTTCCAAACGTCATCTGGCCTATGTTGCTGCGCACGGTTCCCGTTGTGGTGTTTGTGCTGACGATGTTGGTGCTGTTTCAGCTGTTTCGTCGTCTGGCCAAAGGCACCGTGCTGGACGCGCGCAACGCGCAGCTGGTGTCACGCGCGGGGCTGGGGTTCGTGGTGTTCGCCATCACAGCCATGGCCAGCAACACGCTCACCACGCTCTATCTTTCGATGACGAACCCAGATGGGCCAGGGGTGCTGAGCGTCGGATTCACGACGTCGGACATTGGTGCCTTTGCAGCAGGCTTTGCGCTGTGGGGGCTGGGTTTGGTGCTCAGTGAAGCGGCGCGTGTGGCCGACGACCATGCAGGCATTGTCTGATGCCCATTGTCGTTGATCTGGATGTGATGTTGGCGCGGCGCAAAGTGCGCTCTAAGGAGTTGGCCGCCGCCATTGGCATCACCGAGCAGCAAGTGTCTTTGCTCAAGTCTGGCAAAGTGAGAGGCGTACGTTTTGAGACGCTGGAGAAAATCTGCGCGTTTCTTGAGTGCCAACCTGGTGATCTGATCCGCTACGAGCCTGATCAGAGTGACGACAGCTAGAGCGTCTTAGTCGAAGCGGGTGATATCCGCTTCGGCCATATCCTTTAGCAAGCCGATGAACCCACGGGCATAATGCTCAGCGGTTTGTCGGCCTTTATCGGCGGTGGCAATGCTCGCATCGCCCACCGTGCCTTCGGTGTTGAGGTCAGAAGAGATCCATCCATAGGCGGGCATGCCGGTGGGGGAAATGTTGAAGCCGCCTTGGCGATCTTCGGCGGTCGAGCGGAAGTTCTCCGCTTTGCTCATGTCCACAAGGTTCTCATGAAAATGCAGCATCATCGAGGTTTCCACATCGCCGCCATGAATGCCGAATTTCATCTCATCCTCGGTGTAGAGCCCATCTGGCACACCCCAATTGCCCCATTGGCTTTTCACGCAAAGCATGCGGGCACGCACGCGCATTTCCCGCGAAAGAACCGAGATGAGATCGAGGTTACCGCCGTGCGAGTTGGTAATGACCATTTTGCGGACACCGGCGCGGGCGACTGACAGTCCGATTTCCGTCCAGATCGACAGTGCCAGCTCAGCAGGTAGCGTCAGCGTGCCGGGCGCGTGCAGATGCTCGTTGGACTTGCCGATGGCCTGCACCGGCAGGATGCGCACATCCAAGTCCGGCGCGAGCTCCGGCAGCAGGCTCTCAACCGTGGACAGCATGCCTTCATTCAAGAACGTATCGACACCAACCGGAAGATGCGGCCCGTGCTGCTCGATTGCGGCGGTAGGGAGCACCGCGATCACCTTTTGCGGATCGAGATTTTCGAATTCAGTGGTTTTGTAATCGGCCCAGCGATAGCGACGAGAGGGGGCATCTGCCATGTCAGCTTGCCGCTTTCTGGCTGTAGGTCGCGGTGAGGCGCATGGTCAGATACTCATGGCAAAGGATGGGCTCATAATGCTTATCCTCGCCCGTTCCTGGCAGAGCTTCGACGCGCGCATTGGGGTTGGGATCCATGAAGAAGGCTATTGAACGGCGCTCCTTAATCGGTCGCAGAACGCGGTGCGGATTGGACACATAGATGTCATTGGTCCAGCGCATCAATAGATCACCAATGTTGACGATGAAAGCGCCATCAACAGCTGGAACATCGATCCAATCGGCGCTGTCACGCGGTTTCACCTGTAGGCCTGCGGTGCCATCGCTCATCAGAAGCGTGATGGAACCATAATCTGTGTGAGCGCCGGCGCCGATTTCGCCAGGTTGTGGGTTGATCGCAGGTGGATAGCGCAGGACGCGCAAGGTGGACATGGAATCCACAAAAGGTTCGGCGAAATGATCTTCCGGCAAACCCAGGTCCAGCGCGATGGCGCGGTGGAGATTGACGCCGAGGTTGAACACCTGATCGAAATAGGCGGTGAACGTGTCTTTGAAACCAGGCACATCTGGCCACATGTTGGTGCCGCGATAGGGTTCCTTGGCGATCACACGCGGATCATCGGCGGGCAGATCAAGGGCCATGTTGAAGGCCTCTTTCTGATCCATCTGGCCGCTTTTCTCATCCAAGCTTTCCGAACCGGTGCCGGCATAGCCGCGATTGTGTGGAGATTTATCGATGGAAATCTTAGCCTTTTCCGACCCTGGCAGAGCGAAAAACTCATCAGCCTTGGCAAACATGCCTGCGATAAGATCTGGGTCCACACCGTGGTTTTTCACCACCATGAAGCCCGGTCCGCGCGCGGCTTTACCCCACGCGTCGACGAACTCTTGTTTGGTCGCGCCGGTGAACGTCGCGTAATCGAGAACGGGAATGATGGTCATGCCGTTTGCCTCTCCTTGTCGGGATAGCCTGCTAATTTCTGCTCAACATACCGTGCCCCAATGAGCTTGCGCATCTTGGTGCGAACGCGAGCCAAATGCTTGGCGCGGCTATCAGGTGTTGAAAAATCCATGCGGTAGTGCGCGGCGAAAGTTGTGCGTGCTCGTTCATGACACAGCGCGCGCAAGCCCCGCATTAGGATGCGCTTGCCAGGTGAACCGATGAGTTTGGTCAGCCAAAAGGACGCGCCGCACGTGGTGAAGACACCCAGATGTTCAATGTGCTTGAGGGTGTGGCCGAAGCGCTTGTTGTCGGCGCACGGCATGGTGAAGGCGACACCCGGCACCAGCACTCGATCCATCCAACCCTTCAGAATAGCTGGTTGGCCGAACCACCAGGTCGGGTAGACGAAAATCAGCGCGTTGCACCATTGCAGGCTCTCAACATGGGCGGCGATGCGATCGGTGTTGCAACTGGTATCTTCGTACTCAGTCCAGTCTTCCAGCGTAAGCGTCGGTTGAAACTGCTCGCCATAAAGGTCAATCACGCGCGTTTCTGCACCGGCCTGGCTGAGTTCGTCCATCACGGTGTCAAGAACTGCGTGGTTGAAGCTGGTTGCGCTGGGATGGCAATAAACGATCAACGCTTTCATACCAATTCCGTCCTGCTACTTGCCTGCATACTGGGTCAGAACCTCTCCATCTGCTGTGTCACGCGCTGCATAAACGCGGCACGCTTCTGATCGCTCGCTCGATTCATGTCGTAAAGTGCGAGGTATTGCATAGGCGCACCGTCCATTACATATCGCACAGGCCGCGTCATGAGTTTGCGCGGTGGATCACCGGCCAAAAAGGCGCGCAATCGTGTGCCACCATAGGTGGTGACGGTCGCGTATTTTTTGACGTTGGTCAGAGCTGGGCGAACCTGCCCATCGACCAACTTGAATGACACGCCGGGCAGAAACACCCGGTCAAAAAAACCTTTAAGGATCGCCGGGTAACCAAAGTTCCAAACCGGGTAGACGAAGACCACGGCTTGCGCCGCTTGGAGCCTCTCAACATATTGCTTAACTGGATTTATGTTGATTTCTTCATCATGATATGTGCGACGCTCTTCACATGTCATCACGGCAGGGAAGTTCTCTGCGTTTAAATCGCAGTCATCCACTTGCCATTGCTGGCTTTTTAGCGCCTCGACCACGCGTGTATGCAAGGCAGAGGAGAAGCTTTCCGGCACAGGGTGCGCGAAGATCACCATCACCCTTTTTACCGTGCCTGACATGCGTTTTCCCCGATTTGAACTGAAATTCAGTTTATTAGCTTGCTCTTCTCATTTTTGGATAGGCGTACATGGTCTCATAGGACCAATTTGGATCGTCCCAGGAGATCATCTTGCCTGGGTTCAAGAGACCCTTTGGATCAGCTTCCTGCTTGAACTTTAGCTGGCGATCATCGGTCTTCTGGCGGCCGCCTTCCTCCAGGGTGTAACGATGCGGATTGAAGATCATGCAGCCCAGCTGTTCATGGATGGCAATGATTTCATTGAGGCGTGCTTCATCGGTAAAGTCGACAATTGGCAAACCGGCATAGATGACATTGCCGCCCTCACGCATGGCTTCCAGATGCTGAAGTACTTCTGCGCCGAAGGTTTCTCGCACCTTGGCAACCTTGGCCAGCGGATCAGGCCCGCCGTAGCGCACCTGCAGATAGGTGACGGTTGGGTCAACCTGAAGCGCGCGCAGGGTGGTGTGGTTCCACGTGTATTCTGCCAGATGACCTGGCGTGCGCTCGAAGGTGGATGCATCAGAGCGGTAGATCACATCGGGATCGTTGTTGCGGCCCATAAAGGCGCTAAAACCGTCCAGCGACTGCGGCGCGACCAGCACGATCAGGATGCTTTGGTCTTCGCGCACATGGCCTGAAAAACGCTTGAAGAATTTGAACGGGATGGGCGCTTCGATCGGTGTGATCAGTTTCACCAGGATGCCATCTTGCTGCGCCAAATCGTAACCAAAATTCGCGGCCTGCATAAAGTCATCAAAGCCGAGCGCAAACTCCACCCATTCATAGGCAGGAGCCAGTGGCATTTCAATTTCAGTGATGATGCCGTTGGTGCCATAGGCGTGGGAGACGCGAGCAAGGTCTTCACCGGTGAACTCCAAAATGCGTGGCTCGGCCTCCATCGTGACGACCCGCAGGCGCAAGATATTTCCCAAATCACGCAGGGCGCCCCAGCGCACAGACCCGATGCCGCCCGAGCCGCCAGCAATAAAGCCGCCAATGGTGGCGGTGCCATAGGTGGAGGGCATCATGCGCTGTTCTTGGCCAGAATGCGCGCGGGTCTCAGCATCGAGGTCTTTGACCACCTTGCCTGGCTCGACGATCACACGACCGGGATGGATTTCCTTCACCTTGGTCATGTTTTTCATGTGCATGACGACGCCACCGGCAAGCGGCATGGCTTGGCCATAGTTGCCGGTGCCAGCGCCGCGTGTGGTGACGGGGACATCGTGGGCGAAGCAGGTTTTGAGAACCTCGATCACCTCGGCTTCGGAGCGCGGCGAGACGACAAAATCGCCGACCAAATGATCCATCTTTTCCTTTAGGACCGGTGAGTACCAAAAGAAGTCACGGCTCTTCTGTTTCAGCGTGGCTGGATTGTCGTCGATATCAAGATGGTCGAGCGCTTCGCGCACGGCAGCGATGTTTCCGGTCATGCTTTACTCCATCAAAGGGTCGAGAACCGCATAGTCGGGCGGGGAAAGGGTGAGCACCTTACCATCGCGCATGACGGTTCGGTTGGTCTGCGGGCGGGCCATGAATTCATTCCATGAGCGCGCGTTGAAAAGAACGAAGTCGGCGGGTGCGCCTGCAGAAAACGGCGCATACTCGAAGTCGCACATCACGGCTGGCGTTGTGGTAAAAGCGCTCACCCAATCATTGCTGGTGTGATCGAGGTGCGCAATCCGGGTGGTCTCGCGCATCACTTCCACCATGTCCAAATCGCCATAGGCGTAGAAGGGGTCGCGCGTGTTGTCGGATGCAAAGGCGACCGGAATGCCGCGCGCCTTCATCTCATGCACGAGCGTCACGCCGCGCCACCGTGGGGTGCGGCCGGGGTCGCGATCTTGAAGGTAAAGATTGCAGAGCGGTAGCGAAACGATGGTCAGGCCAGCTTCGGCAACCAGGTCCATGGTTCGGTCGGCTTCGCTTTCATCCTGCACAGCCAGTGAGCAGCAATGGCCGCAGACCACTTTGCCTTTGTAGCCCGTTTTGAGAACCATCTGCGCAATCTGGCGTAGCGTCGCCACGGAAGGATCGCCGGTTTCATCCACGTGGAAATCAGCATCCAGGTTGCGTTGGGTGGCCATCTGGAAAAAGGCTTCCAGCCGCTGCTCCAAATCGGGCAGGGGATAAGTGACCATGCCAAGCACGCCACCGTATTTGGAGACAATGTCGGCGGTCACTTGGTAGCGACCCGTGCCATCAGGTTCGATGCCATCGGCGCCGACCAGGCTGACGGCCTGAAGGTCGATCTTGCCCTTCCAATCAGCGCGCACCTCGTCAAAGACGCCCCAAGAAATCTCATCCTGCGGTGGAATGGAATCCAAGTGCGTGCGGACCGCTTTGGTGCCGTGGGCGTAGGCAGATTCCAGCGCGAAAGTCATGCGGGCACGAACATCCTCGGCTGACCATTTTGCCTCGCGATCTTGGCCCACCGAAGACAGTGCACCATCAAAGGTGCCATCGGGATTGGGCGTGCGCGGCCAGATGTGTCCTTTGTCCAAATGCGTGTGCATATCGACAAAGGCTGGCAGGACCATCTGGCCCACCATGTCGATGCGTTGCTCGGCTTGCGCGTCCGAAAAGCGTCCATCGCGGATTGTTACCGAGGTCGAGACGAGCGCTTCCTGTGAGCCGATGAGCGGTCCAGGTATAACGAGGTTGTCAAGCGTGACGGGGCCGTTTGGCAGGGAAAGAGACGGCACCTAGCGCTCCCGTTTTAGGGCACTTTCGTGCCATTTGTGGAGCAGCAGCCAGCTGAGAAAGCTGAGTGCGGCATAGATCACCACGCCGGTCGCGGCGATCAAAATCAGCGCTGCGAACATGCGCGGGATGTTGAGCCTGTAACCGGCTTCGAGGATGGTGAAGGCAAGACCTGAACCGATGCCGCCGGTTCCGGCAACATACTCCGCCACGACCGCGCCGATCAGTGCCAAACCACCCGCGATGCGAAGACCGCCGAGGAAGTAGGGCAGGGCAGAGGGCAGTTCTAGATGCAACAGACGTTGCCAACGTGATGCGCCGTAAATCTTGAACAGATCACGCAGATTGTGGTCGGCGGAGTTGAGACCCAGCGTCGTGTTAGACAGCACTGGAAAAAAAGCCACCAACCAGGCGCAAATGAGCAGCCCGACCAACCGGTCTTCCACGTAGATGAAGATAAGCGGCGCAATGGCAACAATGGGCGTGACCTGAAGGATCACCGCATAAGGGTAGAGCGACATCTCCATCAGGCGCGATTGCTTAAAGAGGATGGCAAGACCAGCGCCGCCAACCACGGCAGCCAAAAGGGCAGCGGCGGTGATCATCATGGTGATCGAGAGCGCATCAAACAGCACGCGCCAGTCGGCAATCAGCGTATCCCACACGCGGCCTGGACCGGGCAAGATGTAGTGTGGAATCTCGTTGACTGCGACGATTTGGTGCCAGCCAAAGATGCCGAGCGCGATCATCACGACCGGCAGCATCCAAGCGCCGATCTTGTCCAGCCGTTCGCGCCGAGCAATGGCGCGCTCTTCCAGATCGACAACCTGCGCATCATCAGATGGGCCAACATGCGGCGTGCGCTCGTCAGGCGATATCACAGCCATCTATGCGGCCTCCGCAGCGGTGTTCATGATCGCTCCATGCAGCGCCTCGGACGCTTCGCGACAATGGGCAGCGTATTCTGGTGAGGTGCGGAAATCCTCACGGCGCGGATAGGGTTCATCCACGGCCAGTTCCTGCACGACGCGGCCTGGTCGGGCGGCCATGACCACCACGCGGTTGGAAAGAAACACGCTTTCAAACACCGAATGGGTGACGAAGATGACGGTGCAGCCAATGCGCGCCTGCATCTCCAAAAGATCATTGTTGAGTTTGAAGCGGGTGATCTCATCAAGCGCGGCGAATGGTTCGTCCATCAGGATGAGTTTAGGGCGCGTCACCATGGCGCGAGCGATGGAAACGCGCATCTTCATGCCACCGGAAAGCTCGCGCGGATAGCTTTTCTCAAAACCTGAAAGGCCAACGACGGAAAGAATTTCTGCGATCTGGTCACGCACTTGCGCTTTGGGAATGCGCGAGAGGCGCATAGGCAGCCAGACATTGTCTTCCACTGTTGCCCACGGCATCAGCGTCGGCTCTTGGAACACCACGCCAAGATCCTGCCCGCCGGTGCTCTTTTGGCCCGTGTCGGACCAGACAATACGACCGGATGTCGGGCGCATGAGCCCTGCTATCAGCCGCAAAGCGGTGGATTTTCCGCAGCCTGATGGGCCCAAAAGGCTGACGAAATCGCCATCGTGAATGTCCAGCGACATGTCATCGAGGGCAGTCACGGTGCCACCAAACACCTTGCCGACATGGCGCAGCGAAAGGATGGGCGAGGATTGCGGTTTGGTATCGGGCAAGAAGGCTGATCCGGATCATTTCAGGGATGCGGCGCACCTTGGGTCAAGGCGCGCCGCGGCAGTGTCATCGGGGGGATGAATGAGAAGGCCTACTCTGGGCGAAGTTCCATGCCCAGGCCCTGGTTCACAAACTGCGTTGTGTAGGCGGCTGTGTAATCCAGGCCAGCATCGATCACACCGGCATCGACCATCTGGGCATAGAAGGCATTGATTGTTTCGTCGGTCATCGCGCCGATGCCCAGCTCCAGTGCTTCGCCGGAATCAACGATGCCAAACTCCAACATCTTCTCGATGGCGAAATCGATCTTATCCTGGGTCATCTCGGCATTGTCGGCCATGATCATGGCGTTGGCCGCGGCGTTGTCGCCGTAAAGATAGTTGTACCAGCCAAGAATGGACCCTTCGACGAAGCACTCCACAACTTCAGGCCGTTCGGCGATCGTGTCGGCCATGGTCTCGATGATGGTGGAGTAGGTGGCAAAGCCAGCATCGGCGATGAGGAACACATCGGGCGTGAAGCCCGCCTCATTCTCGATCACATAGGGCTCGGAGGAGAGATAACCCTGCATCGCCGTCCCGGTATCAGCGAGGAACGGCGCTGGGTTGAAGGTGTAGGGCTGACGCTGCTCATCGGTGAAGCCGTGGGCGGCGACCATCCAGCGATAGTAACCGGCAAAGCCATTGTCGCCGATAAGCAGCGTGAGGTCTTTCAGATCATCCCAGGATTCGGCAACGCCGGGATGGGAGATGATAACCTGCGGGTGTTTCTGGAAAGAGGCAGCAACGGCAACCACTGGAATGCCCTGTTCAGCGGCCAAGAAGGTGGACAGCAGATCACCGCCCATATGGAAATCAATGCGACCAGCGAGCATCAGCGCTTTGTTGTTAACCTGTGGGCCGCCGGTGACGATGGAAACGTCCAGGCCGCAGGCTTCATAGGTGCCGTCGGCCACGGACTGATAAAAGCCGCCATGCTCGGCTTGGGCCAGCCAATTGGTGCCAAACACAACCTCTTCCAGGGCAAAGGCTGGTGAAACTGCGCCCAGAGACATGGCGGTTGCAGCCAGTAAGGCGACCTTGCGCGTGGAAGTGCGACGCTTGGGGAGTGGAGGGCAGGAAAGTGTCATAAACGACTCCGCTGTTTTTTGTGCGCATGCGACGCGCATCGTTTGGCTTGCAAGTATGTGCAGGCCTTGATCGGGAACAGATCGGCGGACTTAGGCAGCCGCGAGCGCCATTCCGGTTGCGCTGATTAGGTGGCGGGCGGGTTGTGATGTCAACGCAAAAACGCCTAAAATCTAATCGTGTTGCGCAATTGCCTTTGTGCTGTGCACACTGCCTAGCCAATGTGCTGCATACGCAGGCACTATCCATCAGAGAATGCGTTCTAACGAGGTGTCCCTTGAGCTTTCGATCTCTCCTGCCCGACAGTTTGGCCCCGCCGTTTGCGCGCTATGCCCATGGCGTGGCGATTGAGGCTGGCCAGCGTATGGTGCGCACCGCCGGGCAACTGGCGATGGCCAAGGATGGTACGATTCCCGAAGGGGCAGAGGCGCAAGCCCAGCTGGTTTTTCAAAACTTGGAAGCGGTGCTGAATGAGGGTGGCCTCAGCAAAAACGATGTCTGCCATCTGTTCGCCTTCGTCACCGCGCGCGAGCACATGGCCGGCTATATGAAGGCGCGTGATGCTTGGCTTGCTGACGTGCCCCAACTGCCAGCATCCACGCTCATCATTGTCGGCGGTTTTACACGCGAAGAGTTTCTTGTGGAGATCGAGGCAACGGCGGTCGGGCCAGCGGATTGATCGGAGTGACGTAAGCCGATAGCGGCGGTCAGCGCCATTATGGTGGCGCACGGCACGAAGCGCGCTGATCGATCTGTACACCGCCGCCTGCGAGCGGTTGTTCAGAAACCTGCGGTCATTGGTGTTTTTAGGCGGACCTCAGAAGCATCGCTCAGATAGCCGGTGCCCAGCCGCCGACCAGCAGACCGTTCATCAAAAACATGATGGAAACCGCCACCCGGTGACGGATGAACGCTGTGGGCGTGGAAAGCGTAGGGGTTGCGGTGGTCATAAAAGCGCTTTCGGGAAATCGTGTTCCCTTCTGCGCTAGTCAGTTTTGGGCGAAGTTAACAGCCCCATAGTGAGGATGTTGATTCGCTACGAGATATAAACGATTTTTTGCGTTTCGCGGCTTTCAAACCAAAGTTCGCATGTTCCCAGATCGATCGATTCTCAGGCTTGGTCCGTCAAACCAAATACTTGCCGTTTGACCAAAATCTAAGGGTTTGAAAAATATAAGTTTTCGGCGCCCAAATCATTGCACATGCCGTATCCCGCAAAAACCTGTTCGGCTGGTTGCGAACTTCATAAGGTCAGGGTAACAGGTTTGTTCTACTTATGTCTCAAGCGAGATTGCGCTATAATGACGGTCGGTGAATGGGCATGAACAACTTCATCTCAATGTTCTCAGGTGCCGGCGGCTTGGATCTGGGTTTTGAGCAGGCGGGCTGGAATCGACTCTTTGCATCAGATCTCGATACGGATGCCGTTGCCACATTGCGTGCCAATGCCAAAATGGAAAAAGTCGCATCTGTCGGGCAAGACGACATTCGTGACCTAACAGCGCGAGATATTCTTGCGCATGTTGGTGACGTATCAAAGGGCGACCTTGATGCCATCGTTGGTGGCCCCCCGTGTCAGTCCTGGTCGAGCGCTGGCCACCAAATGGGCCTTGCCGATACTCGTGGCCAACTTTTTCGACACTTTATCAAATTGGCGAACTCCCTCGACCCACGCTTTATCGTGATGGAAAACGTTCGCGGTCTTCTAACTGCGCGCGGTCCAGATGGCGAGCCAGGGTCTGCGCTGACGCTCCTTCGTGATGATCTTCGCAGGGAGGGCTGGCAAACTGCAGTCAATCTTTTGAATGCCGCTGATTTTGGTGTAGCGCAACGGCGCGTTCGTCTATTTATCATCGCACATCGCATGGGAGATGCCCCACAATTCCCGGCGCCCACACATTCAAGAGAGGCCGTGAACGGTTTGAACAGATGGGTGACGCTGAAACAATGTCTATCCAACATACAAAGCGTTTGCGAAGAAGAGATTGTTCGTCCCACGCCAAAACTGGCAGCTGAATTGGCGCAGATTAAACCGGGAAGCGGTGTGAAATCCCCAGGTAAAGCTGAAGCTACCCGCCCCGGTGGACATTGGGGATACAAACAAGGAGCGTTTATTGCTGACCCTTCGCTTCCTGCACGCACGGTAACTGCTAGCACGGCACAAGACTGGATAATTGATCCGGTACATGGTTTGCGTCGCTTGTGCCCCCGTGAGTGCGCTGCACTCCAGTCTTTTCCAGCCGCTTGGAAATGGCAAGGAAAACGAGCTTCGCTCTATCGCCAAATTGGCAATGCAGTTCCCCCTAAGCTTGCTAAAGCTGTTGCGGAGTCGCTGGTCGATCATCTCGCGCAATCTGCGGTCGAGACCATTGATCGTACAATGGTCGATGAACTCACGCCACTTGATACGCGCCTTATGGCAGCGATCACCTATACAAAACGCGATGAAGCTCGAAATGGCGAGTCTCGGCGGTCTGCACCGACATTACGACGTCGTAGAGCGTCTTGATGGCTGTCACAGAAGAAAACCGCCGGAATGCCAAGTATGCACGTGAGCTTTACATCGAAGGCGCAGATTCTGAAGGCGAAGCTATCGATTGGGCCGCATCAATTGCGGCAATTCGGCCGCTAGTAGAGGCCGCCTTGGAAGCATCCAACGACCTTCGTGATTTTCAATCCGCATTAGAAGCAGATGGTAAGCATATGCTCATTTTTCGGCATCTTTTGGCCCCTCCGAAAAGCCAAGATCAGTTTAAGCTTTTGTGTAACGAATGGTCGAAGGGGTCTGAGAAGTCGGGGCGTCCACAAAAGCAGGACGCTGCACAAGCCGTGTCTAACGCGCTGGCGCGATGGATGGATCGCGCAATTGCTCCTTGGCTTGCAGCCAATCGCAACCCAACGGAGTTAGAGCGAGAGCGTCTGGTTGAGCGCGTGATATCGTTTATTGCGCCCAAATTGACGGACACACATAAACGAAACCGATTGAGTGCTGAGCAGGAAAGCGCCGTAGTTCGGTTGTTGACTGGTCTAGGTTGGACTCAGCTTCCTAGTGTGATGATCGACAAGCGCGCTGCGATCCCGGCTAAGCATTTCATGAACAAAACGCGGTTTGCCACTGCGACTACAACAGCACAGGAAGTTGATATTGCGTGTGGTTTTGCCGACTCATATGTGGCGGCAATGGAATGCAAGGTGACGAACGATCCCACCAACTCCGTGAAGCGAGTGAATGACGTATTGAAGAAGGCCTCTGCGTGGAAAGCGCACTGGGGTAGTTTCGTTGAGACGGCTGCGTTGCTGCAAGGTGTAATCAAACCAGAAGATGTTCAACGGCTCACCGACGAGGGTGTGAAGGTTTTTTGGTCCCATGACCTTGATGACTTTGCCGAGTGGGTGAAAAGCCGAGTTTAGCGTTACATCCCATCCTTGACCATCCATTCATCATCGGCTACGAACGCGTCCATGATGACACAAGCAGCCAGTATTGTACTTGTAGGTAGGCACACCGGGTGCGGAACCAGATAGGTTTCGTAAACAATCCGGTGTGCGCAAAGGCCCTCTTCGAAGGGCCTTTTTTATTGCCTGTAAGAACGACTACAAACATGGCTGCTTGGCCATTATGAAACGGCGCAAGCCAACAAAAACAGACGATGAAACCAATGCGTGGATGGACAGGCCAATGACACGGGAAATGACTGGGGCAGAGATGGTGATCCAAGCCCTGAAAGATCAGGGTGTGGAGCATATTTTCGGGTATCCGGGAGGCGCCGTCCTGCCGATCTATGATGAGATCTTTCAGCAGGACGACATCGAGCACATTCTTGTCCGTCACGAGCAAGGCGCAGGTCATGCCGCTGAAGGCTATGCCCGCTCGACCGGCAAATGCGGCGTGGCGCTGGCCACCTCCGGTCCTGGCGCCACGAACATGGTGACGCCGCTGACCGATGCGATGATGGATTCCATCCCCATGGTCTGCATCACCGGCCAGGTGCCGACGCACCTCATCGGCAATGATGCGTTTCAAGAGTGCGATACCGTCGGCATCACGCGTCCCTGCACGAAATACAATTGGCTCGTTCGCGACGTGAACGATCTGCCGCGTATTCTGCACGAGGCCTTTTATATTGCCACGACCGGTCGGCCTGGCCCGGTTGTCGTCGATATTCCAAAGGATGTTCAGTTCGCCGTTGGCACCTATGAGGGCCCGCAGAATGGTCGCGCCCGCACCGGCTATGAAGGCTATCGCCCCAAGCTGAAGGGCGATCGCGAGGCCATTCGCGAGGCGATGGATTTGATCGCCAATGCCAAGAAGCCAGTGTTTTACACCGGTGGTGGCGTGATCAACTCTGGCACGGCTGCCTGCCAGCTGTTGCGCGAGTTGGTGCGTGCGACAGGCATGCCGATCACCTCGACGCTGATGGGGCTTGGCGCGTTTCCAGCCTCCGATCCGCAGTGGTTGGGTATGCTGGGCATGCACGGGACGTACGAAGCCAACCTTGCCATGCACGACTGCGATGTGATGGTGAACATTGGCGCGCGGTTTGATGACCGGATCACGGGGCGCACCGACGCGTTCTCGCCGGGCTCGAAAAAAATCCACATTGATATCGATCCTTCGTCCATCAACAAGGTGATCCGCGTTGATGTGCCGATCATCGGTGATGTTGGCCATGTGCTCGAAGAGATGGTGCGCTTGTGGCCGAGCGTTTCGCATCAAGTGGACAAAGCTGCGCTGAAAAGCTGGTGGGGCGAGATCGACCATTGGCGCAGCCGCGACTCGCTGCGCTACAAGCACAATGACAAGGTGATCATGCCGCAATATGCGATCCAGCGGCTGTATGAAAAAACCAAGGACCGAAAGACTTTCATCACCACAGAAGTGGGGCAGCATCAGATGTGGGCCGCGCAGTATTATGGCTTTGAGGAGCCCAATCGCTGGATGACATCTGGCGGTCTGGGCACGATGGGCTACGGCTTGCCGGCTGCTATGGGCGTGCAGGTTGCGCACCGCGATGCGCTGGTGATCGACATTGCCGGTGACGCGTCGGTTCAGATGACGATGCAGGAGATTTCCACGGCCGTTCAGTACGAGCTACCGATGAAAGTGTTCATTTTGAACAACTCCTACATGGGCATGGTGCGCCAGTGGCAGCAGTTGTTGCATGGTAACCGGCTGTCGCATTCCTACTCTGAGGCTTTGCCGGATTTTGTGAAGCTGGCCGAGGCCTATGGCGCTGTCGGCATTCGTGCAGAAAAACCCGATGAGCTGGATGATGCGATCCAAGAGATGATCGATGTGAAGCGGCCGGTGATCTTCGACTGCGTGGTGGCAAATCTCACCAACTGTTTCCCGATGATACCGTCGGGCAAAGCACACAACGAAATGCTGCTTGATGAGGAAGTGCCCGACCAGGACATCTCAACGGCCATCGACGAAGAAGGCAAAATGCTCGTTTAGACAGCCATTTCAGCAGAGGTTGCAGACTTTTGCGCTCGCCGAACTGCTCTGACACATGCGCTAAGCGCTTGGAGACAAAAACATGAATGCACAGCATCAGCCAACAGGCTCCGCCTACTTCCTATCGGATCTAGGCACCGAAGTTGAGACCCACACGCTCGCCATTGTGGTGACCAACGAACCGGGCGTGCTTGCCCGCGTGATCGGCCTTTTCTCAGGGCGCGGCTACAACATTGAATCGCTCACCGTTTCTGAAACCCAGCACGAGAAGCATCTCTCGCGCATCACCATCGTGACCACCGGTCTTCCAGCGATCCTTGAGCAGATACGCCATCAGTTGGATCGGTTGGTCCCGGTGCATCAGGTTGCTGACCTGACGGTGGAAGGTGGTGATCCGCTGGAACGCGAACTGGCTTTGGTGAAAGTTGCTGGCACCGGCGAGGCGCGGTTGGAAGCGCTGCGGCTGGCGCAGGCTTTTGGCGCAACAACCGAGGACGCAACGCTGGAAAGCTTTGTGTTTCAGCTTGCCGGTCGCCCGAACGAAATCGAACGGTTTATCGATTTGATGAGTGAAATCGGCCTTGTCGAAGTTTCACGTACCGGTATCGCAGCGGTAACGCGTGGCGCGACAGGTTTAGGGGGTGCAACTTAGCAACTTATAGTAGAATATTGCGTGTTTCCACTTATTAAATACTTTGTTTTATTTGTATTTGATAATATTTCCGAAATTTGATCACCTCATTCTCGAATGATGCAATCAACAGAGAAGGTGACAAAAAATGTTTGGTCTTTCGGGACGTGGCAACAAGGTGAACATGCAGGCGGCGGTTTTGGACAAGCTCGCGTCCTGCGTGATGATCGCCGATACGAAGGATACGATTGTCTACCTCAACAAGGCGCTGGAAGTCTTTTTGCGGGACGCGGAAGCCGACATTCAGGAAAAACTGCCTCACTTTAAGGTGTCTGAACTTGTGGGAGCGGACATGCATGTATTCCACCAAAATCCGGCACACCAAAAGGCGATGATCGGCAAGCTGAGTGGATCTTTTGAAACGACCATTGAGGTGGGTAAGGCCATGTTCGACCTTAAGGCGGAGCCGGTTGTGTGCGGCGGCAAGCGGATTGGCACCTTCGTTGAGTGGCGCGATGCTGCCGAACGGATTGCGCGCGATGACTTTCAGGCGCAGATCGAAGCCGTTGGGCGCAGCCAGGCGGTTATGTCCTTTCTCCCCGATGGAACGATTCTGGATGCCAACGCTAACTTTCTTTCCGCCAGCGGATACGCACTCGATGACGTGGTTGGCAAACACCACAGGATGTTCTCACCGGTCGAAAAGCGCAACACGTCGCAGTCTGATCAGTTTTGGCAGGAGCTTTGTACGGGCGATGCCAAAACGGGTGAGTTTGAGCACGTCCGCCAAGGCGGAGATCCCTTTTGGCTGCGCGCAAACTACAACCCGCTGCTTGATGCCAATGGCAAGGTCTACAAGGTTGTGACTTTCGCGTCCGACATCACGGCGATCATCGCAAATCGGAACAAGCGCACCGAGGCACAGAGGTTGAT
This sequence comes from Hyphomicrobiales bacterium, assembly GCA_040219355.1. Classification (GTDB taxonomy): domain Bacteria; phylum Pseudomonadota; class Alphaproteobacteria; order Rhizobiales; family MH13; genus MH13. The sequence continues at coordinate 248,334 of JAVJSN010000015.1, forward strand.
TGCCCAAGATTTGGAGCAAATCACAGGAGCGGTATCCGGTGCCAACCTTCAGGCATCGTCTGTTGCCAGTGCGGCAAGTCAAGCCTCTGACAATGTGCAATCGATGGCCGCTGGAGTTGAAGAGCTGGTGGCCTCAGTGAACGAAATCAACGGCCAAGTGGTGGAGGCGAGCATAGTCTCCCAACAAGCTGAAAAAGAGGCCGAACGCACGACGCAAACCGTGGCGGGGCTTTCGGAGGCAGCGAGCGAAATCGAAAATGTGGTCAAGCTGATCTCTGACATTGCTGAGCAGACCAATTTGCTTGCGCTTAATGCGACCATCGAAGCGGCGCGTGCCGGTGAGGCAGGCAAGGGTTTTGCGGTTGTCGCCAGCGAGGTCAAATCGTTGGCGACGCAAACCGGAAAAGCTACAGAAGAGATTGGCCAAAGCATCACGAAGGTGCTGACCAGCACGAGCGATGCTGTGGACGCGATTAAAGTGATATCCGGCACCATCGTGAAGGTGAACGAGATCACCACTGTCATCTCATCGGCTGTTGAAGAGCAATCGGCAACAACCAGCGAAATGTCTGGATCGATGCAAGTTGCCGCCGATGGTGTGCGACAGATCAGTGAGGGTGTGCGCGAAATTGCCGAGGCGGCGCAATTGATCGATGGTTCGGTGCAGAAGGTGCAAGAAGTGTCCAGCGCACTGGAGTAAGGTCGCGCCAACAAAAAAGGTCTGGTTTAGCCGGGCGCGACTCGGTTAGACCAGACCCATGAATCTCTCCCCCCAACAAGAAGATGCAATCAAGGCCGTGCGCGCCTGGTTTCGCGCGCCCGATCGTCCCGTTTTTCGCCTGTTTGGTTTTGCCGGTACCGGCAAAACCACGCTGGCCAAGCTGATCGCCGAAGATGTCGATGGCGATGTGCAGTTTGCCGCGTTCACCGGAAAGGCCGCGCAGGTCCTGCGCTCCAAAGGGGCGGAAAACGCCCGCACCATTCATTCCCTGATCTACCGGCCCAAAGGCGAGGAAGCCGACGATGAAACTGGCGAATCCTCGCCATTGTTTTCGCTGAATCGCTCCAGCCCGGTTTCCAAGGCTGATCTGGTTGTCATCGATGAATGTTCGATGGTGGATGAGGAGCTTGGTCGTGATCTGCTGTCTTTTGGCACACCGATCCTTGTTCTAGGCGATCCGGGGCAGCTGCCGCCGGTGTCTGGCGGCGGGTTTTTCACCGATCATGAGCCGGATGTTCTGCTCACCGAAATTCATCGCCAAGCCCGCGAAAATCCGATCATCGCCTTGGCCGATGAGGTGCGCACCGGTGGCCTGCTGGACTATGGCCGGTATGGCGACAGCCAGATCATCCGCCGGGCGGACGTCGACCAAAGCGAGGTTCTGGAAGCCGATCAGGTGCTGGTTGGCACCAACAAGACGCGGCGGAAATACAATCGCCGCTTGCGTGAATTGAAGGGCTATGCCGGACTGCTGCCGTCACAAGGCGACAAGCTGGTGTGCTTGCGCAACCGCTCAGAGAAGGGATTGCTTAACGGTTCACTCTGGCATGTTGCTTCAGTAGGGCGGCGTAAAGGCAACACCTTGCAAGCGCTGGTACGCTCTGAAGATGAGGGTGTGAGCCAAAAGGTTCGGCTATCGGCGATGGCGTTTGAAGATCCGGAGAATGCGCCACCGGTGCCGCGGTCGATGGATGCGTTTGATTTTGGCTATGCCCTCACCGTGCACAAAGCCCAGGGCTCGCAATGGGACCATATCGTGCTGTTCGATGAGAGCTGGGCTTTCAAAGACTATCGCGATCGCTGGCTCTACACCGCGATAACCCGCGCAGCGGAACGGCTGACGATTGTGCGGTAAGCGTCATGCTTTATGGCCGCCCTTGATGCGGCTATCCACATTTGTGCGTCGAATCCCGTCCGACTGTTCGTTGTTTGCTGGACTATGGACAGTCGGATCGGCTCGACGATGACCGCCAGCTGGCAGTGCTGAGTTTTCCACAATGCTCACCAAAATCGCCTTCTTGTCGAGCCGCTGGCTTTGTCCGCACGCGGGCCATGCCATCACACAACACGCGATCAGCTATCGGCCAAGAAACCGTGGATGGCGGAGACAACCACTGACCCTTCGCCAACGGCCGATGCAACGCGCTTGACCGAGCCCGAGCGGATGTCGCCGACCGCATAGATGCCTGGCATCGACGTCGCATAGCCGCGTGTTTCAAGGTTCACATCACCGCCAGTTTTGATGAAGCCTTTAGGGTCGAGGTCGATCTGCCCGTCCAGCCAGCCGGTGTTGGGAGCTGCCCCGATCATAATGAACAGCGCATGGCTATCGACTTGTTTCACTTCACCGGATTGACGGTTCTTGATATGAACTGCTGAAAGCCGGTCCGCACCATCGAGATGGCAGACCTCACTTTGCGTCCACAGCGTGATCGATGGGTCGCTTAAGATGCGTGTGGAAAGGTAGGACGACATCGTCTCCGACAGCCCATCGCGGCGCACCAGCAGATGCACGTGCTTGGCGTGGCGTGAAAGAAACATGGCGGCCTGGCCTGCCGAGTTGCCGCCACCGATGATCACCACTTCGGTGTTTTTGCAAAAGCGCGCTTCAAGCTCCGTGGCTGCATAGTAGACGCCGTGCCCTTCCAGGCGCTCAAGGTCATCGAGCGGCAAACGCTGATATTGCACGCCATTTGCCAAGACGACGGCTCGGGTGCGGATGCAGGTTTCGTCATCCAGTTCCACCTCATAATGCGTTTTCTTGCAATGCAGCTTGGTTGCGCGACGCGGCACGGTGAAACGCGCGCCGAATTTCACAGCCTGCACTTCCCCGAGATAGGCAAGATCAGCGCCGGAAATACCGCGTGGGAACCCAAGATAATTTTCGATACGTGAAGAGGTGCCAGCCTGCCCGCCAATGGCTGTGTCTTCAATGCTGATAACGCTCAGCCCCTCAGAGGCTGAATAAACCGAGGCCGCCAAGCCAGCTGGGCCAGCACCGACGACCAGCACATCGAAAAGCCTGTCGGCCTTGGCTTCCAGATCAAGTCCGAGCGCGGAGGCAACCTCGCGGGCTTTCGGATTAACGAGCATTTCGTCTTTGCCGATGAGCGCCAGACAGTCCGCGTCAGGCAGCGCGCAGTGATGGCCAAGGGCATCTTCCCAGTCGTCTTTGGTGCGATCGACAAACCGGTGAGGCACCAGCGAGCGCGTGGCAAATTCCAAAAGGCGAAGGGTCGTCCGGTTGGTCGGGTCACCGACAATGGTCAGGCGACCTTCGCCCCATTCCATGATCAGGCGTCGTCGGGCAGCAAAGGCGGTGACGATGACGTCGCTGAACTCGGGTTGGGTGGCGATCAGCTCTCGCAGCAACTCGTTCTTGACCGTGATAACCTCGGCCTTCTCACCGATCTCGGCGGCGAAGAAGGTGCGCTGGCCCATCAGCATGCCAAGTTCACCGATGAAGTTGGGCGCAGATACGGTGATTACCGTGTGCCCGTCGGTGCGGTCGATCACATGCATCGTGCCGGACAGAAGATGATGAAAGTCATAGCTGTCCTGGCCGACCTCAAAAACGACCTCGCCCGGGTCCATGATCCGGCGTTCTCCAACGCTTTCCAGAAGCGCGACGTGCTCATCGGACAAGACTGGATAGGCGGTGCGCTCCAAATCGTTTTTCGGCTGGGTGTTGCGCGGTGTGTTTGTTGTGATGGGCATTGGGGGAATGGCCTTGGTTCGAAACGTCAGGTGTCCTATGTCGGGCTTACCTGAACAAAAGGAAGAGTCCGCGATGCGTTATTTGCACACCATGGTTCGCGTCGAAGATATCGACGCCAGTTTGAAATTCTATTGCAACCTTATGGGCATGGAGGAGATCCGCCGTCGCGATAGCGAAGGTGGGCGATACACCGTTATCTTTCTTGCTGCACCCGAGGACAAAGAGGCCGCGCTTGCCAATAAGGCGCCAATGATTGAGCTAACTTACAACTGGCCGGATGCGGATGGAAAAACGGAGACCTACTCCGGCGGGCGCAATTTTGGGCATTTGGCCTATGTGGTCGATGACATCTACGCTTTTTGCCAAAAAATGCAGGATGGTGGTGTGACCATCAACCGTCCACCGCGCGATGGGTATATGGCATTTGTGCGCTCGCCTGATGGGATCTCCATCGAGCTTCTGCAAAAAGGCGATGCCTTGCCCGCTCAAGAGCCGTGGGCATCGATGCCCAACACCGGCGCGTGGTAAGCCTTGCAGTCTGACGACCGACATTCGGACTTTCTGGTGATTGGTGGCGGCATTGTTGGTCTCTCGACCGCGATGCAGCTCGCCAAGGCCCACCCAGATTCCACTGTGCGGGTTTTGGAAAAAGAAGACCGTCTGGCGGTTCACCAAACCGGCCACAACTCGGGCGTGATTCATGCTGGGGTTTATTATGCGCCCGGCAGCCTGAAGGCCAAATTCTGCCGCGCTGGGGTGGATGCGACCATCGCCTTTTGCACGCGCCACCAGATCCCGTTCGAGCAATGCGGCAAGCTGTTGGTGGCGACGACGGCCATTGAGCTTGAGCGCATGAACGCATTGGAAGAGCGCTGCCGCGCCAATGGTCTCGACCCAGAGCGCTTAACCGCCGACCAGTTGCAAGAACGCGAACCGAACATTACCGGGCTTGGCGCACTGTTTGTTCGGGTGACGGGCATTGTCGATTATCCGGCAATGGCGCGCGCTATGGCTGCCGAGCTGGAAGATGCTGGCGGTGAAGTGGTGCTGAACTGCGCGGTGACCGGGATCGCGGAAGGGCCGGAAACAGTGTCGGTCGCGACCAGCGCCGGTCTTTACGAGGCGCGACAGCTTGTTGTCTGCGGCGGGTTGCAGGCTGATCGGTTGGCCAAGATGGCGGGTCTGGATGTGGACTTCCAGATCGTACCGTTTCGCGGCGAGTATTATCGTCTGAATGCGCGCCATAACAGCATCATCAAGCACCTGATCTACCCGATCCCTGATCCGGATCTGCCGTTTCTTGGCGTGCATCTGACGCGCATGATCGACGGGTCAGTGACCGTCGGGCCGAACGCCGTGCTTGGCTTTGCCCGTGAGGGCTATCCGAAGGGCTCGTTTAACGCGGGTGATGTCCTGTCGATGCTTGGCTTCAAAGGGTTCTGGAAAGTTATGGGCAAGAACCTTGGCTCAGGGATCACTGAGTTTCGCAACTCGCTCTCCAAGCAACGCTATTTGCGGCTTTGCCAGAAATACGCGCCGGGTCTGACGCTTGACGATCTTGAACCCTGTCCAGCGGGTATCCGCGCGCAGGCCGTGATGCGCGACGGCACGCTGGTTCATGATTTTCTGATCAAACAAACGCCGCGCACGCTGCATGTGTGCAACGCGCCGTCACCGGCAGCGACCTCGTCGCTGCCGATTGGCGAATATCTGGTTAGTCTGGTTGCTGAGCAGCGTCAGGACGCTGCTGGCTGACAAGTTCCAGCGGCACGCCTCCGCTGGAAAGCGCCGGGATCACCCGTAGCGTGATGATCTGATAGGGCTTCACGTCCAGCTCGATATGGTTGTGGCGCACCGGCACCGGCTCCAGCACATCTTCAAGCAGGTTGCAGCGCATGACGGCAGCGACATCGAAGCCGAACTGAACCGTCACCGGTCCGCGCTCGCGGCTGTTCTCATAAAGCCGCATGATGACGCCGTTGCCATCCTCAGCCTGCTTGATGGTCTCAATGATCAGATTGGATTTGTGCGGCATGGCAAAGTGCCGCCAAGGGGTGCGACCGCCAGCATTGTCCACGTGGCGTATGATCAATGGATTGTTGAGGTCATAGGCTGCGCGTGGCACATCGCGGCGCCAATCGCCTTCATGGGGCAGCAAGGCGTAGGTCATGTAATGCACGCCCTGATCGGCAATCGGATCGGGCATGGTGGCGGATTTTAGCAGCGAGAGCCGCATCACATTGTGGTGGATGTCATAACCATATTTGCTGTCGTTGAGCAGGGCGACGCCGTAGTTGCCTTCTGAAAGATCAGCCCATTTTTGGGCTGCGCTTTCAAAGTGCGCATAGTCCCAGCTGGTGTTGCGGTGGGTGGTGCGCTCCATATTGCCAAACTGGATGTCGTAGGTCGCGGTTGGCGATAGGATGGCCACCGGGAAGGCCGCTTTCAGCAGCGTATGGGTCTCAGTCCAATCGATCTCCGTATCGAACATGATGCGCTTGGAGCGATGATCGAGTGAAATGCGCTGCGTGATTGTGGAGCGGCGGAAGGTGCGCTTCACTTCGATGGTCGCGCGCAAGGGGCCGGTTTCAACCACTTCCATGGAGTCCAGCGTATCGATCACATCACAGCGATCTTCGTAGTAGATGTCGATGTCCCAGGCGTCCCAGACGACCGGGCGGTCTTCAAAGGCAAGCAGGCGGTTGCCGGATTTGCCTTCTTCGAGCACCTCGCGCTTGGCGCGTTTGTCCCAGATAGAAGCGATCTCGCCCTTCAGGTCGAACACGACTTTCAGATCAAAGTTCTCAAGCGTCGCGCCGCTTTCCGTCAGCGCAGCGGACAGGCCTGTGTTGGTGTTTGCCGGGCTTGCGGTCGGCCCAAGTGCGATCACCGAATAGGGCTCAATGATTGGGGTCTCGATCAGCGTGCCACCATCGACTGATTGGGTGAGCAGGCTGCGCTCATCGCGCAAATCCATCAGCCCTGTGTCGATATCATCGGCCAGGAAGCCTATACGACCACCGCCAAAAGGTTGCGCGTTGATGACAAGGGCTTTGGTTTGCTTCGGCATCGCTTCGGCGAGTGCTTTGATCGCCGCGTCCCGTGCGGCCGACACGTTGCGGCGCACCTCATCATAATCGGCCATCGTCTCATCGTAGACTTCGGTGATCGAAGAGCCGGGCAGGATATCGTGGAACTGGTTCAGCAGGACCAACTCCCATGCTTTGCGCAGTGTATCGGTGGGGTAGGGGTGGCCGGTGGCAAGGTTGGCGATCGAGCCGATAAATTCTGCCTGATGCAAAAGCACCTCGCATTTGCGGTTGTGCCATTTGGCGCGGGCCTGGCTGGTCAGCGTGCCGCGATGCAGTTCCAAGTAGAACTCGTCGTTCCAGGTGGGCACGTCAGACGCGTTGGGATCGTTCTCGGCGTTCTCAAAGAACTCGCGAACCGTACCAGGGCGCAGCCGTGGTGCACCGGGCATGTCTTCATAAGCGTGCAGCGTGTCGATCAAGTCGCGGGTGGGGCCGCCGCCGCCATCGCCATAGCCGTAGGCGATAATCAGCTCATTGTGTGAAGGTTTCTGGCGAAAATTCTCCCAGGTGCCGAACACCTCTTGGGCAGTCAGTTCAGCCTTGTAGGTCGTGGCGTGGGGCAGATACTGCACCTTGCGCGGGGTGGTGAGGAAATGTGCCATCACCTTTGTGCCATCCAATCCCTGCCACCACATCAGCTGGTGGGGCATCTGATTGTACTGGTTCCAGTTGAGTTTGTTGGTGACGAACCATTTTAGGCCCGCTTCCTTCATCAGCTGTGGCAGGGACCAGGTGAAGCCGAACGTATCGGGCAGCCAGAGCACCGGCGTTTCGGCCTCCGCCCCAAATTCTTCGCGGAAATAAAGCCGGCCATAGACAATCTGGCGGGCGAGCGCTTCGGCACCGGTGATCACGCAATCGGGTTCCACCCACATGCCGCCAAGCACCTCCCAGCGGCCCTCTTCGATGCGCGCGCGCATCCCTTCATGGATCGCCGGATAGTCTTCTTTGGTGAACTGATATTGCAGCGGTTGCGACTGGCTGAAGTGATAATCCGGGAAGGTGTCCATCATCTTCAGCACGTTGGCGAAGGTGCGCCCGCATTTGCGGCGCGACTGATCCACCGTCCACATGTAGGCGAGATCAAGATGGGCGTGGCCAATGGCGATGATGTCCACGTCCAGCGCGTTGCCGCCCTGGGCGAGGCCATCTTTCAAGACTTGAAGCGCTTCGGGCACCGACGCGTAGAAGGGCTCGCCGCCGACCGGATCGCGCGTGTCCAGCGTTTTGAAGGCGGCGTCGAGGCTTTTCAGTATCTCGTTGCGTGCGGTGGAGGTTTCCGGTTGCTGACTGACGACGTCCAGAGCCGTTTTGGCCAGTTGATATAGCGCACGTGTTGCCGGATCGATCTCCACCAGTGAGCATTCGCGCATGAAGAGCTTGTCTTTGGCATTGGGGTTGGGTGGCCATCCTGAGAGCCCGGTCCAGCCGTGCAATGCCAGCTCATGCTCGGCGCCATCGTTGATGCGATCAGGCAGGAAGAGTTCGTGGTGGTGCCGGTCAACCGAGGCCTCGGCTTCGCCATCAAGGTAGGCCAGTGCTTCCGGATGGGTGAAAATGTCGCCGGCCACGCCCAGTGGAAGGTGCAGTGCGAGAGGCCCACCATGCTCGCCTTTGGCGCCCCAACCCGGAGGTACGGAGATGCGCGTGCGCATGACAAAGTCGGTCGCCCAGGCTCCCCAATAGCTGTCGAACGGGATAATCACCCAATCACTGATATCGACGCCCGGCTCGATCGGCGCCTTGGCGAGCGGGCCATCCAATGGTGTGTAGCGAAAGGGCATGATCGGCTGACGGCGCCGATAGACCAAGGGTGCGATCAGTTTTAGGCGGGCGGCGATTTTCTCGACCGTCCAATAGATGGAGTGTTTCATTTGTGTGGATCGTCCGAAAGCTTAGGCAGCGTTCGACATACTCCCAGGCACAGTGAGATCAAAGCCCGGCACCTGACCACGGAACACAGTTTGTGTGTTTTTCGACAGCTGTTCGAGCGTTTTGACGTCATCGTCCGCAGATGCCGACTCGCCCCAAGAGCGGCTTACATCGGGCCAGGGAATCGAGTCGATGAGAAGCTGCGTGTAGGGGTGCTGCGGGTTGCCAATCACTTCCTTCGGTGGCCCAGCCTCAGCGATATGACCGTGGTAGAGCACGATCACATAGTCCGAAACATGGTAGGCAGTGGCCAGATCATGGGTGATGTAGAGGATCGAGATGCCGTATTGGTCCTTTAGGTCATAGATGTTCTTCAGGATTGTGGCGCGCAGGCTGGCGTCGACCATCGAAACCGGTTCGTCGGCAATCAGTAGCTTGGGTTCGAGCATCAGCGCACGGGCGACAATCAGGCGCTGGCGTTGTCCGCCAGATAGCTGGTGAGGATAACGGCGCAGCACCTGGCTTGGGTCGAGGCCCACGGCGGTGCAGGCCTCGAACATCTTCTCTTCGGTGTGCGCCTCGGATTTGGCAAAGCCGAACCGCTTAAAGGGAAACTTTAGCGCGTGATCGACCCGGTAAAACGGGTTGAAGCAGGCGTAAGGGTCTTGGAAAACCGCCTGCACATTCTTGCGGAAATCAAGCCGAGCCGATGGGCCCATTTTGTTGATGTCCTTGCCCTCAAACATCACTCGACCCGACGACGGCGGGGTGAAGCCGAGCATCATATCGCCCATGGTCGATTTGCCCGAACCGGACTGGCCGACGATGGAGATGATCTTTGGCACCTCACCATCCAGCTTGAACGACATAGGGTGGACGGCGGTGACATCGCCATAGGCTTTGGTGACACCATCAAACTGCAGCAGGGGTTCTGATCCCGCTGAGCGATTAACAGATGGAGCGCCCAGACCTTCGTCCAAAAAACTATCACCTCCGACCAGCGGCACGGAGGAAATGAGCTGCTTGGTATAAGGATGTTTCGGGTTTTCAATGATTTGCTTCACCGTGCCGTGCTCGACCAATTCTCCGTCTTTGAGGACAGCCAGCTCGTCGACGCTTTGCGCCATCAAACCCATATCGTGGCCGATCAAGATGAGCCCGGAGCCAATCTTGGCCTGCACCTCTTTGAGGGTCTGCATCACATGGCGCTGAGTCACCACATCAAGCGCGGAGGTCGGCTCGTCGGCGATGATGAGTTCTGGGTTCAGTGAAACCCCAAGCGCGATGCAGACGCGTTGCTTCATGCCGCCTGACAGCTCGTGCGGATAGAGCCGACCCACATGACCGCCAAGACCGACGCTCGCCAAGCAATCATCAGAGCGCTGTTTCAGCTCGGCCTTGGCCACATTGCCTTCATGGGCACGCACAGCATCCCAAATTTGGTCTTCAATGCGCATGATGGGGTTGAGCGAGTTCATCGCCCCTTGCGGGATGTAAGCAACACGCGAGAGGCGCGTCTTGCGCATCTCTTCCTCGCCCAGATCAAGGATTTCGGTGTCGCCCAGCTTGATGGAGCCTTTTGAGACGACCCCAGGCGCCGCAAGCATCTGCATTACAGCCAGCGCGGTGGTAGTTTTGCCTGATCCGGACTCGCCAATGAAACCGACGCGGCGGCCTTCATAGATCGCCAGATCAAGATCGCGCACTGCATGCACCAAACCGCCCGACGTTGGGAAGTCGATCGAGATGTCCTTCAGCGTCAGGACCACTTTGCCAGATTGTTCGACTGCCATCGGTTCGTCCTTACACTTTACGTAGGCGCGGGTTGGAGACCTCATCAAGGCCCAAATTCACCAGCAAAAGCGCGATGAACATGATGGCCAGCAGAGCTGTCGGTAGTCCCCACCACCACCAAAGATTTTGGATCAGCGCGCCGGAGTTGATCGCATCGTAGATCACGCGGCCAAGGGTCGGCACGCGTTGTGGGCCAAGGCCAAGAACCTCCAGACCAACAGCCGTCACGATGGCGGTGGTCACGTTGGCGATGAACGAGCCGAAAAGATAGGGCACAAGGTTTGGCATCATCTCGCGAAACATAATGTGCCAGACCGAGGCGCCGGAAAGCTGCGCCATTTTCACATAGCCAGACTCGCGCATCGACAGAACCTGTGCGCGAATGAGACGTGTTGGGGATTGCCACATGAAACCCGCGATTAGCACCGCCATCATAAGCAGGGACACGTCACCAAAGGCTGATTGAAACACCACGAGGATGAGCAAGGGTGGGATGGTGATCATAACGTCGGAAAGGATGCGGATCACATCATCGGTGCGTCCACCGATGAAACCGGCTGTGAAGCCAAGAAAGATGCCGGTGGACATGCCGATGAGCGAGGCAATGGCACCAATCATTAGCGTGTTGGGCGTGCCAACGACGAGCAGCGCCAGCAAGTCGCGACCGGCACCATCTGTTCCCAGCGGATAGTCGCCGACACCGGGGGTGCCGCGTAGATTTTCAAAGCCTAATGGCGGCAGACGCAGCGGTGTTGAGCCGGTGAACACCAGTTCGGTGTTCCAAACCCATTGACCAACAAAGCCCATAATGACGATGAACAGCAGGATGCTGACGCCCCAAATGAGCTTGGGGTTGAGCCAAGGGTTGTCAAAGCGGTTGAAGCGACCGCTGGCTGTGGATGTATCGACAACCCCTGCGGCTTCTGAGTCGGTGGTCGGCGAGAGTTTTGTGTCAGCCATCTCACGCCGCCTTTTGGGTCGATTGGCGTATGCGCGGATCAATGAGCGGATAGATCAAATCGACAATAAAAACGCTGGCTGCTGTCATCAGAATGATGATGAAACTGACGCCTTGGATCACGGCGAAATCCTGATCCAGAATTGCGTCGTAGAGCAGCTTTCCCATGCCATTGTAGGAGAAGATGCGCTCCACCAGGATCTGGCCGGACACAAGCAGTCCGATCTTCAGGGCAAACGCCGTCACCTGCGGGAGGATCGCGTTGCGCACCATATATTTATAGAGGATGTAACGTGGTTTCAGGCCCTTGGCCTTGGCAAGGTTGACATAATCCTCGCCCTGCACGGTGATCATCAGTCCGCGCATGCCCAGCGTCCAAAAACCGAACGTCACCAAGATGATGGAAAGCGCCGGGAGAGTGCCGTGATAGGCCACAGATTGCATGAACTCAAAGGTCCAGCCAGGTTCCACATTCAGTCCGTAAGAGCCTGTGAGCGGGAAGAAGAACTCGTTGCCCGTCCATTGCCGCATCTTGATGGAAAACAGGTAGAGCAGGAGCAGTCCTGAAAGAATTGGGGGGATCGCGGTAAAGATCATCATGCTCGGGATGACGACCTTCCAGACTTTAGGTGTTCGCTCCCACACCATGAAGGCGCCCAGCGCATTGCCGATGATGAAGGTGATGATCACCGACAGCAGCATCAAGCCAAGCGTCCAGGGCAGGGCTTGCCAGATAAGGGCGGCAACTGGCGTGGGAAAACTGGCTGCTGACAATCCGAAGTCAAAGGTGAGGATGGAGCGCAGATAAAGCAGATATTGCACCCAAAGCGGCTCATTAAGGCCGAAGCGTTCGCGCAGTTGCTCAAGGATGAGATCAGAGCCTTCCACAAACGCGCCGCCGGATGCCATACGACCGAGCATCACTTCTGCCGGATCGACGGGTGACAGGCGTGGAATGATCCAGATCAGCGTTGCAGCGATCCAAACTGTGATCACAAAAGTGATCAGTCGGTTGATGACATACTCTTTGGGTATGCCGCCCCCAGATGACCCACTCATTGAAACGCTCCCATGCCCATGCCCCCGTTCCCATGGCTCTACAGCCGTTTGTTTTCTTGTTCCGCTGTTCTTTTCGCAGCGGATACAAAGAGGGCGGGGCGCTTTTCAGCGTCCCGCCCGATTGTGAAACGACTACTGCGCGCGTTCCAAATTGTGGATGATCTGGTGTGCAGACCCCCACCAGAACGCTGGATGGTTGTAGTTGTTTTCCGCCGTTGGCCAGCCGGTCCAGTAGGTGGTATTGAACGGCAGAAGTTTTGCGGCTTGTACCAGCGGTACAAACGGTACTTCCTGCGCGAGGTAGCCGTGGGCCTCGGCAACCATGTCCACGATGGCCGGATCGCCAATGGCCATCGTGCCCATCTGCTCAACAATCTCGGTGTAGGCAGCGGTGGCTTCGGTGTCCCAACGGCCAGTGTTGTTGAAGCCGGGTGCACGTTCGCCAATGGGTGCGATGGTGGCGTTGGTGTACCGGTTCATGGACGCCCATGGCTCGTTCACCGAGCCGCAGGAAAGCCAAGAATAGCTCATTTCGTAACCGCCCAATGGAAGAACTTCGCCCCAAAATACTGAGTTTTCAACCGGCGTTGAGCGGGCAGAAATGCCGGCGCGGTTTAGCTGTTCAACGATCACATCAATGGTGCGGGTGTACTCAGAAGAGGCTGAGTTTACGTGGATGTTGGCAACAAGGTCTTCGCCGTTCAGCTCGTAGATGCCGTCGGTGCCCTTGGTGTATCCATTCGCCTCAATCAGCGCCTGCGCGCCTTCGATATCAGCTTCGGCGGTAAAGCCATTGCCTGCGGCCTCGATGGCTGAAATGAACGGTTCCATCGCACCATATTGCACGAACATGGAGCGCGAGGCCTGCGTTGTGCCTTCATAGGCGACATTCACGATCTGGTTTCGATCGATCAGCATCTCGACGGCGCGGCGCATATCCGCATTGTCCCATGGGGCAACGGTGGTGTTGAATTCCATCTGGCGAGCGCAAGGGTCTGGCCAGGCGTAGGGCAGGTCGTTGAACCATGCGATCATGTTGGGGTTTTGGAAGCCCATGGCTTCGAACGTGCCAAGGGTTACGGCCTGCGCCGCATCCATTTCGTTTGCCACCATGAGCTGGGCACGGTTTTCTTCGCCGCCGGATTCAAGGAAGATCACGCGAAGCGGCTCAGGTAAATCTTCAAAGCCGGTTTGGGCGCCCCACCACTCATCGTTGCGATCCCAAATGGCACGGTTGGTTGCCATGGAGGTCATGGTGTATGGGCCGGTGCCGATAGGTGGATTGAAGGCGAAGGTTGCTGCGTCTTCACCAGCCCAGACATGTTCCGGCATAATGAGGAATGAACCGAAAATGCGGTTCGAGAAGTTCTCCAAGATGAAGCGCGGATTGGCACTGTTGAGCGTAAACCTGACGGTAAGGTCATCGACTTTTTCAACACTGGCGACTTGCGCGCGGATGGTGGCTGGTTCGCGCTCAGATAGGCCCTCATTGTCGAGCGCCATCTGTACGGTGAACACCACATCATCGGCGTTGAAGACTTCACCATCTGACCAGGTGACACCGTCGCGAAGAGTTACCGTCCATTCGTCCTGTGCGTCGTTGGCCTCAAAGCCCATGGCGAGCCACGGCTCAATCTCACCGGACTCGTAGTTGAGAATGAAGAGCGGCTCCCACATTGTCTGATGAGCGCCATGCTCGCGTTTCACGCCTGGTGTGAAAGGGTTGAAGTTTTCCGGATCGCGAATGGTGCGGTCAATGTCGAAGATCACGGTATCTTCGCGCGGCACGTCCTGCGCAAAGGCAGTACCCGTCAGCGCAACAGCAAAAGCGGTGCCAGCAAGCAAGCTTGCTTTGAAATGGTTCATGGTTTCCTCCCTTGGAACCTGATGCATGAATTTCGCGGAAGCCTTTTCGGGGAAAGCTGCCGCGCCTCTTGAGAAGCTATTTTCAAGCAAGCATAAGTCTAGATTGAATACGAATGCAAGAGTGCACGTATTTTGTGCTGTCGCAACGTCAGTTTGTGGTCGGGGAGCGTTTAGCCAAGGATGGCGTAAGCCACCGAAAGCAAAAGAAGAATGGCGAAAGCAATGTTGACGATACGCGATGTGCGTGGCTCTTGGAGAGCACTTGTCATCGCGGCGCCGACGAAAAGCCAACCCATGTTTACGGCGGTGATTGTCGCGATCAGCAGGCCAGCCTTCCAGAAGCTATCGGCCAGTTGATTGCCGTCCACCAGCACGTGGCCGGAGAAAAGTGCGGCCATGGCGGCGTAGGCCTTTGGGTTGACCAGCGAGAGGCCAAAACCCTCATACCAGCGTGGCGCGGGTTTCGTTGGGGTGGACCCGTTGTCTAGCGTGGCTGCCATCAAGGGTGGTGCCGTCGCGATACGAAAAGCGAGGTAGAGAAAATAGGCCGCCGCCAGAACCGTCACGATTGGTGCAAGGCCCGGGACGGCCAGAACAATGCCTGCTATGCCAGTGCCAACCAGCGCAATTACGACCACCATGCCGAGGTTGAGGCCGACCATATATTCAATGCCGCGTAAACGACCGAAAGAGGCGCCGACGGCGGCCATGCTGAGCGTGTTGGGCCCTGGGCTGCCGGTGAGCGCCAGGGCGGCGAGAAGGAATGAAAGTGTGGCTGTGAGCATCACCGCCACCATTATCGCGGCTAATGGACGTAATCCATCACCAAAACGCGGGTTTGGTTTGGCAGGTCGTCCTTTTTCAGTGTGGCGACATGATCAAAGGCGAAATCGACTTGTGCATCGTTGAAGTAGGACAAGAAGCTTTCGATCCACATCGTGTTGCGCGGCTTGTAGGTGAGGGTGCGGAAGTGCATTGGCACAATGATTTTTGGGCGCACCCTTTTGATCAGGATGTCCAGATCAGGCAGCTCTATCGTGAGATAACCACCTGCCAAGGCTAGCAACACATCGACATCTTCAAAGAACGCCATCTGGGCATCGGTTAGCGGATTGCCGACATCTCCCATATGGGCGATTTTGATGCCATCGACTTCAAACCGATACATGCCATTTTGACCGGGAATGCCGCGCGGATGATCGACCCATTCTGCTGCCTCAATGGCGTCGACCGTGATCCCTGCGGCTGTTGCTCTGCCGCCATCAAGCGCTGTGTCTAGGGCATTGATAACCGCCGGCGCGCCGGGGATTAGGTCGGCGCGGCAATGGGCATCATCATCATCGGAGGATATGATCACCAGGTCAGCGGTTTCGGTGATGGGGCGATACCCAACGCCTTCGGGTGTGTAAGGATCGGTGATGATCGAGGTTCCATCGTCCGCAGTGATGCGAAACGCGGCGTGGCCGTACCATTTCAGCTGCATGGTGTTTTTGTCCTTTGTCGTGATATCGCCGAATACGACGTGTTGTTTAACGCAGTCATGGCGCGTGCTGAATTCGTATGCAAGAGCCGATTGGCTAACCTAAGAAAGTGATCCCATGCCCAGCGAACCTTCACCGATCGTGTTGATTCTGGCCCTTCTGTCGGTCGTCGCTGGGGGCATGGCCATTGCGACCCAGGCGCCTATCAATGCCATGCTCAACCGCACCATTGCTGATCCTATTCTTACCGCGTGCATATCGTTTTTTGTTGGATTTGTAGCATTGCTGGTTGCGTGGGTGGTGAGCTTGGTGCTGCGCGAGCAGAGCTTTGTGCTGCCTGATGTATCTGCCGCTCCGGCCTGGATATGGATTGGTGGCATGCTTGGCACCGTCTATGTGCTGGCGGCGCTTTGGAGCGTTCCCAAATTGGGCGTTTTGACGGTTGTTGCAGCCGTCGTATTTGGCCAGTTGATGGCATCGCTGGTGATCGACGCAACTGGCGCATTTGGCCTGCAGGCCAAAGAGATTTCGCTTACCCGCGTGCTTGCGGTTTTCATGGTGATGGGTGGGCTGCTGCTCTCGCGACTTTAGTTGCCGCCAATGTTGCGAGGGCCTTCACTGAGAACCAATCGGTCGCTTTGTGGGCGTGAATGATGGCGCCAGGTGCCGGTTTTATCTTCACCGCGGCAGAGAACGGCCTCGATCCCTTTGCCCCAAGCTTCGTTGGTGACGGCCACCTCTGGCGGACAGTAGCGGATGGTGAGTCCGCAGCGGCGACGCAAAGAGGTGTTGGGTAGCGAGCCGTGCGCAAGCATATCGGCGTGCATGGAAAACTGCCCAGCCTTCAGATCGTTGCTTACCGGTGCGTCAAGGTCTTCTGCGCCCACCAGCGCTCTGTCCAGCACCGACCCCTTGGCGGCAGCCTCCCATTGCATTGGGCCTTTGTTGTGGGTGCCTGGAATGAAGCGCATCGCGGAATTTTCTTCATCGGTGTCGTCAATCGCCAGCCATACAGTGACCGTACGCGCAGGGGAGAAGTGCCAGAAGCTGGCATCCTGATGCCAAGGCACGGTTTTGGGATCGCCGGGCAATTTGGCAAAAAAGTGCGCCGCCCAGCAGATGATATTTGGGCCAACAATGTCTTCCACATGATTGAGAATCGTGGGGTTGGTGCAAATGTCCCAAAGGCCAGCTAGGCGGGCTTGAAAACAGTTGATGCCATAGGCCCCATCTGGACCTGCTTGCGCCAACAGGTTGTCGAAATAGGCCCGGTTGGCCTTGGCTTGGGTTTCATCGAAGGCGGAAAATCCACTGACATAACCTTCACGATTGTACCGCTCGATGTGTGCATGCAAGAGCGCCTTGGGACTGGCGTTAACAACCGGCTTGAAGGCCAGGTCGCGGTGAGATTGCAGCATGGTGAGCGCTCTTCGGTGTGATCTGTGGTGTCTTGACGGTACGTTTGTTTTGTTGATCAATCTTCCCCAAAGTGACCAATTTTTTGTGGTATTTTGATTTTGATGGTCCCTCGGTTCCGGTTGCGCGATTATCTTCAAGGCGATGAGCGCTTTTTGCTGACCCGGCGCCTGCTGACACCAGGTGCCCGCCCGCCGGTACACCGGCACGATTTTTTTGAGCTGTTTTGGCTGGATAAGGGTTCAGCGATGCACGCAGTCAATGGCAAAAAAGAAGCGTTGGAATGCGACACTGTCACTTTCATTCGCCCAGATGACGTGCATGCGATCCATCCGCGCGGGGGCGCGGTGCACATCACAAACATCGCCTTTTGGCCGGAAACGATTGCGTATCTGGAGACACGCCACGGTGAAGTTTTACAAGGCAGCACGTTTTGGCGAATGCAACGCCAACCTGACTGCGTTTCGTTGGGAGCGTTGCAGCGCCGCACGCTGAACGCTTGGACGCAGAGGCTAGACGCATCGGGTCGCGGTCAGCTTGCCCTAGATGCTTTTTTGCTCGCGGTTTTGGGGCTGCTTTTGCAGGATGATCCTCTGCCGCAAGGCGCGGGCAATGGTCCGGCTTGGCTCAGTGAAAGCTGTCGCGCTTTGTCGCGGCCGGACGTGCTGCGGCAAGGGGTGAAAGGTTTTGTTGCGGTTGCTGGCCTTGATCCGGCGCATGTGTCGCGGGTGTGCAAACGCTTCACGGGCAAAACCCCGTCTCAGCTTGTTACTGAGGCGCGCATGGCGCTTGCAGCGCGGCTGCTCGCCGACACCGACGAGGTTATCGTTCAGGTTGCGATGGATGTGGGATTGGACAATCTCAGCCACTTTTACGCGCTCTTTAAGTCCTATCACGGCATGACCCCACGAGCCTATCGAGTGCAGCATCGCCATACCATCGTGGGGTAATCGCTCGCTCGTTGGCGCAGTATCACTCGCGCTGCATGGCTGCTAACATCCTGGTAAATAGCGCGAAAATCGCGGTCACTTATTTGTCTTCACAGGTTGTTAACCATAGCGGCGCAGGCTTCGATTATGGCGGTACGCCAAGATGGAGGTTGCTATGACGTTTTTGGATCCCGACACTGGACGAGCCCAGAGCAATACACCCAGTGAAATGGAATTGATGTTGGAAGGCTATGGGCTGACCACCGCTAGCATTTTGTATCGCATGCCTGATCACCCTTGCGTTTTGCAGACATTCATTTGGCAGGAGTACGATTTGGCGCCGCGATTCCCACGCCTTGCAAAGTTCTTGGAGTTTTGGAGGGCTTCGCTTGATGGTCCATTGCACTCGGTCCAATACGCTCACCAGAAGCTGATCAAGCCTGGCCTTTGGCGCCGTGTTGATGGTGAGCTAACGTTGCATTGATCGCAGGAATGCTCAGCGCGCCATTGTTGGGTCATTGACCGGTGGCTCTATCGGTCTAAACAGGCAAGTCCGTTTTACCGATAGTTTCGATCCAACGCGTCAGGACCCTTGCCATGAAGCGCTCGCAGGTGAATGCCATCCTGGAAGAAGGTGATGCCTTCTTCAAATCCTTTTCCTACACTTTGCCGCCTTTTGCCTATTGGTCGCCAGAAGAGATGCTGGCCCAAGGAAAGGCGCCTGGCGGCAGCATGATCATCGACCGGCGCATGGGCTGGGATATCACCGACTATGGTAAGGGCGATTTCGATTCGACCGGGCTGTTCCTGTTCACCGTTCGCAATGGCTTGTTGGCCGATCTGCAGGCTGGCGGTGGCATGTTCTATGCCGAAAAGATCATGATCTCAAAAAAAGATCAGCTTGCTCCCATGCACAAGCACGTCATCAAAGCTGAAGACATCATCAATCGCGGTGGTGGTAAGCTCGTGCTGGAGCTTTTTGCACCGGCGGAAGATGGCTCCTGCCATCCAACCGAACCTGTGACCGTGCCCGTAGATGGACAGTTGCGTACCGTGCAGGCCGGGGGCCTTTTAAAGCTTGATCCGGGCGAGAGCGTCACTTTGCTGCCTGGCGTTTGGCATGCCTTTTGGGGTGAGGGAGGCGATGTGTTGATCGGCGAGGTTTCCACCGTCAACGATGATGAAACCGACAACATCTTCCAAGAAGACATTCCGCGCTTTGCCGACATTGAGGAAGATGTGGCGCCCAACCATCTGCTTGTCTCGGATTACACCAATTGGCTGGCCAAGGCATGATGGTGCGTCTTCGGGCGGCACGATGATTGGCTGATGCACCGCTTCCCTTAGTCACGACAACCAAGACGCTGCGCTGGCATGTGCGGCGTACGCTTGTGCTCGCCTGGCCGGTTATTCTCTCGCGCGTTGGCGTGATCTTGATGACCACGATGGATGTGGTCGTGGTGGGCCGTGCTGGTGCGCAGGAACTGGCCTATTATGTGCTCGGCTTTGCGATCATCGACAGTTTGGTTGCGTTGATGGCGGGCCTTCAGCTTGGTGTGCCGGTGCTTGCCGCGCGCTCGATCGGTGAGGGGCGCCCGCACCTTGCAGCCATTATCTGGCGGCGCGGGCTCTTGTTCTCTGTTGTCATCGGACTGGTTGCGGCGATTGCGTGGCAAGGTGCGCCTTGGTTCTTCGCCGCCACGGGCCAAGAGGAAAATCTGGCGCGTGGCGGTGGCGCTGTTACGGCGATGCTTGCGCTCAGTCTGCCGTTTATCGGGCTCTATCTGGTTTCTGCGACATTGCTAGAGGCGATGGAAAAGCCGTTCCACGCCACAATCGCGGTGTTTTTGGCCAACGGTGTGAACTTAGCTCTCAGCATCATATTTGTGTTCGGCTTGGGCCCCATTCCGGCGATGGGCGCCTGGGGCTGCGCGCTGGCGACTGTGATGACGTCTGCATTCCTTGGTGTTGGTTTGGCTGCCTATGTGCGCTTCTTCTTGCCGGACCGGCAGTCTTTCGGGTTTGGAGTTGCAACATCGGATGCGCCGCCATCAGGGCGTGAACAGCGGCGGCTTGGCTATGCGGCTGGTGCCTCCTACGGCCTGGAAGCGACGGCATTCGCGGGCATCACTGTCCTTGCTGGTTTGCTTGGCGTTATCGGGCTTGCAAGCATGGGCGTGCTGTTCCAGCTTTTCGCGGTCACCTTCATGATTTCCTTCGGAATCGCCGGTGCCACGCAGGTGCGCGTTGGCAATGCCTGGGGGAGACGGGATGCGCGCGGTATGGCGCAGGCCGGCTGGGCTGGATATGGGCTTTCGCTGGTTGGCTCGGTGGCCGTCAGCGTGGTGTTCGTGCTGTTTCCCGCGTTTTTCGTTGGGCTGCTCACCACCGATCAGGCGGTGATCGCAGCCTCATTGCCCGTGATGATTTGGATGGTTATGGCTCTGCTTGCTGATGGCGGACAAACGGTGCTCAACCATGCCTGTCGCGGGCGTGGTGACACATGGGTGCCGACCATGCTGCATATGGTCACCTATTGGTTCGTGATGCTGCCAGTGGCGTGGATTCTTGCCATAAGATTGGACGGCGGAACTGCCGGGCTCTACCAGGCCATTCTAATTTCAAGTCTCATTTCATTGATTGCCATGGGCAGCCGCTTTGCGCTGCTCTCACGACGCGGTTTGCCTGCTGTCCCCCAAAAGGTGTAACGCCGTTTTCTTCGCGCAACCCTTGCGTGCCGATGGTGGGATAGGGCAGGCTGGGCGAAACCGCTTTCGGATATCGGCTTCTTCAGGGTGATTTCGAACAAGATGGCCAAAAGGCCACGCAATTGGGGGGAAGGCGTTATGGCGTCTACCAAGAGCAATATCAGTGGTCGTCGTGTAACGCGGCGACGCGCAAGCATCAACATTAATGATTTGGCCGAGCGAGCCGGTGTGGCACCGGCAACCGTATCGCGCGCACTTAACGGCTACACCGACATTGCCGAAGCGACGCGCGAGCGAATTTTGGGCCTCGCCGCTGAGTTGAACTATCAGCCATCCTCTCGCGCTCGCCAATTGGCGCGCGGTCGTGTCGAGACCGTAGCTTTTGTTTTGCCCAGGAATAGCCGCAACACCCATGACCCGTTTCTGTCAGACTTTTTGGATGCATTGGCGTCGGCACTCTCCTCGCGAGACCACGATTTGCTGGTAGCGACCGTTCGCGAAGATGAAGACGAGATCCAGGTCTACCGCCGCCTCATCGCGGCGGGAAAATGTGCTGGTTTCATCATCACCAATTCTCGCGACAATGATCCCCGTATCTCTGTTTTACGCGATCTCAACATGCCGTTTGTCGTCTATGGCCGAGCGTCTAGTAATGTGCCCTATCCGCATCTGGACATGGACAATGAAGCCGCGATTGCAGGCATGGTCGATCATCTGTTCGCTCTTGGCCACAAGCGATTTGCGTACGTGGATTTAGAAGAAGAGGCGACGTTTGCGCGGCTGCGTCGGATTGGGTTCGAACTGGGTGTCCGGCGCAACGCCTTGCTCGACGAGAATGTGGCCATTGTCCGCGTGCCGCACACATCAGCGGGTGGGCAAAGCGCTATCGCAACGTTGTTTGACGGTGGCAATTCACACCGACCCACCGCTGTTGTTTGTCCTGCCGATGTCGTGGCTATTGGGGCGATCCAAGCCGTGAGCGCCCGTGGCTACGCCGTCGGACGAGATGTTTCGATAACCGGCTATGATGGGGTGCCGTTGGGCGCTTACACCGCACCGCCGTTGACGACCATGAGCCAGCCAACGCGAGAGATCGGCCAGCAACTGGTGGACATTCTCTTTCGTGTGATGGAAGGCGCTGATCCTGCGCAGTTTGACGCCGTTATGATGCCGACGCTCGTGCGCCGAGCCTCTGATGGGTCGCCGACATTGGTCGAGGCGGCGCGAGCACTGCCCTGACGTCTTAGCGCTCCAACTGAGCTAGCAGCAGCGCCGTGCCCTTTGCGAGCGTTGCCGTCAGTTGCCCATCAACCGTGTTCGATAATGTCAGCGTGTCGCCAAAGGGCATCGTGATCGCGTCCAGCGGCCAGTGGGCACCGGTGAGGGTAAGGCCTTCCAATGCTGAAAAGGCCAGAACACTGAAGGTGGTGCCGGAGGGGTAATCGAAGGTTTTGGGTTCGGTAGACAGGGGGCAGGCTTCCTCTCGCCCATCGGTCAGTAGGACTGATAGACCCTCGGCGCCCAACGCTGCGGCTTGCGTCATCACAGCGAAGCTATGGTCGGTTCTCCCACCAAAAGCTCCGACAAGCGTGATGTGTGTGGCGCCACGTTTGCGTGCCTCTTCAACGGCCAATGCGCCGTCGGTTTCGGACTTTAAGGCCGAATGGGCTTGGCGGATCAAGTCAGGAAAATCGTCGCCATCTGCCTCGCTGGAGGAATCAAAATCCCCCACCCAAAGCTCAGGCGTCAGACTGAGCGTTTTGGCGTGGGTTATGCCGCCATCGGCTGCGATCACCCTGGCGCCAGCGACCTGGGAGCGCAGCCTTGGTGTCGGCGTGATTTCGCCAGCCAGCAAGATTACGAAATGGGAGGAAGCAGTTTGAATCATCTCGCGAACCCATGGCTCAGCAGACGGTGCGACGCAAGCGCCCACTGGACAGTTTCTTAGCTTGGGCCTATGTCTGCGGTTGCTCACCGGGGTGCCTCATATGAGGCTGAGATGCGTTTCGCGAACCCGTAGAACCTGATCCGGATTATGCCGGCGGAGGGATTTGGGCCAGCGCATTTCCGGTTGTCGGCAGCGCTTTCTCAACATCTGTCATCCGTTTGGTGTTCCGCTCTTTTGACGTGGAGACCCAACCTATGGCCAATCGCCTTATTTCGTTCACCGCTTTGTCGGCTTTTGCTGCTGTGTTGGCATTGCCTGTCACGGCAAAAGCTGATGATCGCACGTTGACGATCTACACCTACGACAGTTTTATCGCCGATTGGGGCCCGGGCCCGGTGCTCACCGAAGCGTTCGAAGCTCAGTGTGGTTGCACCATTGAATGGGTGGCGCCCGGCGATGGCGTTGCCGTGCTCAATCGCCTTCGCTTTGAAGGCGACAGCACCGATGCCGACCTCATCTTGGGCCTGGATACAAATTTGACCGCCGATGCCGTGGCAACCGGATTGATTGCACCGCATCAGGTGGATGTCAGCGCGCTCGATCTGCCGATCGCATGGACGGATGAAAGCTTCGTGCCGTTCGACTTCGGGTATTTTGCCGTGGTTTACGACACGCAGGCAATCAGCAGCCCGCCGACCAGCCTTGCAGAGCTGATTGAGGGGGATGTCGACCAGCCAATCGTTCTCCAAGACCCACGTACGTCAACGCCGGGGCTGGGTTTCCTGCTTTGGATGAAAGTGGTCTATGGCGACGAGGCTGGCGAAAAATGGGCGCAGTTGTCGGAGCGGATATTGACGGTCACGCCCGGCTGGAGTGAGGCTTATGGGCTTTTAACTTCTGGCGAAGCACCGATGGTGCTCAGTTACACCACATCGCCGGCCTACCACATGGTGGTGGAAGAGGATGAGCGGTATCAAGCTGCTGCCTTCGATGAGGGGCATTATATGCAAATTGAAGTGGCCGCGGCCATTAAAGGCTCCCCGGAGATTGATCTTGCCCGTGATTTTCTAGCTTTTCTTATCGCACCGGACGCCCAATCGGTTCTGCCGGTGACCAATTGGATGCTGCCAGTCGCACCTGGTTCTGAAGCGCTGCCGGAACCCTTTGAACGGCTGGTGCAACCGGGAAACGCACTGCTTCTCGATCCAGAAACAGTGGCTGCTGAGCGCCAGGGTTGGATTGAGGAATGGCTGGATGCCATGAGCCAATAACGGCGAGCTGGTAAAAGGCCGCGCACGTGCGGGCATCCGCTCTTCCAGGCATTGCTGTCATTGCTGGCTTTGGCGCGTTCATCGCGCTGGCGCTGCTTGCGCTGATGATGGCTGGCGGGTCCAGCTTGCCTCTTGATCGGTTGGCCAGTCCGTACACACGCTCTTTGCTTGCCTTCACCCTGACGCAGTCGTTTTTTTCAGTTTTGCTTTCGATCCTGGGCGCTCTGCCGTTGGCGGTTGTCCTGCACCGCCATCAGCGGTTCCTTGGGCGTGCGGCCTTGGTGCGACTGCTTGCCCTTCCGCTGGCCTTGCCGCCGCTTGTTGCGGTGTTTGGCTTATTGGATGTGTGGGGGCGCAGCGGCCTGGTGTCGACGGTGCTTCAAGCACTTGGGTTTGATGTGCGCCTGGATGTCTTTGGGCTCCAGGGCGTCTTACTCGCCCACGTCTTCTTCAATTTGCCTTTAGCGGCACGGCTGATGCTGACTCATTTGGAGCGGCAACCGGCCACGACATTCCGGTTGGCCGATCAGCTGGGCCTGGACGGATGGAGCCGGTTCATACGTTTGGAATGGCCCTTGCTGCGTGCCCATCTGCCAGGCGTTGCGGGTCTCATTATGATGCTCTGCATCGGTTCGTTCACGCTGGTGTTGACGCTGGGCGGTGGGCCCTCATCATCAACGTTCGAAGTGGCGATCTATCAGGCGCTACGTTTCGATTTTGATCCCGCCTTGGCAGCGCTCTACACTCTGGTGCAATTGATGTTGGCTGGAACGGTGTTGATTTTTCTGACCCGGTTAGGCGGAGCGCCGGAGGACCGGGCAGGGGCGTTGGCGGCCAGCGAGGCGCGGGCACGACCGCTGCTATTGTGGGGACGATTGGTGCTGGGTGTGGCAATCCTTTTTCTCGTTGCACCACTTGCTGCGCTGGTTGTTGGTGGTTTGTTTGCCGAATGGGGTCGGCTGTTTGGTATGACCAGACTCTGGGCAGCCATTGGTACCAGCCTTATCATTGCAGCCTCCGCTGCACTGCTCGCGACGTTGGCCAGCTACGCGATGTTGGTCGCCAGGTTGCGAGGTTTTCGTGTGACCAGCCGTGCTTTGCGGTTTTACGAGGCGGGCTACGGCATGGTCGGCTCGGTGGTGCTGGCTGTACCGCCATTGGTGCTTGGCGCGGGCTGGTTTCTAGCGATGCGGGGCTGGCCTGCACCCTCGCTCATCGCCGCATGCTTGGTAGTTCTGGTGAACGCGCTGATGGCACTCCCCTTTGTGTTGCGGATCATGAGTCCGGCATTTGAAGCCTCCGAGCGGCGCTATAGCGATTTGTCTGCCAGCGTAGGGTTGACAGGCATGAACCGTTTTTTACGTGTCGATGCGCCGGTTCTCGCCAAACCGTTTGCCGTCGCGTTGGCCTTCGCGCTGGTGCTTTCTGTGGGTGATCTTGGGGCTGCGGCACTGTTTGGTGCTTATGATCTGGTGACGCTTCCCGTGCTCATCCTCAATCTGATGGGCAGCTATCGCACCGACGATGCAGCGGGCGTGGCGCTGCTGCTTGGCCTGTTTGTTTTCGCGCTTATTGCGCTCGCAGAACGGACCCATAAGGTGATCGGATGATACGATTGACCATGGCAACCAGGCGTTTCTCGCAGGAAGGGACCTTTCGCTTTGACCTGGAGGTCGGCGAAGGCCAGAGCCTTGGGGTGATCGGTGCCAGCGGTGCCGGTAAGTCCACCTTGCTTCAAATGATCGCCGGTTTTGTGGAGCTTGATAGCGGCACCATCGAGCTTGCTGGACAGGACCGCTCAGCCAGCGCTCCGGCAGAGCGGCCGATCTCGATGGTGTTTCAGTCCAACAATCTTTTCGACCATCTGGATGTTGCCACCAATGTGGGTCTTGGGATCAGTCCGCGATTTCGCAAGGCTGGCGAACCGATGGAAAAGGTACGTGATGCTTTGAGCCAAGTGGGGCTATCTGGTTTTGAAGATCGCCGTCCAACCAGCCTTTCTGGCGGGGAGGCGCAGCGGGTCGCCCTGGCCCGCGCGTTGGTGCGCAGTAAGCCTATTCTTTTGCTGGATGAGCCGTTCGCCGCGCTGGGCCCGTCGATGCGCTCTGATTTTACCGCCCTTCTCAGTGTCATGCAGAAAGAGCGCGGCATGACCATGCTCACGGTTTCGCACGCGCCGACTGAACTTCATGGCCTTTGTGAGCAGTTGGCATTTGTGTTCGATGGTAAGATTGCTGTGGTCGGCAATACAGACGCCATGCTTTCTGATCCGCCACACCCAGCGCTTGCCGACTATCTAGGGGTTTCGGCTGACCGAGTTTAAGGGTTTTGCTGACATGGCATCGTCACCATGCTTGAGCTAGGTTCCGGCCATCTAACAACGGAATCCCCCCATGAATCTCTCCTCCCAAGACTCTTCGACCAGTTTGGCCAACACGCCCTTTGATCAGCTTCGTGTTGGGCAAAGTGCGTCTATCGCCCGGCTTTGCACGGCGAACGATCTGATCGTGTTCGCCCATGCCTCAGGCAACATGAACCCAATTCATCTGCCATCGACCGATACCACCGGCGATGGTGTGGACGATGTGCCCATCGCGCCCGCCATGTGGTTGGGCTCGCTGATCTCTTCGGTTCTCGGCAATCATTTGCCCGGGCCAGGCAGTCTCTATCTATCGCAAACGCTTACCTTTTCGGGCCGAGCACGCGTGGGTGATGAGCTCACCATTAAAGTCACGGTTGCTGAGCTTTCCGATGACCGGCAGGTGACGCTGGTAACCCGCGTAAAGGGCCCCGATGGCGTGGTGCTCGTCGAGGGCGAGGCGAAAGTTCAGGCGCCAAATGCACCGGTATATTTGGCCGATATCGAAGTGCCTGACCTGCAAGTGCAAAAGCATCGCCATTTCGATGCCATGTTGGAGTTGGCGCAGAGTCTTGATCCCCTTCCGGTGGCTGTCGTTGCGCCAGACGATCCCAACTCGTTGGGCGGTGCCTTGCTGGCGCGTGATGAGGGCCTGATCAAACCCATTCTTGTGGGTTCGAAAACCCGCATTCATCAGGCCGCCGAGACACTTGGTGTATCGATTGCTGACTTAGAACTGATCGATATTGACGACGAGCCGGCGTCTGCTGCCTGCGCTGTGGCGATGGTGCATGAGGGCCGGGTGAGTGCGGTGATGAAGGGTCATATGCACACCGATGGCTTGCTTAAGCACGTCGTGAAGGCCGATGGCGGGCTGCGCACCGGCAAACGCATCAGCCATGTGTTTGTGATGGATGTGCCAGGGCGACCGCAACCGATTATCATCACCGACGCGGCTATCAACATCACGCCGGACCTAAAAACCAAGGTCGACATCGTTCAAAACGCGATCAACATCGCGCTGGCCATTGGTATTCAGACCCCGAAAGTTGGTATTCTTTCCGCTGTTGAGACGGTGAATCCGGCCATTCCTTCGACGCTAGATGCAGCGGTGCTCTCCAAGATGGCCGATCGTGGGCAGATCAAAGGGGGTATCGTCGATGGGCCCTTGGCCATGGACAATGCAGTGGATGTCGGTGCTGCGCGCACCAAAGGCATTGGCGGCTTGGTGGCCGGTCACGCTAACGTTTTGGTGGCGCCGAACATGGAAGCTGGCAACATGCTGGCCAAGGAACTTACCTTTCTGGCCCATGCCGAAGCCGCTGGCCTATTGGTTGGCGCGAGCGTGCCGGTGATCCTGACCAGCCGGGCTGACGATGATAAAGCGCGGCTTGCCTCCTGTGCCTTGGCGGTTCTCTACGGCGCGTGGCTGCGCACTGGCAAGCCGGTCAATGCCCGCTTGTTCAAAGACGTCGAGTAGCCGGCAATGGCGCAAGCGCTGCTCACGCTGAATGCTGGTTCTTCCAGCTTAAAATTTAGTCTTTTCACGCTTCATAGCGACGCGCCGAAAAGGCGGTACGCCGGCGCTTTTGATCGCGGCGGTGCGCCAGGCGAAGTGGCAATCACAGGCATTAATGGCGAACGGTTTTTGCTTGCGCTTGACGAGCCGGGAGAATTGGCGAGCGCCTTTGCTGCCGTTCTTGCGTGGTGTGAGGGCCGGGATAATTTTGGCGAAATCGTCGCTGTTGGTCACCGCATTGTCCATGGTGGGATGCACCATACCGCGCCAGTGATACTGACCGAGGATGTTGTAGCTGATTTGGCAAGGCTTGCGCCTTTGGCACCGCTGCACCAACCGCACAATCTGGCCGGCGTTGCGCAGGCCAAGGCAGCGTTTCCCGATGCGCTTCAAGTTGGTTGCTTCGACACGGCGTTCCACCGTACCCATCCATTTGTGAATGATACATTCGCACTGCCACATCGGTTCTACGCCGAAGGGGTTCGCCGCTACGGTTTTCATGGGCTTTCCTATGATTATGTCTCGGGCGCGCTTGATCCCGGCGTCAGGGATGGGCGGGTGATCATCGCCCATCTGGGCAATGGCGCGTCCATGTGTGCACTGAAGGGCGGCCAGAGCGTCGGATCGACGATGGGCTTTTCCGCGCTTGATGGGCTGCCGATGGGTACGCGCTGCGGGCAGATCGATCCGGGTGTTCTGCTCTATTTGATGCAAGAGCACGGTATGGATGCTGATGCGATTTCAACGCTGCTCTACAAAGAGTCAGGCCTCAAAGGCATGTCGGGCCTCACCAATGATATGCGCGTGCTGCTTGCCAGCGATGATCCCCGGGCCAAGGAAGCGCTGGACTATTTTGTCTTCCGTATTAAGCGTGAAATTGGCGGCATGACGGCTGTGCTTGGTGGATTGGACGCGTTGGTATTCACCGGCGGTATCGGCGAGAACGCTGCCTCGATCCGTCAGCGCGTCTGTTCGGGCTTCCAATGGCTTGGCATGGTGTTGGACGACGAGGCGAATACTGCCGACGCCCATGAGATTTCGGAAGCTGGTTCGTCGATCCGCGTGCTGGTCGTTCCAACCGATGAAGAAGGCAAGATTGCCCGCTACACTGCCCGTCTGCTAAACTCTCACCATGAGTGAAGAAACATCCAATGTGGTGCCCATTGTAAGCCGTGCCAGCCGCTTGGCTGATGCGTTGCAACGCGCGCGTGCCCGTGAGCAAAGCCGGTTGCGTGATGCGCTGGCTGCGCAAGAAGGGCGTTTGGACGCCTTGGCAGATGAACTGCGTGCCATCGCTGATGAATTGCCTTCCGGCGAGGCTGATCGTTTTGCCCTAGTGCCATCAGAAAATGGTGAGCGCCTGGCAATCGATGCGCTGAGCTATGTCGATCTGCACCCCGAAACGCTGGACTATCGGTTGGTGCGTCAGCACCGCGATGGGCCAGAGGTGATCGCTGAAAAAACTGATCGGGAGGCGATGGCCGATAGCGTGGCCGATTACATTGCTGATCGTATTGTTGAGCGTGAAGGTCTGGTGGGGTCGACCCCGGCGGCGGTCACCGCAACGCCAAGCGTGCCATCAAGGCAGGATCAACCTGCTCCACAAGCTCGATCTGGCTTTTGGCCAGGTTTTTGGATGTTTGTTCTCGGCGGTGTCTGCTCGGTAACCGCGCTTTTCACCTACGCATGGCTTCAGGCCGGGCCGCCCAGCTAACGACGCATGGTTGCAAAGCTTTCCTGTGACAGCTCAACGATAGAACCGCCCTTGGGCGGGTACCCACGACGCGTGGCCGTGACCGTCCAACCCGTGTCATTCTGATCAATGTCAAACAGGGTGTAGCTTGCCGCCGGCTTATGGCCGCCTGGACCTTGGGCCGCTGAGGAGACACCGAACACAGGGATGGGGCCACTGGGGCCATCGACCGTTCGGCGGGTCGGCAGATGTGTGTGACCATGCAGGATCAAGTCCGCGCCTTGCTCTTTCCAGATGTCACGCACGCGTTTGGCGCCAATCAATCGCTTGTGCCAAGGGCCTGCCTTTTTGAATGGGGGATGGTGGATCAGCACAAGACGGAAGTGGTCTTTTGAAGCGGAAAGCTCAGCGGCCATACGGGTGCGCTGGCGGTGATCAACAGCTCCCGTAGCCAAAAACGGTGCGGTTGCGGTGGCGGTTGAAATGCCAATGATGTGAACAGGTCCACGCTTGCGCAGAACTGGATAGAGCATGGATTGCGGCGTATCGGATGCCACAAACGGTGCACAATGCAGGTTGAAGCGATCTAAGGCGCCGGGCACGTAGGCGTCGTGATTGCCCGGAATCGCGGTCACTGTGTCCGGCGCGCCGAGGGATGCTAAAAACCGACCAGCGTTCTCGAACTCGGCTTCCAGAGCGATGTTCACCAGATCGCCCGTAACAGCGATATGATCCGGCGATTGGGCCTTGAGATCGCCGATCAGAGTTTCGGTGGTGCCGCTAACAAAAGCTTTGGCGCGGTTGCGCTGCCAGTTGATGTAGCCCAACACCCGCTTTGACATCAGGTCGCGGCGACTCGCTGGCGGTAAGGGACCCAGATGGCAGTCTGAGATGTGAGCGATGCGGAAGGTCATGTTGCGCGCACATTGGCCAAACTTTTTGCACGCGCAAGTGCGTTTTGCGGATCTGACCGCGCTTACATAGGCATGGTATCACGCGCGGCGTAATTGCCGGGGCGGGACCAGTCCATGGAGGAGTGGCGGGCGCTTAGTGGGCTCGACCAAAGGGCCTTCCAAAACAAAGAGAACATTTTTATCACCGAAGTGTATGTGTGGGGGGACACTGCATCAGTGCAGATTGTGGCATTGGAAACTTGCTATTGCGCCTTTGTGCGGTGCACACAACACACAGCTTAGCGCGGCTGCTATGCGCGGCACGCATGCTGTTGGCAACGATTGATTCATAAACAGGCAGGTTGGCCGTTGGACACACCAAGAGGACTTTTTAACAAGCTAACCCGCTGGGTTTGGGTGCGGGTGATGCTGTTTCAACGCGGCATGACGCTTGGCGTTCGCGTAATCGCGCTGAACAATGCTGGAGAGGTGCTTTTGGTGCGTCATGGGTACACGGCTGGCTGGCATCTGCCCGGCGGCGGTGTTGATTACCGCGAGACTATGGAGCAAGCCGCGCGACGCGAACTGGAAGAAGAAACCGGCTATCGCGCTACCAGCGAGGTTTCGCTTCGCGGGCTCAGCTACAATAGCCGGCAATGGAAGGGCGACCATGTGGCCCTCTACACCGTGAGCGCTATCGAGAATGTGCGAGCCATCGAGCCTGGACTTGAAATCGCTGAGATCGGATTCTTTGCCCTCGACAGCCTGCCCGATGGTACAACCAAAGGCACGCGTGCCCGGCTTGCTGAATGGCAGGACGCGCAAGCGGTTGATCCCTATTGGGCTTGAATGACGCTGTTAAGCGGCCGCTCTCAAACGGTCGCGCCCATGGGGCGCTTTGAGGTCAAGCTCTGGTCCGACAGGTACCACGCGGGTCGGGTTGATGGTCTCGTGGCTCATGTAATAGTGCCGTTTGATGTGGTCCATGCTCACGGTCTCAGCCACGCCAGGCACCTGGTAAAGCTCGCGCAAAAAACCCGACAAATTGGGGTAGTCGGCAATGCGGCGGATGTTGCACTTGAAATGGCCAACATAAACCGGGTCGAACCGCACCAGCGTGGTGAACAGCCGCCAGTCGGCTTCAGTGATCTGATCGCCAACCAGATAGCGGTTTGACGACAGGCATTCTTCCAGTTCGTCCAGGGCTTTAAAAAGCTCAGTGACCGCCTCGTCATAGGCCTTTTGGGTGGTGGCAAAGCCGGACTTGTATACGCCATTGTTCACCGCGTCGTAGACGCGCTCATTGATGGCGTCGATTTCTTCGCGCAGAGCTTGAGGGTAAAAGTCACCAGGTTTCGCGCCGATGTCGTCAAAGGCCTCGTTGAACATGCGGATGATTTCCGCCGACTCGTTGGAAACAATCGTGTTGGTCTGTTTGTCCCAAAGGATCGGCACGGTGACGCGGCCAGAGTATTTCGGGTCAGCCTTCACATAAATGTCCGCAGCAACATCGGAGCCGAACAGACGATCCGTGGTGGCTTCAGGCTCATCTGCATTAAACACCCAGCCTTTGTCGTACATAAGCGGTGACACCACATCGACGCTGATCATGTCTTCCAGGCCTTTGAGCTTGCGGAAGATCAGTGTGCGGTGGGCCCAGGGGCAGGCGAGCGACACGTAGAGGTGATAGCGGCCAGCCTCAGCCTTGAAGCTACCCGTACCAGTAGGGCCGGAGGTGCCATCTGCGGTGATCCAATTGCGGAACTGTGAGGCTTTGCGGACAAATTTCCCGCCTGATTTCTTCGTGTCATACCATGTGTCGTGCCAGACACCGTCTACCAGCAAGCCCATTGTTTGATCCTTTGTGTGCAGTCTTCGCGTCGAGAGAAGAGATAGGGCGACTGCATCGTTCTGCATAGCGGTAAGGTTCCACACGCACTGTTATACCACAGCGAACAATGATGCATGGCTCACGATTGCATCGACCGATTTGTCATGCTAGCGCAACGCCATGAACATGATCGGGTTCCAGGCAGAGCGACGACGCTCACGACGATAACGCAACACTGTGCGTGCGTGGCCGTTTATGGCCGCCCGAACCTTTCGCCTGATCTGTTCATTTTTCGAGTATTCCGTCGTGACCCTCTCTTTTCAGCCCATTGGCATGCCTGCCGTGCCGAGCGCCATCACCTTTTCTCCAATGCAATCGGGTGACGAACCGCGCGTCAACGCACTTCATGAGCGTGTGTTCGGTCCGGGCCGGTTTGCCCGCACGGCGTTTCGCCTGCGTGAGAAGGCAGCGCCTTTTCTGTCCTTGTCTTTGGTGGCTGAGGAAGCGGGCACGCTGATCGGAGCTGTTTCGATGTCGCGGATTGCAGTGGGCGATACCAACGGTGTGCTGCTTGGCCCGTTGGCGGTTTTGCCGGAAAAACGCGATGTGGGTGTGGGAAAAGCCTTGCTGTTTCAGGCCGTCGAAGCCGCCCATCGCTCTGGTGAACCCTTTGTTCTTCTGGTCGGCGATCTGCCTTACTACGCGCCTGCGGGCTTTGAGGTCGTGCCGCTTGGAACGATGACAATGCCCGGACCGGTTGATCCCTCGCGGCTTCTTATCGCCATGAGTTCGTCAGCGAATGCGTTGCCTGCCGGTGTCGTTCGAGGGTCAGCCTAGCGCCCTTCGCGCCACCAGGCCGCTCCCCAAAATGCCAAAGCGGGCAACAGTGCCCAAAGGCCGAGGGACAGAGGTTGCTGCGTTGCGCCGACCAGAACGCTGGCATCGGTACGGCGCACGCCAATCCAACCATTGCCAGACGTGCGGGCTGCTTCTCCCACCAGCCGCACGCGCGGCACGGCCATCTCATCGCTTTGGTTTTCGGTCAGGCGTGCAAGAGACCCATTGCTTGCCGTAACAAGCGGGGACAGATAATCGGGCGTCGAGACGACTTGTTGCAACTCAACCGGGTTGGGTGGACCAACATGGGCAAGGGTTGTTCGTGTCCCATCGGTGATGCGCCAGAGGCCGATCTCATCGGTGGGCAGGCTGCCACGATATAAACCATCGCCTTGATCGGTAAGTTCCAATGCAATTTCTTCGCCCGATGGTGTGGTGATCCTCAGCGGATCAACGGTTTCACCAAGCGTGCGCCGCTCGATGGTCATGCGCTGACCTTGCGTGCTGGCGTTTAGTGTTTCGTCCTCAAGATCAGGCTCGCGCATCAGCCAATGGGCCATGCGGCGTAGCAACTGCACATGCGGGCCGCCACCCTCGAAGTTGCGCGCCCAAAGCCAAACATGATCGGAAAGCAGCAGAGCGATCCGTCCCTCGTCAACGCGATCCAGAGCAAGCAAAGGCGCTCCCGGCATAGAACTGGATGCTGGTGCACGCATGGCAACCGTACTTTGCGTTGAAGCGTCGGCCTCGATGAGACGGAACCAGCGGCTCCAGCTTGGGTCACCGTCGCCATCGCCAGCTACGTCGCCTGGCAGCCCCCGTGTGATCGGATGGCGGCGACCTAGGTCGGTCACCTGTGGGCGAAAGGGTTCTTCGGCTATAGAACCGGTAGGGTAGGCGGGCAAAATATCGGCAAGAGCCGTGAAGGCGATACTGCTTGTGTCGGCAAACTCTGGCCCCGCGGCAACCAGCAAAGCACCGCCGCGACGTACGTAATCAGCGATGTTTTCAAAATAGATCAGCGGCAGCACACTGCGGCGCTGATAGCGATCCAGAATGATAAGATCAAAATCGTTGATGCGATCGACGAAAAGTTCGCGCGTTGGGAAGGCGATCAAAGACAGTTCGCTGATCGGCGTTCCGTCTTGCTTTTCCGGTGGACGCAAAATGGTGAAATGCACCAGGTCCACAGACGGATCGGACTTTAACAGGTTACGCCAGGTGCGCTCACCGGCATGGGGCTCGCCGGACACGAGCAGGACACGCAACGTGTCGCGCACGCCTTCCACCGAGAAAACAGCCTGATTGTTAAGCGCGGTAAGTTCTCCGTCTGCGGTTTCGATGCGGATTTCAAACAGATTGTCTCCGGCGCGGTCCACCTGGATCGGCACATCGACTGTGACGCCTACCGGCACAGGCGCTTCGGCCAACACCGCGTTGTTGCGCAGTATGGTGAGGTTCACGGTTGGGTTTGGGTTGGCGGAAAGCGGAAGACCTTCTTCGACCACAGTGAACTGGACTGTTTCTCGGCGATCCACCAGAGCGAAGCGCGGCACCTGCAACAGTTCAATGCGGCGGTCACCTTCTTCTGCATGACCAGTAAGCAGCGCGTGTACAGGTACAGCGCCGTTTTCTGTGAGCGGGATGGCCGTTGCTTCATCAGGCGCATCGGTGACCTGACCATCCGTCAGAAGGATAATCCCACCAATCTGTTCCTGCGGCACATCGGCCAGTTCGGCTTGGATAGGATCGATGGCACGCGTGCCACCGTCCGGGTCGGTGCCAAGACGGATCGAGCGCACCTCGACAGCGCCGAGCGCTTCGAGCTGCGGGCGTAGCGTGTCTGCGGCGCCCGTCGCCATCGTGTTGCGGCCATCGATGGTCTGGCTGGCGCTTTCATCGATTACCAATGCCACCACGGTGGGCAGGCGCTCGCGTTCTTCCAGGCGCAGTGATGGATCAAGCAGTGTGACGATGACAATCGCCATGGCCGCTGCGCGCAACATGGCACCGCGGCGTCCGCGCAAGAGTGCGAAGCCTGTGAGGCTAAGCGCCACGACACCAATGAGAATGATCAGCCAAAGCGGGATCAACGGATCGAAAAGCAGCGTCCAATCGTTCATTGCACCAGCCGCTCAAGCAGGGCGGGAATGTGCACCTGGTCGGCTTTGTAATTGCCGGTCATGACGTACATACCGATGTTGACGCCGGTGCGGTAGGCAAACTCGCGTTGTAGCCTATCAGGCGGTGAGGTTGCGTAGAGCGGTCGGCCATCGGACGACAGCGCCCAAGCCGATGCCATATCGTTGCCGGTGATCATGATGGGTGAGACGCCATCGCCGCCACGCGCGGGCCGGTTAACGCCCTCTGGATCCTCAGGCAGCGCCTCTACCCAGAGTGGTCCGGTGGCAAAGCGACCAGGAAAACTGTCGAGCAGATAGAAGCTTTTGGTCAACACATGATCGTCAGGTACAGGTTCCAGCGGTGGAATATCCAGCGCCGAGAGGAGCGTGCGCAGGTTAGCCGTCTGTGGGCTAATCGAGGCGTTGGTGATGCTCATCGCCTCATCGCGGGTGTCGAAAAGGATAGTCCCGCCATTGTTCATGTAGGCATCGATCCGGGTGATCAGCCGATCTGAGACAGCCAATGGCACGTCCGGCATGGGCCAGTAGATCAGTGGGTAAAACGCCAACTCATCTTGCGCCGGATCAATGGCCATCGGATCGCCTGGTTCAAAAGCCGTGCGCTCGGTGAGAATGCGCGACAAACCAGAAAGCCCCTCGCGGGAGCGTTGATCGATCTGACGATCACCGGTCACAACATAAGCAAGCCGTGTGGAGTTGGCGGCTGCGATCAAGCGACTGATCTCTGACTGCTCGCTGCTGTTGGACTGGGCCAGGGCAGGCGATGGTGCGAGGGCATTGCCACCGATTAGACATGCTGTCAGCAAGGCTAAACTGAATGCTGCGCTTGCACTGCGGGTGGCAGAGAGACCCGCGATAGCACCTGAGAGAACAAGCACGATCACCGTGTCTGCCAGAGCGAGTACAACCGCGAAACTTAACAATGCGGGGCGCAGAGACAAGGATTCATCGGCGCCAATTTCCAACAGCTCCACGTCTGATTGGGTGATCAGTGCCGGATCTTCTGGCGTAAAGTTTGGCGGATCATCAAACAGATTGAGCGCACGGGGACCACTTGCTGGACCGTAAAACCCTGGCGGGTTTTCAAGGGTCGGTGTGGCTGGTGCCCCCGATAGGAGCAATCCTTCGACATGTTGAGGTGGGCTGCCCAGTGTGCCGAAAGCGCTTAGCGTTGTACGCGGTGTCAGGGTGGTTTCGTCGCTTGGGCCAAAGGATGCTGCGGAGTCAGATCGCGTTGCTGAAAACTCCACCAAGCGCGCAAGCATATCGACGAAGAGGCCAGAGAGTGGCAAGTTGGACCAGCCGGTATCGGCGGTGACATGGAACAGCACCAACTGGCCCGAACCGCGGGCCTCGCCAGTGACGAGTGGGGTTGAGTCGGCCAGTTCTGCATAGGTGCGTGCTGCAAGCGCTGCGCCTGGCTCGCTCAGCACTTGGCGCTCGATGGTAACATCCTGTGGGATTGGAAGGCCCGCAAATGGGCTGCCGGATGAAAACGGCGCGATGCTTTGCGGTTCCTCCCAGGTCAGTGCGCCACCAAGCTGACGGTCCACGGCGCGCAGTGGCACTGGGATCAGATCATCCCCTGATTGCGTTAGCCCGGTGGAGGCAAAGCGGATCAGCACACCACCCTCTTCGATCCACGGTTCGAGCAATGATACCGTGGAAGGAATGAGGCTTGCCACGTCAACAAGCACGATGACGCTGGCATCCTGTTCGATCATTGCTTCGATCTCGCCGTTTGTGTCACCGGAACGTGGGACAATGACATCTGCCGTTGGACGCAGAGCGCGTTCCACATAGGTTGTGCCCGAGAGGAGCGGCTGGGCCTGGTCGCTGCGCTCAGCACCGACAATTCCAACACGCCGCCGCTCCAGCCGATCATCAACCAGAACAACTTCTCCGGCGTGCTGTGTAGGCACGACGGCAATGCGGGCGATGTCGTTGCGCAAATCGAGAGGCAGGTCGAAGGCGATACGGGTTTGCAACAGCCCATCGAGGTCAAACAGGGGGGCCAGGCCGAGCTGCCGGCCTGCGCCATCCAGCGCTGTCACCGAGCGAGCACCGGAACTGTTTTGACCGCCAATTGGTGTGACCACAACTGCTGGCCCATCGCTGCCGCCGTCCAGAGTGAGTGTGAACGCTGGTGCAGTTGCGTTCACCCAATTTATCGCGTGGTCTTGAGCTCGTTGGTCCAGCCAATCCTGAGTGTCGCCATCGCGCGCAAGCCCATTAGAAAGCCAAACGATGCTCGCCTCTTGCCACGCTGTGGTTGCGAGCAGTGCATCCAATGCTGTGCGCAACTCTGTTGTATCGGTTTCAACGGGCTGTGGTTGGAGGCTTGCCAGGCTGGCCAAAGCCTCAGCGCGGTCGTCAGGTAAAGGAGACGCAGATCTTGGTTGCGGGAATGCGAAGATGCCAACGGGGCGATCACTTGAACTGGCGGCATCAATGATCCGTTCAGCTTGGGCCACGCGTTGATCCCAATCAGGTGTCGCAGCCCAATCGGTTTCTATGACAATAAGCACTGGCGAGGAGGCGTCACCGGATAATGTAATAGGGTCAGATGCGCGTAAGATTGGTCCAGCAAAGGCAAGAATAAGTAGGGCGAGCAACGCCATGCGCAGGGCCAGCAGCCACCATGGTGTTTTCACCGGTGTTTCTTCAGCTTTGGTCAGTTTTTCAAGCAGCCGCAGGGGCGGAAACAGCGTTGTTGCCGGTTGCGGGGGCGTTGCCCGCAGCAGCCACCAAAGTGCCGGTAAGGCGACCAGCCCGACAAGCGCTAAGGGTGCAAGAAAGCTAAGCGCGCCCATCTAACGGTCCCGTGCGCGCGACAGCGCTTCATGAACACTGAGCAGCGGCGTCGCTGCGGGCCGGTCGGTGTGCGAGATGGTGTGGCTCCAGCCACGGGCGCGGGAAATTTGGCGAAGCTCATCAGTGAAGGCTCGAAACAAGGTTTGATAGGGCTGCTGCCAGCTTTCAGCGCGCCCGGCAATGATAGCGCTGGAATGTTTGTCGAGCGGCTGGAAACGCATCCGTCCCTTGAACGGAAAGGCTTCCTCCACGGGGTCGACGATCTGCACCAGGTGAGCGCGTGCTCCGCGTGCCACAAGCTGATCGACCAGTTGCCGACGGCTTGCTTCGTCAAACAAGAAGTCGGACAGGATGATCACATCCTCGCGCGGCTTGACGGCCGTCATGTCTGACCAACGCAGCTTGCCGGATTTGTCGGTGTCGCGTGTGATCAGCTCCAGTGCCATGGTGTTGAGGGCTGCGTGGCCGGCCTTTGGTCGCTCTCCGCCGATAAGGCCAACGCGTTCTCCGCCCTTGGTGAGCATGGCCGCCAGAGCCAGCGCCATCAGCACGGCGCGGTCGCGTTTGGGTTCTCGTGCATCGGGCGACGCAAAACGCATGGAGGACGACATGTCCACGGACAGGCGAACCGTATGGGCGCTTTCCCACTCCATCTCACGCACAAACAGTGCATCGCCTCGGGCTGAACGGCGCCAATCGATGCGGCTGGAAGCATCACCTGAGCCATACTGACGGAACTGCCAGAAGGATTGGCCAGCGCCGGCACGCTTGCGACCGTGCAGGCCAGCCAGCAGTGAGGCGGCGAGGTTTCTCGCCTCCACCATCAAGTCCGGCAGGGCATCGGCCAAAGCGCGCGGGCGCGTACCAAGATCCAGCGGATCAAGGGGTTTGAGACCGCCTGGTCCCTGCGTTGCGCTTGTTTGGCCAGGCCATGTGATCACAAAAGCGCCTCAACCAGCTTGGCAACCAGGTCGCGTCGGGTCACGCCTTCTGCTCGTGCGGCATAGGTGAGTGCCATGCGGTGGCGCAGAACAGGCTCGGCCAGAGCTGCGACATCATCTTTGGAGGGTGCGAAACGACCATCAAGAAGCGCGCGGGCGCGTGTTGCAAGCATCAGCGCTTGGGAGGCACGTGGGCCCGGACCCCAATCGAGGTGATCACCAACCACAGGGTGAGCTTCTGGGCCGGGACGGGCACCGCGCACCAAATCAAGGATCGCGTCAGCAACCTGCTCGCCCACCGGCATGGCACGCACCAGCTTCTGCGCGGCGATCAGTTCCTGCGGACCCATGACGGCTTCGGGTGTTCGTTCAGTCTCGCCGGTGGTGAGGCGCAGCATGGCGCGCTCTGCCGCGCGATCGGGAAACCCTATTTCGATTTCCAGCAAAAACCTGTCGAGCTGCGCTTCGGGCAGCGGGTAGGTGCCTTCCTGTTCAATAGGGTTCTGGGTGGCGAGCACATGAAAGGGGCTTGGCAGATCATGGCGTGTTCCGGCCACAGTGACATGATGCTCCTGCATTGCCTGTAGCAAGGCCGATTGGGTGCGCGGGCTTGCACGATTGATTTCATCGGCCATCAAAAGCTGAGAGAAGATGGGTCCCTGGATGAACCGGAAGGCACGCGATCCGCTGGCGCTTTCTTCCAGAACTTCGGCGCCCAAAATGTCGGATGGCAGAAGATCGGGTGTGAATTGAACGCGACGCGCGCCGAGCGACAGGACGGTGCCAAGCGTTTCAACCAATTTGGTTTTCGCCAATCCGGGAAGCCCGACAAGCAAAACATGACCACCGCACAGAAGGCCAACAAGCGTGTTCTCGATGACCTGTTCTTGGCCAAGGATAATATCGCCAATGGCCTGCTTGGCCGACGAGAGCCGGTCCGCCATGGCGCGTGCTTGGTCGGTGATCGCTGCAGTGTCAGCAGTGGTGGGGTGGTCCAGATCGGTATCGGGCACAAAGGGCTCCTGCGAGGTGGTGGTGTAGTGGTGTTTGACACTCGCGCACGGTCAGTGGGCGC
This sequence comes from Hyphomicrobiales bacterium, assembly GCA_040219355.1. Lineage (GTDB taxonomy): Bacteria > Pseudomonadota > Alphaproteobacteria > Rhizobiales > MH13 > MH13. The sequence goes on from JAVJSN010000015.1 coordinate 288,493, forward strand.
ATGGCCGATTCTTTGGTGGTATCTTAGCCTTATTGTTGCGGTTCATGGCGCCTTTTTGTCAGTCGATCGGCAAGGATGGTTTATCAGTATTGCTGCGAGGCGATGTAAGGCTCGCCCATTCGACGGGCGTGATGCAAGCAGGTTGAGTATGGATCGTGACGGCTGCGCGATCACATTAGGATAAAAGATAGGCTCTTTGGAGAGACTGGAAACGGCTATGGCGAAGGCATCTGAGGAAAACACCGAAACTCCACCAGCGTTTTCCGCACTGCTGCAGGCTGCCGCTTCAGGAAAGCGCAACCCCCCAGTTGATCAATGGAATCCCGCGCTGTGCGGCGCAATCGATGTTCGCATCGCCGCTGATGGCACATGGTATCATGAGGGGCGGCCGATCCGGCGCTCTCGCCTTGTCAAGCTGTTCTCGTCAATCCTGCGCAAAGATGAGGATGGTGTTACCTATCTTGTTACGCCACACGAGAAGCTTTCGATCAGGGTGGATGACGCACCGTTGGTGGTGGTCGATTACGCCGCCAAGCCGACCTCGAAGGGCGATGTTCTGGTCCTGCGAACCTCAATGGGCGACGTTGTCGAAGTTGACGAAAGGCATCCTCTCCGCTTTATCCAGGAGGTTGGCAGCTACGGGCTGAAACCCTATGTACTGGTGCGTGGTCGTATCGAGGCGCTGCTCAATCGTGCTACCACAATGGCACTCGTGAACGATGAACGCTTTGTTGATCTGACCCAAGAGACGCCTGTTCTGCGTTCTGGTGGCCAGAGATTTCCCATCTTGCCCGATGAAGTTTGAGCGAGCGCCCTTTCGTCACGCTTAAAGGATCTGCCTTTGCCCCATCGGACTGATCGTAGAAATCCGCAGAACTCAGTGCTCGCAGGTCTTGATAATCACCGGTTGGCTGGCGCGCTGTTTGAGTCGTTGGAAACAGACCGCCCGGCTGTGTCCTCCAGCGCGGCCGCCAACGATCCCTCGGGCGACCATGTTCTCAACCCAGATTTCTCCGCTTTTCGTCCTAAGGTTGGATTGAAGCCAGCTGCCGTTCTTATTGCGATTGATATGGCCAAGCCAGAGCCAGATGTAACGCTTACGGTTCGAACGGCTACACTAAGCGCTCATGCTGGCCAGATAGCTTTTCCTGGCGGCCGTGTGGATCCTGGAGAAGATGCACAAGACACAGCGCTGCGTGAAGCGATGGAAGAGATCGCACTGCCCCCGGGTGCCGTCGAGGTGCAGGGTTTTTTGCCAAGCTATGCCTCGCGCACCGGATACCGCGTGTATCCGGTGGTTGGTGCGATTGACGGATTGCCCCCGCTGCGACCCAGCCCTGCGGAGGTGGACGCAATTTTCCAGGTGCCGCTGGCCTTTCTGCTCGATCCGAGCAATGCTGCGCGCACCAGCCGCATCTTTGAGGGCAAGGAGCGTTTCTTTTACACCTACCACTTTGAAAATCATGCCATCTGGGGTTTGACGGCAGGCATTGTGCACCACATGTCTGAGAGACTTATCGCCCACCTGTCCTAGTTTCCCTGTCACATTGGAGCTGTCGCGTGCTGCGCATTGCAATTATCAATCTTGCTCTCTTTTTGGTCCCGTTCGCGCTCTATCTGTTGTGGTCAACGGTCCGCGGCAAACGCACCGATATGCCATTTTACTGGCTTGTTGGCTCTGGTGTCGCTCTTGTTCTGGTGGCGATGATCGCCTTCGCGCAGTTTGAAACTGGAGATGTCACGGGACAATACGAGCCGCCTCGCTTTGAGAATGGCGAGATCGTGCCCGGCAGGGTCGTTGAACCGGTCGAATGAGTAAGCCGCTCCGCAATTTGCTGAACGTGCCGGGTGTGGCGCCTGTTTTTGATGCGATCGTCAAAGACGGCGATGAGGCCTGGCTTGTTGGTGGATGTGTGCGCAACGCGCTTATGGGAGAAGCTCCCAGCGATATCGATATTGCTAGCCAGGCTTTGCCGGAAACTGTGATGGAGCGCGCGCGCGCCGCCGGTATCAAGGCTGTACCAACCGGCATTGAGCATGGCACCGTTACCCTTGTGGTGGATCATGCACCCATTGAGGTGACCACGCTGCGCCGTGATGTGCAAACCGATGGACGCCGCGCTGTTGTCGCTTTTAGCCGCGACTTGGCTGAGGATGCTGGGCGGCGTGATTTTACCATGAATGCGCTTTACGTCGATCAAAACGCGGAGTTGCACGATCCGGTTGGCGGTTTGGCAGACTTGGAAGCGCGCCGTGTACGCTTTATCGGTGATGCGGCCAAACGCATCCAAGAGGATTATCTGCGCACGCTGCGTTATTTCCGATTTTACGGCTGGTACGGGCATGGTGCGCCGGACCGAGATGCGATCAAGGCCATCGTGGCCAACAACGCTGGTCTTGCTTCATTATCGGCGGAGCGCGTTTGGGCCGAGTTGAAAAAAATCCTTCTTTCGCCACACGTCACCCGCTCGCTGCTTTGGATGCGTCAGACGGGTGTGTATCAGATCGTGTTGCCGGAGAGTGGGGATATGGACGGCTTTGCCCGCTTCATGCGCCTGGAAGAAGCAACCGGTGTCTACCCTGATCCGTTGCTGCGATTGATGGGTCTTTTGCCGCCAAAGGCAAGCGAGCGGGTGAAGAACTTGGCCGAGCGATTGAAATTGTCAAGTGCCGAGCGTGACCGCATGATGGCGGCTATGGAAACCGATGCAGCGCTCGACAGTCTTTCGTTGTCTGAGCCAAAACGCTTGCGCACGGCGCTTTATGAGCATGGTGAGCGGGCGATGCGCGATGTGTTGTTTCTGCAAGCTGCCCGCGCGCTGGATGTTGATCCCGAACAGGATTTGCCAGATGGCGAAGCGGATCGTGTTACACGGATGTGGAACCTGTCTGATACCTGGACGAAGCCATCTATGCCGGTCTCGGGCAAGGATTTGTTGATGCGCGGTGTTCCAGCTGGGCCGCAACTCGGCTCTGCGTTGAAAATGATGGAAGGCGCCTGGGTCGCCTCTGATTTCACGATGACCCGCGCTGAACTTTTGGCCGTTTTGAAGACTTAAACGTTGCCAAGTGCGGCGAGCGCTTCGCCGTCCCATCGCAGATAGGCTTTTGCTGTGTCATGAGCGCCCAACCGTTCATACAGTGTGCGGGCACCATCGTTACCAGCATCAACAGTCAGATCGAGGCGTGAGCCTTTGCGGCGCACGGTCTCTTTGGCGCTGGCTTTGATAAGAGCCTCGCCAACGCCTTGGCCGCGCGCGATTTGCGACACAAAGATGTCTTTCAGAAACCAAGCCGTTGAGAGATCGCCTGCTGGGAAAAGCGGGCAGATGACGGCGTGGCCGACTGGCTTGCCGTTCTTGACGGCGATGAGCATCACACTGTCGCTGGTCTTCTCAAACCAGTGGGTGAGCTTTCGTCGGGCTATCGTCTCATCGATGGCGTTATCACCCAGATAGTGGGTTTCCATCTCAAGGCAGAGCGGCACCAGCGCAGTTACATCGCTCAGTGTCGCCAATCGAATGCTGAAACTCACGGAAAGCGCACTTCTGGCGGCATGGACGATAGGATGGCGTTCACATTGCCACCCGTTTTGAGGCCAAAAATCGTACCGCGATCATAAAGCAGATTGAACTCCACATAACGTCCACGACGAACCAGCTGCTCATGGCGCTGTTCTTGGGTAAAAGGCGTGTCCCAGTTTTCGCGCACCAGTTTGGGATAGATATCGGCAAAGCTGCGACCCACCGATTGGGTAAGCGCGAAATCGGCGTCCCAATTTCCTGAGTTCAAATAGTCGTAGAAAATGCCGCCAATGCCACGCGGTTCATCGCGGTGTGGCAGATAAAAGTAATCTTCACACCATGCTTTGAACGCCGCGTAGTTGGCCTGGGCATGACCCTCGCAGGCCAATTCCATCGCCTCATGGAAGGCAAGGGTGTCTGGGTCGGTCTGGTTGCGCCGTGCATCTAACACCGGTGTCAGGTCGGCGCCGCCGCCAAACCATTGGCGCGTGGTGACCACCATGCGGGTGTTCATGTGAACCGCTGGAATGTTGGGGTTGTGCAGGTGAGCGATCAGCGAGATACCCGACGCCCAGAAATGTGGATCGTCTTCTGCGCCTGGGATTTGTTTTTGAAAAGCCGGCGCAAACGTGCCGTGCACGGTGGAGATGTGCACACCGACTTTTTCAAACACTCGGCCCTTCATCAGTCCCATGGTGCCGCCGCCGCCAGGCGTGCCGTCATGGTTGGCGCGCTCGTGCGGGATGAGTTCAAAACGACCTGCCTCCAAACCTTCGGTTCCTGGTTTGCCGCCGGCTTCGTCTTCAATGCGCTCAAACGCGCCGACGATTTGATCGCGAAGTTGAGCAAACCACGCCTGCGCAGTCTCTTTTTTGGTTTCAATGTCATCAGGCAGACCGGCATGCAGTTGGTCTGGCGTAAAGATTGGGGTGAAGCTGGTCACTGGTGCTTGCTCCCTGTGCTGGGGCTATAATGCTCTGCGGTTTGAGACGGTGTTTGTGGAAAGTCGTTGGTCTGACGTAAAGCTTCACCGACCACAAGGCCCGCACTGACTGCCATGTTCAGCGAGCGGGCGCCTACCGCCATGGGTATAATGAGGCGGGCATCGGCGCGTTCGTGAAGCCACTCAGGTGCCCCCGCAGTTTCTCGGCCCATTACAATCATATCGCTCTTTTGAAAGCTAAACTCAGTGTAGGTCATGCTCGCTTTCGTGGTCATCAATACTAGACGCGGTGCCGTCCAAGCGTTGGCCGTACAAAAGGCATCAAAATCCACATGCACATGGGTTAAGGCTTTGTCACGATAGTCCATGCCAGCACGCCGCAAAGCTCTGTCATCCATCGAAAAGCCCGTGGGGCCAATTACATGCAATGGCACGTTGAGACATGCCGACAAGCGCATCAAGGTGCCTGTATTGGCTGGAATTTCGGGCTGAAAAAGGGCGAGTGAAACCAAGAGGAAAGCGCTACAAAGACGGTGGTGGAAGCGGTGGCCTTTCTTCTACACGCATCAGATGGCAGCGCGAGGCAAAAGATGGGTCGTTCATCTCAGCCCTTTGCAGAATAGGCTTAGGGCTTGTTTCCTGTGTTTTGCCGCCCATCGGCTAGTGGACAAGCGCGCTACGCAAACGCTAAGAGCAGCCACCTGTTGAGCCTGGATGAATGCGGCGATATGCCTGCATGTCAAGGCGCGCGCGATTCTCTATATCGCTTGCCAGTTCATCAGAGTATGGATTTTTACTGGGTTGTGGCTCGTGTTGGCACATCCCACCGGACAGTTGCTACGAAGGATGACGAAGTTGTCGACTGAAGCCCAAACACAAGACGAGCCAACCCGGCGCGACTTTCTTTTTATTGCCACAGCGGCCATGGGCGCTGTTGGCGTCGGCGGACTTGCTTGGCCGTTCATCGCTCAGATGAACCCCGATGCGTCGGCTCTGGCGCTGGCCACCAGCGAAGTGGATATCGGGTCCATGCAGCCGGGCGAACAGGTTTCGGTGATGTGGCGCGGTAAGCCTGTATTCGTGCGGTATCGCACCGAAGAAGAAGTCGCTTCAGCCGAGGCTGTTGATGTCGGTGATTTGCCTGATCCGGCTGGGCGCCTGGCTACCGATGAAGCTGCGCCAGCGACCAACGAAGCGCGTTCGATTCCAGAAAATCCGGCATTCATTTTGATGGTTGGCGTCTGCACCCATTTGGGTTGCATTCCACTATCGGAAGCTGGTGATTTTGGCGGTTGGTTCTGCCCGTGTCACGGTTCGCACTACGACACGGCTGGCCGTATCCGGCGCGGTCCGGCTCCGGAGAACCTGCCCATTCCGGTGTATGAGTTCATTTCCGATACAACCATTCGCATCGGCTAAGCCGATCCTATCTTTCGATTGAAAGGTTTCTAGGAGACCCCTTTATGGCTGGACCTTCAACCTACGTTCCAAAGAGCGGTATCGAGCGTTGGCTCGATGCACGCTTGCCTGTCGTTCGCATGATGCACGGGCAGTTTGTCGAGTTTCCGATCCCACGGAACCTCAACTACATGTACACCTTCGGTGGCATTTTGATGATCATGCTGGTGTCGCAGATCATCACCGGCATCGTGCTGGTTATGCACTACACGCCGCATGCAGACATGGCGTTTTCCTCCGTTGAGCACATTATGCGCGATGTGAATTATGGCTGGCTGTTGCGCTATATGCATGCCGTAGGCGCTTCGATGTTCTTCATTGCGGTCTATCTGCACATTTTCCGCGGTCTCTATTACGGTTCATACAAAGAGCCACGCGAGATCCTTTGGATTTTGGGCGTTGTCATCTTCCTTTTGATGATGGCAACCGCGTTCATGGGCTACGTGTTGGTTTGGGGTCAGATGTCCTTCTGGGGCGCGACCGTTATCACCAACTTCTTCTCGGTGTTCCCGATCGTCGGCGATACCTTGGTGCAGTGGCTCTGGGGTGGTTTCTCGGTCGACAATCCGACGCTCAACCGCTTTTTCTCGTTGCACTACCTGCTGCCGTTCATGATCTTCGGCGTGGTGATCTTGCACGTCTGGGCGTTGCACGTGACCGGCCAGACCAACCCGACCGGCGTTGAAGTAAAGCAGAAGTCGGACACACTGCCGTTTACACCCTATGCGACGGTCAAAGACCTGTTCGCGATGGTGGTTTTCTTCGGCCTGTTTGCCTACTTCCTGTTCTTCCTGCCTAACTATCTTGGGCACGCAGACAACTACATCGAAGCCAACCCGCTGGTAACGCCAGCGCACATCGTGCCGGAATGGTACTTCCTGCCGTTCTACGCGATCCTGCGCGCCGTGCCTTCAGCGCTTGGTGGTGTCTTGTTGATGTTCGGTTCGATTGCGATCCTGTTTCTGTTGCCTTGGCTTGATACATCCAAGGTGAAGTCAGGTGCTTTCCGTTCGATCTGGTTCAAGGTTGCATTCTGGGTGTTTGCCATCAACGCGGTGTTCCTGGGCTGGCTTGGTTCCAAGCCTGCTGAGGGTCTCTACGTTACGATGATGCAGATTTCGACGATCTACTACTTTGCCTACTTCATCATCATTCTGCCGCTGCTTGGCCTGTTTGAAACGCCCAAGCCGCTGCCAGCTTCGATCACCGAAGCTGTGTTGAAGAAGAACGGCAAGAGCGTCGCATCCGGTTCTGGCCAGCCTGCTGGTGCGACCGCTGCACCGGAAACCAAAGGTTAGGGTCTCGACCCGCACGGCACTTCTGCCAATAGGAGACATTGTTCCATGGCTTTCTTTTCAAGCCGTTCCCTGAAAACGCTTGCGATGGCTGCTGTTGTGGCCATCGTGCCTGCGGGCACTGCGCTTGCTGCCGGTGGCGACTCCAAGCCGCCCCGTATGCAGGACTGGTCGTTTGCGGGCATTTTCGGGCACTATGATCGCGCGCAGTTACAGCGTGGTTTCCAGGTCTACACTGAGAACTGTTCAGCGTGTCATGCGCTCAGCCGGGTTGCCTTTCGTAACCTGATGGAGCCAGGCGGCCCGGAGTTTTCCGAGGCTGAGGTGCGGGCAATTGCTGAAAATTATTTCATTCAGGATGGCCCGGACTCGTTTGGTGAAATGTTTGAGCGTCCTGGCCGTCTGTCTGATCGATTCCCACCACCATTCCCTAATCAGGAAGCAGCTGTTGCTGCGATGGGCGCCTATCCTCCGGATTTCTCGCTGCTTGCCAAAGCACGCGCTGCGTTTCGCGGATTTCCAGGCTTCGTGATCGACATCTTCACGCAGTATCAGGAGAACGGGCCGGACTACATCTACTCGTTGCTGACCGGGTACGATGAAGATCATGTGAACCCTGAGGGCGAATTGAACTACTACAACCCGTACTTCCTATCGGGTGAGTACATCGCTATGGCGCCGCCGCTGTTTGACGGCATGCACGCTTACCAGGATGGATCGCCTGAAACGGTGTCCCAGTATGCCAAAGACGTCTCCGCTTTCATGATGTGGGCCGCTGAGCCTCATCTTGAACAGCGCAAGGAAATGGGCTTCCGTGTGATGGCGTTCCTGCTGATTTTCGGTGGTCTAGTTTACATGACCAAGCGTCGCGTTTGGAACGCGGTCGACCACTAAGCGTCTGGCTTACTCGATTTCCAAGCCGCCCCTGCTTTGTCAGGGGCGGCTTTTTTGTGGGCGGATGCATCATGACCTTGGTTGGCCTTTTCACCAGGCAAGCCCACGACTAGGGTGCTCCGGTTTGCCGCGCTCTCGCGCCTGTTTTCCCTGACGGAGTTCCGCTTTGGCTATCCAACCCGATCCGACCCTTGAGTCGGCGATCCGCACCATTGCCGATTACCCCAAGCCCGGCATCAGTTTTCGAGACATCACAACGCTTTTGGGCGACGCCCGGGCATTCCGCCGCGCTGTAGACCAACTGGTCCAGCCCTATGCCGGTCTGAAGATCGATCAGGTGGCAGGCATTGAAGCACGTGGGTTCATCTTGGGCGGCGCCGTGGCGCACCAGATTTCGGCCGGCTTCGTGCCGATCCGCAAGAAGGGCAAGCTGCCGCATGAAACGGTGCGTATCGCCTATAGCCTTGAGTACGGAATCGACGAGATGGAGATGCACAAAGACGCCATCGTGCCAGGCGAAAAGGTCATCGTGGTGGATGACCTTATTGCCACCGGTGGCACAGCCGAAGCTGCCATCAAACTGCTTCAGTCGATGGGCGCCGATGTGGTTGCCGCATGCTTTATTATCGACTTGCCGGATCTGAAGGGTGCTCAAAAAATCGAAGCGCTGGGTGTTCCAGTGCATGCCCTGATGGAATTTGAAGGCGACTAGCGGCGAAAGGCCGCTGCCCTAATTCGATCTTGGCTGCAGCAAATCACTGAACTGCAGAAACCAGAACAGTGGCACGGCAAAATAGGCAGCGATGCACATCGCCAGCAAAGCACGCACCCACAGTGCCTTGAAGCGGAAAAACAAGATCGCAGCCAGCGATATGCCAAGCGCTGCTTCGAACGCTCCGAACGCACGGCCATGATGGGCGTTATCCCAATAGGAAACAGGTGAGCGAAAGCGCCAATCTGTCAGAGGCCAAAAGTGTGGATGTGCATCGTCCACATGCACAGGGAAATCGCCTGCCAGATGGGTGAGGGCAGCCAAGCCCAACACCGTTAGCGCGGGAAGCGTAGGCGGAGAATGCCCGGCGCGCGAGCGCGCCCAAAACCAGCCAAGCAGAGCAATGGCGGCGTAAAGCGGGGCTGAGTTACCAATAGCGGTGAAGGTGAGCATTGGCTCAGCGAAGTAGATCTCTCGCCACAACGTCTCTTGGGGGACACCGCTCAACATTGCCCAACCAAACAAAGCGAAAATCGCCGCGTCGGGTAGCAGCGCACCGATGATCAGTGCGGCGTTGCGCTTGGGCTGATCGGGCTTTGCAAAGATGGCAGCGGCAACAAGCAGATGGGTCTGTGTGTTCACGCTGCTATGCCCAACCGTTTAGGTGTTGAATTTGAACAACAGGACATCGCCGTCCTGGACGACATACTCCTTGCCTTCATCGCGAGCCTTGCCGGCTTCCTTGGCGGCTGTCTCGCCTTTCAAGGTTACATAGTCGGTATAGGCGATGGTCTGCGCGCGGATAAAACCACGCTCAAAATCAGAGTGGATGACACCTGCGGCCTGTGGCGCCTTGGTGCCCTGCGTGATCGTCCAGGCGCGGGTTTCTTTGGGGCCGGCTGTGAAGTAGGTGACCAAGCCAAGCAGCGCGTAGCCTTCGCGGATCAGGCGGTCGAGGCCTGCTTCTTCCAGACCAAGTGTTTCGAGAAACTCAGCCTGTTCATCAAGAGGGAGCATAGCCACTTCTGACTCGATAGCCGCTGAAATGGCCACAGCGCGCGCGCCAGTGGCTGAAGCATGGTCAAATACCTTGGCGGAAAAGGCGTTGCCCTCACCAGCTGCGTCTTCCTCAACATTGCAAACATAGAGGATAGGCTTGGAGGTCAGCAGGTTCAGTGCTTGGAAGGGTTTTTCTTCCTCAGGCGTAATGTCCGCAAGGCGGGCCGGCTTGCCGTCTTGCAGAAGGGTTAGTGCCTTCTCCATTAGCGGCACCATTTGCAAGGCTTCCTTGTCTTTGCCGGACGCCTTCTTGCGTGAAGCCAACACACGCTTTTCCAGGCTTTCTAAATCGGCGAGCATCAGCTCGGTTTCGATCGTGTCGATATCGGCCAGTGGATCGATCTTGCCATCCACATGGGTGATGTCTTCATCCTCAAAGCAGCGCACGACATGCACGATGGCATCGACTTCGCGGATATTGGCCAGGAACTGATTGCCCAGGCCTTCGCCAGACGCTGCACCACGCACCAGTCCGGCGATGTCCACGAATGTGATCCGTGTTGGGATGATCTCTTTGGAGCTCGCAATCGCCGCGATTTCTGTCAGACGCGGATCGGGCACCGCCACATCGCCGGTGTTCGGCTCAATGGTGCAGAAGGGATAGTTTGCTGCCTGCGCTGCTGCCGTTTTGGTGAGCGCATTGAAAAGTGTTGATTTGCCGACGTTGGGCAGTCCGACAATGCCGCATTTGAAACCCATTGGGATTGATCCGTTCTAGTCTTTTTTGCCGAGCAGTTTTTTCAGCATATCTGCCATAGGGCCTGATTTCGGCAGTTGAGGAGGTTTGGGTTGCCGCGCTTGGCGGATGTGGGACTGGCCGCCGCCTGTGCCGGAGGGCTTAGGTTTTTTTGTTTTGGTCGGCTTGTCCTCGGACTTCCGCCAACTTGCCGTCGCCTCATTGAGGCGTGCATTCAGGTCACTGTCATTACCATCAAGGGCCAGGTCGATGGAGCGAGCCATTTCATCGCAGAGCGCTTCCACCCATGGCTCATCGGCTTTGGCGAAATCACGCAACACATAGCCGGACACCAAGTCTTTGTGTCCGGGGTGGCCGATGCCGAGACGGATACGGCGATAATCTTTGCCCAGATGGGCATCTAAGCTTTTCAAGCCATTATGCCCGCCATGGCCGCCACCAACCTTGATGCGGGTGCGGCCAGGTTCGAGATCGAGTTCATCATGGATAGCGGTTACGTCGCTTGCCTCAAGCTTGTAGAACCGTGCAATCTCGCCAACAGCTTGGCCTGAAAGATTCATAAAGGTTGTTGGCTTGGCGAGTAGAACTTTGTGGTCGCCAATGCGCCCCTCGCATATTTGCGCAGAAAAACGCGAACGCCACGGCGAAAAGCCGTGGCGCGCATGGATGGCATCAACGGCCATAAAGCCGATATTGTGCCTGTTTTTGGCGTACTGGCCGCCTGGATTACCAAGGCCGACAAGCAAATGCATGGCTCGCCTCGTTCATACGGTGGCCAGACAAGACGTGGTGCTTAGTCCTCGTCTTCTTTCTGGTTGGAAGCTGGCACTTCGACGCTTGCCTCTTCACCTTCATCGTCGGCATCGTCTTCCTCAGACTTCAGGGCAGCAGGTGATGCGATGGTTGCAATGACGAAATCACGATCGGTGATCGTGGGTTCGGCACCATCGGGCAGGTTGATGGCAGAAATGCCGAGCGTATCGCCGAGCTCTGCGGTGCTAAGATCAAGTTCAAGGAACTCAGGGATCGCGTTCGCTGGGCAGCTCAGCTCAACTTCGTGACGCACCACGTTCAGCACACCACCGGCTTTCAAGCCTGGTGAGGTCTCCTCATTGAGGAAGTGTACTGGAATGTTGACCGTCAGCGTGGAACCTTTGGCGACGCGCAAGAAGTCGACGTGCATGGGGAAATCGCGCACCGGGTCGAGCTCATAGTCCTTGGCGATCACCTGGTGCTTTTCACCATTGATATCGATCGTGCCAACGGTGGTCATGAAACCGCCAGCATGAATCAAATGGTTCACTTCCTTATAAGGAAGCGCAACGGGGATCGGATCTTTCTTGTCGCCGTAAATCACGGCGGGCAGCATGGCCTCGCGTCGCAGAGCACGGGCAGCTCCCTTGCCGACCCGTTCGCGCCGCGCGCCAGCCAATTCATAGCTCTCACGCATGGCATTTCTCCAATTGTACAATAAAAAACGCCGGACAATCCGGCGATCCATCCACGCGTGCCTCCAGGGGGGTCTGGCGCGGACGCCGGTCTATAACGCTGTTTTGTGTGCGATGCAAATGCTGTCCGCGTGATGTTTGCTGCCGTCATTGCCCTGTCACACAGGCTCGACTACCAGAGGGAATGACCGCCGACGTCTCCCGCACACAATCGAGGCAAGAACCTGCCAGTCTTGGCGAGGTGACGACGGCGTTTGCCCGCATTGGCATGCTGTCGTTCGGCGGCCCGGCTGCCCAGATCGCGCTCATGCACAAGGTGGTGGTGGACGAGAAAAAATGGCTGCCCGAAGACCGTTTTTTGCATGCGTTGAACTATTGCATGTTGCTGCCTGGACCGGAGGCGATGCAGTTGGCCACTTACATTGGCTGGTTGTTGCAGGGCGTACGTGGTGGACTGATCGCTGGCGCGCTGTTCATTCTGCCTGGGTATTTGGTTCTGCTTGGCCTTGCCACACTCTATGTCACGCTTGGTGATGTGCCGGCGGTGGAGGGGCTGTTGTTTGGTTTGCAGGCGGCGGTGCTTGCCATCGTGCTGCAGGCGCTGATCAAGTTATCGCAGAAAACTCTGACGTCGCCACTGTCAGCAGCATTGGCATTGGCGGCCTTCATGGCTCTGTATGTGTTCGACCTGCCGTTTCCATTGGTCATCGCTGTAGCGGCGCTGCTTGGCGTTGCTGTTTGGGGCAGGGGCGATGGTACACGGCTTGATCAACCTGTTGCAGACAATGCAGCGCGCAACGCATCGTCTTTTCGCGCTGCTATTGTGTGCCTTGGGCTTTGGCTGGTCCCCTTGGCATTGCTGGTGCTGGGTTTAGGCCTTCAGAGTTTGTGGTCGCGACAGGCGCTATTCTTCTCTTGGACGGCGATCATCACCTTTGGTGGTGCTTATGCCGTGCTTGCCTACATCACCCAGGTTGTGGTGCAGGATTTCGCCTGGCTCTCCACCACCGACATGGTGACGGGCCTTGGGCTGGCCGAATCCACACCCGGCCCTCTCATTTTGGTGCTTGTGTTCGTGGGTTATGTCGCAGCCGCGCAAGCTGGCCTTGGAATTGATCCGGTGCTGGCAGGCATCCTTGGCGGCATGCTGACGCTCTGGTTCACGTTCATTCCGTGCTTCGTTTGGATTTTCCTCGGCGCGCCGTTTGTAGAACGAACGCGCGAGATCGTTTGGCTGAAAAACGCCCTGCGCGGTGTCACATCGGCAGTGGTTGGCGTGATCGCTTCGTTGGCCGTCTGGTTCGCTATTCAAGTATTGTTCGATGTGGTCAGTTCCACTCAGTTTGGCCCAGCGCGTTTGCCCGCACCGATGTTGTCCAGCATCAATGTGCCGGCCTTGGCGATCGCTGCGGTGGCGGGTGTCTTACTGTTAGGCCTGAAACGGGGATTGTTCACGACCCTGGGTATCTGCGCGGCACTTGGTGTGGCGCTGACGCTGTTTGGCTAGCTGAGTTTTTTCAGCGCTTCTGTCATGCGTGGCTTAAAATCTTCAGTGCCGTAACGTGCAACGAACATCTCCAAGGACTCCCGAACCACATGGTTGCGATCATTCTGACTGACATTGTCGCGGACCTGGAACATCAGCTCATAAAAATAGACCGACCTGGACAACTGCCATAGCTGATTGGCAGCAAATGCCTTGTCAGGCACCACAAGGTCGCCAGCCGCCTCGGCACGCTCGAAAACGGCGGAGAGTTGCTTGGTCATGGCAACGGCGGCACTGAGATAGAAAGCATGCCCAACATGGGGAAAGCGCGCCGCCTCGGCAACGCAGGTGCGATAAACCGATTGGGCCAGCGGCGAGACCATGAAGGTGACGGCCATTTTGCCACCCTCGATCAGCGCGTCCTCCGTCGATGCATCGAGCGTTAAGGCTTGCAGGCGCTCGCGTTGCTGTACACAGCGTCGGTCGATCACCGCGCGGAACAAAGATTCCTTGTCGTGAAAATATTTGTACAGTGTCGCTTTGGAGATGCCTGCCTTCAGGACAATGTCGTCAACGCTCGCGCCAGAATAGCCGTGCGAAAGAAAAATCTCTTCGGCGGCATCCAGCAACTGATCCTCTTTTCGACCAGCAGGTTTGCGTTGAACCGCGGCATCCAGCGCGTGCAGGACTTGATTTGGCAATTGGTCGGGGCGGCGCGCGCTTGTGGTGGTGTTTGTCAATGGTCTGATCTTTGGCTTCGTGGCGATTGGGCGGATTGATCACAAAAGTAAAACAAACTGTTTAGTTCATTTTATGATTGACGGTAGCGCATTCTCGTGGCATTTGTCCATCAACTGAACCAAACGGTTTAGTTCAATTTACTCTCAAAATCCAAATCTAGGAGATACCCAATGAAACGTTTTGCTCTCACCGTCGTCGCCGCATCTCTGGCAGCTGGTAGCGTCGTTGCACCAGCGCTTGCCGATAATGAGACCTACATGGACACAACCGTAACGTCGGTTGATCGAAACAATGGCGTTATGAACTTGGCCAACGGCACAACACTGGACCAGTCTATCGAGTGGTTTGCGATCCCTCGACAGGCTGTCGCCGGAGACAAAGTTCGTGTGATCATCGATCACAACAACGAATTGGATCGGGTGGTCGTGCTGCGTTAAGGTGCCGTCTATGACGCTGGACAGGCAGGCGGGGTCAATCCATTGATCCTGCCTGCTTTCCTTGTCGAACTGGCTGGAGACTATTTTCGCTTGTACCTGCCTAGGAGTTTCCATCATGAAGCACGCAGTTCGCCTTGTCGCCGTTTGGACGCTCACCTTTGGTATGCAGTTGGGGCCTTCCGCCGCCGGTTTCTGGAATTGGGACAATGAGGACTATTCCGTCGAAACGCAGATTGTTGGCCAGAATGCTCAGACGGGTGCGCTATTTCTCGCCAACCGTATGGTCCTCGATCAGCGCATCGAGCACTTCGTTTTTGTCGATCAGGTGGGTGTTGGCGACCGGGTGCGGTTAGTGTTCGATGACACGAACTTCTTAAAGCGTGTCTATCGATTGCCCTCGGAAAACTAAGCGAACAGGCTCGAAACCGATTTTTCCAACGCTGTGCGCATGATTGCTTCGCCAAGAAGCCCTGCAACCGTGATGACGCGAATGTTGTGGGCGTTTTTTACCGCCTCTGTGGTCTCGATCGTGTCTGTTGTCACCAGCTCTTTCAGGTTGGATCCTGCAATGCGGGTAACTGCGCCACCTGATAAAACACCGTGGGTGATGTAAGCTGACACTTCTTTGGCACCGCGTGCCAGCAGTGCGTCGGCGGCGTTGCACAGCGTGCCGCCAGAATCGATAATATCATCGACCAGCAGGCAGGACATGCCATCCACGTCCCCGATCACGTTCATGACCTCTGACTCGCCGGGACGGTCACGGCGCTTATCGACGATAGCAAGCGGCGCATCGACACGTTTTGCAATGGCGCGCGCCCGTACCACGCCTCCCACATCGGGCGAAACCACAGCCAGTGGGCCGTTGGCCGTATAGTGCTCGATCACGTCTTTGGAAATCACCGGCTCAGCAAAAAGGTTGTCGGTTGGGATGTCGAAGAACCCTTGAATCTGCCCAGCATGCAGATCGATGGTGAGCACCCTATCCGTGCCCGCTTGGGTGATCATGTTGGCGACCAGCTTGGCTGAGATCGGTGTGCGCCCCGCGGTACGCCGATCTTGGCGTGCGTAACCAAAATAGGGAATCACGGTGGTGATGCGCTTGGCCGACGAGCGGCGCAACGCATCAACCAGGATCAGCATCTCCATCAGATTGTCGTTGGCCGGAAAGCTGGTGGATTGCAGGACATAAACATCCTCGCCGCGCACGTTTTCCTGAATTTCAACGAAAATTTCTTTGTCGGCAAAGCGCCGGACATCGGCTTTGCACAGCGGGACATCGAGATAGCCCGCAATGGCATTGGCCAGCGCAAGGTTGGAATTTCCGGCGACAAGCTTCATCTGGGCGGTCCTGAAAGGGATAAGTCGCCGGTGTGTTAGCGAAAGGGTTCTTCAGAGTCCATGCATCGCGATGGGACTCTGTGAGAGAAGTGTTAGCGGCGATGGTCCAGAGCTGGTTTTTCGATTAGCTGGGGTTCTGTTGAAGCCACTGCATCATACGGCCTGCCACATCATCGGCAATCGTTTGGGTGGTTGCTGGGTCGACAAGTGCCCAGCCATCTGGACCGGAACGTGGGATTGCCTGAGCGCCGGATACACGATGGCGGAGCGTCCCACGCGCATCGAAAATATCAAAGACATAGATCACCGATGTCACCCTATCGGCAGGAATCGCACTGACCTGTGAGCGGACGACAAACTGTGCGGTTTCATCGCCGAAAAAGGCAAGCTGCATACCGCGGCGATAGGTGGCGTCGTCGATGGCATCAAACAATTGCGTCGCGTTTGGCTCCGGCGCAGTGGTGATAGGCGCGAGCGCAACGCGTGGCCATGTTGGCACAGCTGGAGCGAGGCCTGGCGCCACCGATTGTGGCTGAAGTCCGGCTTGTACAGCGTCTTGCAGCGTTTCCTGAGCATTGCCATTTGACCCGCTCAATGGCTGCGTGCGCGAAAAATCATTTAGCGTAGAGGGTTGCGTCGGATTTGTTGAAAGCGAGCCCGGCTGCAAAGTTCCAGGTTGCAACGTGCCTGGTGTAAGCGTGTTTGGCTGCTGAGCGGTTTGGATAGGTTGTGAGGCGGGGGCTCCGGGTGTTGTGCCCAATGGCTGTGCTGTAACGGCGCCTGGTAAAGGTGCTGTTTGAACTTGTGTGACCGGCTGCGGCGTCACGGAGCTAACCCGTTGCAGTGACCCTGGCCCTTCTGGCGATGCACATGCGCCCAAAAACAGCAAGGCGGCAAAGATGGCGGCGCGGTTTAACAAGGGCGTACTCGACTCAACTGAGGGCAGTCCACGACAGACCGACTTTATCGCGGCAATCCTTTACCACGTCTAGGGTTAAGCGTTCTCTTCTCTCTGGTGGCCATGTGTCAGCATGATGGCGCTGGCGAGACGCCCATAGTCCGGCTCGCCCAAATGGGTGCTGCGGCGGTAGCTGTAGAAGAGATCTGGCTCACTGTAGGTGCAGCGGTTGAGGCTGGTAGCGGAGACACCAGCTTTGGCAAGCCGATCCAGGGTGTAGGCCGGCAGATCGAACATGAAATGCGCCTCACGCTGCGAAGGCACGAAGTAGCGAGCATTGTTCTGGTCGTGCTCGACAAAGCGCGCCAGATACTCAGCTCCAACCTCATAGGCTTTGGCGCTGATCGAAGGGCCGAGAGCCGCTTTGATATCGGCACGGGTGGCACCCTCGGATTCCATCTGCGCAATGGTCGCCTCGATGATGCCGGTCATAGCGCCCTTCCAACCAGCATGGGCTGCGCCGATCACGCCAGCCTTTTCATCGGCGAAAAGTATCGGTCCGCAATCGGCGGCTTGGGCGCAGATCACCAGTCCGGGTTTCGCTGTGACAATCGCGTCGGCGCGCGGCGCGGCGTTGGATTGCCAAGGCACGGCAGTGCGGATGCAGGTGGCGCTGTGATGCTGGTAGACGGTCAAAAACGCATCACCGCCCAGATAGGCAAGGATGCGGGCACGGTTCACCTTCACGTGTGGAACGTTGTCGCGCGAGCCAAGCCCAGTGTTCAAGCTGTTGTAGATCCCCATCGAGACGCCGCCCCGGCGGGTAAAAAAGCCGTGGCGAATGCCGGTCATAGCCGCCAAAGCGGGGTCGAGCAGCGGCTTGAGGGCTTCGCTCATGCGGTTTCCTTTTGAACTGTGAAGGGCGCAAGGCCAGGTAAGGGAATCGAGGGGCTGGAAAACCCAAGCACTTTGAACAGCTTGCCCATCGCGGTGTCGCCTGCAAGGCGTTCCACGGCAAGGCTGATCGCTTCTTGCACTTCCGGTGCGCTGCCTGCACCCAATGTACCGGCGCGCTGCAACAGGCCAAGATCAAGCAAAAAGCGGCCTTGTTCAGCAAGCCCAATCGATTGCACATCTGATTCATCTGCCAAGCGCGCCAGATGGGCAAAGTCTATGTGGGTGGTGAGGTCCGCCTCTCCGGTGTTCGCCAGTGGATCGACTTTCTGGTGTGCATGTACCGCCTGCAGTGTGTCGCCTGTGCCCTGTTCCAGCGCTCCGTAATCGATGATGAGTCCGGCACCGCCATGATCTCTGATGTGCTCGGCCAGTTGCCGCATCACAGCATCTTGAGCAGGGCTGTGCTCAAGGATTGTGCCAGGTGGCATGGCGTGGATCGGCTTGGGCGGTTGCATTGGGGTTGGATCGACGCCAAACACCAGAGCGCCTGCCTCATCCAACCCGATTTTGCGGGCATTCCAGCCTTTTGATGTGCGTACCCATTGGTTGGTTGGTAGCGCATCGAAAAACTCGTTGGCGACGAAAAGGGCTGGTCCCTCTGGCAGAGTGTCGAGCATGGCATGGTGAGTTGGCGTGATGCCCAATGGCTTCAACGTCTCGCTCTGCTTGTTACGCAGGACAGGGCTTGTTTCGACCATGTGAACGCCGACGGCACGCATGAACTGCGCGTCGAGTTTGGTGATGCGCAGTATGTCAGCCATCAATGTGCCGCGCCCTGGGCCAAGCTCTATCAAGCTGCAAGGATTGGGGCGGCCAAGCTGTCGCCAAGCCTCGACCAACCATGCGCCGATCAGTTCGCCAAAAAGCTGACTGATTTCAGGCGCGGTGGTGAAATCGCCGCTGGAGCCAAGCGGGTCACCTTTCACGTAATAGCCGTGTTCAGGATGGTTGAGGCAAAGTTGCATGTAGCGGCTGATTGGTATCGGTCCGCTGGTTTCAATCTCGGTCATGATAAGCGTTTTCAGCGCTGTCATGCCGCTGTGCCAGTTGTTGCTTTACGCGACAGTTTAATCAGGATCAGACCTGCTAGGATCATTGGCAGCGAAAGCAGTTGGCCCATGGTGATGAAACCTCCGATCAGCCCGATGCCAGGGTCAAAGGCGCGCACATACTCCACCAGGAAACGTGCAATGCCGTAGCCGGTTGTGAAAACGCCGCCCACAAGACCAGGGCGCTTCAGACCGCCCAACCGAATGGCGATAGCGCATGCAACCAGCAAGACAACGCCCTCACCGAAAGATTGATAAAGCTGGCTTGGGTGCCGTGGTTGATCATCGGCGGTAGGAAACACCATGCCCCAGGGCAGATCTGTTGGGCGGCCCCAAAGCTCTGCGTTGATGAAGTTGGCCAGGCGGCCAAAGAACAGGCCGATGGGCGCAGCCGCACCGACGATATCAAACAGGGAGAGGGCACTGGCGCTCTTGGCACGGGCGAAAAAAATCATCGCCACGATGACGCCGAGAAGTCCGCCATGAAAGGCCATGCCGCCTTGCCAGACGTAAAATATGCTCAATGGGTCAGCAAGAAAGCGCGCAGGTTCATAAAACAGCACATAGCCTAGGCGCCCACCGACAATCACGCCGATGGTGGCCCAGGTTAGAAAATCATCCACATCCTCTGGCGTGTACGGCGCGCCGGAGCTTGGCCAAAGCTGTGGGCGTTGCACCAAACGGCGAACATACCACCAGCCGCCAACCAGGCCGGCAATATAAGCCAGCGCATACCAGCGAATCGCGAATGGGCCGATCTCGATCAAAATTGGATCGATGACGGGAAAAACCAAGGCTGGAAGGGTTGTTAGCGTGATCATAGAGTATGCGTGTGCCCCATCTCGGCCAGTCGTCTAATCGGCAGTTTTGCCCCTCTCTTGCATGAACGCGAAGGGTGAACCATATGTTTTCAAGCGCTGGTGGCGCCACGATTGAAAAAGGACCACTTCCACATGACCCAATCGAACAGCCGTTTGTTTGACGATCTTGGCCGCTTGATGACCGATGCTGCCGGACTTGCCGATGGCGTGCGTCGTGAGGTGGAAACTGTGGCGCGCTCACAGATGGAGCGGATGGTGTCCACAATGGACCTTGCGCGTGAAGAAGACGTCGACATCCTACGCGAGATGGTTGCCACGCAACGCACCGCCAATGAGGCGCTCGAAGCACGCGTATCTGCTCTAGAAGAGCAGATTGTCAAGCTCACAGCGGCAAATTCTGCAGAAAAATCTGACGCTTAACTCTCAGTGGCGGGAACCCCTTTTTGGGTCATCCACAGTATGATGCAAAGTTGTTCACGGGTAATGCCGCTCTTGATCCCTTGTCTGATTGCTTTGAGGGGTGCTCGAGGCACGCTGCTCACCTATAGTTGACGTACCGAAAGATTCGCTTGCTCCCGGCCCTTGCTCTGCTTGGTCTGGGCAAAGGATAGGCAGTATGTCGCTTGCCGATTTTGAGGCTGATCGCCTCAACCATCCCGTCGATGTTGTCGAACATTTGGCCTCGCTCAATGAGTGGGCGTTCGAGCGTTCGAGCGATCATGAGATCACCATATCAGTGGAGGGTTCATGGTCCTCTTACCATGTCTCCTTCTCCTGGATGGAGGATTATGAAGCACTGCATCTGGCATGTGGTTTTGACCTGAAGGTACCGCCAACACGGCTTGGCGAGATCACCAAGCTGCTTGCTCTGGTGAACGAACAGCTTTGGATTGGCCATTTTGATCTCTGGCGCGACCAGTCGGCCATCGTGTTCCGCGCAACGCTGCTTTTAAGTGGTGGAGCTGATGCAACGCCGCAGCAGTGTGCCCGTATGCTTGAATCTGCCGCTGAGGTTTGCGAGCGCTATTATGAAGCGTTCCAATACGTCGTCTGGGCGGGAAAGAGCGCGCAAGATGCGCTCTCCGATGCGCTTTTTGAGACCGCTGGCGAAGCCTAAGTATCATGGCGTCCTTTGAGAGCATTGTGGTGATCGGCGCTGGCAAGATGGGCGGCGCATTGGTGGATGGTTGGATCGCGCAAGGCGTTGATCCGGCGATCATTTACCTGGTTGATCCTGCCTTTGCTGGCGATAATCGTGGTTGGGCTGCGAAAGGTGTGGCGTGTTTTGCCCGCGCTGATGATATGGACATCGCTGAACCCTCGTTGCTCATGCTGGCGATCAAGCCGCAAATGATGGGCACGGTGTTGCCTGGTTTGGCGCTGCTTGATCACGAGAAGCTTACGGTGCTCTCTATCGCGGCTGGCACCACGCTCGCCACGCTTCAAGCAGCCTTCCCAAAAGCCGTTTGTATTCGCACCATGCCCAACACGCCTGCTGCTGTGGGCGCGGGCATTACTGCTGCCTATGGCCCCGATGCTAGTTCGCAGGTGCAGTCTGGTGTAACGGCGTTGCTTGAAGCCGTCGGTCAAGTGGTGTGGGTGGACACCGAGCGGGCAATGGACGCGGTGACGGCAGTGTCGGGTTCGGGTCCCGCCTATGTGTTCCACATGGTCGAGGCGCTGGCTGAGGCTGGTGAAATGCTCGGCTTGCCAGCTGAAACTGCCATGGCGCTTGCCCGCCAGACGATTGTAGGAGCTGGCAAGCTTTTGGCGCGGAGCGATGAAACCGCGGCGGCGCTGCGCACCAATGTCACCTCACCTGGCGGCACCACCGCTGCTGGTTTGGCCGTGCTACGCGACACCGGTCAACTTACTGATCTCATGCGCGCGACCACGAAGGCGGCGTTTGACAGATCGGTTGCGCTTGCGGCATCCAAGGACGTGCCGAATTCGTAACACTCTGCGATAGTCGCAGGAGAGATCATGCTCAACACTCAAGAGACCAAGGCTGTCATTGATGCGTTCATGACGGCGTTGATGACGACTCCATTTCCCGAGATCCGTCTTCGTGCCATCGCTGAGGTCGCGGATGTCCCGCTGGCCAAACTGTTGATGACATTCTCGTCGCGCTTGGAGCTTTTCGAAGGTTTCGCCAAGCGTATCGATGAAGTGGTGCTGGCCGAGGATGATCCGGATATGGCTGAGGAACCGGCCCGTGAGCGGTTGTTTGACGTGTTTATGCGTCGTTTCGATGCGCTGTTGCCCTATAAACTTGCGTTAATCCAGCTTGAGCGCGACGCACGCCGTGATCCGGCTCTAGCGATGGCCTTGGCGCGTGTTGCATCCAAGTCGATGGCGCGTATGGCTGCCAGCGCGGATATTGATGTTGATGGTGCACGCGGCGCTGTCGTCATGGCCGGCCTCTTGCAGGTGTATGCGCGGGTGATGCGGGTGTTTGTGCGTGAAAGCGATGAAGGCCAGGCGCTCACCATGGCCGAGTTGGATAAGGTGCTGCGCCAGGCTGAACGCCGCATCGGAGACCTTGATGGTCTGGTGATGTTGTTGCGTGGGCAGAGCAGTGCCAGCGGAAGTCCGTTGAACCGGCTACGCGAGCGGATCCGCCACCGTGGATCAAACGATGATGCAGGTTCTGCACCGGAAGCTGCTTGAGTTATGAGCGAGACGATCAGTTTTGATGATTTTCTAAAAGTCGATGTTCGTGTCGGTACGATCATCGAGGCAGAAGCCTTTCCCGAAGCGCGCAAACCAGCAATCAAGCTTAAGATCGATTTTGGCGAAGCGATTGGGGTAAAGAAAAGCTCCGCACAGATCACCAAACATTACACGCCCGATGCGTTGCTTGGTCGCCAAGTGATGGCTGTGGTGAACTTTCCACCACGCCAGATCGGACCAATGATGTCTGAGGTTCTCACCTTGGGCGTGCCAGACGCTGATGGTGAGGTCGTCCTGCTAAAACCCACCACCAATGTGCCGGATGGCGGCAGACTTTATTAGGGTTTCTAGGCCGGTATTATGATGGTGGCCTTAAGGCCACCCAAGCTGCTGTCATCAAGGGTGATATCACCGCCATGGGCCCGTGCGATGTCTCGCGCGATAGCAAGGCCAAGGCCCGTGCCGCTTTCATCCAAATTGCGCGCTTCGTCCATCCGGTAAAAGGGTCGAAAAACCTCTTCGCGTTTGTCTTCAGGGATACCTGGGCCATCATCTTCGACACTGACGATGAGGTTTTCAGCCTCCCGCTCAGCGTGCACTGTGACTGTATTAGCATGACGTAGGGCGTTGTTGACGAGATTGATCACTAGGCGTTTGAAGGCGAGCGGTTTGACGGACGCCGTTGCTGGCCCGTTGAACGAAACCTTGACTTCGCGGTCGGTTGCCTTGGCGGTATGCGCAACGTCGTCGAGCAGCGCTTCGATGTCGCTGGGCACGCTTACTTCGCCATCATCGCCGCGGGCAAACGCCAGATATCCTTCGAGCATGGCCTGCATTTCGTCGACATCACGGCCCATTTCCTGTGCGGCCTTTTCATCGCCGAGCAAGGCCAGTTCAAGTTTGAAACGGGTCAAGATCGTCCGCAGGTCGTGGCTCACGCCCGATAGCATGGCAGTGCGCTGATCAACATGGCGCTCAATGCGCTCGCGCATCCGCCAGAACGCGATGGTGGCCCGGCGGATCTCTCGTGCGCCGCGCAGGTTCATGCCTTCGTCCACCTCTTGCCCCCGTCCAAACCGATCTGCGGCATCGGCGAGACGCAAAACAGGCCGGATCTGGTTACGTAAAAAAAGGACGGCAACGATCAGCAGCACGAGTGATGCGCCTGTCATCCAGACGAGAAAAATGTGCGAGTTGGATGCATAGGCTTGGTTGCGGCGGGCAAAGACCCGCAGCACTTGTCCATCGTTTAGTTTGACGCGCACTTCCACCAGATTAGAGCGCCCAACCGTGTCGATCCAAAATGGGCGTTCTATGCGCTGCGATATTTCTTGGCTTAGCGTGCGATCGAGCAGATCAAAGAACGGTTTAGGGAGCGCAGCAGGCAGCGCTGTGTCGGGTAAAAAAGCAACGTTGAGGTCAAGCGCGTCACGCGCGATGCGGATGACCTCGGTCTGATCTGCCTCGTCGTCCGGGAACGCCTCCACCATCTCAATCACGGCTGCAATATCGCGCGTGACTGCTTGCGATAGACGCTCCGTGACGAGCTCCCAATGACGCTCCATGAAAACAAAAGCAATCACCGATTGGAGGATCACCACTGGCGTGATGATGATGAGAAGCGAACGGGCATAGAGCCCTTGTGGCAAGAGGGGTTTGGCAATTTTTCCAAGCTGATGGAGAAGCCATCTCAGCCCTGCTAGCAGTGTGCTCAGTGGTGCCAAAAGCGTGCGCGTCGTTCGGTCTAGGCGGCCAACTGGCCGTTCGATGCGTTGATCCGGCACACTGCGACCACCACGCCACCAGTGGCCAGACAATCGCGCCCATGGACTGCCCTGAGGTTTCTGGCGCGTGCTTGCATCGCTCGTCTCGATGACATCTGGGTTGGTCTCTTGCCAGTCAGCCATCGGCGATAGAAAATCCTTGTGCAGGGAATGGGCGTATATTGCGGCTAGTCGCTGACCAAACGATACCCTACGCCACGCACGGTTTGAAGATGGGCCGGTGCTGCTGGCTTTTCTTCGATCTTACGACGTAGGCGGGTCATCTGTACGTCGATGGCTCGGTCAGTTTTGCTGGGATCATCACCGAGCAAGTCAAGGCGCGACACCGTGGCGTTAGGGCGGGCGGCAAGCATGGCCATGATTTCGCGCTCTCGCTCGGTGAGCCGCACAATTTCACCGTCTTTGGTCAGTTCGCGTTTGGAAAGCGCAAAACGGAACCGACCAAAATCCACCGCATCGACACCGCCGCTGCGCGTTTGCTTGGTAGCGCGCAGAATGTTGTCGATCCGCAACAGCAATTCTCGTGGTTCAAATGGTTTGCCCAAATAGTCATTGGCGCCGTTTTCAAGACCAGCGATACGGTCACCAGCTTCGCCGCGCGCGGTGAGCATGATGACGGGAATGGCCGAGGTTTTGCGAAGCTCGCTGAGATAGTCCAAGCCGCTTTCGCCGGGCATCATCACATCGAGCACCATAAGATCGAACGATAGGCCCGATGATGCGCGGCGTGCATCGCTGGCGGACTTGGTGACGGTGACGCGATAGCCATTGTCGCCGAGATAGCGTTTGAGAAGGTCACCGATACGCGCGTCATCATCAACGATGAGAATATGAGCAGCGGTGTCGGCGGGAATCGACAAAGTGGCGGCGGCAGACGGCATAGCGGACATCCTTGTTCGGGCACGCCAGAGTAAGACCTATGAGGAGGTCTGGCCTGGTCTGCCAGCGGTGTTCAAGCTTTCCAAGGGGGTCACCGGGTCATTCATCAACGCGCGCAGAAAATCACGCACGTCGCTCCGGCCGCCCTTTGGGAGCCTCTGCAATGCGCCCTCGATCCGTGACGATTGTATGGCGATGAGCTTTTCAGCCAGTTCAGCGCCTTGTTTGGTCGTATAAAGAAGCCGCTGGCGACGGTCATCTGGCCCTGTTTCCTGGGTGATGTAACCGGTCTCAATCAGGTTTTTCAACACGCGGGCCAGGCTCTGCTTGGTAATTTGCAAAATCTCCAAAAGCACCGCGACCGTCATGCCAGGATTACGGTGGACAAAGTGCAACACCCGGTGGTGCGCGCGACCAAAGCCGAGCTCAGCGAGAATGGCATCCGGCTCGCCGACAAAATCGCGATAAGCGAAAAACAGGTGCTCAATGATCGACACAGTTTCCGGATCACCATTTTGATCAGGATGCGACTTGGGATCGAAATATATGTCAGTCATGTTGACATATTTTGGTAAGGTTGTTACACCGCAGCCTCTGTTGGCGAAAGAAAAGGTCCTCATGTCGGGTCAACGTTTTCATTTCTTGCTTTCAGTGCCGCTTTGTCAGGCAGTTGCGTTTTCCCCTAAGGAATCGGCGTGCGTGCCTGACGATCAAAGAATGGTTCAGGCTTTTCAAGTCTATCGAGCTGTCTGAGCCAAGCCTTTAACACAAAACATTTTTCATTTGGGAGTGAAGACCATGGCCGGTGTGCCCTTCGATCAGTTGTCCGGAAAAATCTGGATGAACGGTGACTTTGTCGAATGGGATGACGCCAAGGTCCATGTCTTGACGCATGGCTTGCACTATGGCTCTGCGGTGTTTGAGGGTCAGCGCGCCTATGGCGGCGTCGTATTTGAGCAGACCGCCCACCACGAGCGCCTGCACAAATCCGCACAGATCCTCGATATGGCCATGCCTTACAGCGTTGAAGAGCTGAACAGCGCGTGTGAAGAGGTGATCAAGCGCAACGGTTTTGTCGATGCCTATGTGCGCCCGATAGCCTGGCGTGGCTCAGAGATGATGGGTGTCTCAGCGCAGTCCAACCGCATCAACGTTGCGATCGCGGCTTGGGAATGGCCAAGCTATTTTGCTCCCGAAGAGCGAATGAAGGGTATTCGTCTGGATATCGCCAAGTGGCGTCGTCCCGATCCGCGTACAGCACCGCACGATGCCAAAGCCGCCGGGCTCTACATGATCTGCACGCTATCGAAACACGCCGCTGAGTCTAAGGGTTATGCTGATGCGTTGATGTATGATTGGGAAGGCTATGTGGCTGAAGCCACTGGTGCGAACATCTTCTTCATCCTGGATGGGGTGATCCATACGCCAACGCCAGACCGTTTCTTAGACGGTATTACGCGTCGCACAGTGATCAAGCTTGCCAAAGCGCGCGGCATTCAGGTCGTTGAACGCCGCATTCTGCCGCACGAAATGGTGCAGTTCACTGAATGCTTCATCACAGGTACGGCCGCTGAAGTAACGCCGGTGTCTGAAATCGGACCGTTTAGCTTTAAGCCTGGGCAAATCTCGCAGACGTTGATTGCCGACTATGCTGTCGCGATCCGGCCTAAGGCGGAGCAAGCTGCCGCTTAAGGTTTAGCGTTTCCAGCGATCTGCATCTGCATCGTCGGACGCTTTAGACTCCACCCAGCTGGCCTCTTGAGAGGGGTTTGCTGGGTGTTCTTTTTTCCAGAACGGCGCTTTGGTTTTCAAAAAGTCCATAAGGAAGTCTGAGGCCTCAAACGAGGCACGGCGATGGGCTGATGAGGTGACGACCAACACGATAGGCTCGCCAGGTTTCAGTTTCCCATAGCGGTGAATGATGGTGATGCCCTGAAGCGGCCAACGCGTGTTGGCTTCCTGCGCAATGGCAGTTAGTTGGCTTTCCGCCATGCCTGGGAAGTGTTCCAACTCCAGCGCTTCAAGTTGACCGCCTTCATCGCGACAATAGCCAGTGAAGCTCGTCACAGCGCCAATGGCGGGGTTGCCAGCGTGGAGTGCTGTGATTTCCGCACCAGCATCAAAGGGTTCGGTCTGCACTTTGATCTTCAAGGACTTAGCCACCCGTCATCGGTGGAAAGAAGGCTGCTTCCTGAGCATCGCCAAGCGGTGCATCGTCCTCGGCAAGTGTCTTGTCGAGCGCCACGCGAATGATCTGCGGGTTCTCAAAAGCATAGGCGTAGCCTTCATCAATGCTGGAAAGCCAGGTTTTTAAAGCGCCAACGGTGGTCACATCGACAGGGATGTCACGCGTTTCGCTTTCGGATCCAACCCGTTCGCGTACCCAGGCAAAATAAAGTAATTTCATGACCTTATGCCTGATCAGCGGCAACGAGATGTCCAATTCCAGCGCGGACATAATCGTAACCTGTCCACACCGTAAGCAGCGCGGCCAACCACAGAAGGCCAATGCCTACCATCACGGTGCCGGACAAAAGCGCGTCGCCTGCCGGGCCCGTTACCAGGACGCCGAGCGCCACCATCTGCACTGCGGTCTTCCATTTGGCGAGGTTCGACACAGGCACGGAGAGGTTCATCTGGCCGAGATATTCACGCAGCCCTGACACCAGTATCTCGCGGCTTAGGATGATGATGGCCGGAACAAGCGCTAGCCCCATGATCGTGCCATTGGCAGCCAGCATGATGAGCACGGCGCCGACCAACAGTTTGTCGGCGATAGGGTCCAGCATTTTTCCGAGGCTCGACTGCTGCGACCAAGCCCGTGCCAAATAGCCATCGAGATAGTCGGTGATCGCAGCAAGGATGAAAATAATCAGCGCCACCCAAAGCCAAAGATGCTGACTGGAGTAGAGGCACGCCACTATGGCGGGAATGGCCGCAATGCGCCCGTAGGTCAAAAGATTGGGCACTGAGTAGACGGTGCTTTGGGCCGTAGCCATGGAAAATCTCGCGCTGGCAGTTGACTTAAGGTCGTTTCACCACGGCGGTGGTGTGGGCGTCAATCAAGGAGTATGCCCAAAGGTGTGTCATCATGGTGCCAACGTCAGCCGCTTTCGCGGAAATGATCGTAGATCGTGCGCGCCAGGGCGCCAGAAATGCCAGGCACTTGTTCCAAATCACTCAAAGCGGCACGTTTGATCCCTTTAACCGAGCCGAAGGCGTTCAAAAGAGCGCGCTTGCGCGTCGGCCCAATACCGCCAACCTCGTCCAGCGGGTTCTCGCGCATTTGCGCCGATCTCTTTGCGCGATGTGTGCCGATGGCAAAGCGGTGGGCTTCATCGCGCAAACGCTGAATGAAGTAGAGCACCGGATCGCGCGGTTGCAGCATAAACGGCTCGCCCTCCATGGGATGCAAAGTCTCGCGACCCGCGTCGCGGTCCGGGCCTTTGGATACACCGATCATCTGCACGCGGTCAGTGATGCCCAACTCGTCCAGAACCGCCTTGGACGCTGACATTTGCCCTTTGCCACCATCGATGATGACAAGGTCTGGCCAATCAGGGAACGCATCGAGATCAGCTTCGGCATCGCTTGTCTCATTGGTGTCGCTCTCCTTGACCAGTCGAGAAAAGCGGCGGGTCAGCACCTCACGCATCATGCCGAAATCATCCCCTGGTGTGAGGGTGGAATCCTTGATGTTGAACTTGCGGTACTGGTTTTTTACGAACCCATCAGGCCCGGCAACGATCATCCCACCGACAGCATTTGTGCCCATGATGTGCGAGTTGTCATAAACCTCGATGCGGCGTGGCCTGCATTCTAACTTCAGGGCTTCTACCAGACCATCGAGCAGTTTGGATTGGCTTGCACTGTCGGCCAGTTTGCGGGCCAGTGCCTCACGGGCGTTGGTGGTTGCGTGGTCCACCAGATCGCGTTTCTCACCGCGTTGTGGTTTCAAAAGCTCGATCTTACGTCCGGCGTGCTGGCTGAATGCATCGGCCATCAACTCTGCTTCGGGCAAAACGTGTGAGGTCAAGATCAGCTTGGGGATCGGCTTGTTATCGTAGAACTGAGAGAGGAAGCTTTGCAGCACCTCTTCTGGCTCCACGGATTTATCAGCCTTCGGGAAGTAGGCGCGGTTGCCCCAATTTTGCCTGGTGCGGAAAAAGAACACCTGCACGCAGAATTGCCCACCTTCGGTGTGGAGCGCGAAAACATCAGCCTCTTCCACGTTGCGCGGATTGATGCCCTGGTGGCTCTGAATTTGGCTGAGCGCTGAAATCCGGTCGCGATAAACGGCAGCACGCTCGAAGTCCAAATCCTCTGATGCTGTTTCCATCTGCTTGGCGAGGTCAGCTTTCACCTGCTTGGATTTGCCGGATAAGAACGCCTTGGCATCGTTCACCAAATGCCCGTAATCCTCCTGGCTAATCTCGCCGGTGCAAGGCGCTGAGCAGCGTTTGATTTGATAGAGCAAACAGGGCCGCGTGCGGCTTTCATAGACGCTGTCCGAGCAGGTGCGGATCAGGAAGGCTTTTTGCAGCGCGTTGATGGTGCGTCCTACAGCGCCGGCTGATGCGAACGGCCCAAAGTAGCTACCTTGGCTGCTGCGCGCGCCGCGGTGTTTGACCAGTTGAGCCGCCTCGTGCTGCTCCGCTATCAAAATATATGGGAAGCTTTTGTCGTCTCGCAGCAGCACATTGAAGCGTGGGCGCAACCGCTTGATGAGGTTGGCCTCGAGCAGCAGCGCCTCGGTTTCGGTGCGTGTGGAGACAAACTCCATCGCCGCAGTCTGCGTGATCATCCGCACGATCCGGTTCGACAGGCCATTGGGTCGCGTGTAGCTGGTCACGCGGGCTCTGAGCTTGCGAGCTTTGCCCACATACAGCACGTCGCCCTTGTCATTGAGCATGCGATAGACGCCGGGTGTGTTTGGCAGCTTTTTGACAAAAGCGGCGATCGCATCGAAACCTGTTTGCGGCGCATCGGCTTCGCTTGCTTCCTGCTCGCCAACCCACACCTCGCTCGCTAGTGTGCCGGGGCCAACGGCATCACGCAGTTTGGGGTCTGCAAGTTTGGAATCGTTTTCGTCCATGGGGTCCATATTGTCGGCAAATTTGGGCCGAGGCCAGATCGGCAGTCTGCAACGACGATGGTCTTTCCTGCCAGATTTGGCAGGAGCTCTATTCGTCAAGGCGCTTGCTATTCGTTGACGCCAACCACGTCCGGCGTTTCCCAACCTAAATGCTGGCCGCCATCAAGCGCTATCATCTGCCCGGTGATCGATTTCATCTGCCAGAGATAGGTAAGCGTTGCAGCAAACGCATCAAGATCAGGACCACGTTTGAGCGGAATGCCAGCAACTTGCTTGGCAAAGTCATCATCTTCTTGGCGGTCGTTGGAAAGCGTCGGTCCCGGCCCAATGGCGTTAACACGCACCCGGCCTTCTGTGCTTTGAGCGAAGGCCTGAGCCAGCGTCTGGGTTAGCCCCCAAAGCGCGAACTTTGACGCCGTGTAGGATATGAAATTTGGTGTCAGTTGCCACACACGTTGATCGATAATGTTGACGATGAGTCCCTCTGTCTCGGGTGGTAGTTGGTTCACCATCTGATCGGCGAGCAAAGCTGGCGCGGTTGCATGAACGCCGAAATGTGCTTTGAAAAGAGTTGGTCCAAGCGAACCAACAGCGTCGCCTTCGAACAGCGAAGCGTTGTTCACCACGCAACCAATCGGCGTGCCCAATGTCTTCGCAGCCCTTTCGACAAGCCCTTGGACATCATCATCGTTCAGCAAATCACCTCGCACCGTCGTGGCCTTTCCACCGGCCTGTTTGATGGCGTTAGCTGTCTGATGAGCCGCATCTTCGGAGCTGCGATAGTGAATACAAACAGGAGTGCCTGCTTTGGCCAAATCAATGGCCATAGCTTTGCCGATGCGATTGGCTGCACCGGTGATGAGTGTTGCAGGTAGCGCAGTCATTGGAAGCCTTTTTGGCGTGAACGAGAGCGCTTTTTCTGAAAACGCTTTATCCGCCGATAGCCTTGGCAATCAGCGCGCCAAGATAGATGGCGTAAAGCGCCAAAAAGGCGAGGCCAATTTTGCGCCCGATGGTCATTTTCATCAAAACCAAGGGCAAAAGCAGGGCCGAGCTTGCCAGCATCACCCAGATATCGAAGCGCAGGATCTGCTCGGCAATGGGTAGGGCCGTGATGCTCGCTGTCGCCCCCAGAATGAACAGTATGTTGAAGACGTTGGAGCCAATCACGTTGCCGACGCCGACAGCAGCCTGCTTTTTCAAGGCAGCGACAACAGTGGTAACCAGTTCTGGAAGAGACGTACCAATCGCAATAATTGTAAGGCCAATAATGACTTCGGGCACGCCCAATGCGCGCGCGATGGAAGAAGCCGAATCCACGGTGGCGTCAGCTGCCAAAGGCAAGCCGATCACGCCCACCGCCAGGAATGCGAGGGCTGCCCAAAAAGAGTGAGGGACACCTTCGACGCCATCGATCGTTTCAATCTGGCTGATATCTCCGTCGGCAGCGGACTTGCGCGCCGACATGTAGGAGCCAACAAGAAACACCGCCAGCAGGGCCAAGAACACCAAGCCATGCCAAAACACCAATTGTCCGGTGAAAGCAAAAGCTGCGAACAGCAAGGATGCACCCATCATGAAGACGGTGGAGCGCTTCAGGCCGATCTGATCGCATGGCGTTGCGGCGAGCAGAGCCGGAACACCCAAAACGAGCAAGATGTTGGCAATGTTGGATCCAACAATATTGCCAACAGCAATATCCGCCGCATCATCAAAGGCGGCTTGTATCGACACCATCAGCTCCGGCGCACTGGTGCCCAAGGCCACGATGGTGAGGCCGATGATAAGCGGTGGAATACCAAAGCGTTCGGCAAGTCCAACAGCACCGCGCACCAATGCATCTCCGGCTATTACAAGCCCCGCCAGGCCGAGCGCCAAGATCAAATAATCAAGCAAAATGGGCTGTCCGAGCGATCATGCAATATGATGGGGTGATGCGGCGTGCGGCATCTTCAGGAACTATCCATGTGTGATGCGCCCGTACAAAAGACAAGGGCTGACGCCAGCATATGCCACTTTCTTTTGCGCGCCTGGCGCCTAAGCAGTTGGAGCGGTGGCATCAAAGGCTGGAACGGTGGCGCGGAAGGCGTCTAACCATGCAACCAGCGCCGGATGCACGCGCCGCCAAGCGCCTTCAAAGCGAAGATCAAGATAGCCAAGCGCGCAGGCTACCGCGATGGTTCCCACCGTTGGTGCCCCGGTGGCTGGCGGCAAGCTGTTTTCCAAATGGTTGAGTGCAACGCTCACACGTTCTGCCTGGCGTTCCACCCAGCTATGGCTTCGTTCATGCGGTTCGCGGTAGCGCTTCTCGTAAACCTGCAACACCGCCGCATCCATAATGCCGTCCGCCAGCGCTTCAAGCTTCAAGGTGGCTATGCGTTGTTTGGGGTCGGCGGGATAAAGCTTGTTACCGCCGGCGAGCTGATCGAGGTAAGCGACGATGACGCGGCTGTCATAGAGCGTTTCACCATTATCGAGGACGAGGGTGGGGATTTTGCCTAACGGGTTTTGCTGGCGCAGAGGATCAAGTGGATCGGCGGTGTTGGCCGGTTGTGACTCAATCTGATCTTCGAGACCAAGCACGAGGACGGCAATAGAACATTTGCGCACAAACGGTGAGGCAGCAGCGCTGCGTAAAATTGCCAAGAGAATTCCCCTAAAACTTAACCAATTGCGTTGATCGCGCTTTTAAACATCGCTGCTATTTTGATAGCGTCAAGAAAAATCGGGCAGCTTGCCTGCTGCTCAACAGAGAAAGTGCCAACTCGGTGTTTCGCACATTGCTTCTTGCTGGTTTTGCTTTCGCCTGGGGTTCGCCTCAGTTTGCGGATTTGCGACCGGAAATGCTCGATGTGCCACTGGTCAATTTCCACCATGACGTAAGAGCTGTAGCGCAGGACGCTGTCTATGCCGTTCAAAGCGTAGATGCTTTACGCGATCTTGAGTTCATGAATGAGTATTTTGATTACGTGAGCAACCGATTGAACGGTTGATAAAGACATCTGAAAAAAATGCGTTGTGTAGCTGCCGAAAAATTTGGGTGGCTTTTTTTGTGCCGAGCGAAAGACGGGAACCACCCCGAGAAATTGTTATCTCTGACGGCTGCTACCTTCTTAAGCGCGAGCCATCTCGATAAGCCGCCGCAGTGATCGCACCAGCACAAACATTCCCGCTGGAAGGCCAAAAACGTTAAACATCAGTCCTGGAACTGCCAGTTGCATGACAGCGGGATCGACATTGGCGGCCGCTACGAACACGGGCATGGCCAAGGTCAAGATGATGATTCCATTGACCGTCGTCGCAAGCAAAGTGTGCAGCTTATTGGAGGTGCATTCCCAAAAGATGCCGACATTGTCGACCGGGCCGCAGCCTTCCATGCCGTTAAGGGGATGCCCATCAACGAGGAAAAGGATGGCGATGCCCCAGCCAAGCCAAAACGCCAAACCAATTCCAACCACAATCAGTTTGAAACTGCGGTCTGGTAGGGGGCGACGCAACGCGTATGTGGTCAGGCTAACCATAGGTTGTGTATATGCCACGGGTTGAGTAACCAGCCTCTTAAACGCATAGGTCAAATGGAGCGTAACGTCATTTCAGCCGCCTAACGGGCTGTGAGATGGAGATTTTCCTGTCGGCAACCATTGCGATCAACTTCACCGCACGTGCGCGGTGAAAGGTTTTGATCCAAACAGATGCGTATTTCAGCAAAGCGCCCGCCTGGGCAGGACACGGCTAACGCATCGTGTGGAATCGCTGGATTGGCTTGTTGGAAGACACGTTCGATCTCATCAGCGTCAATGCGTGCAGGCGTAGCTTGCTGAAACAGTGTTGGGATGGTGATGCGTTCGCTGGCTTGACGAGTCAGGTCGGCATAACCTTGCTGGGAGAAACCCGAACAGGAGCCATGCTTGTCCCACTGATGCTCGATCAGCCGACGATCAGGCATGATGTCGAGCAGACTCTCAGTGGTCCCTGTTGGCACGCTGTCGCCATGCGGCGATTGGCAGAAGGATGGCCAACCTTCCTCGAATTGTGGCCAAAGACCATGGGTTATGAAGCCATAATTGGCGCCAGAGCCGCATTGCAAAGGAGACCGCGGCCCAGCCTCGGTTTCGCAATAGGCTGGCGACCAGGATAGCGCCAGCACATAGAAATCGAATGGCAGATCGGCGTTCTCAACCTGCTCATCCTCACTTTGCCAGCCAGTGGAAGCTGCGATGGCGATGGCCAGCGCGATGATGCCCCATTGGATAAACCGGCGGTTCAACGGTTTAGGGCGCTACCAAATGCGTAAGGCGCTGCAATCCCCGCCATGGACGTTCCAGAGATCGCGGCCAGCCATGCAGCTTTCCACACCGTAGGAAACGCCGACGAAGCTCGCGCGGCTTTCAACCAAATAATAGACTGAGCGGGTGTGACCGGTGGCAAGATGGGCGCGGGCCTGACACCAGCGGCGCTCGCGCAAACCTGGCCCTGCAGACCCAACGTGCCGGGTTTGGCGTACATGGTCGAACTCGACGACGTCCACCAAATCCTGATAGGGCCGCTGACCGTGATAGTGCTCTTTCTCCGCCACTTGGGAAAGCACGCCACGCGCGTCACAGGCCGGAATGTAGCCATAGACCGTCGTTCGGTTCTGGCCAAAATCGGCGGCAAAAGTCGCGGTGGCCATTAAGGTGGCGAAAGCCAGGGTGAGAGCGCGGAACATCGTGGAATCTCCAAATGGTTTGACCGACCATGCCACAGGCGTGCGACGTTATGGAAGTGGTGTTGCAACCGGTCACACATCATGGCAGGCAACGCCCATGACCGATCAAGCCCAAAACACTCCAGGCCCGAATGCCCCAACGCTGGAGATTGCTGTGATGCCGGTGACGGCATTTCAGCAGAACTGTTCCCTGCTAATCTGCACCCAAACCCGCAAGGCGGCAATCGTCGATCCAGGTGGTGAGGCGGAGAAACTGATCGCGGCGGTGGAGCGAGCCGATGCGACGCTAGAGCATGTGCTGCTGACGCATGGGCATATTGATCATATTGGCGGCGCGGCGGATGTGGCGGCGCATTTTGGGGTGCCGATTGTCGGCCCACATCGCGCCGACGAACAACTGATCCAGGGCGTGGCGGCCCAAGCGGCGATGTTCGGCACGCCTGGAGTTAAGGTGCCCAGCATCGATCGCTGGCTGGAAGGCGGTGACACGGTGCAGGTTGGCGATCTCACCTTCGATGTCCTGTTCACGCCGGGCCATGCGCCGGGGCACGTGATTTTCGTCAACCACGCCCACAAGTTCATCGTGATGGGCGATGTCTTGTTTCAGGGCTCGATAGGCCGCACCGATTTGCCGGGCTCCGATCATGGCATGCTGATGAAAAGCATCTTTCAGACTGTGCTGCCGCTGGGCGATGACTATCAGTTTCTGCCTGGCCACGGGCCGGGCAGCACGCTTGGCCAGGAGCGTGAAACCAACCCCTTTATCGTGCAAGGGTTTGAAGGCTAGGATCGCACGAAGTCCCGGGCACCGAAGGTGATCCGGGGCCTCGAGCCCAATGCCCATCGGGGTCCCGGCTCAGCGACGCAAACGTCGACCGTCCGGGACTTTCGGCTGGTTAGTCTTCCAGCACGAAGGTCACTTTCAAGCCAACGCGGTATTCGACGATCTTGCCGTCGCGCACAGTGGCTTTTTGGTCTTTGACCCAGACGGCCTCGACGTTTTTCAGCGTTTTAGCCGCGCGGGCGACGCCTTGCTGGATGGCATCTTCAAAGCTGACGGTTGAGGATGCGATGATTTCAGTGACGCGAGCTACGCTCATGGGTCTTCTCCCTTTTTGGTTGTGAGAGGAGCGTGGCTGGTGTGAGGCGAGGGGTCAAGGGCTAGCGCCCGGCACACGCCCTCCGTGCTCGTCAGAAATACCGGTTGCGGAGGCGTGAAGGGCGGGCAAGCGCCTTGGTCTATCCTCACCTTATTGCCGCCCTATCGCCTGTTAGGCGTTGACGAATCCGGCAAAGCCAGCCTTGCTAGACCCTCCAACATGGCCAAACGGATGACCAAGGGGAGTGAACATGGCTGGCAAGTTTGAAGTCTACACCGACAAAAAGGGCGAAACGCGGTTCCGTCTGAAAGCTGGCAACGGCCAGGTGATCCTGGCGAGCGAAGGCTACAAGAAAAAAGCCAGCGCCATGAACGGCATTGAATCGGTGCGCAAGAATTCTGCCTCCGAGGCCCGCTTCGAGAAGAAAAAGTCGAAGAACGGCAAGTCGATGTTCAACCTGAAAGCCAGCAACGGTCAGGTGATCGGCACGTCTGAGATGTATGAAAGCGAAGCCAGTTGCGACAATGGCATCGCCTCGGTGATGAAAAACGCTCCCGATGCAAAGGTGGACGACCAGACCGGGTAGTAACCCACCGGGCGTTGGCCCGTTGCTAGGGTAGCAGGCACGCAGCTGAGCTAAGAGACAAGGCCCCGATTGCGTAGCGGAAGCTGTGTGGTCGGGCATTTTTCGGGGCCGCTGGACATTTCGGGCGGAAAGTGGGCATTCGCGTTCTCGGCAAGCCCGCGCTAGGATGCGCAATGCCTATCAGGCAAGGTCATTTTCAGCCGACCATTTTGGATATCAATCAGACACGGGGGACTCTGAATCGTGGCGAGAATACTCTTGAGATCGACACGCCTTACTCTGCATATGATAGTCGGACTATTTGCCATAGCTTTTCCGACCCATTTAAAAGACGCTGTTGCCAGTGAAACGGATGAATTGACCGCAGCCGTCATCCTGTTGCGCGAACACGGCCTTGAAGGTTTGCTTGTCAGAATGGCAGCGGAGGGCCAAGCACCGAGGCGGCTAGATGACATCACGCTACTTAATAGCATTGAGGCGTCCGGTACCGTATTACGTTACGAGTATTCAATCGACACCCAGGAAACATCAATTGGAGAAGAAACCGTCACCCATTGGTACGAACGCCAATGCAGTGTTGAAGCCACTATTCCCGTAATTGCCGCTGGAGCAGTCATTCGATCCATCTTCTATAACTCTAATGCCAAACTCATGGGGACGATATCGGTGGATGCTGAGGTGTGCGGATTTTGAAATGGGACCGACCGTCCAGGCAGGCTCGGCGCGGCCCTTCGCCGAGGCTTGGAGCTCAGACAGCGACAGATACTTCTTATCATCCTGCCGCGAAAACCACACTTGTTGTTGATTGCAGTCTAGTCGGCCAGCGCAAGTGGGCGCATGGGATCGCAAACAGCCGGGTCTGTGCCAATTCAGCTGAGGAGCAATTGAGGCTTCTGGGCGGGAAGCAGAAGTTCGTTGCCGCGGCTCGCTGAAAAAAGAATTCTTCAAGTGCGGACATTCAAGCAGGCAAAGTCAGGAATAGCCGGCCCTCAAATCATCCGTCCAAATATTCCACAGTTGGCATTTCGACAGCAGCAAAAATCTCGCAACTTGCTGCGTATTGTAGACTTCGTAAGGCCCAAGCAGCGGAGTCGAAATGCTGAACGCATGGGCCGTCATGAAGTTGCGCAAATGCTCGCAGCGGTTGATCGCGTCTGGAAGCGATAGCTCCAAATCTCTCACAACTCCTCCGTCGCTGTAAGCCGTCAAATCATCTCTAAGCGGATGAACTTCGACCTCGCTTTTTTCGCCTCGAACGACCCAGTCAATGGTTCTATCTGGGTCAATTCCGGCCTCCTTGAGCCGTGTTTTGAGTCTTCCCAGCACATCCTGATTCCAGACGAAATCCTTGTTATCCGACCATCTTTTATTTTTTG
The DNA here is from genome assembly GCA_040219355.1 of Hyphomicrobiales bacterium. Taxonomy (GTDB): domain Bacteria; phylum Pseudomonadota; class Alphaproteobacteria; order Rhizobiales; family MH13; genus MH13. The sequence goes on from JAVJSN010000015.1 coordinate 326,454, forward strand.
CACTCGCCCTCACATCTAAGCCGAGTTCTTGAATTGTCGAGTATGCAAGATTGATGGCAACTGAAGTCCCAACATGTGACGCAAAATCGCTGCTGTGCTTCTCAAACACTTGCCTATGCCGCGGATGCATCGAATGTGGTGAGACGCTCTCTGTCATAATGCTTTGTGCTAGTTTGTGGATCGCATAAATTAGAGGACTGTCCGACCATGCTTTCGCGGCAACCGCCACTGCAACAGGCAGCGTTTCTCGGTAGGTGAATTCTTCGAAGTATCCAGTTGTACGGAATAGCAGCTCAAAAACTTTGACGTGTTCGTTTCGATCGTCAGGAATCTCAAGTCCGTGCCCACTTGAGCTAAACCGGTTTGGATACCCCTCCAAGATCAAATTTGCTGCACGTATGAGCGCTATGGCGTTGTCGGCTTCGTCCTGCTCAGCCTCAAAGACAAGCACTTGTCCATACTCTTCTCCCTCATGAAGGCCCCCAAACGCGGGTAAGGCAGACGCCTGAGAAACTTCACTCATTCCTGTTGCAGAAAATCTGTATCTCATTGATGGATCAGTAATGCCGCGAACTAACCATCCCGCATCAGCGCAGATTGGTCGAATGAGTTCAAATTCGTCCTATCCAAAAACTAGAAAACTACAAAATGAAGTCACGCATTCACCTCAACATTGATTTCGATTGAGGTTAGTGGGCTGACCAGTTGGGTGCAATTGAACGCTGTCGGCTTGGCCGCATATGCTCCTAGAAAGCTTGTGCGGATTGAATGGCGGCAATGGGCCGAAAGCACGGTGCGCACGATCAACAATGTGGGTCGTGCGATCTCCATTAAGGCCATCCTTATGCCGCATTTGGGGCAGACCTGCGCCGCTCCGTTATTGAGCGCGTCATCTGATTTGGGCAGCGTACCCAAGGGCAGATGACATCCCCCCATACAGCGACCGCTTCCACGCGAGCGTCGCGCGCAGACGAATAAGGTTCCCCCCTCATGCATAAGTCTATTCTCGCGGCCCTTTTGGGCCTGTTCACTGTTGTCGGTCTGTCGGCAACCGGTTTCGCCAACAACACCGTGACGGTCGCCAGCTGGTATCAGTGCTGCCACACCACCGCCAACGGTGAAGCCTTCAATCCTGACGGACTGACCGCCGCGCACAAGACACTGCCCTTCGGCACGCGGGTCCAGGTTACCAACCTTGCCAACAACCGCACCGTGACGGTGCGCATCAATGATCGCGGGCCGTTTGTGCACGGTCGCGGACTTGATCTCAGCCGCGGTGCCGCCCGCGCCATCGGCTGCATTTCGTCGGGCACCTGCCGCGTGTCGATGGATGTTTTGTAGCCCGCCTTTGCGCAGCAAAGGGCGCGGGCATGGCAGGCGTTTGCAAAGCAAATGCCGAGAATGCGGCTTCTGATCGCCTATTCTATGAGCCGTCACCCCTGTGCTTGTCACAGGGGTCCATGCCTTTGCGTTTTCGGCATTCATCGGATTGCGGACAGTTCACTGAAATGGATCCCCGCCATGGGAGCGAGACCCGCGGCTCGCGGACCGGCGAGGATGACGACTTTTTCTAGCGGCGGCGTCTTTTTCTTTCGCCGTCGCTCCGGTCGTTCCGACCGACCGCTACCGGCGCCGTCTGGACCGGGCTTTCGCGCCACCACCCTTTTTCTGGCCGTCGTATCCGCCCGTCCGATCTTCGACGGCCATCTGCGTGGCCAAAGCATCATCGGCGAGCAGCAGTTCGGTTTCGCGCAAGCGTTTGAGTTCATCGCGCAGGCGGGCCGCCTCCTCGAACTCCAGGTTCGCGGCGGCGTCGCGCATCTTCTTCTCAAGCTCTTCCAGCGTCACCTTCATGTTGCCGCCGACAAGCTTGCCTTCGTCCACCATGCCGGACTTCACATGCACGCGGTCCTTCTCGTACGGGCTGTCGAGAATGTCGGCGATGTCGCGCTTGACGCTTTCCGGCGTGATGCCATGTTCCTCATTATACGCCACCTGCTTTTCGCGGCGGCGGTCGGTTTCGGCAATCGCCCGCTCCATGCTGCCGGTCATCCGGTCGGCATAGAGCACCACGCGGCCATCAATGTTGCGCGCGGCCCTACCAATGGTCTGGATGAGCGAGGTTTCGGAGCGCAGAAAGCCCTCCTTGTCCGCATCCAGAATGGCCACCAGCGCCACCTCGGGGATGTCCAGCCCTTCGCGCAGCAGGTTGATGCCCACCAGCACGTCGAACGCGCCGAGCCGAAGATCGCGGATGATTTCGATCCGCTCCACCGTGTCGATATCGCTGTGCATGTAGCGCACACGCACGCCGTTTTCGTGCAGATACTCGGTGAGGTCCTCGGCCATGCGCTTGGTCAGCACCGTGACGAGCGCGCGGTAGCCTTGCGCGGCCACCTCCTTCAGTTCGCCCAGCAGATCGTCCACTTGGGTCTTGGCGGGGCGGATTTCCACCGGCGGGTCGATCAGCCCGGTGGGGCGGATCACCTGCTCGGCAAACACGCCGCCAGCCTGCTCCAGCTCCCACGCCGCAGGGGTCGCCGAAACCGCCACGGTCTGCGGGCGCATCATGTCCCACTCTTCGAAGCGTAAGGGTCGGTTGTCCATGCAGCTGGGCAGGCGGAAGCCATATTCGGCCAGCGTCGCCTTGCGACGGAAGTCACCGCGATACATGGCGCCGATCTGCGGGATGGTCTGGTGGGACTCATCGACAAAGATCAGCGCGTTGTCGGGGATGTACTCGAACAGGGTGGGTGGCGGCTCACCTGGCATGCGGCCAGACAGGTAGCGCGAATAGTTCTCGATTCCGGCGCATGATCCTGTCGCCTGCAGCATTTCCAGATCGAAGTTGCAGCGCTGTTCCAATCTTTGTGCTTCGAGAAGCCGGCCCATGCCGTTCAGCTCTTGCAGGCGCGATTGCAGCTCGACTTGGATCTTATTGATCGCCTGGTTCAGCGTCGGGCGCGGCGTCACATGGTGCGAGTTGGCGTAGATTTTCACCTTTTTGAGGTCGCCAGCCTTCTGCCCGGTCAGCGGATCGAACTCAGAAATGCTTTCGATCTCATCGCCAAACAGCGAGATGCGCCAGGCGCGATCCTCATAGTGGGCCGGGAAGATCTCCACCGTGTCGCCGCGCACCCGGAACGTGCCGCGGGCGAACGCGCCATCGTTGCGCTTGAACTGTAGCGCCACCAGATCAGCGAGCAATTGGCGCTGGTTGATGCGCTCGCCGACCTCGAGCTCGAAGGTCATGGCGGTGTAGGTTTCCACCGAGCCGATGCCGTAAATGCACGACACCGAGGCGACGATGATCACATCATCGCGCTCCAGTAGGCTGCGCGTGGCCGAGTGGCGCATGCGGTCTATCTGCTCATTGATGGAGCTTTCCTTCTCGATGAAGGTGTCGGTGCGCGGCACATAGGCTTCGGGCTGGTAGTAGTCGTAATAGGAGACAAAATACTCCACCGCATTGTCGGGGAAGAAGTTTTTGAACTCGCCGTAAAGCTGCGCGGCCAGCGTCTTGTTGTGCGCCAGGATCACGGCAGGGCGCTGGGTGCGCTGGATGACCTGCGCCATGGTGTAGGTCTTGCCCGAACCAGTGACGCCGAGCAGCACCTGAGTCTGGTCGTTGTCGTTGATGCCTTCCACCAGATCGGCGATGGCGGTCGGCTGGTCGCCCTTGGGCTCGTATTGCGAGGTCAGCTTGAACGGGATGCCGCCTTCGGATTTCAGCGGGCGTTCGGGGCGGTGCGGCTGCCATGTACCATCGCGGAAGGCTGGGTGGCCGTTTTCGATCAGGTCTTCCAGCGCTTTCACGGTGGCTGTCACGCCATCGTTGGAAGGCAGGTGTTTGGCATCCTCCAGCGACACGTCCATGCCGGCGACCGGGTTCAGGCCAGCGGCGGCGCGCTTCTTTGGATCATGCGTGCCACCCAGAGAGGTTCCGCGCGCGGACTTGGCCGGTTTCGATTTCTTTTTTGCCGCAGGCTTCTTCTTCGTTTCCGCTTCGACCTCTTTGGCGAAGCTGGAACCAATTTTCATCGGATCGAAGATATCAATTGCTTCCCCGCTATCGAATGCGGGTTGTGGGGCTTCTTCGAAACCGGAAGGCTTTTTCTTGGTGCTCATGCCGACCTATATGGATGGCAGGAGCGGCAAGGGAAAGGCCCGCCGCCAGCTATCCTGACAGATTTGTCAGTATGTTGGCAGGAAGCTGAAATGGGGCGGCTCTAAAGCAGGCCGCCCCTTGTGCGCTTTACTGCGAAGGCAAGCTCAACTCACCATCCATAGTGCGGCCATCGGAATAAAGTGCTCGTAAACGCACACTATCGATGCTGCTGTCGTCCATGGAAAGTTCCAGCGTTCCACCGTTTTCAAGCGTGGCGAAAAAGCCGCGCAGATTGTCATCCGACAGGCGCTGGTTGGTCATTGACGGGTAGAGCGTGGTGCCTTGGGTTTGCGCGGCCATCTCTCGCAAGTCCAAATGATTGGCAAGATCGGCCTCACCACCAGCATACGCCATGCCAATGATCGTTACGCCGGCGGCTTCGGCTGCGTCGATCAGGCGATTGACGCTTGAGTCAGAGGCATTTTGCAAGCCATCGGTGAAGAGCACCAACGCCTTGCGGTCGGCCTCCAATTCGGCGAGCCGTTCAACAGCTGACAGCGCAGAAAGATAGAGCCCGGAGCGATCTTGAGGGTCTACCTGCACAGCTTGCAAGCCTTCTAATGCCGTTGCCGCAACAGAGGCATCAGCACCAAAGGGAGCCAACGTTTGCAGCGTACCGTCATAAGCTTGCACCTCAACAAGTCGGCTATCGTTGGAAAGCGCGATCATATCGTTGAGATCGGCGCGAATGCCGCCATAGCGATCGTCAGTGATGAGGCCGACAGGCGCTTGATGTGTGGTATCGACCAGCATCAGCCAGGCGGCCGTGCCTTCAAACGGCGTTACCACCAGGCTTTCGCCCTGCATCGCGCTGTTGACGCGTTCCAACTTATCGAGTGTGGCAGGAACCACTGCACGCAGATCACATGTAATCTGGCCGTCTGTTGAACTGGCCATACAGGTGCCGACCGGAAGGTCGGGCGCAGCGGTGGCGGGTAGAGCAAGTGCCAATCCAAAGCTAAGCGGGGTAAGCACGAGAAGGCTAAGGTGACGCAACATGTTCGTGTCCTTTCCTGAAGTGCAAAGACCATCAGTGTGCGGCGGCCTGTCGCACATTGCAAATCAACTCTCTCCTCAGACAAATCGGTGACAGCTAAGTGTGATTACGCATTGGCTGTGTTCCGGCTTGTAAGCAAGTTCTAATGAATTCACTCTTGTCTCCCAGAAACCCAACCCAGAGGAGGCTAAGACATGAGTTTCACACTCAACAGACGATCATTTCTGGCAGGGACGGCGGGGCTGCTCGCTCTTCATCCATTCTCGGTCAACGCATCATCCAATCAGGCTCATCTGCGGATCATGGAGACAACTGATCTGCACGTGCATGTGTTTCCCTATGACTATTACGCCGACCGGTCGCGCGACACCGTGGGGCTGGCGCGCACTGCTGCGCTGATCCAGTCAGTTCGCGATGAAAGCACCAACTCGCTGCTGCTTGACAATGGCGATTTTCTGCAAGGCAATCCGATGGGCGACTATATCGCCTATGAGCGTGGCATGGCCGACGGCGACACGCATCCCGTTATCAACGCCATGAATTTGCTGGGCTTTGACGCATCTACGCTGGGAAATCATGAGTTCAACTACGGCCTGTCGTTCCTGGAGAAGTCACTGGCTGGGGCCAACTTCCCCTTTGTGTGCGCCAATGTCGTCTCGCGGATGGGGGCATCACCGACTAACGACACAACCCTCATTTCCCCGTATCTGATCCTAGATCATCAGGTGATCGACGGGGCTGGAGAGCAGCACGCAATCAAGATCGGACTGATCGGCTTCGTGCCGCCACAGATCATGACATGGGATCGCCGCCACCTGGAAGGCAATGTGATGGCGCGCGATATCTTGGAAACTGCGAGTGCCTATGTTCCGCAGATGAAAGAAGAAGGTGCGGATATCATCGTTGCGCTATCGCATTCGGGCATCGGTGATGCAAACGCTGTCGAGGGTATGGAAAATGCCTCGGTTCCGCTGGCGGCGATTGACGGGATTGATGCGATTTTGACCGGGCACCACCATCGTGTGTTCCCTGGCCCGGATTATGAAGACACGCCGGGCGTAGACGCTGCGGCTGGCACCATTATGGGTAAGCCAGCTGTGATGGGTGGTTTCTGGGGCAGCCATATGGGGCTGCTGGACCTGATGCTGGAGCATGAGGGCGGGCAGTGGCGCATTGCCGCTCACACATCCGAGGCGCGGCCGATTTCGATGCGCAATGAAGACCGCTCGATCACAGCCCTGGTCGAGAGTGATCCGGCGGTGCTGGCATCGGTCGAGCAGGAGCATGAGGAAACACTGGCCTATGTGCGCCGGGCCGTGGGCCGCACAGCCGCGCCGCTGCACAGCTATTTTGCGCTGGTGGCCGATGACCCCTCGGTGCAGATCGTGTCCATCGCGCAGACCTGGTACATTGAGCAAATGATGGCGGGGACCGAGTATGAGGGTCTGCCGATCCTGTCGGCGGCGGCTCCGTTCAAGGCCGGTGGTCGTGGCGGTCCGGACTATTACACCGATGTGCCGGTCGGGGATGTGGCCATTCGCAATGTGGCGGATCTCTATCTTTACCCCAACACCACGCGGGCGGTTCTGGTCACCGGCGCGCAGGTGAAGGACTGGCTGGAACGGTCGGCTGGCATCTTCAATCAGATTGAACCGGGTGGCAGCGATCAGGTTCTGCTGAACCCTGATTTCCCCAGCTACAATTTCGATGTGATTGACGGCGTGACCTATCAGATCGATCTGTCGCAGCCCTCGAAGTTTGATTCCGATGGCAATCTGGCAAATCCGGATGCCAACCGCATCGTGGGTCTGGCCTATAATGGCGAACCCATTGCGCCGGACCAACAGTTCGTCATCGCATCGAACAATTATCGTGCAGGCGGCGGCGGCAGCTTCCCAGGTGCCTCGCCGGAGACGACGATCTTTGAAGGGCCGGACACGAACCGCGATGTGATCGTTCGCTACATTGTTGAGCAAGGCACCATCAATCCGCGTGCTGATGCCAACTGGTCTTTTGCGCCAATGCCAGGCACGAGTGTGCTGTTTGATACCGGCCCGGCGGCCGAAGCCTATGTCGATGATGTCACCGGTGTGGCGATTGAACCGGCAGGCGATGGGCCCGAAGGGTTCGCCCGCTTCCGTATAGCGCTGTAACGTTGTCGATCCAACTCGCCGGGGCGGCCTCTGCCCCGGCGCTTCGTGCGTACCGCACGCTACGCCTGGGGGCTTGTCAGCGCGCGATCGGCTGCCCAATCATCGGCGATGCTCAAAGATTTTTCTCTCCAAGCTGTGTTTATCGGGTTGCTGGCAGCGTTTGTCGGCTTTGCGTCCTCGTTTGCTGTCGTGCTGGCAGGTTTGCGGTCGGTCGGGGCGAGCGAGGCTGAAGCGACCTCTGGCCTGATGGCATCTGCTGTGGCGATGGGGCTTTGCGGCATCGTTCTCAGCTTGCGCACCAAGCAGCCTATCAGCGTGGCTTGGACAACGCCGGGCGCGGCGCTTCTGGCTGGCTCGGCGGCTGTTGCGGGAGGGTTCTCCGATGCGGTGGGCGCGTTTCTTATCTGCGGTGGTCTGATTGTTCTGTCCGGCCTGTGGCGGCCCTTTGGACGAGCGGTTGAGGCAATCCCTGGCTCGCTGGCCAACGCGATGCTGGCCGGTATTTTGTTGGTGCTTTGCCTTGCTCCCTTTCGCGCCATCGCTTTCGATCCGCTGCTCGGACTGCCAATTCTCGTGGCGTGGATTATCGGCGCGAGGATCAATCGGTTTTTGGGCGTTCCCGCCGCGCTGCTTGCCTTCATCGTTGTGGTCATTTTCGGTGTGGACTTTCCACCTGACTGGCAGACGGGGATTGCTGACTCGTTGCTGCCGACGCCCGTGGTGACCCTTCCAACCTTCACGGTTTCCGCAATGTTTGGCATCGCTCTGCCCTTGTTTATCGTTACCATGGCCTCACAAAATGTGCCCGGTTTGACCGTTCTGAAAGCCAATGGCTACACAGTAAAAACCGGGCCAACGCTGGCGGCAACCGGCGTTTTCTCGCTACTTGGTGCGCCCTTTGGCGGCCTGTCGAGCAACTTAGCCGCCATCACTGCGGCTATGCTGGCGGGAGAAGAAGCCGGACCGGACAGCAACACACGCTATTGGGGCACGGTCGTGTGTGGCATCGCCTATTGTCTGTTTGGCCTGTTCGCTGGTGTTGTGATCGCCTTTGTCAGCCTTGCACCGGCTATCCTGATCGAAGCAGTGGCCGGTCTGGCACTGATCTCTGCGTTTGGTGCAGCAGCGCTCAATGCCTTCAAGGAGGAGGCTGAACGGCCAGCGGCGGCGGTGACCTTTCTGGCAGCAGCGTCCGGCATCTCGATTTTCGGGATTTCCGGCGCATTCTGGGGGCTCATCGCCGGTGGTCTGATGCTGGCGCTCGCCCAGTCTAAGAGCAAGCGCAAGGCACCCTAATAGGGCTTGCTCAGTTCCTCGGCCAGAATGTCGAAGACCAAGCGGATGCGGCGTGAGGTGCGCAGCTCGCGGTGGGTCACCAGCCAGATAGGAAAGGATATGGGTGGGACGTCTTCGAGCACTTGGACAAGGCCGGGTATCTTTTCTGCGGTGTCGGACATCAGCGGGCTTATGCCCAGGCCCTGACGGGTCAATTGCTCGCAGGCGAGCGTGTTCGCTGAGGATACAGGAAAGCTGGACGCCGTGACCTTCAGCCCAAGCGCTTGCATGTAGCCGATGAACCGCTCCGAGCGATCAAAGCCGATGAAAACCGGCCCATTCACATCGTCCGGCTTTGTAGGGTGGCCGTTCTTCTCGACCCAGCTTTCTGATGCATAAAAATGGGCCTTGGCATCGCGCAGTTTTTTGCCGATCAAATCGGGCTCGGTGGGCTCAACATGACGCACGGCGATGTCGGCCTCGCGACGGCGAAGATCTGACAAGGCGTTCGAGACAACCAGTTCGATGCTGATTTGCGGTGCAATGTCACGGATTTTGGCAACGATACGCGGCATCACATTAACGGACATGCCATCACCGGCGGAAATGCTGACGAGTCCGTCGGTCGTTTGCGACCGCCCGGTGGCCACAAGTGCCAAACCGTCGGCTGCCTCGGCCATCGCCTTGCCATGGTGCAGAAGGTCGAGCCCGGTTTCGGTAAGTATCAGTTTCTTGCCGATGCGTTCGAAAAGGGTAAGGCCGAGCGCCTCTTCTAGCGCTGCGACTTGGCGACTCAAGGTCGGTTGCGTGAGCCCAAGTTTGCGCGCCGCCGCCGACAGCGAGCCGGTTTCAGCGGCCGCAATGAAGCCACGCATTTGGTTCCAATCGAATCCATTCATGCGAATATGCATATCACGACTACGCTTCTCGGCAATTTTCCTGTGGATTGCGTATGATATGACGCCGGTCAAAGGAGATCACTATGACCGCACTGACCCTAGAGCCGCAGACCATGACACCTGACACACGCAAAGACGCCCGCTTCTGGGACGGCATCGCCAAGAAGTACGCCGCCCAAAAAGTCGGCGATGAGGCCGGGTACAAACGCACCCTGGAGCGCACCGCCTCTTTTTTCGATGAGGACTACCGTGTGCTGGAGATTGGCTGTGGCACCGGCTCGACGGCGCTTAAACTCGCGCCGCACGCCGCGCACATCACCGCAAGCGACGTTTCCAGCGCCATGATCGATATTGCCCGCGATAAGGCACGCCGCGAGGGCGCGACCAACGTCCAGTTCGACGTCGCCTCAGCCGGAGACGCCCGTTACGAGGGCCGCGGCTTTGATGCGGTTATGGCCTTCAACATCCTCCATTTGGTAGCTGACATGGATGCTTTGCTGGCGAGCTTGCGGGCCAGCCTCAAGCCTGGCGGCCTGCTGATCAGCAAGACGCCGTGTTTGGGCGTGATGAACCCCCTGATCACTTGGGTCGCCGTTCCGCTGATGCAGCTGATCGGCAAAGCGCCATCGCAGGTGACCAGCGTTTCGCCGGACGAGCTCCGCCTTGCCACCGAGCGCGCTGGTTTCGAGATCATCACCGTCGAAAACCATCGCACCGACGGCAAGGTGCACCACCCTTACATTGTTGCCAAACGGGTTTAGACCTCCATTGGGCGCTGCGGGTCGGTCAGAAAGGCGCGCAGCGCTTGGGTGGTTTTCTCCGGGTGCAGATCAATGAAAAAGTGACCGCCTGGCATCGGTGCATGGCTGACCAAGCCGGTGGCCTCCTGTTTCCAGATGCCAGCCACATTGAAGCGCTGACCCATCACACCATCCTGCCCCTCCATCACAAGGAGTGGGCAGGCGATTTTGCGGTGCGGTTGTTCTTCGTCATGGGCGTAATCGATCATCGATCCGGCACGGTAGTCGCCGCAGCTTGCTGCGATCATTGCCGGGTCGTGCCAGGCCTGCCGGTAGGCGTTGAGCATGGCCGGATCGAACTCTTCCAGCTTGGCCTTGCCCCAACCTTGCAGGCAGGTTTCGAAAAACATGTCCGGATCGGCGCCAATAAGCTTGGCTGAAAAGGGCAGGGGCTGCGACAGAAAAGGCCAATGCCAATAGGCTAGGCTAAGGCTGGTATCCATGTTCACCCAGACATCCACCGTCGGGATGATGTCCATCACGGTCAGCGATAGCAGACGGTTCGGTTGATCGAGCGCGAAGCGGTGACCCACCCGCGCGCCGCGATCATGGCCGACCAGGTGAAACGTCTCATGACCGAGAGAGGTCATCAGGTCCGCCATGTCACCGGCCATCACGCGGAAGGCGTAGTTCTCCGCGTCTGGCGTCGGTTCGGGTTTGTCCGAGGCGCCATAGCCACGCAGATCAGCGGCGATGACGGTGAACTGGTCGGCAAGCTTCGGCGCGACCTTCGCCCATAAGGCCCGGTTTTGCGGATAGCCATGCAACAGCAGCACCGGTGGGCCCGATCCCGCCGTGACGTAGCGGATCGTGATACCGTCCGCGCCGGTGTTTTCGCCGATGGCAAAGCCTGGAAACAGCGGATCAGCGCTCAAGAATGATCTCGACTGTTGCTCCGCCGAGCTCATCAACACTGTCATGGGCGCGCACGGTGATGGTGGTCACCGCATCGGGAATGGTCAGTGCATTGAGAGAGCGTGTGAATGGCTGCTCATCGACGTGCGGGTGAAACAGCGTGCGGCTGCCAAGCACGGTGCCATCTTCATCAAGCACGTCGAAACGGTCCGCGTAGTGCTCCCACCCAGTGTCGCCGTGCAGAATGGTGGCAGACACTGTCCATGTGCCACGGATATCTTGCGTTGCGGTTGCGGCGATAACGTCGGCTTCACCACCCCAAACGTTGGATGCCCAAGCTAAAGCAAGAACGCTAAACGCCCAACGCATCAAGACCTGCCTCCAAATGCTCGGCGAGCAGTGGCATGCCCATCAAGTACGCACTGGTGGAGCCCTCGGCGCGTTCCTTAGCGGCCTCAAAGGCGGCGTCAAAGTCGTTGGCTTCGAAATCACCACGTCCGACCCAAGCTATGGCAACAAGCGATCCGGCTTCATCGGTGTTTAGATCATCGATCAGCTCGCGCAGTTCCTCACCGGTAAGATCTTCAGCTTCCTCTTCGGCCAGGCCGTCATGGTGGTGGGTATCTTCCAGCCGTTCGGCATCGAACTCCACAGTATCGGCTGATTGGTCAAGATTTTCCTGGTTGAGATCTGCGGCGACAGCCTTTGCCTTGTCGACAAACAGGCGAACGGTTGCCGGATCGAGAGCGAGGTCAACAGAAAGGGGCGGTCGCATGAAATCCTCCATAAATAGCCCCAGAACTTTGCACGCATTGGGGGCTGCCCCGCCAGCATTTTTTCGTCGGGGCGTGCGACAAGTGTGACTTGCCACCATTTCTGCAGCGTTGATCTTAGATAAAGATCGGTTCGATTGGCCGGACAAATTGTCTTACTGAGCCTTTGGCACATCATCGATAAGAGCGACCCACGCATTCATGCGTTCACGGTTTTTGCCCATGTCCGACTGGCCAAGCTGTGCGGCAGAGTAGAGCACCAGTGTGGATTCGGTGTGGGGCTCGTTGTCGCCCACCGGCACAACCCATATGTGATTGGTGTCGGGGAACTGCATCAACGGTGAGGTTGTGATGCCGCGGGCGTAGAGGTTCTCAGTGTCCCGCTCGACCCACTGGATGTCTTCGGCGATATCAATGCGGGCGACCAAGGTATCAAACAACTCGTCAGGCGACACCGCGAAGACGGGCGTTGGTGCATCGGAGGGGATCGCAAGTGCGTCTTCTGGGCCGAGCAGCGCGTCATTGGGTTTGCCGGTTCGCTCCAGCGTTTGCAGTGTTTGTGCACCCATGTCAGGGTCGCCAGCCACGCGCTGCCAAAGCGTCGCAGGACCGACAAGAAAGAGGGTCGCTGCAGCGATCACAAGAATAGCGATAATCCAAAAAACCATGCGCATTAAACCTTGCCCTTTTGAGCTTTGGGGGAGCTATCAACCTGTTTCAATGCAGCTAACAGCAGAATTCGTTTTTCTGTGCCCGTTTGACGGGGCAGTCTTGGTGCAAGCAAGACCCCAACGATAAGGCCTTTTCATGCCCATTCTTTACATCGGCAACAAAAACTATTCGTCCTGGTCATTCCGTCCATGGCTCGGCATGACCGTCGCCGGAATCGCGTTTGAAGAACGGCTCATTCCGTTCAACGCGAACGCGAAAAACCCCGAGTTTGCCAAATTCTCACCGACCAGCCAGGTGCCTGCTCTGGTCGACGGCGATGAGACCATTTGGCAGTCGCTAGCAATCCTTGATCATGTGGCGCGCAAACACTCGAATTCTGGCCTTTGGCCGGAAAACGGCAAAGCGCGCTCGCAGGCGATGGCGATTAGCTGTGAGATGCTGTCGTCTTTCTTCGCATTGCGCGCGGCCTGCCCAATGAACATGCGCCGTGCACGGGCAGGGATCAGCGTGACCCCGGAAATCGCCGCTGATGTGTCGCGCGTTGAAAGGATTTGGAGCACGTGCTTGGAAGCGAGTGGTGGACCGTTTTTGTTTGATGCGTTTTCGCTGGCTGACGCGATGTATGCGCCCGTTGTGAATCGTCTGGATGTTTACGATCTACCGGTGTCGGATACCACGCGCGCCTATATGGCGACGATCAAGGGCTTGCCTGCCTGGCAGGATTGGGAAGCGGCGGGCAAAGCGGAAACCTGGATCGTGGACGCTGACGAAGCTTGACCGCCTAGCAGGCTTCCTCTTGCGGGCTGACGCGCACCAGTGACCCTTCGCTGTCATCGGTGAGCAACCAAATGGCGCCATCGGGGCCTTGGCGTACGTCGCGAATGCGGCCAAGCATGCCCTCGAACAGGCGTTCCTCAGACACGATGTTGCCGCTCATTCGATCCAGTCGGACAAGCATTTGACCCGCCAGCGCTCCGACCAACATGTCGCCTTCCCAGCTTGGGAAGATTTGTGCGCCGCTCAATATGGCCATTCCAGAGGGCGCAATCGATGGATCCCAATAATAGACCGGTTGTTCCAGGCCATCTGCTTCCGTGCCAACGCCGATGGGCGTGCCAGAATAATTGACTCCATAGGAAATGGTTGGCCAGCCATAGTTGAGGCCAGCTCGAGGCTGGTTGATTTCATCGCCGCCGCGTGCGCCGTGTTCCACTGTCCAAAGCAGACCTGTGGCGGGGTCGAGCGCAGCGCCTTGCGGGTTGCGGTGGCCAATTGACCAGATGGCGGACTGTGTCTCGTTGGGACCTGTGAAAGGGTTGTCCTCTGGGATCGAGCCATCCTGGTTGATCCGCAGAACCGAACCGGCATGATCGGATGGGTCTTGTGCGCGTTCAGGCGTGCCGCGATCACCAATGGTGAAGGCCAGTGTGTCGTCTGGCAAGAAGACGATGCGTGAGCCGAAATGGAAGCCTGAGCCATCGGGACCAGACTGCTGAAAGATCACATCGATATTGGCCAGTGATGGAGCGCCCGTGGTCCATCCTTCCAGCGTTGCGCTGGCAATGGATGTGCCGGTGCCGCCATCACGGGGTTCTGAGAAGGAAAAGAAAATGCGGTTGGTGGACGCGAAGTCCGGTCCGATGACAACGTCCAGCATGCCGCCTTGGCGGTTATCGACGACGTCAGGAACGCCGGATACCTCTTGGGTCGAACCGACTGTCAGATTCACCAGTTTCATGGCGCCCGGCCGCTCAGTGAGCAGTGCGGTGTTGGCGTCGAGAAACGCCAGGCCCCATGGATTTTCAAGTCCGCTGGCAATGGTTTCTGCGACGAGCGCGCAGCTACCGCTTGTGTCTTCGACCGGGGTCTGTGCGTTGGCCATCATCGATGGCATGGCAAAAGCGAGGGCAGCGAATGTGATAGGCAAGACGCGTTGCATGAGGGCTCCAGAGAAAGGTAAGGTCTTAACTCTTACATAGGAGCCATATGCGCGGCTGCAATCGTGGATTGGCCGTGGTTTCGCCTGCTCCGTGGCTCAACTGATGCGATTGGATCGACGCGGCGCGTTCGCAATGCCTTTGGCGGTTTGACGCCAAGTTTGCCGCACCAAGGCAAGCATAACCGCAAAAACCGCAAGAACAGCCAGTGTGATCAGCGGTCCGCTCGTGTTGCTTGCGTTTGCGAGCAGGGTGTCGGCCCGGGCAGCGCTGGTCAACGTCATCAATGCCACGAAAAGCGTAAATGCGACGATGCCGGTGCCTTCAAGCACGCGGCCAACAAAGCCGAAGGCGCGCAAAGGGCGCCGCTTGGTTTTTGGCATTGCTGTTAGGTCGGTGTCAGTTTGGAAGACGCTGTATGTTTGGGTCATCACAAAGGGCCGCTACGCTGAAATCGTCAATGTCGATGATGCCTTTTGATCAGCGCAGTGTGGCCTGACATGGGAGATGGTGAGGCCGTTTGCGTACCCTTTGATGGCCCAATTGTGGCAGCGACGATGTGTTTCAGGTCACGCAAATGCCGCTACGGCTGTCTCAAAACGCGACGCGCAGACCCGCTGTTGCCGACAGCTGCCAGGATGCGTCGGTCTCGATGAGCGCTTCGGCGTTGGCGTATGCGGTGAGACCGGTTGTGGTCTGGTACTCGCCGGAGAGGCCAAGGAAGCCGCCGAGCGTTTGATCGTCGCCTCCCAGCGTGGTGGAGACCGCCTGGCCCAGGAGCGTGCCGGACACGGTGTCATCACCAAACTGGGTGCGTGCTTCCAGGCCCCCGATGAGGCGCAGCGCGGTCAGCGCACCGTTGGCATCAACCCGCTCAACAGGCAGGGTGATCGCGGCACGGGCCGAGGCGACGTGCACATCGCGATCGTTGAGGGTCAGCGGGTTGGTGGTGCCCGTCTCGGTGTATCCATCCAGCCAAAGCCCGGCATAGGAGAGGGTCAGCGACTGCTCGATGCTTGCCAGGCCAAAGCCCATGGGGGTGGCGGTGAAGCCGGTGGGCGTGCTGTTGGTGGCGGTCAGCTGCGGATTGATGAACCAGCCGCCAAAGTCGGCGCTTGCCGTCTCAAGGCCACCGGCAACCAGGTTGTTGGCGGTAGTGCGCTGCTGTTCATAATCTGTGTAACCGACGGTCAGTGAGGCATCCCAGGCAAGGCCCATGGCCTGTGTGGAGGCATAGAGCCCGGCAAAGAAGCTGGTGGTGTCGGTCTTTTGTGTGTCGATCTCGTTCTCAGAGGTGCTGGCGGCAAAGCCTGCCATGACACCCACGCTGGTGAGCGCATCGACCGTCACATCGACACCGGCGACAAGGCCACCGCTCAGGTGATCGAATTCACTGCCCACCCGGTCGCCATCATCCTGGCGATAGGCGCCAAAGGCCTCGATCCAGAAGCGGTTGGGGTTAAGGTGCGGGGCACGATCCAGATCAAGATCGGAGAAGGCAGCAAGTCTGGTCTCCTCGGCAGCAGCAAAGCCATTCACAAATCCAAGCGCCGGATCGGAGCGCAGCGCCGCCTGGCGGCCCTGCACCGTCTGGCCAATGCTCGCGGTGAGCGCTACCAAAGCATCGTCCACGCCGGCAAAGGCCGAAGGGTCAACGGCAACTACTTCGACATCATTCTGCGTTCCGCCGCCTGGCACAGGGACCACTGCCACAAGGTGCGATGAGGCGCTCCCCAGCCTGACAAGCGACGCGCCAGGGTCTGACTCGAACAATGAGTTCAGTGATAATCCCTGGCCGATGTTCAGCGTGTTCACGCCGCCACCGAGGTCGACACGCCCGATCAACACCGAGCCAGCATTGAGGGTGAGGGTTGTGTCGCCTGCACCACCCTCTTGAATCGCAAAGCTTTCACCCTGGATTGTGCCCGAATTCGAGATGAAGTTCAGTCCACCGTTGAGCGCACGCACACCAAACAAGTCACTTCCAATGAAACCTGAGTTTGTGAGCATACCGATATCGTTCACAGCATAGACGCCATCAACCGTACCAAACATCCGCCCGGAGTTGATGACTGTGTCGATGGAGCCCGTGCTGGTGGTTACGGCAGCGCCAGCCAACCCTCTGATGTGCCCAGAGTTTGAAAGCCAGCGGATGCCCCCGTTTCCGCTGACACCATTTGAAGCGCCTTCGATCACGCCGCTGTTTGTCAAATGATCGATGGTTTGAGCGGCGCGGACAGCGGAGTTGGTCTGGCCGTAGATCGTCCCGGTGTTCGAAAGAAAGCCTATTCCACCGGTTTGCGAATAAACACCATGGTCGCCGCCCTGGATCAGCCCGGCGTTGATGAGGCGCCCAATCTCGCCAGTGAAGGTTCGAACACCATGTTCCACTGATCGGATGGTCCCTGAATTCTGGAGGCTGACAATATCCCCCTGGAAGGCGTAAACGCCATGGCGTCCAGCATCGATCATTCCAGTGTTAATCAGGCTCTCGATGTTTGCCGAC
The DNA here is from genome assembly GCA_040219355.1 of Hyphomicrobiales bacterium. Lineage (GTDB taxonomy): Bacteria > Pseudomonadota > Alphaproteobacteria > Rhizobiales > MH13 > MH13. The sequence goes on from JAVJSN010000015.1 coordinate 343,489, forward strand.
ACAGTCAGAATGCCGTCATTGCCGGCTTCAATGGTGCCGTCATTTCGCAGCCTTTCCAACGGACCATTTTCGACATAAATCCCTGCCGCACCACTGGTGTTCAGGCCGGCACGAATTAGGCCGGTATTGATCAGCTCCTGCGCCGAGCCGCGCACGTAAATCCCGTGCCCATTGTCTTGGACCAGGCCCGACTCGATTGTCCCGTCATTGCGCAGGAAAACAACACCGCCATTGTTGATCCAGATACCGACGCTGCCTGCTTCGATCAGGCCATTGCTTTCCAATGAGGCAGCTGTGTCACGAACATAAAACCCCGACAGATTGATCCCTCGGATGGTTCCGTTGTTTGTGAGTGTTATGTCTCGGCCGAGAACAAAGCCCCAGTCGTCGCCTGTGACCGTGGCACCGTCCTCTACAGAGACAATTACCCCGTCTTCGGTGCTGGTACCATAACCATCTGTTCCAGTGCTGGTCCCGGGCGCTCCCCCACCCTGATTGATGGTCGTGCCGACACAGGTAACGCTGCTGTTGGTTGGGGTTAGATCTCCTGTTGCCGGCGAACAGACTGCGTAGGCCGGGCTGATTGTCGGCTGGACCGAGGTAAGCCCGGTTAAGGCCAACACGAGTAATAAGGCTAGGCCCTGGCCTGACTTGAAAACACTCGTACGCATAACAACGCCTTTTACTCACGTGATTCATCAAGCCCCCACTTGATGACGTACTGTACGTCCGTCCCGTTGTTTAAGTTCTGTTAAGGATACCAACATGAAGCTCAGGTAACGCTATCTGAGCGGTATGGTTAGCGTCACTGATGTAGGTCAAGGCCTTGTAGCGGTAAGGTTATGACGTTTTGACGACTACGGTCTCCACGCCATTTCCACATGGCCAGGCTGCGCCTGCACCCGTTCTATCCAGGTGCGCACGCTCGGAAAATCGGACAGGTCGAACTCGCCATCCTCCGCCACATGCGTGTAGGCATAGAGGGTGATATCGGCGATGGAATAGCGATTGGCGGCAAAGAATTTATGGCTTTCCAGGTGGCGTTCCATGATGCCGAGCGCTTGATATCCTCGCTCCCACCAATCGTCGAGCATATCGCGTTTCAGCTCACGCCCACCCTTCATTAGCTTCAGCCAGAAACGGGCCGCCGCGATGTAAGGCTCGTGGCTGTACTGCTCGAAAAACATCCATTGCAGCATTTCAGCTTTGCAGAAGCGGTTATCGGGCAACAGCTCGGTGCCTTCTGCAAGGAAAAACAGGATGGCGTTGGATTCGGCAAGAATTTCACCGCTCTCAAGACGAAGCGCCGGCACCTTGCCATTGGCATTGATGGCCAAAAACTCGGGCGTGCGGGTTTCACCCTTCAAGATATCCACGTCGTGAATCTGAAACCGAATGCCCAGCTGCGCCATGGCCAGCCGCAGTTTGTAACAGTTGCCGGAATTCTGCATGGAATAAAGCGTGTGCATGAAGGCCTGTCCTGATCGTCGGTGAGTTCAAAGCGTGCTTGCACGGGGTTGCTGGCGGGTCTAGGAGTTTCAACGTTTCCCGACCCATTTCCAATCACAAGGACCAACAATCATGGCTTTCCTCGCCGACGCCCTTGCCCGCATCAAGCCTTCCGCAACCATTGCGGTGACCAACAAGGCGCGTGAGCTGAAGGCCGCTGGTCGCGATGTGATCGGCCTTGGGGCAGGGGAGCCGGATTTCGATACGCCGGATAATATCAAGCAGGCCGCTATTGCCGCGATCAATGATGGCAAGACGAAATACACCGCTGTTGATGGCATCCCTGAGTTGAAGGCTGCGATCTCAGCGAAGTTCAAAAAAGAAAACGGCCTTACCTATGAAGCCAGCCAGATCACGGTTGGAACCGGCGGTAAACAGGTGCTCTACAACGCGCTGGTGGCAACACTGAACGAGGGCGATGAGGTGCTGATCCCAACGCCCTATTGGGTGAGCTACCCTGATATGGTGCTGCTGGCCGGTGGCACACCGACCTTCGTTGAGGCGACCATGGAGACCAGCTTCAAGCTGACGCCTGAAGCCTTGGATGCTGCGATCACGCCAAAAACGAAATGGTTGATCTTCAACTCACCGTCCAACCCTTCGGGAGCTGCCTATTCTTGCGCAGAACTGAAGGCACTGACCGATGTGTTGGTGAAGCATCCGCATGTCTGGATCATGACCGACGATATGTATGAGCATCTGGTCTATGATGATTTTGAGTTCACCACGGTCGCAGAGGTTGAGCCGCAGCTTTATGAACGCACATTGAGTGTGAACGGGGTTTCCAAGGCCTATGCGATGACCGGTTGGCGCATCGGTTATGCCGGTGGTCCGGCACATCTGATCAAGGCGATGGCGAAAATCCAATCGCAGTCGACCTCCAACCCCTCGTCTATTTCGCAGTGGGCAGCGGTTGAAGCGCTGACAGGTACGCAAGAGTTCATCGCGCCCAACAATGCGATCTTCAAGCGTCGGCGTGATTTGGTGGTGTCGATGCTCAATCAGGCCAACGGTATCAGCTGCCCGACACCGGAAGGCGCGTTCTACGTGTACCCATCCTGCGCAGGCACCATGGGAAAGACGGCGCCCTCAGGCAAAGTTCTGGAGAGCGACGAAGACTTCGTGACCGAGCTTTTGGAAACCGAAGGCGTGGCTGTGGTTCAGGGCTCAGCCTTTGGCCTTGGACCGAACTTCCGCATTTCTTACGCGACATCGGACGCAGCGCTGGAAGAGGCGTGTACACGTATCCAACGGTTCTGCGGTAATCTGAAGTAGTTTAGGCTTCCCTACTGCGTCACCCTCGGGCTTGTCCCGGGGGTCCATGCCCTGATGGTAGCCATGCAAAGCTGGTTAGGGCTTTGGAATGGATCCCCGCCACAAGGGCTAGGATGACGATCAGGGTTGTGGCGCTAACGAGCCACACTGGTTCTAACGCCCTTGTGAGTGGACGGTGATGGGTGGCGCGCCTATCTCTTCTTGCAGTTGCAAACAGACAAGGTGCGCGAAAGCCATGCTAATCCGTTCAAAGAAACGCTGGATGTTGCCCGAGAGCGCGGCAACAGACGAAAGTGTTTATCTCAATCGCCGTTCCTTGATGAAAGGTGCCCTGGCTTTGGGTGCTGCTGGGGCAGCGCTTGGCGCTGGCACAAGGCAAAGCCACGCCTTGTTTGGCCTGTTTGAAGGCGATGATGGCGGCAATGCCGTGCCCTTTACTGTCGACGGTGACCCAACCGCTGATCTCTATCCCGCGTTCACGAACCCAAGTTTTGCCAACGCCGGGCGTGCGCTGACCGAAGAGATGGACGCGGCGACCTACAACAATTTCTATGAGTTCGGTTCGCACAAAGGCATTTGGCGCGCGGCGCAGGATCTTGAAACGCGCCCCTGGATGGTGACCTTTGACGGCATGGTCGAAGAAGAGCGGCAGGTTGATATCGACACGCTGATCCGCGCCATGACTCTGGAAGAGCGCGTTTATCGCCATCGCTGCGTGGAAGCCTGGGCGATGACCGTGCCTTGGACCGGGTTCCCGATGCGCGATCTGGTGGCCTATGCCCGTCCGCTTTCCAGCGCCAAATACGTTGTTATGGAGACCTTCAACGACCCGGATATGGCATCCGGCCAGCGTCAGAGCTGGTATTCGTGGCCCTACACGGAAGGCCTAACGATCGAAGAAGCTACGCATGACTTGGCCTTCATGGTGACCGGCGTCTACGGCAAGCCGGTGGCCAAGCAGTATGGTGCGCCGCTGCGGTTGGCAGCACCGTGGAAGTATGGCTTTAAGAGTGCAAAATCATTGGTCCGGTTCACCTTCACCGATCAGCGGCCGCTGACCTTCTGGGAAGAAGCCAATGCCAATGAGTACGGTTTCTGGGCCAATGTGAACCCTGAAGTGCCGCATCCGCGATGGAGCCAGGCGAGCGAGCGCCTGTTGGGTGATGCCGAAGAACGCGTGCCAACGCAGCTTTATAACGGGTATGCAGAAGAGGTCGCGGAGCTTTATAGCCAGATCGACGATCCGCGGCTCTTTATGTAGGGCATTTGCAATCGGTAACGGGACGTGATGGCCCAATAGGCTGTGTGGCCGCACGTTCGGCATAGTTTTCACGTTGTCTGGTGACTTCTTTCAACCAGATGGATGTAAGATCATGACCCCCCGATTAGCTTTGTTGCCTGTTTTTGCTGTCCTATTTCTCGCCGCTTGCAACCCGGCCGAGACGCCGGATGCCCAGGAGCCCGCTGAGCTCAATGACTCAGCGCCTGAGCCGCTTCCACAACAGCAGCCCTTAACAGAATAGAACCTTTCGCGTTACGACAGGGCCTGTCCGAGAGTCATCATGCTCACGGGTAGGCCCTGTGTCGTTTGCCCACTGAGGAGCCTTTCCATGCGTATCCGCTACGCCATTATTCCCGTCCTTGCCGCTCTTGCCCTTGCTGCTTGTGATGATCAGAACACCGATCAGGCAGAGGCCCCGGAACTGAATGAGTACGACTCACCTGTTCCCGAAACACCAGCACCCGAAGATCAGATTGCTGATGCACCACCGACCGATCTGACGCCCGCCGAACAAGCGGTGGACGCTGTTGAGGAAGCCGCCGGCACGCTTGCGACACTGGCCACCGAGCAGCTCAATGAAATCACCAATGGCCAGCCGATTGATGAGGCGGCCTCAGAGCTTGCAAGCGATGCGGTGAACGCGCTTTCTGAGCAGGTAAACAATGCGGGCGAGGGCTTGTCTCGCTTGGCCGGTGATCTTGCCGGTGTTGCAAGCGAAACGGCTGACACAGCACAAGATGCGGTTGCCGATGATGTGGCCGCTGGCCAAACGGCAGCTGAAGAGGTTGCCAGCGACGTGGCCACCACAACCGGCAATGCCGTGGACACGGTTCAAGATGTTGCGCAAGACTTGGCAGCTGCCGCCGCTGAGGCGTTGACTCCAGATGTCGATTGGCAAAGCACATTCTCGCCAGATGTGCCCTACTACAATTTGTCGGAGGCGCCGGTGACAGCTTATACCGAGCCCAATGGGATTGAGGTGGCCGGGACTGTGGCGCCAGGCGGTGGCGGTTTCATTGAAACCTGTAACGAGGCTCTGGATTGGTGCCTGATCCCGTTTGGCGACAATGATGAAACAGGCTGGGTCGATATGACGGCGTTTGGCGGTGTCGCGAACTAGGCGCTGATTGGCGTTCTCATCTACGCGCTTTACCCAACAACCGCTCAGGCTTTACAACGCCTCCACGCACATTCCGTGCGTGGAGGTTTTTTCATGAGCTTGGACGCCATGCTCGCGCTGATCGGCGCAACAATGGTGATGGTGTTGATACCAGGACCCAACCTGGCGCTGTTCATCGCCAATACGCTGGCTCATGGCTACCGTGCCGGTGCGGTCACCGTGTTCGGCACGGCGCTTGGTGTCGCCGTGCAACTGTCACTGGTGTTGGTTGGACTCGCCGCGCTGCTTGCGGTGGCTGCCTCGGCACTGGTTTGGCTGAAATGGGCCGGCGTTGCCTATCTCCTCTATCTCGGCATCGTCTCATGGCGGCGTGGTTCGGCCAATTTGGACGAGGTGCAGCCTCAACTGACAAGCGCGCGGCGCATGTTTCTACAAGGTTTGTTCATTTCCACGCTCAATCCGAAAACGCTCCTTTTTCATATCGCCTTCCTCCCGCAGTTCGTGAATGTTGATGCTGGCGGGGTAGGTCTGGCGCTGCCGATGGTGATCTATCTTAGCGTCGTCTTTGTCGGCGACCTGCTCTGGGTGGCCTTTGCCGGGTCGGCCCGTCCGATGATCATGAAGCTGGGACGCTTGAGGCACCGACTTACTGGTGGGTTGTTTGTTGCCTCCGGCGTTGGATTGGCACTGGCGCGTGTGGAGCGATAAATTTTCTAACGCTGTCCGTCAGCCCCGTTCGTGTACCTCTGGCTCGTGCGTCTTGTGTGGATGCTGTTCGTCGCCTGCCTCATCCAGCACAAAATTGGCAGCAAAGCCGTGGACAATTATCGAGATCAGGATCGTGAGCGCAGCGATACGCCAGACCGTGTCGACGTCAGAAAACGCGCCGTGGTTTTGCGCATAGGCGATATAGAAGATCGTGCCCATACCGCGAATGCCGAAAAACGCGACCTTAAAGCGCTGTAAATCTTCGCATTCGAGCTTGATTAGCGCCAGCATGCCGGTGATCGGACGGAAGACAAAAACGATCATTAGGGCGAGCACCACCTCGGTCCAGGTGAGATCGGTGAGAACGCCTGAAGCCACATAGGTGCCAAACCACAAAAGAAGAAGTGCTAGCAGGATCGATTCCAGCTGGTCAGCACCATGGTGGACGTATTTTTCATAGGCCTGCTTTTGCGTTTCGCGTGAGCGCGAGCGTCCAGCGCGGGTGGCGGCGAACACAGCCAGGAAACCGTAGGCATCAAAGCTTTCCGTGACGCCATAGGCTATGAGCGTTGAGGATAGAACGACGATGATGGAGTTCCATGCGCCTTGCGATGCGTCGCCAAAGCGCGAGGTCACCAGGCGAGCAATCAGCAAGCCGCACACCCAGCCAATGCACCAACCGGCGATAACGCGGTAGAGGAGATCATAGCTGAACCAGGACCAACCCCATTGCGGCCAGCCATCGCCCATATAGCCAGCGGCAGCGGCGGCGAGTGCCAGATAAACAAAAGGGAACGCCAGGCCGTCGTTCAGTCCGGCTTCGGCCGTCAGTGCGACCTCCATCGGCTTTTCTTTGTGACCAGGCGGCCCCACTTGTACCGAGCGGGCCAACACCGGATCGGTGGGTGCCATGACCGCTGCCAGCAACATGGCGCTTGGCCAGGGCATGCCGACAACCAGCCAGCCAAAAAAGAAAATGGCGAGAATCGTCAGAGGCATGGACACTAGAATGAGACGGTAGGCAGCCTGCCAATTGCGCCAGGTTTCTTTTGTGTCAATTGCTAGTCCAGCACCAGCCAAGGAAATGATGACGATGAGCTCTGCGGCGTGCTCAATGACTTTCGCAGAAAGCCCGCCGCTTTGCGGGTTGAGCACCGGAACGCCGAGAAATGCGAGACCAGCGCCAATGGCGACGTAAAACAGCGGCAGATTGACGAGCCGAAATTGGCGCAAAATTGGCTGAAAGGTGAGGCCAAGCAGGGCCAAACCAATGATTGTGTAAAAGATGTCGCGAGGGTCGAGACTGAAGGGGATAAAATCCATAGCGCGTCGTGCTTTACGGGACGATGGTGCCCTCTAGCCCTCAACGCGCATGCGACCGTTTGGTTGCATAGACGGGTAGCACAGTCGTGCCATAAAAAAACGCCGGGCGATCTGTTCACCAAAAAGGTGTGATCAAGCCCGGCGTTTGGAGTTACGGACGACGCATCCGAGGGGTGGAGCGTCGTCTCGAGGGGAACAGCGGTCGGCACAGGGAGGGACGCGCCATAATGACCGTGTTGGAAAGATATGTAAGCGATTGCTGCTCAATCACAACAAATAAGCTAGCATGTCAGTTATGCGTAAAATGCATGGCTACCTCAGAAGCGCCATAATTACGCATAGGTCGTTGAAAGATCGATGAAAATTGCCTGTCAATGAGGCGGGCTGATGTCGCGGTGTGAGCCATCTGACTGTTTAATGGGCATGCCAAAGAGCGTTGGTCAGCGCCGATAAAGGCGTTTGAAACAGTCGAGTCCAGATCGCTTTAGGTGATCTTAACGAATCGTTAGGACGTCGCTTGGCCAAGGAAGCTGGCTAATAGCTCCAGCGGCGCGCATTTGCCAACAGGAAATCCCGAAACACCATCACGCGTGCCGAATTGCGCATTTCTTCAGGGTACACGAAATAAGTGTCGAAGAATGGTAAGTCTTGGCCCTCAAGCTCGATCCGAACCAGGTTCCTGTCATCTTCGACGATATAGTCGGGCAACATCGCGATACCGACACCGCGTAGACACGCTTTGCGCAAGCCGTAGACGTTGGTAATGCGTATTTGGGCGCGGCGGGGATTGTCCTCCTCGCGGCCGGCGGTTTCTAGGTAGTTGATGTCACGCAGATAGGGCGGGGCGGGGTATCCATAGCTCAAGATGACGTGGTCATCGAGCTCTTCGGTGGTGTTTGGCTGACCATGCCGCTTAATGTATTCGGGTGCCGCATAGATGTGAAAGTGCACGGTGAACAGCTTCCGCTGGACCAAATCGGGTTGAACCGGTTTGCGCAGGCGAATGGCAACATCAGCCTCACGCATGGAGAGATCAAGCTCATCATCATTGAGGATCAATTCGAGCTGAATGCCCGGATAGAGATCGCGAAAATCCTGCAAGCGTGCCGTCAGCCAAGTTGAGCCAAGACCAACCGTGGTGGTGACGCGAAGCGTTCCTGTCGGCTGGTTTTTTGAGTCCGACAGCCGCGTGCGCACGCGGTCGAGCTTCTGCAGCACCTCGTGCGCAGTGCGGTAGAGCAACTCGCCCTGTTCGGTCAGCACAAGCCCGCGGGCATGGCGGTGGAACAGCTTCACATTAAGGTCTGTTTCCAGCGCCGACACTTGGCGGCTAACGGCGGACTGGCTCATGTGCAAGCCGTCGCCAGCATGGGTGAAGGACCCTGCCTCAGCTGCCGCGTGAAAGATGCGCAGCTTGTCCCAATCCATCACCGCAGCGGTGTCGTCATGGACGATGATGCGGCCTGAGTTGGGCATGGGTTGGTTCCTTATGGGGTCACATGTGGAGCGGCGCCCCAGCTGGCCCTGTTAGCAGCTATTCCGCTGCCTGCTGAAGGCTTTCATGTTCGGCGAGATATTTTTCCGCTTCCAGAGCAGCCATACAGCCAAGGCCCGCCGCCGTCACGGCCTGGCGGTAAATATCGTCGGTTACGTCGCCTGCGGCAAAGATACCGGGCACATCTGTTGCCGTGCTGTCCGGCGCCGTCCACAGATAGCCATTGTCCTTTTGCTTCACCTTGCCTTCGAACAGGCTGACCGCTGGCGCATGGCCGATGGCAATGAACACGCCATCAGTCGGGTGGTCCATGGTTTCTCCGGTCACGGTGTCTTTCAGGTGCAGGTGGGTGACGTGCGCTGGGAAGCCCGTTTCGCCGCGAATTTCTTCCACCTGCTTGTTCCAAAGTACCTTGATCTTTGGGTGTTTCAGAAGGCGGTCCTGGAGAATTTTCTCCGCTCGTAGCTCATCGCGCCGGTGGATCAGGGTCACCTCGTTGCAGAGGTTCGCCAGATACAGCGCCTCTTCCACGGCAGTGTTGCCGCCACCGACAACCGCTGCGTTTTTGCCGCGATAAAAGAAGCCGTCGCAGGTGGCACAGGCCGAGACGCCACCGCCCATAAAAGTTTGCTCCGATGGCAAGCCAAGCCATTTGGCCTGCGCACCGGTTGCAATGATGATCGAGTCGGCGGTGTAGGTGGTACCGGAATCACTTTGGCAAACAAATGGGCGCTGTGTCGTGTCCACATCGGTTATGATGTCTTGAACGAACTGCGTGCCAACATGTTCAGCCTGCGCCTTCATCTGTTCCATCAACCACGGTCCCTGGATGACATCGGCAAAGCCGGGATAATTCTCGACATCGGTTGTGATGGTAAGCTGGCCACCGGTTTGAAGGCCGGAGACGAGCATCGGTTCAAGCATTGCGCGAGCGGCATAGATCGCAGCGGTATAGCCGGCAGGTCCGGAGCCGATGACAAGCACTTTGGTGTGGAGCGTTTGGGACATGTGACAGAGCCTTGCAAAGGTTTTGGCAGACGGCGCGGAGTTTGATCGATGGCCGGTGCATTTCTAGCCCAAAAGATAGGCACGCTTCCATCGCCTGCCAAGCGATGGCGCCAGTGGGTCGCCGCCTCATGAGGGCTTATCCCCGGGTTCTGGCCTCAAGCGCGGCGTTTCAGCCGTTCTGCGATGGCTGAAGCGATGTAAGGCGTGGCATCAATCGGGTCTTGCACACGGTCGAACTGGGCAGGGCTTGGTGGCGTGACGGCGCCCTCTGCTTCCATGGCATCAAGAAAGTGGATGAACTTTTTCGGCAGACCAGTTGGTCGAAAAACCATGGTGTGTTTGCCAGTGCTCAGTGCTTCTGACACCATGTTGTGGCTATCACCGGTCACCAGAAACGCATCACACGCGCCGAGCATGCCAGGATAGGGATTGGCGAGCGTGTTGGCCAACGGATTGCCATCCCAAATCCATATGTGTCGATGGACAGTGGCCAGCGCTTCGATCAGCTCAGTCGGCGTACGCCGTGAGGGCGTGACCAGAATGCTGCCTGCGTTCTTGCCTGCTGTTTCGATTGCCCAAACCAAGCGATCAATTGTGGCCTGCTCGTAGGTTACTTTTTTGGCCGCCCCGCCTAGCAGTACGCCGAGCCATGGTCGTGGGTAGCGTGCGAGCTGCGCGCGTAAAGCACTGCCAGCCCTGGCCCGACGCTGCGCTGTATGCCCATGGGGACCGGTGTGCGTGGTGATGACGTTTGATCCGCGCAATCTATCATGTGTTGGCACCCAAATGAGATCGGCGGAGCTTGCGCCCGTCCGTGGGTCTTTGAGGAAAACCGTCAGTGTTTCATGGCCCCACTTGGCTTTCACTGATTTCAGGTAGGGGGCTGCGCGGCGACCTGATGCCAAAACAACGCTTGGTGCCTTGTCGATTGCCGCCAACGCTTCGGCAAAGGCCTGATCCTTGCTGATGCGACCAAGCAACGCGGCGATCTTGCCAGGGGCCACAACGATCTCACGGTTTGACGCGCCTAGTGCTTCGGCCACTCCCCGGCACTGGGCCAGATCGCCCATCTTGCCATCGGTTATGATGAGTGCATTCAAGGGACTGCCGGTCATTATGGGTGCGTTTGCTCGAATTTCCGCCATCGCATCTGCTTGAAAGCGCTACCCGATGGTGTCAATCAAGACTGCGCAACAATGTTACGCTGCGGTAAAACTATGGCGAAACTGCATCTGGAAAGGCAAAGCCAGCGATGAAGGCCCTTTTGGACACTATCGATTGGCAAATCCTGGCCGAATTGCAGGCTGATGGCCGCATGACCAACGTAGAATTGGCACGCCGCGTCGGCATCTCCGCGCCACCCTGCCTTCGCCGTGTGCGAGCGCTGGAAGAGGCCGGGCTAATCCGTGGTTACCGCGCATTGCTTGATGAGAAGGCTCTAGGATACGACATCGTAGCCTATGCCATGGTTGGCTTGGTCAATCAGTCAGAAAGCGACTTGGTGGCCTTTGAAGCGCGGGTGGCCGCTTGGTCCACCGTGCGTGAATGTTATGCGATTTCCGGTGAGGCCGACTTCATCTTGAAGTGTGCAGCCAAAGATTTTTCCAGTTTCCAATCCTTTGTGATCGATGAATTGACCAAGGCCGACAATATTGCCTCGGTGCGCACTGCGTTGACTTTGCGTCGGGTGAAAGATGCGGGTGTGGCGCCCGTCAGTTAACAACCTGGCATTGCGCCGTTTTGGCACGTTCTATTGCCAGTTGGTCAAAACCACCTCAACCACGTTTGCCTACGGCTCCTTAAATCCAATGTCATATGTTCTCGACACTGCGGCATGTGTTGTTCGCTAGCGAGAGTTGGAATGTCGATGATGAGCCGCTGAACGACCACGATCTTCCACATGTCGCAAGCTCCTGCGACGCGGCGTGATCATTCTGCTGTGTGCCTCGTCACGGCTTTTAGCGGCGGTTCAAAATGGAGCTATTTTGTGCGCCCGGCTTGGATGACTGCCGCGCTGGCACAGTCATTGATCTCCTCCGTTAAGTAGAAGTAGCTAGCTCCTTATTATCATTCGTGAAACGGCTTCTTGAAAACTGATTATTAGTCTTTCCAGCACATGTTACACGTGCTTGAGGTTGCATAAGTGTCTTGACGCTAAGGAAAGTTGTATGGGCTGGTTTCGTAATCGGGCGGTGACTGATGCCGTTATTCTTCTTGCTCTCTTTTTGGTGGGCTTTACCTATTTCAGTCATATCGAAGCCTTTGAGCTTCTGGTTGACTATGTGGAAGATCACGAATCCTGGCAACTTGATGAAGCGATTGTCTCTCTCACTCTGATCGGTATTGCCGGCTTCATTTATGCTATTCGGCGCAATCAGGAGAAGCGGGCAGAACTGAAAAAGCGCAAAGCTGCCGAGGCCGATGTCAGTTGGTTGGCGCAAAATGATGCGCTTACGGAACTGCCCAATCGCCGGTTTCTCAACGGATTTTTGGAGAAGTTTGATAACAACTCCAGTGCCAGCAAGCAGGCAAAGACATACGGCATCTTTTCCATCGATCTGGATGGCTTCAAGCAGGTCAATGACCTTCACGGACACGCGGGCGGTGATGCGCTCCTGAAAGCTGTTGCTCGCCGCCTTGCGAAAGCTGCGCCGGACGATCTGATCATGCGCGTGGGCGGCGATGAATTTCTGGTCATCGCCGAAGTATCAGACGCCACGGCTATACAAGCTTTGGCACACCGCATGTCAAAGGCGGTTTGCAAACCGATGAGTCTTGAGGGCATCCATGCCGAGGTCGGCGTGTCGATTGGCTTTGTGGTTTGCCCTGATCAAACGGCAAGCATGGATGAAGCGGTGCGCTGCGCTGATATTGCGATGTACACGGCCAAGAGCATCGGTGGCAATGCGGTTACATCCTTCACCGAAGACATGCTCGAAGAAGCCGCAGAACGCGCGCGGCTTGAGGGTGCCTTAAAGATGGCCGTTCGCGCTGGCGACATTGTGCCCCATTACCAGCCATTAATGGATTTGGAGACCGATACCATCTACGGCTTCGAAGTGCTGGCTCGCTGGACCACATCGTCCGGGGAGATTATTCCTCCTACGGTTTTCATTCCGGTTGCCGAACGAACCGGATTGATCACTGATTTGTCTGAACAATTGCTGCGCCAAGCGTGTCAGGATGCAGCGCAGTGGCCATCCAACATCTCGCTAGCCTTCAATCTTTCGCCAACGCAGCTTTCCGACAAACTGCTCGGTCTGCGCATCATCACCATTTTGAAGGAATACGGTTTGTTGCCCAGCCGGTTGGAGATTGAGATCACCGAAAGCGCGATGATCCAGGATGGCGACTCGGTGTTGCAAATACTTTCCGATTTGCAGGCGGCGGGCATTCGCACCGCGCTTGACGACTTTGGAACGGGTTATTCCAGCTTGTCCCAAATTGCCAAGTTCAATTTTGACCGCATAAAGATCGATCGCAGCTTTGTGACTGAAATTGAAGCCAGCGACAAACAGTTAAGCATCGTCAAAGCGATCATCGCGCTCGGCGAAGGCCTTAATGTTTTTACCACTGCGGAAGGCGTGGAAACGCAGAAGCAATTGGCAGTGTTGAAGGCGCTTGGGTGCAATTGCGGGCAGGGTTTTCTACTTGGTCGACCGATGCCAGCTAACGAGGCGAGCAGTCTGCTTGGCGGCGATGTTGATGCTAAGCGCGCGCTGAACCAGAGCGCCGCTTAACAGGCTGAACAAATCCAGGGCCAGTCGGAAAAATTTTGGTCTAGGCAATAGACGTAGTTCGTCATTCCGATTATCGGCGACGAAGCTTGTCATGCTTTTGGTGGCGTCGTTTTTGCGTTATCAGCCGTAGGTAATCTTCAAAATCTCGAAGGCGCGTTTGCCGCCAGGCGCTGCCACTTCCACGCTGTCGCCGACCTTTTTGTTGATCAGCGCGCGGGCGATGGGCGATGACAGCGAAATTTTGTGCTGTTTGATGTCCGCTTCCACGTCACCGACGATGATGTAGGTTTTTTCCTCATCGGTTTCCTCGTCCACGATCACCACTTTGGCGGAAAACTTCACGGTGTCGCCCGACATCTTTTTTGGGTCGATCACGTCAGCACGAGCAATGTTGCTCTCAAGCTCGTTGATACGCCCTTCATTAAGGCTCTGCTGTTCTTTGGCGGCATGGTACTCCGCATTCTCGGACAGATCGCCGTGGGCGCGCGCTTCAGAGATCGCCGCGATGATTTTGGGGCGTTCTTCGGCTTGGCGTTGTTGAAGCTCTTTTTTCAAAGCTTCGTAGCCTGCGATGGTCATCGGAACCTTTTCCATGGTCCGTCCTTTGCATATCTCATTCCAGCCGCGAGTCATGCTCGGGCAGAGTGTGCTGGGTTTAAGCAGTTGGTTGGGGAAGCCTGCTTAGGCCAAACGGCAGCTTAGTTCGCCAGATTGGCCATGTAATCTTGTAAGGGTTTGACCGCAATGTCACCTGATAAAACGGCATCAATGGCTTGGGCGGCTGCGTTAGCTCCAGCCACGGTGGTGTAATAGGGCACTTTTTGTACCAAAGCAGACTGTCGAAGTGACCGGGAGTCTTCCAGTGCCTTCTTGCCTTCAGTGGTGTTGAACACAAGCTGCACATTGCCGTTTTTGATGGCATCAACGATGTGGGGACGGCCTTCCAAGACCTTGTTCACGCGCTGCGTTTCAATGCCTTGATCAGCCAGATAACGCTGCGTGCCGGAGGTTGCCAGAATATCGAAACCGAGTTCCACCAACAATCGTATCGCATCAAGTGCTTTCGGCTTGTCGCTGTCTCGCAGAGATACAAAAACATTGCCAAGCAGCGGCACTTTAGAACCTGCGCCAAGCTGGCTTTTGGCAAAGGCATAGCCAAAGCTGGTGTCGATGCCCATGACCTCGCCTGTGGAGCGCATTTCTGGTCCCAGAACGGTGTCCACACCTGGGAACCTGGCAAACGGAAAGACCGCTTCTTTCACTGCAATATGCGGCAGGTTGCGCGATTGTGGCGCGCGCCCATAGGCGGTTAGCGTGGGTTCCAGCGCTTCGCCGGCCATGACGCGGGAGGCGATTTTCGCGATTGGCGCTCCGACAGTCTTGGCGACAAAGGGCACTGTGCGCGAGGCACGCGGGTTCACTTCCAGCACATAAATGTCGCCGTTCTTGATCGCGTATTGCACGTTCATCAAGCCGCCGACGTTCAACGCCAAGGCAAGCTTTTTGGTTTGGGCTTCCAGCTCATCCAAGACGGCATCAGACAATGTGTGTGCGGGCAAAGCACAAGCGCTGTCACCAGAATGGATGCCGGCCTCTTCAATATGCTCCATGATGCCGCAGACCGTAACCGTCTTGCCGTCACACAAAGCGTCGACATCCACCTCGACCGCGTCTGCCAGATAGCCGTCGATCAGCACTGGACTGTCGCCAGAAACCACGACTGCTTCGCGCATATAGCGATCGAGGCTGGCGTCATCGCGCACGATCTCCATGGCGCGGCCACCCAAGACGTAGGACGGGCGCACCACGACGGGGTAGCCGATCTTCGCCGTGATCTGCTTGGCTTCTTCGTTGGATCGGGCGATACCGTTGGGCGGCTGTTTGAGGCCGAGCTCGTTGAGCAGTTTCTGAAAGCGGTCCCTATCTTCGGCCAGGTCAATCGCGTCCGGCGAGGTGCCAAGGATCGGAATGCCAGCCTGTTGTAATGCATCAGCGAGCTTGAGCGGCGTTTGGCCGCCAAACTGCACGATTACCCCATGCAGCGTGCCTTTGGTTTGCTCAAGGGTGAGGATTTCCAGGACATCTTCAGCCGTTAGCGGCTCAAAATAGAGCCGGTCGGACGTGTCGTAATCGGTTGAGACCGTCTCTGGATTGCAGTTGATCATGATGGCCTCAAAGCCAGCATCTTTGAGCGCGAAAGCCGCATGGCAACAGCAATAGTCGAATTCGATGCCCTGGCCGATGCGGTTCGGACCGCCGCCCAGGATGACCACCTTTTTGCGGTCCGATGGCTGCGCCTCGTTGGCGGGCGCATCGCCAAACGGGTTCTCATAAGTCGAGTACATATAGGCAGTGGGCGACGCAAACTCCGCAGCGCACGTATCGATCCGTTTAAAGACCGGGTGCACATCAAGCGCGAGCCGGTGCGCTTTAACGTCGGCTTCGGTTTGTCCGGTTAGCGCGCCAAGCCGGGCATCGGAAAAACCGTTGGCCTTCAGTTCGCGCATCCATTCGGCATTGTCCGGCAGCCCGTGGACCCTTATCCGCGCTTCCAGATCAATGATCTGGCGCAGCTGGCCGATAAACCATGGGTCGATCTTGCATGCGGCATGCACCTGTTCATCGGTGGCGCCGGCGCGCATGACCTGCGCGACCTTCAACAGCCTGTCCGGTGTCGGCGTGGAGATGGCCGCCCGTATGACGTTCTTGTCGTCGTCCCCACCAAGGCCTTCGATCTCGATATCGTCGAGGCCGGTTAGCCCGGTTTCAAGGCCGCGCAGCGCTTTTTGTAAGCTTTCGGTGAAAGTGCGTCCGATGGCCATGACTTCGCCGACCGACTTCATGCTGGTGGTCAACACCGGATCGGCATCAGGAAACTTTTCAAAGGTGAAGCGCGGGATTTTGGTGACCACATAATCGATGGTCGGCTCGAACGCCGCCGGGGTCGCGCCGCCTGTAATGTCATTGTCGAGTTCATCGAGCGTGTAGCCGACGGCGAGGCGCGCCGCGACCTTGGCGATGGGAAAGCCCGTGGCCTTGGATGCCAGCGCCGACGACCGGGAGACGCGCGGGTTCATCTCGATGACGACCATGCGGCCATCGTCTGGGTTCACCGCGAATTGGACGTTGGAGCCTCCGGTTTCAACACCAATTTCGCGCAGCACCGCCAATGAGGCATCGCGCATGATTTGATATTCTTTGTCGGTCAGCGTCAGGGCAGGGGCAACGGTGATGGAATCACCCGTGTGCACGCCCATCGGATCGACGTTCTCGATAGAGCAGATGATGATGCAATTGTCGGCTTTGTCGCGCACAACCTCCATCTCATACTCTTTCCAACCGAGCACGGATTCTTCGATCAGCACTTCGTTGGTCGGCGAGGCATCGATGCCGCCTTCTACGATCTGCAAGAATTCTTCGCGGTTGTAAGCGATGCCGCCACCGGTGCCGCCCAGTGTAAAGGATGGGCGGATAACGGCTGGCAAACCGACCATATCCAAAAGGTTCAGCGCGTTGGCTAACCCCTCCGGCGACAGTTCGCGCACCGTGTTGCCGGCCCGGTCGATGATCGGATTGCCGTCGACATCAAGTTTGTCGCGGAGTGAACCTTTAAGCGTTTCACCTCGCGGGGTTGCTAGACCGATCTTCATCATTGCTTCGCGGAAAAGCTCGCGATCTTCGGCCTTGTCGATGGCTTCGGCTGTCGCCCCGATCATCTCCACGCCGTACTCTTCAAGCACACCCATCTTGCGCAAAGAAAGCGCGCAGTTCAGCGCCGTTTGGCCGCCCATGGTTGGAAGAATGGCGTCGGGGCGCTCCTTGGCGATGATCTTGGCGACCACCTCCGGCGTGATCGGCTCCACATAGGTCGCATGGGCCAGATCAGGATCAGTCATAATGGTCGCTGGATTGGAGTTGACCAAAATGATCCGGTAGCCTTCATCCTTTAGCGCTTTACAGGCTTGTGTGCCGGAATAGTCGAACTCGCAGGCCTGGCCGATGATAATCGGCCCAGCACCGATGATGAGGATGGACTGGATGTCGGTACGTTTTGGCATGGTGGTTCGGTCAGCTCGCAGAGAGGGGAACGGGTGGGCAGGTGTAAGAGCGCGCACCGCGATCGCTGCGCACGTCGATTTGCGTGCGATGGCGAGCGCTGGCGCGCGTCAAAGGGGCTGAAATGGCTCTATAGAGGCCAAGTGTTGGGTTGGGAAGGGACGTGGAGATAGAAGCTGTGTGCGCCGGGACAACACAGACCGAAATTGGTTGGCTTTAAGTCGATGATTGGATCGCCGTTAGTCGCTGTCATTCGTTGTAAGTGGCAGGGGAGGCGGCGATTGGCCGTCGTTTGACACCCCTTGGTTTGGAACGCGTTCATTGAGCATGACTTGCGCGGCAGAAAGATGATGGGCTCCCATACGGTGGACTCCAGCGGAGACCGAAGCGTCGCCGAGAATGTTGCGGCCATCATAGTCACCGACGCCAACCTCCAAGGCATAGCATGCCAAGCGGATCGATTTGGGAATTGAAACGTGTTTGCCGCTGCGGCTGCCCGTCTCATAGTATTGAATCATGCGTTTCTTGAGGCCCAAGAGATCTGCAGCATCTTTCTGCTTCAAACCCAAACGCTTGCGCCATTCGCGAAAAGCTTCCGCTGGCATCGGGTTGGCATCCCCGTCGTCTGGTTTTTTTCCGTGTTTGTCAGGCATTCCAAATCCGTATGAGTCGCAATTTGTGCGCAAAAACGTGCAATAAGTGCATTTATCCTCTTGTGGGAGGTGCAAATAGTGCGTATACACTTGTGTAAAGCGTACTCAGTGCGCCGGGTCAAGGTGTGGTTGGTGAACCAGGCTTCCTGGTTCACACGCCAACAAACAAGAAAGGATGCGCCATGTTGACGGATATGATTGTCCATCGTTCGATGGTTGAACCGCGTCGTCCAGACCTGCATCGCCACGCGACGTTCTCCTGCTCTTGGCATGCTATTATGCGCTATGTCGGGATTGATTGGTAAGCCGATCGCATTTTTGCATTGATGCTGTACCAAATGCGCCGCCCTTGAGATGAACCTCAGGGCGGCGTTTTTCGTTTCTCTGCCGCTATTGGCCTTGCTCTTGTCCAACGGGGTTGGCAGGTTGCAGCCAACAGTGGCGAGAAGGGAATAATCCGTACAATGCGTTGGCGAAATATGAGACGCAGCACGAAGGTGCGCGATTTACGACGAGCCTCACGCTCACCTTCGGGTATGGGTGGGTCACGCATGCGCATCCCGTCGGGTCGACGTGTCCGCATTCCCTCCGGCGGTGGCTCACGTGCTGGTGGCGGCCTAGGAATTGGTGGGATCATCATCATGGTGATCATTGCTTGGGCTCTTGGCATCAACCCGCTTACCTTACTCACCGGCGGTACCAGCGGCGGTGGCGGCCAGTTTTCACCCTCCCAACAGCAGACCAGTGAGCCGTTTAACCCAGGGCAGGGCGATGAGTTGGCGGATTTTGCCTCACGTGTGCTCGGCGATACTGAGGACGTGTGGGCGACCAAGTTCGATGAACAGGGTATGCGGTATGATCCTCCGACCTTGACGCTCTTCTCGGGACAAGTTCAGTCTGCCTGTGGCTTTGCAAGCTCTGCCAGCGGTCCGTTTTACTGCCCACCTGATCGCGGTGTGTTTTTGGATTTGTCTTTTTTCGCTGAGCTCTCGCGTCGTTTCGGCGCCCCCGGAGACTTTGCTCAAGCCTATGTGATTGCCCATGAGGTCGGGCATCACATCCAGAACCAACTAGGTATCCTGGGTCGCTTCAACGAGGCGCGTCGGCGCATGTCGGAGCGTGATGCCAATGCTATGTCCGTGCGCGTTGAGCTGCAGGCGGACTGCCTTGCGGGCGTATGGGGTCATGACGCTGCCGCTCGTGGGTTGCTTGAGCGCGGTGATCTTGATGAGGCGCTTAACGCAGCCAGCCAAATCGGTGATGATACGATGCAGCGCCGTGCCCAAGGGTATGTGGTGCCTGAAAGCTTCTCACACGGCACAGCTGAGCAACGTGTGCGCTGGTTTGGCATTGGCTTCGACGGTGGTGATATGAACCAGTGCGATACGTTTGAAGCGCGCCAGCTATAGTAACAGTTGCCTGAGTTATGCTGCTAGCGCGTCACTGGCGCGCGGCGTGTGCCAAACCCATACCCCTGCCAAACAACGCCCATCGCCGACATCATCGGCAATTGGTGCCAGAACCCGAGTGTAGCTGGAGGGAGGGGCATTTCGCACCATATTCATACAACGCCAGCGATGAAGTGTTTTTTCTTCGCAGAGCCGATTGTACAATCCAATCAAAGATTCCAGGTGCGCGGGATGAACAATTTCGTCGAGCAATTGTCCCGCCAAGACCGGGCCGCCCAAGCGAGCATGATCTTCTCCCGCCGCAAGAACGCGAAAAACAACTTTGTTTTTCCCGCGATGCCTCGCTTCATCGCGTCCAAGCATGGCAAAGCCTGGATCATCAATCGGAGCGCCTTGATCTTTAATGTCGCTAAGCGTCGGCAACACGCCGGATTCTCGGCATTTCTGCCAAGCTGCTGCAAACGCAGTTAGTGGGTCGGGGGGCGCAACAGGCTGGATCATATGCAAGCTGTCGTTGTTAACTTTTCGATAGCTATCGCCTCGCATTCTCGATGACAAGGTGAGGAGGGTCGCACAAGCAGACAATGACCAAGGTTCGGGCTTGGGAATTGTCTCTTGATGCCGTATATTTATCCCGGCATGGATTTCCGCTGGGGGCATCAGCGTAGCGCGTGGTTTTTTATGGTAGACGACACGTCTTCGTTGCCGAATGGCAAAACCAAAGATGGTACCCGCACACCTGGTGTTTCTGGCGACCTAACGCGGGGTGAAAAAGTTGCGCGGTGCGATGAATCCGATCGTTTTCTTATCCATGCGCGCGCGTTGGCCAGCTTGGTTGAGTATGGTCATTCCCAAGGCATGGCTGAAGATGTGATCGCGCACGAACTTGCCATGCTTGGTCTTGGTGATGTTCGCTTGGATGCGTTTGATAGCTTCATCAGCATGAACAGATTTGCCAAGCTGATCCGCCGTTTTGGTCGGCTCTTAGGTAACGAGGCGATTGGGCTTGACGCGGCCAATCCGCTACACTTCAGTTCGCTGGGCGCTTTTGGCAATGCTGTTATCAGCGCGCCAAATCTTGACGCGGCACTTCAGGTGCTTTGTCGCTACATGCGCCTATATGCCGATGTTTCTTTTGCTTCCACCACAGTTGGGGAGGAGCACGTCTCCTTCGAATGGGCCTACTCCCCGCTGATTGTTGCTCGCGATGTCATGTGTGATCGCGCCGCGCGCATGTTTCTGACGCACATGCGCGATCTGTTCGGGCCCAACTGGGCGCCTGTCCAGGTGGCTCTGCAAAGACCACGTCCCACTGACCTACGCCCATATCGCAATGCGCTATGCGCTGATGTTGGCTTTGACGCGCCCCTTAATCGTATTGTTTTGCGCCGTTCGGACTTGGACTTGCCAAATGTGCGTGCCGACCGTCATGCCCATGAGGTCGCTGTTGCGCTGGCTGATCGCATGATGGCGGAGCGGCGTATTCCCGATGATCTTTCCATCCGTGCACGGGAGGACATCATGCATCACCTTGTTGATGAAGGGCCTAACATAAATGAAACAGCGCGCCGATTGGGCGTTAGCCCGCGCAGTTTGCAACGTCGCCTTGATGAGTTAGGCACGAATTACCAAAGATTGAGTGATGAGGCTCGGCAACGCCTAGCCGAGGAATTCTTGGTTCAGACCAGGCTACCAATGGGCGAAATTGCCTATCGCTTGGGGTTTGCTAATCAAGCCAATCTGACTCGTGCCTGCAAACGCTGGTTCGGTGCTTCGCCGCGACAAGTTCGCGCCACAGCCGACTGACCTTCCCACTACTTATAGACTTCCGACTAATAGTTGCCTTGACGCAGGGGACAAGTTTTTGACGTCTGCGGAAAAGCGCTGCTGCCTTAACGCCCGTAAAGAATTCCCTCCGCAAAACCCTTCACCTTGTGGATTCGTGCGCTATTTCCTCCAAGCGACACGTTCGCAAGTCGTCAGTTGGGTCAATGGCAAGGTATTCTAACTCGGAGAGTCCAACATGCGTTGGTTTTTTGATACGTCGTATGTGGTAAGCGCATCGGCAGAAATGGCATCAGGAAGTGTTGCTGAGGCGATCCGCCCAGAACCCGTTGATTTGGCTGAGCAGTCAATCTCGCAAACCGCCGAGGCCTTTGGCGTAACGATGCGCACCCTGCGTTTTTACGAGTCGAAAGGCTTGCTGCAGCCGCGACGCATCGGCAATCGGCGTTTTTATAATGAAGCGTGTCGGGCTCGTTTGCGCCTGGTTCTCAAAGGCAAGGCTATGGGGCTTGGCTTGGATGAGATCGGTGAACTGGTGGAGCTTGTTGAAAGCGAATTGACCGATGGCCAGCGCGCCAATGCAGTGCGAGCGCTGTGCGAACGTCAGCGAGACGTGTTGTCGGCCCGTCGTGACTCAATCAACGAACAAATTGAAGAGACCAGCCGCGTTATCGATGATTTGACATCGTTGTAGAGCCAATGTCGGCGCGTTCAGCGCGCCTTCATGTGGTTGATGAATCTGTCAAACAGATAGTGGCTGTCGCGCGGACCCGGGGATGCTTCCGGGTGATGCTGTACTGAAAAAATCGGCAACGATTTATGGCGCAGGCCACAGTTTGATCCGTCAAACAATGAGGTATGCGTCGCCTCGACTGTGTCCGGCAATGTATCTCCATCTACCGCAAATCCGTGGTTCATCGACGTCACCTCAACCTTGCCAGTGGTGTAATCCATGACTGGATGGTTGGCTCCGTGATGGCCTTGATGCATCTTTTTGGTCGTAGCGCCCAGTGCCAAGGCTAAGATTTGATGTCCCAAACAAATGCCGAAGATTGGCAGGTTAGCCCCTATCAGCTTCTGGATTGTGGCAACTGCATAGGTGCCAGTCGCTGCAGGATCGCCAGGTCCGTTTGAAAGAAAGATGCCATCTGGATTAAGGGCCAGAATGTCTTCGGCGCTGGTCGTTGCCGGTACAACAGTGATCTTGCAGTTGCGGTCGGCTAGCAAACGCAGAATGTTGCGTTTCACCCCAAAATCGATTGCGACAACGTGGTGAACAGTCTCGCTGGCACTGCCGAAACCTTCTGAGAACGCCCAACTGGTTTCAGTCCAGCAGATGTTCTCAGCGATGCCCACGTCGGGGACCAAATCTTGATCAAGCAAGCCGGGCCAGGCCGCGCTGTCTGTTCTTAATTGCTGAAGATTGAATACGCCATCTGGCGCATAGGCGAGTGCTGCATTGGGCATACCATGCTCGCGAATATGGGCCGTCAGCGCCCGTGTATCGATACCGCATAAGCCGATGATGCCACGTGCTTTTAGCCAAGTGTTCAGGTGCTGGGTGGCGCGCCAATTGGAGGGTTCGGTGATGTTGGCTTTGATGATGAGGCCGCGTGCGCCAGCGAATTCTTCTCCCTGTGGCAATTGTTCCTGATCTTCGGAATTAGCACCGACATTGCCAATATGGGGGAAGGTGAAAGTGATGAACTGGTTGGCATAGGACGGGTCAGTCAGGATCTCCTGATACCCTGTCATTGCCGTGTTAAAACACACTTCACCCAGAGCGGTCCCAGTGGCGCCAAACCCAAAACCTTCAAAGATGGCGCCGTCGGCCAAAACCAATCGACCGGTTTTGACGCGCGGCGCCCAACCCGCGGGCTTTGAAGCGGTGGTCGTCAAGGTGTCGGTGGTCATTAGCAAAGGCTCTTTGTTGGTATTGCGTCAAGCGCGTGGGGCATGTCTGACATGCATATGGGCGCTGGCGGGATGGGTTGCAATTTGTTGGCAAGCCCTTACATCAGCCCGCTCGTTACAATGCAATGCCAATCATCAAGCAGGCTGGTTGCCTTCTGTGCTAGGCTTACGGTTCGACCGTGTAAACTGTGGGTCCTGCGAACGTCGACCGCTCAGTTTGCCTGTGGAAAAGGAAATGGTGCTTTGCTTCAGGGGACACCTGCGCTACCTTTACAGGTGTGTCAGTTTGTTGAAGAAGCGGTGCCCTCCGGTGTCTGCTTGGTGAATTTTCAACGCGTTCAACATCTTATGGGATTTCCATGCGCGATACGCTCAATGACAGTTTAAAAGATGCCGTGAAGGCGAAAGACAGCCGCAAGGCCTGTACACTTCGTTTGATCAACGCTGCCATCAAGGACCGCGACATAGCGATGCGGACCAGTGGGTCTGAGCGTTTGTCGGATGAAGGCATCTTGGATTTGCTCGCCAAAATGGTGAAGCAGCGCGAAGAATCGCACCGGCTCTATGAAGAGGCTGGTCGGCTTGACCTTGCGCAGCAGGAATCCGACGAGATCGACATTATCCGAACCTTCATGCCGCGCCAGTTGAGTGAGGATGAAGTTAGCCAAGCTGTGGTGACGGTTATTGACGAGACCGGCGCTGAAGGTCTTCGCGACATGGGTAAGATTATGAGCACGCTGAAAGCGCGGTTTCCTGGACAAATTGATGCCTGCAAAGCGTCCAGCCTTGCCAAGCAGCATTTATGTGCTCCTGCCGCTAGTTAAGTTGCCGCGCGAGCGGGCAGGCAGCAGGTGGGTCCATGATCCGCTTTTCTGATGGTTTTCTTTCCACAATTCGTGATCGTGTTCCACTGTCCGACATTGTCGGACGGCGGGTTGCGTGGGATCGCCGCAAATCGCGTCCTGCCAAAGGCGATCATTGGGCATGTTGCCCTTTTCATGGTGAGAAAACCCCAAGCTTCCATGTAGATGACCGTAAGGGGCGCTATCACTGCTTTGGCTGTCAGGAATCAGGTGATCATTTCAGGTTCTTGATGGAACTTGACGGCCTGAGCTTCCCTGAAGCTGTTGAGCTTCTTGCTGGTGAGGCAGGGCTTTCAATGCCCGCACCTGATCCGCAAGCTGCGCAGCGCCAGAAAGAGCGCCTTAAGCTCAACGATGTTCTCAATCTCGCAGCTGGCTATTTTGAGCGCCATCTGCATGGGCCAGACGGCCAGCAGGCATTGGCGTACGCGTTGAACCGTGGGCTTGATGAAGCCACGCAAAAAACCTTTCGCATTGGCTTTGCGCCGGACCGGCGCGATGGATTGATCGGGTTTTTGAGAGGCCATGATGTGCCGGTTGGTGACATGATCGAGACCGGCTTAGTGATCGCGCCGGAAGATGCTGGTCGCGTGCCCTATGACCGGTTCCGTGGTCGGCTGATGGTTGCCATTGAGGATCAGCGCGGCAAAGTTGTCGGGTTTGGCGGTCGCGTGCTTGGTGATGGCGAGCCGAAATATCTCAATTCGCCAGAGACTGAGCTCTTCCGAAAGCGCGAGATGTTGTTCAACGCGCAGCGAGCTAGGCAGGCCGCACACCAAAACAACCGACTGATCGTTGTTGAAGGGTATATGGATGCCATTGCGCTTCATCGCGCTGGTTTCCAGGAAGTTGTGGCGTCTCTCGGCACGGCGATGGGCGAAGAACAGATTGCGCTGATGTGGCGCTTCACCGATGAGCCGATCATATGTTTCGACGGTGATAGGGCAGGGGAGCGCGCTGCTCACCGGGCAATCGACAGGGCCCTGCCGATGCTTAAGCCGGGCAAAAGCCTACGATTTCTCTTCCTACCAAAGGGCATGGACCCCGACGATTTTGTTAGTCGGCGCGGGGCGGATGCATTCGAGGCTGAGCTTGAAACAGCCAGCGCGATGGTTGATGCGTTGTGGGCGCGCGAAACGGCGACATTGGATGTTTCAACACCTGAGCGTATGGCGGCGTTTCAAACCAATCTGTCGCGTCTGGTTGCGATCATCGAGGATGCTACGGTGCGCCAGCACTATGATCAGGCGCTCAAAGATCGATTTTATGCGATGCGCCGGGCTTTGCGGCAGGCACAGAACCCTCAAGGGGGGCGTCCGGTTGGCAGGGATCGCTACGGTGATCGTCCAGGAGCTACGGGTGCCAAAGCCCAAATCGCGCCCAAGCTCGTTGCTCCGGGGTTGCAATTGCTCGCTCTAGCGCAGCGCTATCCAACAGAGGCGCAACGCTTTGCCGATCGCGATGTGTTTTCGCTATGTCAAGATCATGCGCTCGCTCGTCGGTTAGAAGCTGCGCTGCAAGGGGTGGGCGGGGTTCACGACGAATCCAGTCTTGAAGATCTGCCGTTTCCGATCTTGAAAGAAAATGCCACCCCGCGATTCATTGGTATGCTGTTTTCGTTTTTGTTCGCCAAAATGGAGTTGCGCTGCATTGAGGCTGAAGCTGTCTCAACACTTGCTCAGGAACCTCAATCGATCAATGAGGCGGCCATGGAGCGGTTGGTCGCGATACAGAATGAAACCCGCTCCATGCAGGTGCACATTGATGAGTTAGAGCGCCAACTTGATGAAGAGGCGAGCGTCATGCGTAGCCTCAAGGTCAAGAGTGCGGGCTAGGTGACAGGCGTTTTCGCCAAAAAAGCGCGAAAAACCTTCCCTTTCTGTCGATTTTGCTTGGTTTTGGTGGTTGCGCAGCGCCATCAATTGCCTACATAAACTGCGACGCGACAACGCGGGCTGACCAGACGCCATGGCGCCCCATTCTCAGAAACGCGCAACATTCGGCAAACTTGTTTTTTACAAGGGCGCCTCTGAACCACAAGCGATTGATCGTTGCAACGATCAACGTTGGTATCGTGCGTTTTGCTGACGCATGGTGATGGTTAAGAGCCGCTTTACGCCGACGCATTACACTGCTTGCGCAGATGTTCATTTTTCAAGGGCGCTAGCCGCGCATCGTGCGCCGCGCTGTACCATCCTGATCAGGAGTTGCCTCTTTTATGGCTGCAAAACAGGCTGAAGCCAAAGTTTCGACCGAAGGCGCGGATGCGCCCCTTCTCGATCTCAACGATGCATCCGTCAAGAAGATGATCAAAGCCGCTAAAAAGCGCGGCTTTGTGACCTATGACGAGTTGAATGCGGTGCTGCCATCCGACCAGGTCGCCTCTGAGCAAATTGAAGATACGATGGCGATGCTCAACGATATGGGCATCAACGTGGTTGAGGCAGAAGAAGCTGAGGAGACTGCCGAAAGCACCTCCACTGCTGTTGCTGAAACCACCAGCAAGGCTGTTGCAACCACCGCGAAGCGTGAGCCGACAGATCGTACCGATGATCCTGTGCGCATGTATCTTCGCGAGATGGGTACGGTCGAATTGCTCTCACGAGAGGGCGAGATTGCCATTGCCAAACGCATCGAGGCTGGCCGCGAGGCAATGATCGCAGGCCTTTGTGAGAGCCCGCTGACCTTCCAGGCGATCATCATCTGGCGCGACGAGTTGAACGAAGAAAAAGTTCTTTTGCGCGACATCATCGATCTTGAAGCGACCTACGCTGATCCGGAAGGCAAAGGTGTTCAACCGCCCCCGCCAACCAACCCAACTCACAACCGTCCTGGCGTACCCACTGGGCCGGCGCCAACAGCTGCCAATGATGATGCGCCTGATGGTGAAAATGGCGAAAACTCGGATGAAGATGACGAGGATGATGAGGACGATATCAATCTCTCGCTCTCGGCAATGGAAGCGGAACTGAAGCCAAAAGTCGTCGAGATTTTCGATGAGATTGCCAACAACTACAACAAGCTCTCCAAGCTTCAGGATGTAAATCTTGATGGCAAAGCTGGATCGTCGCTGACGCCAAGCCAAGAGCGCCGGTTGGATGGCTTGAAGAACGACACGATCAAAGCGGTGAAGAGCCTTCAGCTCAACAACAACCGCATTGAGGCGTTGGTGGAGCAGTTGTACAGCATCAACCGCAATCTGGTGTCCATGGAAAGCCGCTTGCTGCGCCTTGCCGAAAGCTATGGCGTGGACAGGTCAGAATTTCTGAAAACGCATCAGGGCTCAGAGCTTGACCCGAACTGGGTGCGCCGTGTTGCCAACTTAGCTGGCCGTGGTTGGAAGCCGTTTATTGCTGAAGAAAAAGATGCGGTAAAAGAGATTCGCGGTGATATCCGCGAGCTCGCCACGCAAGCGGGCTTGGATGTACCGGAGTTCCGCCGGATCGTGAACAAGGTGCAAAAGGGCGAGCGCGAGGCCGCGATTGCCAAGAAGGAGATGGTGGAAGCCAACCTTCGCTTGGTGATTTCGATTGCAAAAAAGTACACCAACCGTGGCTTGCAGTTCTTGGATCTTATTCAGGAGGGCAATATCGGCCTGATGAAGGCAGTCGACAAGTTCGAGTACCGCCGCGGATACAAATTTTCTACCTATGCGACTTGGTGGATCCGTCAAGCGATCACCCGTTCAATTGCCGATCAGGCGCGCACCATCCGTATCCCGGTGCACATGATCGAAACGATCAACAAGATCGTGCGCACCAGCCGTCAGATGCTACATGAAATCGGCCGAGAGCCAACGCCTGAGGAATTGTCAGAAAAGCTGGCGATGCCTTTGGAGAAGGTGCGCAAGGTTCTCAAGATAGCTAAGGAGCCGATCTCGCTGGAAACGCCTGTCGGTGACGAAGAAGATAGTCATCTGGGTGATTTCATTGAGGACAAGAATGCGATTTTGCCGATCGATGCTGCCATTCAGTCGAATTTGCGTGAAACGACCACGCGTGTGCTTGCATCGCTGACACCGCGTGAAGAGCGCGTGCTGCGCATGCGCTTCGGTATCGGGATGAACACCGACCACACGCTGGAAGAAGTTGGCCAGCAGTTCTCGGTGACGCGCGAACGTATTCGCCAGATCGAGGCCAAGGCGCTGCGTAAGCTGAAGCATCCGAGCCGGTCGCGCAAACTGCGTTCGTTCCTGGACAATTAGGGGGCGATAGATGTCGTTTTTTAAAAAACTTTTCGGCGGTAGCGATAGTTCTGGTGGGTCGCCAAAGGTTGCTTCGCGAGAGACCTACAAAGACTTTATCATTGAAGCCTCGCCAATGGCCGAGGGCGGTCAGTACCGCTTACGCGCCTTCATTGTAGAAAATGAAGCGGAGAATGCCCGCAGGGCAACAGTGATACGTGCCGATTTGTTCACCTCGGCCGACCAAGCATCCGAGTTCGCGGTCATGAAGGCCAAACAAGTGATCGACGAGCAAGGTTCTGCGGTTTTCAATTGAGTTGCCTATTAGGCGCAAAAATCAAAAGCCCGCCTGGAATTTTCCCGGCGGGCTTTTGTATTTTCAGGTGTTGACCTAGCGGGTGAGACGAAGTTCGCCCACAGAGTCGGCGATCTCGTTAAACGCGCCGATTAAGTCCGATGCCGAGTTCACGTGATAGGCCATATCGGTTTCGGTTGCGCACGTGTCCCACATGGTGCGCGAGGCTGCATCCAGACCAAACGTCACCGTATAGATGAGAATCCCGGTCGCCTTGGCATTGGCGCATGCAGCCAGCGTGCGCTCGTCAATATGTTCACGCGCGCCGTTGACCGATTGCGATGGGAATCGACCCGTTCGCAGATGACCATAGGCCGAATAATGCGACCCGATAGCATTATTGTTGGAGCTGACAAGTTCGTTGCGACCGTCGGTCATCACGACCATCACTTTGGTGACTTCACCATAGGGCTCGCCTTCGGTGAAGGGTTGTGCCGGCGACAATGTTCGCCAACCCCATACCACGCCTTGTGCGGTGACAGTGCCGCCTCCTAGCCAGTAGGTCATATCGTCAATACGATCTTCGAGCAACGCGAAGTTGTCGGTCAGCGGAACGATCGGATCGCCGCAGTTCTGGGCTGGGCCAAGCGTAGAATTCGGGATTTCGTCGACATCATGGCCAGAGGAGCTGGCATACTTAAAGACGCTGTAGTGCTCGCCGTTCTGATGGAAGTTGGAGCCCGGGGGTTCACGATCCGGCAGCCAATCGTTGGCGGCGCGCCGGCCAGAATCATCGATCCAAAACCCGGGAACCCAAAGCGTGTCGGGATTGTTGTCATCGGGCGGTGTATCGGTAACATCGAACGGTTCGGGGCGTGCTTCGACGCAGCCCTTCCACTCGACATCGTCCATTTGTTCGTAGAGCTGCCAGTGGCTGATTTGGGTGGGATTATAGATACACCCACCTTGGTAGACATAATCATAGGGTGTAACCGATGAGGCATGGGCTGCGTTGACGCCAATCAGCTCGCGCATGACATCGCCGTACGCATCCAAGAAGCTTAACCGTGCAAATCCCGGAACCGACGGAGCAGCCGACCTCGCAAAGTCTAAGTTGGGATCAGATGGCGTGTTCAGGCTGCTGATCTGGGGAACACAGCTGCCGCCCGAATGACGTGCGATGACTTGACCTTCGATAAGTTGAGCGTGGTGCTCAGACAGGCCTTCTTTGTCGAGGTACTGTTCCATCGTTGTCGTGTTGCCGATGTTGACTTGTGCCGTGTAAGGCACAAGCGCGATTTTGACATTGTCTGACTCACCCTCTTCGGTCACCACATCAACGAAATCTAGGGCAGCTTCGCGTAGACTGGCGATACGGCCGGATGACCGCATCGATCCGGTGTTGTCGAGAACCAAAGCGACTTCCAGTGATTGGAAATCAACGCCCACCGCAGCATGGGCGCCAACGGGTATGGTTTTGATGCCCATAATCTCCAGCAGTGTTGTGTCGACATTCATGGTCGCGCTTATGTCGACCAACGTATGCTCGTCAGGGTTACGAGAGATATTCAGCGTCAGGCCGCTGGCGCTATGAGCACCACCAACCATGGCTTCGATCTGAGCGCGAACGGCAGCTTCCATTTGGGCGTCGCTCAACTGGCGCTCATGAGCAACCGTGAGGATTGCCCCATCCAGTGCATCTTGCAATTGGGTTTTTACGTTTGCGGCGCGGCTGTAGTCGAGACTTGCCCCGACCATCCCCAAGATGGGAATCGCCGCTATGCCAAAGATTATGGCAACGACGCCGCGCTGGTCGCTTACAAAGCTCTTAAAATGTTTGGTCCATTTAGGAATTATGGACATGGCTCGACTCCGTGCTCAAAACAAACCTCATCCTAAGCAGAAGAGGTAAACAGAGACGGTGACGCCCATATGCAATTTGCGGGATGTGTTTAAGGCTTTGCTAACGCCAACCGGGTTTGCCCATGACGCTTTTTCCCAGCCTCAACCTCGGTAAATACAAAGCCAATGCCCGCCTAGTTTGTGCCGTTGTCGATCGCCCAGGTGATCGTGACCTGGGCGCTCAACTCCTGTTCGCCGGTGGCAACCGGGATAGCGTCAGCGGATTCCATCACCATAGCCATCCGCGTCATTTGCGGTTGCGGTGGCTGTTGGCGCGCGTTGTTCTGGCTTATCGAAATCACCCGTCCAAGCGAAACGCCAGCAGCTTCGGTCAGCATCTGCGCCTGTTCTATTGCATCGGCAACAGCCGATTGACGCGCTTGTGCAAACAAAGCATTCGGCTCATCAACGGCGAAGGAGAGGCCACCCATTTGGTTGACACCCGCCGTGATCAACGCATCAAGCGCTTCGCCGATGGTGGAAAGATCGCGCACACGAACCGTCAGTTGATTGGAAACAGTGTAGCCATCAATGCGTGGTGGGCGTCGTTCGCCGTTAGAACTGTCAAAGTAGGTGTAACGTGGCTCAACGGTCAGTCGGCTGGTCTGCATGTCGCGCTCTTCGACGCCCATCTCCCGAAGTGCGGCAAAAGCATCCGCCATCACTTTAGTATTGGCATCGAGTGCTTCACGAGCGGTGCGCGCCTCGCTCACTGCGCCAGCGTTGACGACAGCTATGTCTGGTTCGGCGTTTAACGTGCCATGGCCTGTAACGGTGATCGTGGCTTCAGCGAGCGGCTCGACGGGCAATTCCTGCGCGACAGCGGTTTTGGCAATAGCTCCAAGTGTCAGCATAAACGCGATAAAGGAAATGGCGAGCAGAAGGCGGGACGAAGCAAAAGACATGATAGGGTCCATGTGCGTTGAACGGTAAAGTAATGGCGGCTTAGGGCGCTTTGAATGCGGCGCCAATGAGGCCAGATTGCCAACGCTTTGGATTGACCTTTGGGCTGGGCGCGGTATGCAGGTCACGCGGCTGACACGCTACAGGGCCTGTAGCTCAATTGGTTAGAGCCGGCGGCTCATAACCGCTTGGTTGGGGGTTCGAGTCCCTCCGGGCCCACCATTCTTGTTTTCGTCTGTTCGTTCGGAACAACCGCCTAAAACCTTGAAAGGCGAGGTCGGAGTTGCGGTTCGATAGCCTGTGCTGACAGCTGTGCAGGATCACTGAAAGGGGATAAATCGAAGTGATTGCGATGACGCGTTCTCCTGCGATGACTTGCGCTGCAATTTGAACTTGCGCTTTTTGCCAAGTGACACTGCACGCCACACCTCATACGCGTCCCTCACCTGATGTGCCGCCCTTGATCAACGAGACCTAACTGGAGATCCGCAAGTAAAATGCGTAAAGTTGTGGCAGGATAGCAGCCGGGTCTTCCAGACCAAGCTCGCGCGCGGCGCGGTAGGGCCAATTGGGATCGCGCAGGAACTCGCGGGCCATGGCCACGAGGTCAGCGCGCCCTTCAGCGATGATCGCATTGGCGTGAGCAGGCTCGGTTATCGCGCCGACAGCCAAAGTTGGCATGCCGGTCTCGCGCCGTATCCGGTCGGCATAAGGCACCTGAAAGCCCGGCGCAGGTTTTTGTGCTGCAAGCCGCTGGCCGCTGGGAAGACCGCCGCCCGAGCAGTCCATCAGATCGACACCGACCTTATGCAGTTCTGCCGCCAACGCGACTGTGTCGTCCAGCGTGAGTGCACCGCCTTCGCTATCGACACAGGACGCGCGGTACAGAACAGGTGTCCCATCGGGCACTGAGGATCGGACAGCACGCGCGACCTCAATCGGCAAGCGCATGCGGCCAGCGAGATCGCTGCCATAGGCGTCGTTGCGACGGTTGGCCCAGGGCGACATGAAGCAGTGCAATAGATAGCCATGTGCACCATGAATCTCGACCCCGTCGAATCCGGCGGCGAGGGCACGCCGCGCGGCGGCGGCAAAGGCATCGACTAGCGCTGGTATCTCGTCCACTTCAAGCGCCCGCGGAACAGGCCATCCATCGCGCGCAGGGATCGCAGAAGGCGCGACGGTTTGCCAGGGCGCTTCATCGGATGCAGCATCCAACGGGCCAGCCCCGTCCCATGGGCGCTTGGTCGATGCCTTGGGACCCGCATGGCCGATCTGCAAGAGGATAGGGATGCCCTGGCGGCGGTAGAGCGCGGTGATCCGCGCCCAGGCGGCCACCTGATCGTCGTTATAGATACCGGTACAACCCGGGCTTATGCGACCCTCTCGGGTGACGCCGGTTGACTCGGCAATCGCCCCGCCAAGGCCTGACGACGCGTAGCGACCATGGTGGGCGATGTGCCAGTCGTTCGGCCTGCCTTCATCGGCCTGGTACTGGCACATAGGCGCCAGCACGATGCGGTTTGGAAAAGTCACGCCGCGCAGACTGAACGGGGTGAAAAGCGGAGGCAGTCCGGTCATGCCAGCACCTCACCGCGTCGGCGATGCCCATTCCTGATGGCCCAAACGTCATTCACGTACAATTCCTCCAATGAACCGGTATTGGGTTTATCCTTGGAATGTGTGTCAAATTGTCGCACTAAAAATCGCAACGGAATGTGCCCTGGATTGCCATGCAAGGCGTTCGCATTACGAACAAAAGTTGTTATAACGAACATATAGAGTCCTTTCCTAAGTCGAGCGTTTCGCTCTTTCTGTCCTCGGACGCTTCAAGAATTCCATGGACAAGGACGGTGTGGCGTGACTAAAATTTTTTAACTGGGGTTTAAAAATTTCACAACCGCACAGGTTGGTGACCCAGCGATGACGCTGTTTCGACCTGTGGCATTAAGGAGGAAGGTCATGAAACATTGGAGGTCGCGGCTTGCTGCCGCTGTCCTAATCGCCGCTTCGCCAAGCATCGCGCTGGCTGAGGATGTGCTGACTATTGGCGTTCGAGCCGAAGCGGCCAGCATGGACCCCCACTGGACCCAGCTTTCGGGCGACACCCAGGTTCAGGAGCACATCTTCGAACGGCTCGTTGGCCTATCATCGACCTCGCAGCCCATTCCCGGTTTGGCGACTTCGTGGGAGACGATTGACGAAACCACCTGGGAGTTCCGGCTTCGTGAAGGCGTGCTATGGCACGATGGCGAGGAATTCACCGCCGAGGATGTGGTTTTCTCCTTCGATCGTCTGCGCGCGGGTGTGTCTGGCGCTCCAGCTTCCCCCGCCTTCCAGCTTGAGAAGGGTGGAAAACAGTGGGAAATGATCGATGACTACACGATCCGCATCACAACTGACGGCCCTTATCCAACTATGGCTGAGGATCTGGCGATGTTGCCGATCATCGCAGAGCATGCCGCTTCGGGGGCCGAGCCTTCGGTTGATTTCAACACGGGCGAAGCGGCCATTGGCACTGGACCGTACATGTTCGGCGAATACACACCTGGTAGTCAGATCGTTTTGACCAGATTCGACGAATACTGGGGTGGCGCGCCGCACTGGGATCGCGTCGTCTTCCGCCCTGTGGGCCAGGATTCGGCCCGTCTGGCGGCGCTGCTGAACGGCGATGTCGACATGATCAACTACCCGCCGACCGTCGATTTGCCGCAACTGGAAGCCAATCCAGATTTCTCTATTTCGAGCATTCCCTCCGACCGGCTCATCTACATCATGCCTGGAAACAAGCATGTGGAGCCTTTCATCACCGACGCCAATGGCGAGGTGATGGTTCCCAACCCGCTGCGCGACTGGCGCGTGCGCCGGGCGCTGAGTCTTGCGATCAACCGTGACGCAATCCGCGATCGGATCATGGGCGGTGCCTCGCTACCGACCAGAAATATCGTGCCACCAGGCTTCTTCGGGTATGTCGAAAGCCTGGAAGCCGATCCTTACGACCCCGAGCAGGCCCAAGCCTTGCTGGCCGAGGCTGGCTATGGCGATGGTTTTAATGTCACGCTGCACGGCCCCAATGATCGCTACGTCAACGATGCGCGCATCCTCGAAGCGGTGGCGCAGATGTGGTCGCGGGTTGGCATCACCACCGAAGTCGACGCCATGCCGCGCAACATATTCTTTTCACGGCTGATCCGCGGTGATGAATTGTCCATGCCTGGCTTCGATGTGCCTGAATTTTCGCTGTCGCTGACCGGTTGGGGCACGGTGGCGGGAGAGGCGACCTACACCGTTAGCGGAACCCTGGAGACCTACAACGCGGCGACCGGCGGCGGGAATGGTAACTTTGGACGCTATTCGAACCCGGAAGTCGATGCGCGTTCGGTGCTCGCCAAGCGCACTATCGACAATGACGAGCGCCGCGCGATCCTCGAAGAGGCGATCACAGTCGGCATGGACGACTACGCCTACATTCCGATCCACTTCCAGGTGAATCAGTGGGCGATGCGCTCGGATCTGATGCATGACCCGCGTACCAACGAGCGCACCCGCGCCATGGATGTGACACGGGTCGAGTGACATCTGACCTGTTGAAAAATGCTCCCGTCCGGCCTGCGCCGGGCGGGGCACGCCACGTGCTAGCGCAATCAAAACGAAGGATGCAGGCCGAATGGCTTGGGATGTCTTTTGGTTCTGCAGATGGCATTTCGTGTCAGATTCTTAGCTTGTTCCAAGACAAACGGATCCTCGTGACATGACCGACTTCATCGTCCGGCGTCTTTTGCAAGCTCTGCTGGTTCTGGCCGTGATGACAGTGTTGGTGTTCTTCGGCGTGAACGTGATCGGCAACCCTGTCTACATCTTTGCATCGTCGGAATGCGATCAGCCTTGTCTTGACGCAATCATCAGGGACCTCGGCCTCGACCTTCCAATCTGGGAGCAATATTTGGTTTTCATCGGCAACTTGCTGGAGGGTGATCTCGGTAACTCCTTCACATACGGCGTTCCAGCGATGTCATTGATCATCGAGCGTTTGCCAGCCACTTTGGAGCTTGCCTTCTGCGCGCTTGTGATCGCCCTTTTTGTGGGCCTGCCGCTCGGCGTGGTTGCGGGGCTGCGCCCGAATGCTCTTTCATCAAAGGTGATCATGGGCTTTTCGATGCTGGCCTTTTCGGTGCCAGTCTTCTGGATCGGGCTTATCATGATCATTGTCTTTTCCGTGACGCTGGGCTGGATGCCAGCGGTCGGCAGGGGCGACACAGTTAATTTGCTGGGTGTCCATCTAAGCCTCTTCACCATTGACGGGCTACACCATCTGGTGATGCCGGCCATCACCTTATCGCTGATTATGATGGCGATGGTCATCCGACTAACCCGCGCCGGAATGCGCGAGGTTCTATTTGCCGACTACATCAAGTTCGCTCGCGCCAACGGAATCGGTGAAAGCCGCATTCTCAGTTTGCACGTGATGCGCAATATCCTGATCCCCATCGTGACTGTTCTGGGGATGGAGTTTGGCGGCGTCATCGCCTTTGCCGTGGTCGTTGAATCGATCTTCTCCTGGCCTGGCGTGGGCAAGATGCTGATTGATGCCATCGCCGTTCTCGACCGGCCACTGATCGTGGCCTACCTCCTCTTTGTGGTGATCATGTTCGTCATGCTGAACTTGATTATCGACATTCTCTATTCTTTGCTGGATCCACGCGTCCGGTTGGGCGGGAACACGGCATGAACGGGGCGGCATTGACGAGTCCGACCCCAGGCATCTGGCGCGTCTTCTTGCGTTCGCCCACGGCTGTCGCGGCGCTGATCGTCTTTTCTGGTTTCTGCGCAATCGCCGTTCTTGCGCCCTGGATCACCTGGCAAAACCCCTATGACCTGGCGCAGGTCGACATCATGGATTCGCTCCTGCCTCCGGGATCGGAAAGCTGGACCGGCGCGCCCTATTATTTGGGGACCGACGGGCAGGGCCGCGACATGCTCTCGGCAATGATTTACGGCATCCGCATCTCCTTGCTGGTGGGCGTCGTGTCCGGCCTCATCGCGCTGCTTATCGGAACAATTGTCGGACTGGTGGCGGCCTATCGCGGCGGTTGGGTCGACACCGTGCTGATGCGGATTGTCGATTTGCAACTGAGCTTTCCGACAATTCTCGTGGCGCTGATCCTGGTGGTGATCCTCGGACGCGGGGTCGATAAGATCATTATCGCGCTGGTGGTGGTGCAATGGGCCTACTTCGCCCGCACTGTGCGCGGCGTGGCGCTTGTTGAAAGCGCGCGAGAATATGTCGATGCCGCCCGAGGGCTGAAGATCGGCCACTTGCGCATCCTATTCCTACACATCCTGCCCAATTGCCTGCCGACAATGCTGGTGGTCGCGACGATGCAGATGGCCGCGGCAATCTCGCTGGAGGCGACCCTCAGCTTTCTTGGGCTCGGCCTGCCGCCGACGCGGCCCTCGCTGGGACTGCTGATCGCCAATGGTTTCGATTACCTGCAATCGGGCCGCTACTGGATCAGCGTCCTGCCCGGTCTCGTGCTTCTCTCCATCATCGTCAGCGCCAATGTCCTGGGTGACAGGCTGCGCGACACTTTGAACCCGCATCTGTCATGACCGCGTCTCCTGTGTCCGCCCCCCCCGTTCTCGATATTGAGAACTTGAACACCTCCTTCATGCTGCCAGGAGGCGAATTGAAGGTGCTGCGCGATCTGAGTTTTTCGGTTGCGCGCGGCGAAATTCTTGGTCTTGTCGGTGAGTCAGGATCGGGCAAGTCAATCACCGGGTTTTCGATCAACGGCTTGCTCAGCCCGCCGGGTCGCGTTGTGTCAGGTTCGATCCGCCTCAATGGGGCAGAGATCACCGGCTTGCCGCCAGCCGAAATGCGGAAGCTGCGTGGGGCGAAAGTCGCCATGGTGTTCCAGGATCCTATGATGACATTGAATCCGGTGTTGAAGATCCGCGTGCAGATGAGCGACGCGCTTCGTGCCCATGCGCGATTGGGGCGTGGCGAGGTTCGCGCCAAAAGCTTGGCTGCGCTTGAAGAGGTCGGTATTCCCTCCCCTGAAGAACGGCTCGATGCCTATCCACACCAACTTTCCGGCGGAATGCGCCAACGCGTGGCCATCGCTATCGCGATGCTTCACGAGCCGGATCTGATCATCATGGATGAGCCAACCACGGCGCTCGACGTCACGATCCAGGGACAAATCCTGGCGTTGGTGCAACGGCTCTGTCGCGATCGTGGCACGGCGCTGATCTGGATCACCCACGACCTGGCCGTGGTGGCGGGAATCGCCGACCGCCTCATAGTGATGTATGCAGGCCGTATCGTCGAAGAAGGCCCCATCGATGCTGTCCTGGATACACCAGCGCATCCCTACACACGCGGCCTGATCGACAGCGTGCCAACGCGGGGCATGCGCGGCAAGCGGCTGACGCAAATCCCTGGGCGCATGCCGGCACTCACCGACCTGCCAGAAGGCTGCGCCTTCCAGCCCCGCTGCCCGCGCGCCACCGACGCCTGCAAAACGCCACCGGCCATTCAGGCATTGTCGCCCGACCGCAAGGTGCGCTGTATAAACCCCTTGTCTGAGGCGTCCACCGTGAGAGCCTCAGCATGAGCGCGCCCATCCTGAAAGTAAGCAACGTCTCCCGGCGCTTCGGTGGGAAAAGCGACATCGTGGCCCGCCTTCTGTCGCGTGTGGGATTGGTCCGGCCAAAACCGGTCGTGACGGCCGTTGATGATGTCTCATTCACCCTGGAGCGCGGACGCGTGCTTGGCGTGGTCGGAGAATCGGGCTGCGGAAAATCGACGCTTGGGCGCATGATCGCTGGCCTGTTGCCGCCGTCGGAAGGCGAGATCACGCTGGATCTGGGGGATGGCCAGCATCGGGCAATGCCAATGCAGATGATCTTTCAAGACCCGTTTTCGTCGCTCAATCCTCGCAAACGCGTGCGCGAACTGGTGGGCGAGGCACCGCGCGTGCACCGGATCGTCGAACCAGGCGAGCTGCAAGCCTATGTCGAGCAGCTGATGGAGCGCTGCGGCATTGATCCCTCGGTTCGCGATCGGTATGCGCACCAGTTTTCCGGCGGTCAGCGCCAACGCATTGGCATCGCGCGCGCCTTGGCGGTCGAGCCTGAAATCCTGGTCGCCGACGAAGCAGTCAGCGCGCTCGACGTGTCGGTCCAGGCGCAAATCATCAACCTGTTCCTGGACCTGCGTGATGAATTTGGGCTGACCTACGTCTTCATCTCACATGATTTAGGCGTGATCGAACATATCGCCGATACGATCCTAGTGATGTATCTCGGCCGCGTGGTGGAGCATGGGCCTGCCGAAGAGGTGTTTGCTCGGCCGCTGCATCCCTATACCCGCGCCTTGATGGATGGGGTCCCGCGCCTTGACCGCCGCCGGGTAACTTATGAGCCTATCAAGGGCGATATCCCCTCGCCCATAAACCCGCCTTCGGGTTGCCATTTCCATCCACGCTGTCCCTTCGCTCAACCGCAATGCCGGGAAGAGCGCCCCGAAATCCGTCAGGTGGAGGGCCGCCAGGTCGCGTGCCACCTGACCGAAGAGATCATCAATCAAAAGGAGCCATCTGCATGGCCAGCTACGCCGAGCGCCTGACCCGATTCCAAAACAGCCTGACCGATCAAGCCGATCTTGTCTTTTTCCCGATCGGCACCGATCTGGACTATCTGACAGGCCTCCACCGGGATATTCCCAACTATGGTCGCAATCTGCATCCGGGCATGTGGCTTGAAGGTGCATGGATCGCTCCAGGCAAGGATCCCATCCTGACGCTGCCACGGATGACGGTGGAGTTCGGCGCACCCGATGGGCTCGATGCGCTGGATGTCAGGGTGTTGGGCGACTGGGACGATCCGGCACAATTGGTGGCCGGCATCCTCAGCGAATTGGGCGTGGGCGATAACCCGCGCATCGCTGTCAGCGATGATGCCGAGGCCGAAACCCTGATCGAGCTGCAACACCTGCGTCCAAGCGTGCGCTTCCTGTCGGGTACAGACCTTCTACGACCTCAACGGGTGATCAAGGATGCCGATGAGATCGAGAAACTGCGTCGCGCTGGCGCCATCACCGAAGCTGCTTTTGCCGCCACGGTGAAGCAGATGAAGATCGGCATGACCGAATTGGATATTTTGTCGGAGATCGATCACCAGATGAAAGCGCATGGCTCTCTGGGGCCGTCCTTCACCACGTCAATGTACAACACCGGTCCCAACATCACGCTGGAGTTCGGCAACAAACTAAAATCCTGGCCGCGCAAGCTGGAGCCGCCGATCAGTGTGCTCTTTGACTTCGGCGCTGTGCTGGATGGCATGTGTTACGATTTTGGCCGTACGGCCTGCATGGGCGAGCCGTCCGCTGAACAGATCAAGGTGCATAAGCTGATCATGGAAAGCCAGGCCGCCGGTATCGCAGCACTCAAAGCTGGCGCAGTCACTTGCGAGGCAGTCGATAAGGCGGCGCGTGATGTGCTGGAGGATGCCGGCTATGGCGAGGCATTCCGCCACCGGTTGGGCCATGCGATCGGCTGGGATGTCCATGAACCGCCCTTCCTGACCAATGGCGACAAAACGCTGGTCGAAGAAGGCATGATATTTACCATTGAGCCGTCGATTTTCCGTGATGGGGATTCAAGCGCTCGGGTCGAGGATTGTGTTGTGGCTCGTCCAAATGGCGGGGAGGCACTGACCAGTGGCTTTCAGGAATTGATCGTGATTGCCTGACAACGGTGACGGGTGATCGGCGGCGAGGGCGTGTGGGTCTGGAGAAAACCCTCTGGCACGTGCAAACAGAAACTGGGCAAGCTCTGGCCCGCCGAACGATCCGTGCGTATACGGAGTGACTATGCGAGATGACAATCCCCGGCTGGACACGGCGTCAGAAGCGTTCCGGATCGGCCCGCCTATGCGCGCTTCGCGTCAGAAGGCCGGTATGACTCTTCAAGATGTGGCGCGCTCGGCCGGGGTATCAATCGGTTATCTGAGCTTGATTGAGCGTGACCAAGCCACACCGACCTTAACGACGCTGGACCGCATCGCGCAGGCCTTAGGGGTCGGGTTGGAGAGGTTCGTGGTACGTCCAGAGCCGGTTGAATGCGTGACCCGTGCCGCCGAGAGGCAGCGCTTTTACGTTGGCTCCGACTTGCTAGGCTATGAAAGGGTGAGCGCTCAGTTCCCTGGGTCGGAACTGTCAAGCTATGTGTTGACGATCGCGCCGGGCTATCACTCCGAAACGGTCGACCATGCAGGCGAAGAGCATGTCTATCTCCTTTCAGGCGCCCTTGACGTTCGACTTGATGGCAAGTTGCTGTGTTTGATGCCGGGCGACAGCGTGCATTACCCGTCGACCCAACCTCATGCCTGGGCCAACCCCTACGAAACGGTCGCCCAAGTACAGTGGACGGGCACGCACGACATTTTTACCCCGCGCAATATCACCAAGGCCGATCCATGAGCGCGGGGTCTTCGAACCAGCGTCGGCCCGCTCTACCTCGCCACACAGCGACAGAGGTGCGAACGTCATGATCACCTTTTTCTATAGCATGGCGCCAAACCCCATGAAGGTGGCGCTGTTTCTCGAAGAGGCTGGGCTCGACTACAAGGCCGTCCCTGTCGACACGAAAAAGGCCGAGCAGCACACTGATGCGTTCAAGACTATGAACCCGAATGCGAAATTGCCGGTGATCATGGATGGCGAGACACCCGTCTTCGACAGCAATGCGATCCTGCTTTATCTTTCCGAAAAGACTGGGCAATTCTTACCCTCAGCCGATCAGCGCGGCGTCTTGCTGTCTTGGATGATGTTCGTGGCCTCGGGTTTGGGTCCATTTTCCGGCCAGGCGGTGCATTTTCGCAATTTCGCGCCTGAAAAAATTCCCTATGCCATCAAGCGGTACGATTACGAAGCGCGACGGCACTGGCAGATCGTGGACGATCAGCTCGGGCGGGGACCTTACATGTTGGGCGATGTCTATTCGATTGTTGATATGGCGGTCTGGGGTTGGGGTGACCGGCTGACCTACATGCTGGGCGATGATGACATAATGCGGGGCTTTCCCAACCTCAATCGCCTGATGAACGAGATTGATGCCCGCCCGGCCGGTCTGCGGGCACGTGGGCTCAAAGACCTCCACACATTTCAGCAGACCATGGATGAGGTCGCGCGCCGATCACTTTACCCGCAACTCTACGCGTAGCTCGATAATTAGCGCTAGCTGGCTGCGGCTAGCAGGCTGGCGTTGCCGCCTGCAGCTGTTGTGTCGATGCAAATGTGGCGCTC
The DNA here is from genome assembly GCA_040219355.1 of Hyphomicrobiales bacterium. Classification (GTDB taxonomy): domain Bacteria; phylum Pseudomonadota; class Alphaproteobacteria; order Rhizobiales; family MH13; genus MH13. The sequence continues at coordinate 385,221 of JAVJSN010000015.1, forward strand.
AAGTCGACACCAGCGTCCGAAATCCTGCTCAGCAAGCAGGGAGATGATTGGGCCATCGCGTGATGCAAGTGCTTTGCGAAGTTGCCTAAGATGAACATCGTCGGCAAAGCAAACGACAGCCTCAAATCCCTTTAACTCACCAAGCGCAGACGATGCCAGCGTCCCTCCGACACCCTCACTGGCGCTCAGTCCTGGTGCAGTGCAAATCGGAACGCACCCATTTTCGGCGGCTACCGTAGCCTGCCGCAGAGCCTGTTCTCGGGTTGGGCCGAGGCAAAGTACAACGCCGCGACCATATTCAGAGAAGCGATTGGACTCACCTGTTGGCCCTGCCAGCGTTCTGGTGGAAAGCTGCTTTGCCTCTTTTTTGGATTCGTCGATCAGTCGTTGGACGGCGCTGACTTCTGCTGGTTTGGTTTCCTCACCTGCGTCAACGATGCGCTCAGGACGCGTGAAACGGGCAACATAATTCGGACCGCCTGCTTTCGGTCCGGTGCCTGAAAGACCTTCGCCTCCGAAAGGTTGAGAGCCGACGATCGCACCAATCTGATTGCGGTTCACATAAATATTGCCCGCGGCCACCTTGCTGGAGAGAAGCTGCACGCGGTCATCAATGCGAGAGTGAATGCCGAAGGTCAGGCCGTAGCCGCTCGCGTTAATGTCGTCGATGACGCCGCGTAGTTTTGGCGCTTTGAAGGTTGCCACGTGCAAAACAGGACCAAAAATTTCCACTTCCAAATCGGCGATACCGCCAACTTTGATCACAGTCGGTGCAACGAACGTACCTTGGGTTGGTGCTGATACCCGTTTCAACACCTGTCCGGTCGCCTCGGCCTTTTCGATATGAGCCAAGATACCCTCTTGGGCTGTTTCGCTGATGATAGGTCCAACATCACTGGACATCAGCCAAGGGTCACCGACCACAAGCTCATCCATGGCGCCGAACAGCATCTCCAAGAAGTTTTCAGCGATGTCCTCCTGAAGGTACAGCATGCGCAAGGCAGAGCAGCGCTGACCGGCTGATTGGAATGCAGAAGCAACGATGTCTTTGATCGCCTGTTCTGGCAGTGCCGTGCTGTCGACGATCATCGCATTCAACCCGCCCGTTTCGGCGATTAGAGGTGCGGTTGGCTCAACGTAGTCGACCATTGTTCGATGGATCGATTTGGCTGTTGCCGTTGAGCCCGTGAAACAAATGCCATGTATGTCTGGAGATGCTGCTATTTGAGCCCCAACGATTGAACCTGTGCCTGGCAGCAGTTGAAGAGTGGTTTTGGGTACACCGGCCTGGTGCAGCAGTTTGACGGCAAGGCCCGCGATCAACCCTGTCGGTTCGGCGGGCTTTGCCAGTACACCATTGCCTGCGGCCAGTGCTGCTGCGATTTGGCCGGTGAAAATTGCCAACGGAAAATTCCAAGGCGAAACGCACGCGAATACGCCACGCGATGGTCTGTCCATCTCAGTCCCTCTGGCCGCGTAGTAGCGCAGGAAGTCTACGGCTTCACGCAGTTCTGCAATCGCGTCAGCCGGTGTTTTCCCCGCTTCGCGGGCGAGCAACGCAAAAATCTCGCCGGCAGAGGCTTCGTAAAGATCCGCTGCTTGTCTCAGGACATTTGCACGGTGGGTTGGTGGTGCGGTCCAAGTTTGGGCCAGTTGTAACGCCATTTCGGTATCTTGCTTGGTGCAATGCCTTAAGGTGCCAACGATATCCGTGGAGTTGGCTGGGTTGCGCACTGGCTGTGCGCCTTCTCCATCGGCTGGTGCCGCAAGCATCGGGCCGATTTCCCACTGTGTGTTTTGAAATGGCGCCCGCAGGCGCTCATAGGTTTCAACATCCACTGGATTGTGGAGGTCAAAGCCTTTTGAGTTGCTGCGTTCTGGCGCGTAAAGATCTCTTGGTAACGGGACAGGGGATCGTGCGGTTTTCACCGCCTCAAAGGGGTCTTCGGCAATCGCTTCTGCTGGCACATCGGTGTCGACGATCTGATTGACGAAGGAGCTGTTTGCACCGTTCTCTAACAGACGGCGAACCAAATAGGCCAGAAGATCGCGGTGTGGACCGACAGGAGCATAAATGCGGCAGCGGGCGTTTTCGCGTTCCATAACGGTGTCGTAAAGAGCTTCCCCCATGCCATGGAGTCGCTGGAACTCGAAGGCTTTTTGATCGCCTGCCAATTCCAAGATCGTTGCAACGGTGTGGGCGTTGTGCGTGGCGAATTGCGGATAAAGATGGTCGGTTAGGGTCAGCAAATGGTGCGCGCAACAGATGTAGGAGACGTCTGTAGCGGGCTTTCGCGTGAATACCGGATAATCCGAAAGCCCCTCAACCTGTGAACGCTTGATCTCGGTGTCCCAATAAGCACCCTTCACAAGCCGAACCATTACTTTCCGATTATGTTCTTTGGCAAGTGCGCTAATCCAATCGATGACGGGCAAAGCACGCTTGCCATAGGCTTGGACGACAACACCGAAACCATCCCAGTCTGCCAGTTTGGGGTCTTTGAGAACTGCTTCAATGACATCCAGGCTAAGATCAAGACGATCAGCCTCCTCTGCATCGATGTTCAGCCCCATGCCAGCTTCCTGGGCCATCCGGGCAAGACGGCTGGCACGTTCTACAAGTTCGCACATCACGCGATTTCGTTGGCCCAGCTCATAGCGAGGATGCAGCGCAGAGAGCTTAATTGAGATGCCTGGATTTTGCCTGATGTCGCCCGAATGGCATTCCTTTGCCAAGCGCTTGATTGCATCGGCATAGGCATCAAAAAATGCTTGCGCATCGCGCTCTGTTAAAGCCGCTTCCCCGAGCATGTCATAGGAGAAGGTATAGCCTCCTTCCTGTTGAGTGCGCCCACGCTCCAGCGCTTCTGCGATGGTTCGACCGAGTACGAACGTGCCGCCAAGCTCTTTCATCGCGCTTTTGATAGCTACGCGGATAACCGGTTCACCCAGGCGCTTGATTGCGGAGCGAAGGACCGTCGCTGTGCCTTTATCATCGGACAGAACTTTGCCAGTCAACATCAAGGCCCAGGTTGACGCATTAACGAGCGATGAGCTGGATTTACCAAGATGCTCGCCCCAGGCTGATGGGGCGATCTTGTCTTCGATCAGCGCATCGATGGTGTCCACATCGGGCACGCGCAACAGCGCTTCAGCGAGGCACATCAGCGCCACGCCTTCATCGGTTGAGAGCCCATACTCGGCAAGAAACACTTCCATCAGACCAGGACTTTTGGCCCTCCGGATCGTTTCAATTAGGCTGATTGCTCGCCGCTTTGCTTTGCTTCGCGTTTCTTGCGAGATGGCTGATTTCTCGACCAGCTTGGCCAGAACCACATCTTCTGCTGCCAGCGTGAGGCTTCTAATGGTCTTCCGTTGGTCCTCTAAGCGCGTCATTAAGCTGCCCCTGATCATCAAGATTTGCTTGGCAGCATAGCGTGATCGCGTTAGGCTAAATTCCTGAAAAATTCATATTGTTGGAGATCTTGACCTAAAGTCGTTTGTTTTTTGGGTGATATGGTGATGAATGATCAATATCATAGGACATTAGACCGATATGACCAAGTTATCCTCGACATCTTATCGGTGGAGGGACGCTTGCCAATCACCGAGCTTTCTAAGCGGGTCGGTCTGTCAAAGACGCCATGTCAAAACCGCCTAAAACGGCTTGTCAGCGAGGGCTATATCATTGGCTTTCGCGCCATTTTAAGCCCGCGAAAGCTTGGGCAAGAGCATGTTGCCTTTGTCGAAGTGAAGCTGTCTGACACGCGCGAAAAAGCCCTTCGCGATTTCAACCGGGCTGTGATGGCAACGCCGGAGATTGAGCAGTGTCATATGATCGCCGGGGCGTTTGATTATCTGCTCAAAGTACGAACCGGGGATATGCGAGATTATCGTCTGGTGCTGGGAGAGAAGATTTCTGCTCTGCCGCATGTGGCAAACACATCGACTCACGTTTCCATGGAGGCGGTCAAAGACGCGTCGCGTTGATTTCAGTGTGTTGAGAAGACTCGATTTTTTGATAGGGTTTGGCTGGCCAATTTTCTTGGGCGTGCCAAGCCTAAGTTCTAAATCACAGGGAACCTGATCATGAAAATGTTGACGTTTGGACTTTCGGTTTTGGCGCTAGCCACGATGTCCTTCTCTATTGGTTCGGCAGTTGCAGATGATCATGCCGCATGTGCTGCGGGAAAGACCTTGGAAGACGGCATTTTGACGATCGCGACCGGCAATCCTGCTTTTTATCCGTGGGTACTCAATGATGATCCGGCGAGCGGCGAGGGCTATGAGGCGGCGGTGGCTTACGCAATTGCCGACGCCATGGGCTTTGACGCTGACCATGTGACCTGGGTGCGAACCTCGTTCGATGAAGCCATCCAGCCGGGCTCGAAAGACTTTGATTTCAACATGCAGCAATATTCGATCACCGCGGAGCGCGAGGAAATGGTCGACTTTTCGCTGCCCTACTACACCTCGGCTATGGCGGTGCTCACCACGCAGTCGGTCGTCGATGCTGGCCTTGAACCCACGGTAGCGTCCCTGCAAGGCGCCATTTGGGGTGCCCATTCCACAACGACCGCTTTGCCGATGCTCAACGAGATCGTTCAGCCAGAACGTGATCCGCTGCTTTATGGCGACAATGTCGACGTGACAGCGGCGATGCAGGCCGGTCAGATCGATGCGGCACTGTTTGATCTGCCGACAGCGCTCTATCTGGCAGCCGTTGTGGTCAATGACGGCGTGATTCTGGGTCAGTTCGCAGCCAATCGGTCGGACAACCCAGATCAGTTTGGTTTGCTGATGGAAGAGGGCAATCCGCTCAAGGAATGCGTTGATGCTGCGGTCATGGAGCTGACCGATTCCGGCGCGCTCGCCGCGATCGAAGCGCGATGGTTGCAGGAAGCCACCGGCGTGCCCGTCATCGAATAGATGGCCGACACTGGACTGAGATCGGGCGCCAGCCCGGCGGCCACAACCAGAGCAACGCCCACCCGCCGCGCCGCCTACGAAGCGCGAATGAAACGGCGGTCCGTGACGATCGCCGTGACGTCCACATTGGCGGTATTGGTTGCGTTTGTTCTCCTGGTGCCTTTCGCGCCGGGCTGGGAGGCGGTGCAGCGCAGTTTCTTCAACGGGCAGGTCTTCGCCCGAACTTTTCCGGGGCTCCTCAACGCATTTTTGCAGAACGTGATGATCTTTGCCTGGTGTGCGCCGATCATTGCGATCCTCGGACTGGCGATTGCCCTCTGCCGGGATGTGCGGGCACCGATCCTCTTCCCGCTGCGCATGTTCGGGGCGCTCTACACCGATGTGTTTCGCGGCGTTCCGGTTATCCTGGTCATCTATCTGATTGGGTTCGGCGTGCCCGGTCTTGGGCTGCCCCGACCTTGGAATTCGCCCTATATCTGGGGCTCGCTGGCTCTGGTTCTGGTCTATGCCGCCTATGTGGCCGAGGTCTTCCGCTCCGGCATTGAATCGATCCATGAAAGCCAGCGTGCGGCGGCGGCTTCTCTTGGTTTGTCCGATCAGGACGCGATGCGGTTTGTGGTGCTGCCTCAGGCCATCCGCAATGTGATGCCGGCCAACATGAACCTTTTTATCGCTCTGCAAAAAGATGTGGCGCTGCTCTCCTTCATCGGGCCGGTGGAAATTTTTCGCCAGGCCGGCGTCTACAAGTCGCTGTTTGCCAACTTCACGCCCTATGTCGGCGCGGCGCTGATCTTTCTGGCGATCACGATTCCAGCGACGCGCTATGCCGATTATCTGCTGCACCGGCAAACGAGGCGCCGGACGTGACGGCGCAGTCAGGCGTAAAACTCTCGCTTCGCGGGGTGGAGAAGAGCTTTGGGCAGAACCATGTCTGCCGCGGTATCGATCTTGATGTTGCCGATGGCGAAATGGTGTGCCTCATCGGGGCATCGGGGTCCGGCAAGTCGACGCTGCTGCGCTGTATCAACCTGCTTGAACCGATCGATGATGGCGCGATTTTTCTGGACGGCATCGACATCGCTGAGCCCGGCTACGACCCGCAGCCAGTGCGCGAGCGCATCGGCATCGTGTTTCAGTCCTACAACCTATTTCCGCATATGACGGCTGAGGAGAATGTGATGCTGGCGCCGATGCGCGTACGCGGTCGCAGCAAAGCTGAGCTTGCCGAACCGGTCGTGGCCTTGTTCGAGCGCTTCGGATTGCCGGAGCATCGCTACCATTATCCCGACCAGCTCTCAGGCGGTCAGCAACAGCGCGTGGCGATTATCCGCGCGCTGGCGATGGAACCGGAGATCATGCTCTTTGATGAGATCACCTCTGCGCTCGATCCGGAGCTGGTCGGCGAGGTTTTGGATGTCCTGCGGCAACTCCACCGCGATGGCATGACGATGATCCTTGCCACCCATGAGATGGGGTTCGCGCGCGAGCTGGCCAACAAAGTCTGCTTTCTGGATGCCGGTCGCATTTTGGAGGAGGGCGCGCCGGACGATGTGTTCAGTGCGCCACAACAGGAGCGCACCAAGGCTTTTCTGTCGCGCGTGCTCTGAAGAGCCTAACTGCGCCATAGTGCGTTTTGCTCGTGCCTCAGGATCGTGTCGGCAAGCGTGGTGAACTCGCGCACGATGAACTGATGGAACCGCCGAACAGTCGGCCCTAGCGGAACATCGGCGCGTGTCAAAAGCCCCAAGTTCCGTTCCGGATGACCGATCTTGATGGAGAGCGCCGACAGCATTTTCTGTCGACGCAGCGTGAAAACCACAGAGTATGGCAGGATGGTGAGCGCGTCGGAGCGTTCGAGAATGTTGATGATCGACGTTAGCGAGCCGCCCGAAAAACTCACGCGGAAATCGCGCATTCCGATGCTGGAGAGGACGCTGCGCAAATCTTCATAAAGCGGGCTGTCCGTCGGCGGTGCGATCCAGGGGTAGGGAGCAATGTCGGACAGTGTCACCGACGTGCGATTGGCGACGGGATGCGTCGCCCCGCAGGCAATTACATTGCGACCAGGCAGGATGTCTTTGAACGAAAAGTCGCTTGGGATGGCATCCACTTTCATTGGGCAAATCGCAACGTCGAGTGTGCCAGCCTCAAGCTTTTCCATCAGGTCTTGGGCATAATTGTAGGACTGGTCGATGCGCACGTCCGGGTGACCGTTCTGAAACTCTGCAATCATGCCGGAAATGACGCCGTCCATGAAAATCGGAGATCCGCCAACGCGCACCATGCCGGAGCGTCCATCAAGGTAGCGTTTGACGACGTCTGATGCAGCCTTATTGGCGGCCAAGACCTTTCGTCCTTCGGCGGCCAGCGCCAGACACAGTTCAGTCGGCTGAAGAGGGCGTTTGTTTTTCTCAAACAGGCGGGAGCCGACCCGCGCCTCCAGAAGCGAGAGCGTCCGCGATACGCTGGGCTGCGATTTGCCAAGCGCCTCGGCCCCTTCCGTCAAACCACCAGAATCCACGATGGCAGCGACGATCTCAAGGTGGCGCGGGTCAAATTTCATAACGTGAAGTTATATTAACGCTCGCGAATTGGATCAAGTGACGGAATTTGACGTGCTAGCGTTCCCTTAATGAGAAGAGCAAGCGCTCACTAAGGGCGCCGTCCGGGAGGATCGATGGCCCATTTCCAAAGCCAGTTTGAAGCCCAAAGCGCCGCGGTTCGCGTGCGATTCGGTGCTGGCTTGCGCCACAAGATCGAGGAGGAAATCGACCGGCTTGGCTGCGCACGGGCGCTGGTGCTTTCCACACCGCCTCAGGCCGACAGCGCGATGGACATGGCCGCCAGCCTCAACGGCAAGGCCGCTGGCGTTTTCACCAAGGCAGCCATGCACACCCCAGTCAATGTGACGGCGGAAGCCATCGCCCATGCGCAGAGTGTGGAGGCGGACTGCCTGGTGGCGCTGGGCGGTGGATCGACAACGGGCCTGGGTAAAGCCATCGCCTATCAGACGGATCTCCCACAGATCGTGATCCCCACCACCTATGCCGGTTCCGAGGCGACCGCGATATTGGGTCAGACCGAGAACGGTGTGAAGACCACGGTCACCGATCCCAAAATTCAGCCCGAAGTCATCCTCTATGATGCTGAGCTCGTTGCGACGCTGCCGGTGCCGATGACGGTGACGAGCGCGCTCAACGCGATGGCCCATGCCGCCGAAGCGCTTTATGCCGTGAACCGCAATCCCGTCTCGACGATGCTGGCCATTGAGGGGCTATCGGCCTTCAAGAGCGCGCTGCCGAAGGTCATCGACAATCCGCAAGACCTAGAGGCGCGCGGCGAAACGCTTTATGGCGCCTGGCTATGCGGCACGGTGCTCGGCCAAGTCGGCATGGCGCTGCATCATAAGCTTTGCCACACGCTGGGTGGGTCGTTTAATCTCCCCCATGCTGAAACGCACGCTGTCGTGCTGCCCCATGCCATTGCCTATAATGCCCGCGCCGTTGCCGGCCAGTTGCAACCCATCTGCGACATCTTTGGTGGCACGAACGCTGGCCAGTCTTTGCATGCATTCGCGGTGATGGTGGGTGCGCCGACCGCGCTGAAGGATCTCGGCCTCGACGAGAGCGATCTCGAAAGGGCGGCTGATCTAGCCACCAGCAAACCCTATCCCAATCCACGGCCTGTTGAGCGCGATGCGATCCGCAAGCTGCTCCAAGCCGCTTGGGCAGGCGACCCGCCCGTTCTCTGACAACCGACAAACAACGAACCAATCATCTGGGAGGATGACATGATCACACGCCGCACACTTTTGAAGAGCACAGCCGCTGCCGCTGCAGTGAGTGCCTTCCCCATGCCGGCCATTGCGCAGGGTGCACGCATCAAGCTTGGCTATGTCAGCCCGCAATCGGGGCCGCTGGCTGCCTTCGCTGAAGCTGACAATTTCATCCTGTCGAACTTCGCGCAGTCCGCGGTTGCTGAGAATTTTGAGGTTATCGTCAAGGACAGCCAGTCCAATCCCAACCGCGCGGCGGACGTCGCCCAGGAACTCATCATTGATGATGAGGTGGACTTGCTGCTCGTTGCCTCCACCCCTGAAACCACCAACCCTGTTGCGACGACGGCAGAGTCCGAGGGCGTGCCGGTGATCTCAACGGTTGCGCCATGGCAACCCTGGTTCATTGGGCAGCAAGGTAATCCTGGCAACCCGGAAAGCTGGGAACCGTTCGACTATGCCTACCATTTCTTCTGGGGCCTTGAGGATGTGATCTCGGTGTTCACCGCCATGTGGGGTCAGCTCGATACCAACAAATCGGTTGGCGGCCTGTTCCCCAATGATGGCGACGGCAATGCCTGGGGCGATCCCAATGTCGGCTTCCCGCCGGTTCTCGATGCCCAAGGCTACACACTGACCGATCCAGGTCGTTACCAGAATCTGACAGATGACTTCTCTGCGCAGATCAATGCCTTCAAGCAGGGCAATGTGGAGATCGTCACCGGCGTGCCGATCCCACCGGATTTCACGACGTTTTGGAATCAGGCCAAGCAGCAGGGCTTCACGCCGAAGGCTGCCTCGATCGGCAAGGCGATCCTGTTCCCGCAGGCCGTTGAAGCGTTGGGCGACAGCGGACATAACCTTTCCTCAGAGGTCTGGTGGTCACCCAGCCATCCGTTCTCGTCCTCGCTCAATGGCCTGACCGCTGGTCAAGTTGCTGAGGCCTACACCGGTGAAACTGGCAAGCAGTGGACGCAGCCCATCGGCTTCGTGCACGCCCTGTTCGAGCTGGCCGTCGATGTGATGGGTCGGGTCGAAGACTCAAGCGATGGCGATGCGGTGGCCGAGGCCATTGCCGCGTCCAACCTCAACACCATTGTTGGTCCGATTGCCTTCAATGGTGCTGGTTTGCCGCCCTTTGCCGCGCGCAATATCGCCAAGACACCGCTCGTTGGTGGTCAGTGGCGCCTAAAAGATGGCGGAGGCTATGACCTCGTCATTGTCGACAATTCCGACCAGCTATCGATCCCCACAGGTGGAACGATGGAAGAGATTTCCTAAGCTTTATCAACGTGTACGGCGCCACACTGCGCCGTACGCTCCCTCTCTCAGCCAAGCCGCCTGGAGCGAGCCATGACCATGCTTGCCTTACAAAACGTGTCGAAAAGCTTCGGCGCTTTGAAAGTGACGGACGATGTCACATTCGACGTGTCGGAGGGGCAGGCGCTCGGTATCATTGGGCCGAACGGTGCCGGTAAGTCCACGTTGTTCAACCTGATCACCGGCAACATCCCGGCGGACAAGGGCAGCGTCCATTTTGAAGGACGCGACGTGACCAAAGTGCCCGCTATGCAGCGTTGCATTTCAGGCATTGGGCGGTCATTTCAGATTCCGCAACCCTTCACGCATCTGACCGTCTACGAGAATTTGGTGGTGGCGGCGACCTTCGGGCGGCAGCGTGCCGAGAACGAAGTGATGCTCCAATGTGCAGTGATTCTGGAGCGGACCGAACTGATCGGCAAAGCCAACCAGACATCCGGCTCGCTGTCGCTGCTTGAGCGCAAGCGGCTGGAATTGGCCCGCGCCATGGCGACCCATCCGAAACTTTTGTTGCTCGATGAAATCGCTGGCGGGCTCACCGAAGGCGAGTGCCACGCGCTGGTGGAGACCATCAAGTCGATCCATGCCGAAGGCGTCACGATCATCTGGATCGAACACGTTCTGCACGCGCTCAACTCCGTGGTCGACCGGTTGCTTGTCCTCGACTTTGGCAAGGTGATCGGCATCGGCGATCCCGAAGTGATCATGGAGTCCAGAGAAGTCAAAGAGATCTATTTGGGAATCGAAATCTGATGACGCTCCTCAAGACCAATAATCTCACCGCCCATTATGGTGATTTCCAAGCCTTGTTCGGCGTGGATATCGACCTCAACGAGGGCGAGACCATCGCGATCATCGGTGCCAACGGCGCGGGCAAGACAACGCTCATGCGGTCCATCGCGGGCGTGCTCATTAATGCCCTAGGTACTGTAACCTTCGATGGCCAAGCCATTGGCAATGCGACCGCCGATGCCATCATGGCGATGGGTGTGGCGATGGTGCCGGAGGGGCGACGCCTGTTCCCATCCTTGTCGGTGGAAGAGAACCTGCTGATCGGCACCTATGGCCGCAAGACTGGCGGGCATTGGGATCTGGAGACGGTCTACGACCTCTTCCCGATCCTTAAAGAACGCCGCAGCAACCCCGGCACGGCGCTGTCAGGCGGCCAGCAACAGATGGTGGCAATTGGCCGGGCGCTGATGAGCAATCCGCGCATTCTTCTGTGCGATGAAATCTCGCTCGGCCTCGCACCGGTGGTGATCCGCGACATCTACAAAGCGGTTCCCAAAATCAAGGAGGCCGGGGCCTCTCTCATCTTAGTCGAACAGGACATCGGCCAGGCGATGCAGGTTGCCGACCGCGTCTACTGCATGATGGAAGGCCGGGTGACGCTGTCGGGCACGCCCGATGATCTGTCGCGGGAGGCTATCCACGACGCTTATTTTGGAGCAGCGGCATGATCTGGGTTGATACCGTCCTTCAAGGCATTCTGCTTGGTGGGCTTTACGCGCTATTTGCCGCCGGCCTCTCGCTCGTGTTCGGCATCATGCGGCTGGTGAACCTGGCCCATGGCGACCTTATCGTGATGGGCGCCTATCTCATCTTGCTGCTGGTGACGATGACCGGTCTGTCGCCCTTCCTTGCGGCGGCGGTGGCGATCCCGTTCATGTTCATGCTTGGTTATGGCCTGCAGAAGTACATGCTCAACCGCGTGTTGGGCGAGGACATCCTTCCACCCTTGTTGGTCACATTCGGCTTGTCGGTTGTGTTGCAAAACGCGCTGCTGGAAGGCTTTTCCGCCGACAGCCAACGCTTGCCCACTGGCGCCTTGTCCACGGCTTCGGTTGAGGTGGCGGGTATCAATCTTGGTGTGCTGCCACTGCTCACTTTTGGCTCGGCGATCTTGGTGATCGTTGGCCTCAACCAGCTCTTCTATCGCACCGAGCTTGGTCGGGCGTTTCGCGCAACGTCTGATGATCCCACCACGGCAAGCCTTATGGGTATCAAGCCTGCAAATATCTTTGCCAAGGCAACCGGCATCGCGATGATCATTGTGACCATCGCCGCGCTCTATCTTGGCATGCGCTCGAACTTCGATCCGAACATTGGCCCGGCTCGCCTCATCTACGCGTTCGAGGCGGTAATCATCGGCGGTCTTGGATCGCTCTGGGGCACGCTCCTTGGCGGTATCATCATCGGAGTGGCGCAGACGGTGGGTGCGGCGATCAATCCCGAGTGGCAAATCCTGGCCGGCCATGTCGCCTTCTTGGTGGTGCTGCTCATTCGTCCGCGCGGGCTTTTCCCGCGGGCCGTGGATTAGGAGGCCGAGCGATGGATGACCACACGACACCCTATGCCGTTCACACCGGCACCAAAGCCTCCAAGATAGCGGGCATCTTCGCCCTCATCCTGATCGTGGTGCTGGTGGCGCTGCCCGCCTTCGCCTCGCGAAGCCTGATCCAGGACATGTTTTTCATCCTCACTATGCTGGTGCTGGCGCAATTCTGGAACTTGCTCGCTGGTTATGGTGGGCTTGTCTCCATCGGCCAGCAAGCCTTTGTTGGCATTGGTGCTTACGCCATGTTCGGCGTCGTGATTCTCGCCGGGCTTGATCCCATACCCGCGATCTTGCTTGGCGGCGTTGTGGCCGTGCTCCTTGCTATCCCCACTGCGTTCTTCGCGTTCCGCCTCCAAGGCGCTTATTTCGCCATTGGTACCTGGGTGATCGCCGAGGTGGTGCGCCTTGTGACGTCACAATGGCAGGCCGTCGGCGGCGGCACGGGCACGTCGCTGCCGCGCTCGGCGACACGCGAACTGATGTTCGCCGAAGCGATTGAAAACCTCTTCGGCGTGCGCAGCGCGGCGGCGCGCGACATCCTCTCTTACTGGCTGGCCGTTATCTTGGCGGTGGCGACCATTGGCGGCATCTATTGGCTTCTGCGCACCAAACGTGGTCTCGCTTTGGCCGCCGTGCGCGACAACATCGAAGCGGCTAAATCGGTCGGGGTCGATGCTGGGCGCATGAAGTGGGTCGTGTTCCTGGTCGCAGCCTTCGGCACCGGTATCGCAGGTGCCCTGATCTATCTGCAAAAGGCGCGCATCTCACCCGACGCTGCCTTCTCGGTTCAGGACTGGACGGCTTACGTCATCTTCATCGTGGTGATCGGCGGCATCGGCACCATTGAGGGGCCAATCGTTGGCGTGCTGGTGTTCTTCATCTTGCAATCGCTGCTTGCCGACTATGGCACCTGGTACCTGATGATTCTTGGCATCATCGGCATCATCATCATGCTTTTCGCGCCCAAGGGCCTCTGGGGTCTGGTCTCCAGTCGCACCGGCGTTGAGCTGTTCCCGGTACGCCGACGCCTGACCGGCGGGGCGCTGGATACCCCAAAACCAAAGACACAACAGACTGAGGAAGTACCAAATGGCTGACATCACGACAGACGTTCTCATCATCGGCACCGGACCTGCCGGGTCTGCCACCGCAGCGCTTCTTTCCAGCTATGGCATCGAGAATATGGCGGTGAACCGCTACCGCTGGCTCGCTAACACGCCGCGCGCGCACATCACCAACCAGCGCACGATGGAAGTGCTGCGCGATCTCGGACAGGAGGTCGAAGACGAGGCCTATATGTTCGCAGCCGAGCAAGAGCTTATGGGCGAGAACGTCTTCTGCGAAAGCCTGGCGGGTGAAGAGATCGGCCGCATGAAGAGCTGGGGCAATCATCCGATGTCGAAGGCGGAGCACCTGCTCTCTTCGCCAACCTTCATGAACGATTTGCCGCAAACAATGATGGAGCCGCTGCTCTTCAAGACGGCCTGCTCACGCGGCACACAGGCGCGCATGTCGACCGAGTATCTGCGCCATGAACAGGACGCAGAGGGCGTGACCACAACCTGTCTTGATCGGCTGAGCGGCAAAGAGATCACCATCCGCTCGCGCTATTTGGTGGGCGCTGATGGGGGCAACTCCAAGGTGGCCGAGCTGGAGAATTTGCCGTTTGAAGGGGAGATGGGCGTCGGCGGCTCGATGAACATCATCTTCAAGGCTGACCTTTCGAAATTCGTCGCGCACCGTCCTTCTGTTCTCTACTGGGTGGTACAGCCGGGCGCGGATGTTGGCGGCATCGGCATGGGATTGGTGCGCATGGTGCGCCCCTGGAACGAGTGGCTGATCGTCTGGGGTTACGACATCAATCAGCCTGCGCCAGACGTGACAGATGATTTTGCAACCAAGGTGGTGCGCGATTTGGTTGGCGATCAGTCTATTGAGCCCGAGATCACCTCCGTTTCGACGTGGACGGTGAACAACATGTACGCCACAAATATGCAGGCGGGCCGGGTGTTCATTATGGGCGATGCGGCGCACCGTCATCCGCCGTCCAATGGGCTTGGGTCGAACACCTCGATCCAGGATTCCTTCAATCTTGCCTGGAAGCTTGCCGCCGTGATCAAGGGCCAGGCGGGTGAGGCTTTGCTTGACAGTTACTCAGAAGAACGCGCCCCGGTGGCCAAGCAGATTGTGACCCGCGCCAACCAGTCTATCGGCGAGTTTGGGCCGATCTTCGAGGCGCTGGGTTTGACCGAGTCTACCGATCCAGAGGTCATGCAGGCCAATATGGACAAGCGCTGCGATGCCAACATGGAAGCCGAGCAGCAACGCGCCGCGATCCGCGAGGCGATTGCGTTCAAGAAGTACGAGTTCGACGCCCACGGCGTGGAGATGAACCAGCGATATAAATCATCGGCTATCGTCACCGATGGGCAGATGGAGCCGGCCTTTGAGCTCGACGCTGAGCTACACTACCAGCCGACGACCTGGCCCGGTGCGCGCATCCCGCACGCCTGGGTTTATGACCATGATGGTGGCAAGCATTCCACGCTCGATCTTGTCGGTCGCGGGCAATTCACGATCCTCACAGGGATCAATGGCGAACCCTGGATGGATGCTGCAACGAAGGTGGGCAAGGAGTTGGGCCTCGACATCCGCGCGCATGTGATCGGGCCGCGCCGGGATATCATCGACCATCATGGCGATTGGGCCCGTGCCCGTGAGGTCAATGAAGCCGGCTGCGTTCTGGTCCGGCCTGATCAACATGTCGCCTGGCGGGCAGAAGATATGGTGGAAAACCCCGAAGCTGAGCTTACTCGTGTCCTCAACGCCCTCCTACACCGCGCAAATTAGGAGCTTTTCCATGGCTTTGTTCACCGAAGAAACGTCTGTCACCGCCGTCAACAGCCGCATGGGCGAAGATATCAATCCTCGTCTGGCTACGGTGATGGCATCGCTGGTGAAGCACCTTCATGCTTTCGCCAAAGATGTGGAGCTGACCCAGGAGGAGTGGGGCGTCGCCATCGATTTTCTGACCCGTACTGGCCAGATGTGCGACGAGAACCGCCAGGAGTTCATCCTCCTCAGTGACACGCTGGGCGTGTCGATGCTGGTGGATGCCATCAACCATCGCCGGCCAAGCGGCGCGACCGAAAACACGGTGCTCGGCCCGTTTCATGTGGCCGATGCCCCACACTATCCGATGGGGCAGAACATATCCCTAGATGGCAAAGGTGAGAGTTGCCTTTTTCAGGGCCGTGTTCTTGATCACCAGGGTAACCCAATCGAGAATGCCACAATCGATGTCTGGTGCGACAACTCTGATGGCTTCTACGACGTGCAGCAGCCGGACATTCAGCCGAAGTTTAACAATCGCGGCATCTTTACCACCGGCGCAGATGGCGACTACAGTTTTCGCGGCATCCGGCCCGTCGCCTATCCCATCCCCGATGATGGCCCAGTAGGGCAGATGCTCGCAGCACTTGGGCGACACCCAAACAGACCAGCGCACATGCATTTCATCGTCTCGGCACACGGCTACGAGCGCATCATCACCCACACCTTTGTCGATGGTGATGAATGGCTGACGTCGGATGCGGTTTTCGGGGTTAAGGCTTCGCTTATTTCGACCATGGAACCTGGCGACGAGGGTGATACGATGTGGAAATCCTCCTTCGATTTCATCATGGTAGAGCAAGACTAAATGGCAAACGACAAACCCTGCATCATCTGTGTGGCGATCACCGGCTCACTGCCGACAAAGGCTAACAATCCGGCCGTTCCGATCACGGTGGATGAGCAGGTGGAATCCACGCATGAAGCCTTTGAGGTGGGTGCTACGATTTTGCATGCGCATGTGCGCAACGATGATCAAACGCCGTCCAGTGATCCGGAAAAATTTGCCCGGCTGAAAGAGGGTGTGGAAAAGCATTGCCCTGGCATGATCATTCAGTTCTCGACCGGTGGCCGATCCGGCGCTGGGCATGAACGCGGCGGCATGCTGCCGCTGAAGCCCGATATGGCCTCCCTATCGGTCGGCTCGAACAATTTCCCCAACCGTGTTTATGAAAACCCGCCGGACTTGATCGATTGGCTGGCCGGCGAAATGCGCACCTATGAGGTGAAGCCGGAAATCGAGGCGTTTGACCTCTCGCACATTCACCAGGCGGCAAAGATGCATGCCGATGGCCGCATTCCCGACACGCCGTACATTCAGTTTGTCATGGGCGTGAAAAACGCGATGCCCGCCGACAAGGATGTGTTTGATTATTATGTGAAAACCGTTGAGCGCCTGGTGCCGGGCGGGGAGTGGTGCGCGGCTGGCATCGGCCCTGCGCAGGTCTTGCTCAACGAATGGGCGGTGGCCGCTGGCGGGCATGCTCGTGCGGGTTTGGAAGACAATGTCCGGCTGGACAAAAGCACGCTTGCGCCTTCAAATGCGGCGCTCATCCAGCGGGTGGTTGATATCTGCGCGCGCCATGAAAGACCAGTGGCAACAACCGATCAGGCGCGGGAGATGCTTGCGCTGCGCCAGGCGGCTTAGGCGACGTCCTGCTCGCGGTTGAAGCCTGCCTCGTCGAAACCGTCCCGGCCGACAATCACTTGCGTGCCCCAGTCGTCGCAGGCTTTGGCCAGGTCGGCGGGGATCGGATCATCGGTGAAGAAGCATGAGACATCGGCGAGCGAGCCGACGCGTGCCGGTGCCTTGCGCTGAAACTTGATGTGGTCGGCGACCAGAAAGACGTCGCGGGCCTGGTTGATGATGCGCTGGGTGACGCCGACTTCCTGGATATCGAAGTCGAGAATGTCGCCCTCATCATCCAGGGCCGAGCACCCGATGATGGCGTAATCGAACTTGAACTGTTCAATGGTGTTGGTGGTTAGATTGCCAACCAGGCCACCGTCCGACCGGCGCAGCGTCCCGCCTGTGACGATCACCTGGCATTCATCGTTCGGGATAAGAATGGCCGCGACGTTCATGTTGTTGGTGACGACCAGCATGTCGCGGTGGGTGAGAAGCTCGCGCGCCACGGCCTCGGTCGTCGTGCCCAGATTGATGAACACCGAACAATCATCGGGCAGGGCGGCTGCGCAGGCGCGGGCAATCTCCAGCTTGCCGTCAAAGTTCAGGTTGCGACGCTGCTCATAGGCGATGTTGGCGGTCCCGGACGGCAAAACCGCTCCGCCATGCACCCGCTCGATCTTCCCTGCTTCGGCCAGCTCCGACAGATCGCGGCGGATCGTTTGTAGGGTGACGTCGAACCGCTCGGCCAGGCTTTCAACGGTGATCTTACCCTCGCGCCGGATGACATCGACGATCTCAACTTGCCTGAAGGTTTGGGCCATTTGCGGCTTCTCCATTGCTGATCATGATTTCATCACCTTCGGTTGTTGCCTGCAAGTTGTGCATCAATTGCGCGTTTCTGTTCGGTATTCGATTATGGGTATCAAATGGATGTTGTTCAGCGTCAAAATCGTTCAAAATTGACCGAAATTCGCATTTTCGGAAGCCTTTTCGGTACAAAAAACATAGATAAAGCATTGCGATAAGAAAACCGAAAAAAAACGAAAAAAACTATCTTCCTTTTTCTTGTTCAGCCTGCCATGCTTAGAAAAATTCTGAGGAGGGAGGCTCAGGTGCCGAAAAAACAAGGCACATCGGATATCCACGATCTTTTCGTGATCGGTGGCGGTATCAATGGATGCGGGATCGCACGCGATGCGGCCGGTCGCGGCTTGGATGTGGTCCTGGCTGAGATGGGCGATCTGGCGTCTGCGACCTCATCGGCTTCCACCAAGCTGTTCCATGGTGGCCTTCGCTATCTTGAGTATTTTGAGTTCCGCTTGGTGCGCGAGGCGCTGATCGAGCGCGAGGTGCTGCTGCGCGCCATGCCGCATATCAGCTGGCCGATGCGTTTCGTGCTGCCGTACCACAAGGATATGCGCTTTGAGAGCGACACGCCGACCTCGCGGCTGCTCAACGTATTCATGCCATGGATGAAGGGGCGGCGCCCCGCTTGGCTCATTCGTCTTGGCCTGTTTTTGTACGATTCCCTGGGTGGCCGGAAAATCCTGCCGGGTACAGCGACGCTTGATCTGCGCCAAGCGCCGGAAGGCGGGCCAATCAATGATCGCTTTGAGCGGGCCTACGAATACTCCGATTGCTGGGTGGAAGACTCCCGCTTGGTGGTGCTCAATGCCCGCGACGCTGAAGCGCGCGGCGCCGCGATCATGGTGCGTACCAAAGTCGTCGGCGCTGAACGCCATGCCGATCATTGGGATGTGACGACCGAGGATGTGGCCACTGGTGCCCGGCAGGGTTTCAAGGCGCGCATGCTGGTCAATGCCGGTGGGCCCTGGGTTGGCGACATTATTCACCAGAAGGTTCGGTTGAACTTATCTGAGGGCGTGCGGCTGGTGCGCGGCAGCCACATCGTGACGCGCAAGCTCTACGATCACGACAAGTGCTACTTCTTCCAGGGCACGGATGGTCGGATCATTTTTGCCATTCCCTATGAGCAGGACTTCACGCTGATCGGGACGACCGACGCCGAGCATGAGGATGTATCAATTGCAGCCGAATGCACGCCGGAAGAGAGGGACTATTTGCTGCGATTCGTCAGCCAGTATTTCAAACAAGAAGTGACGGTTGATGATGTGGTCTGGACCTACTCCGGTGTCCGGCCGCTCTACGATGACGGTGCGAGTTCAGCGACCGCGGCGACGCGTGATTACACGTTGAAGGTGGACAAGAATGGCGGTGCGCCGATCCTCAATTGCTTTGGCGGCAAGATCACGACCTACCGCCGGCTGGCCGAAAGCGCGCTCGATCTGATCGCCGAACAGTTCGATGGGCTGCCTGGTCCCTGGACGGCAGGTGTGGCGCTGCCTGGCGGCGATTTCGCCGTCGATGGCTTCGATCAACTGGTCAATGATTTGCGCCGCGATCATCCTTATCTGGAACATCGCCATGCCCGCCGTTTGGTGCGCGCTTATGGCACTGAGGCTTCCGCAATCCTTGGGGATGCGGCGGGCCACGCGGATCTAGGTGAAGATTTTGGCGCGACGCTCAGTGAGCGCGAAGTGCGGTGGCTTATGGATCATGAATATGCCCGTGCAGCCGACGATATCGTTTGGCGGCGGACCAAACTTGGTTTGAAACTCAAGCCTGAAGAAATTGCAGTGCTCGATACTTGGATCGACGACCATCGTGCCGCGCCTGGGGGCGCCAATGGTGGCGAGCCATCCGAGGCACGCAGCGCGCTCGGGGGAGGGCGGTAATGTCATTGAAATTAGAGGGTGTGTCGAAATCCGTTGCCGGCAAAACGCACATCTATCCAACAGATCTGGAATTGCAGAACGGCACGATGAACGTGCTGCTCGGGCCGACGCTGTCTGGAAAAACCACACTGATGCGCCTGATGGCAGGCCTTGATGTGCCCAATACCGGACGGGTTCTTTGGAACGGCGAGGATGTGACCGGTCAGCGCGTGCAGGACCGCAAGGTCGCCATGGTCTACCAGCAGTTCATCAATTACCCGTCGATGACGGTTTACGACAACATCGCCTCGCCGCTGCGCTTGCTGAAGATGGATGCTGGCGAAATCGACAAGGCCGTCCAAGAAGTCGCTGAGATGATGAAGTTGACGCCGATGCTTCAGCGCAAGCCGCTTGAGCTTTCCGGGGGTCAGCAACAACGGTGTGCGCTGGCACGGGCTCTAGTGAAGAATGCCGGGTTGGTGCTGCTTGATGAGCCGCTCGCCAACCTTGATTACAAGCTGCGCGAAGAACTGCGCATCGAAATTCCCAAAATCTTCGAGCGATCGGGCGCGATTTTTGTCTACGCGACGACAGAGCCGGAAGAGGCTCTGCTGCTCGGCGGTAACACCGCGGCCATGTGGGAGGGTAAGATCACCCAGTTTGGTTTGACCCCGTCGGTTTATCGCAAGCCCAACAATGCCACGACGGCGCGGGTGTTCTCCGACCCACCGATGAACTTCCTGGCTGTGACGAAAACGGGTGACACACTTTCATTTGGTGATGGCCAGAAGGCGCCAGCGGTCAAACAGCTATCAGGCGTTTCTGACGGCCAGTATTTGGCCGGCTTCCGTCCGAACCATGTGGAGCTGCACCGCCATGTGGATGGTGCGATGGAGTTCAACACCAAGCTTTCGGTGACAGAGATCACCGGCTCGGAAACCTTCGTTCACCTCGATCACCATGGCGAGCCTTGGGTTGGTCTCATCCACGGCGTCCACGAGTTGGAGTTGGGAAAGGAGTTGAAGGTTTACCTGGATACCGACCACGCCTACATCTTTTCCCAGGATGGCGATCTGGTCGCGCCGGCGCCTTATGCGGAGGCCGCGTAGACATGGCCAAGATCACCTTTGAAAATTTGGCGCACTCCTATCTTTCCAACCCGTCGGGCGAGGACGATTACGCGCTCAAAGAAATCAACCATGATTGGGTGGACGGGGAAGCTTACGCGCTGCTCGGTTCATCGGGCTGCGGCAAGACCACCTTGCTCAACATTATTTCTGGGCTCTTACAGCCGAGTCAGGGTCAAATTTTCTTCAATGGTGAAGATGTCACCCAGTCGCCAACCGCCGAGCGCAACATCGCGCAGGTCTTCCAGTTCCCTGTCGTCTACGACACGATGAGCGTGCGCGATAATCTGGCGTTTCCGCTGCGCAATCGCGGCGCCGATGCAGCTTACATCGCCCAGCGCGTACAGACCGTCTCCAAGATGATCGGCATGGAAGAGGAGCTTGGCCGCAAAGCACGTGGGCTGACCGCCGACGCCAAGCAGAAGATTTCGCTCGGGCGCGGCATGGTCCGCGAAGACGTCAACGCGCTCCTGTTCGATGAACCGCTCACCGTGATCGATCCGCATCTCAAGTGGGAGCTGCGCACGCAGCTGAAATCCCTGCATCACGAATTTGGGCACACGATGATTTATGTGACCCACGATCAGACCGAAGCACTGACCTTCGCCGACAAGGTGGTGGTTATGTATGACGGCCGCGTGGTGCAGATCGGCACACCCGAAGAGCTTTTTGAGACGCCTGAACACACCTTCGTTGGTTATTTCATCGGCTCGCCTGGCATGAATTTGCTCGATGCAACTGTTGATGGCGCAACGGCCCAGGTCGCCGGCGGATCGGTGGATCTTGGCCAGGGCTACGGCCCGGCAAGCGGCAAGGTGCAAATCGGTGTGCGCCCAGAATTCGTGCGTCTTGCCAGCGGTGGTGCCGGCCTGTCGGCAACCATCGACCGGGTTGAGGATGTTGGTCGCCACAAGATCGTGCGGCTCAGCCTGGCTGATGTTGGCCTGAGCGCAATTTTGGCGGAAGGTGAGCCGGTGCCTTCCTCTGACGTAAGAGTCACTTTCGATCCGTCGAAGATCAACATTTATGCCGACGACTGGCGTGTGGCGCCTCTTGAAGAGCAAAAAGGGGAGGCGGCCTGATGAACAAGACCGACAACCAAAAGGCCTGGTTCCTGGTTCTACCGATGCTGGTGCTTGTCGCGTTCTCCGCGGTGATCCCGCTGATGACGGTGGTCAACTATTCGGTTCAGGACACGTTCGGCAACAATGTCTTCTTCCCGGCGGGCCTCGATTGGTTCCGCGAGACGTTGCAATCTGACCGCATGTGGGCGTCCTTCGGTCGGCAGCTGATGTTCTCCGGCATCATTTTGCTGATCCAGATTCCGCTTGGCGTCTACATCGCACTCAACATGCCCAAAAAAGGTTTTTGGGTGTCGTTCTGCCTCGTCGTAATGTCTCTGCCGCTGCTCATCCCCTGGAACGTTGTCGGCACGATTTGGCAGATTTTTGGCCGCGTCGACATTGGTCTGCTTGGCTACACGCTGGAAGCCATCGGCATCGACTACAACTACACGCAAGACGCGTTTGACGCCTGGTTCACGCTGATCCTGATGGATGTTTGGCACTGGACGTCGCTGGTCGCGCTGCTCGCCTATGCTGGCCTGCAATCAATCCCGGATGCCTATTATCAGGCGGCCAAGATCGATCAGGCGAGCCGCTGGAGCGTGTTTCGTTACATTGAATTGCCCAAAATCATGGGCGTGCTGATGATCGCGATCCTGCTGCGCTTCATGGACAGCTTCATGATCTACACCGAGCCGTTCGTGGTGACCGGTGGCGGGCCTGGTAGCTCGACGAACTTCCTGTCGATCGATCTTGTGAAAATTGCGCTTGGCCAACTCGATCTGGGTCCGGCGGCTGCCTACTCGATCATGTACTTCCTGGTTATCCTTTTGATTTCATGGGTTTTCTTCACCGTCATGACCAATCTCGACAAAAGGGACGGTGTGTGATGATCAATCGTAAAGCCATCGTGATGGCGCTCTACCTGCTGTTTCTGTTTTTGCCGATTTACTGGCTCATCAATATGAGCCTGAAGACAAATTCAGAAATATTGGGCGGGCTGACGCTGTTCCCGACCAATCTGACCTTTGCCAACTATGCGACGATCCTGACCGATCCCAGCTGGTATATGGGTTATGTGAACTCGATCATTTACGTGACGATGAACACGGTCATCAGCTTGGCGGTTGCTTTGCCGGCCGCCTACGCTTTCAGCCGCTACAATTTCCTCGGCGACAAGCATCTGTTCTTCTGGTTGCTCACCAACCGGATGGCGCCACCTGCGGTTTTCGCGCTGCCGTTTTTCCAGCTTTATGGGTCGGTCGGCCTGTTCGACACGCATATTGCCGTCGCCTTAGCGCACACGCTGTTCAACGTGCCACTGGCAGTGTGGATATTGGAAGGCTTCATGCGCGGCGTGCCGAAGGAAATCGACGAGACGGCCTATATCGACGGCTACTCGTTTCCGCGCTTTTTCGTGAAGATTTTCATGCCGCTCATCGCCTCAGGCATCGGTGTGGCAGCCTTCTTCTGTTTCATGTTTTCGTGGGTGGAACTGCTGCTCTCACGTACGCTCACGGCCACTGAAGCCAAGCCGATCGCTGCCATCATGACCCGGACCGTTGGTGCGTCCGGGATCGATTGGGGCGTGCTTGCCGCAGCTGGTGTTCTCACCATCGTGCCGGGTGCTTTGGTCATCTATTTCGTTCGCAACTACATCGCCAAGGGCTTTGCCCTGGGCCGCGTTTAGAGCCCCGAAAGGAGGGAGGAAATCATGGACCTTTCCTGGATGGCATGGACTTCGCAGACGGCGATTTTTTTCGGCGTCATCGCGCTCCTGCTTTTCACCTTCACGGTGCTTGCCATCAAATTCCCGGAGACGCCGCGTGTCGGCGTTCTTCGGATCGAAACGACCCGTGGTGATCGGCTGTTCATCACGCTTCTTGGCTCAGCCTTTATCAATCTGGCCTGGCTGGGCTTGGAGGTCGGACCGCAGCCCTATGCGCTGCTCGTCTGCCTTGCTTATGCCGCTGCGGTTTTCCGCTGGGTGTAACGGGCAATTCCCACGCGGACCGATGCCAACAAGTCGGCCGCACCAAACCAACTGTTCCAATCCTTTGGGAGGAAACAATGAAGTCAATCCTTAGAACAACCTCGGTGCTTGCACTGACGGCAGGGCTGTTGCCCGTCATGCCGGCATTTGCCGACATGGATGCCGCGACCGCATTCCTTGATGCGGAAATCGAGCGCTCCGTGATTAGCCGCGCTGAGCAGGAAGCGGAGATGCAGTGGTTTATTGACGCTGCTGAGCCCTATCAAGGGATGGAAATTCGTGTGGTGTCGGAAACGATCACAACCCACGAATATGAAGCCAACGTGTTGGCGCCAGCGTTCACCGCAATCACCGGCATTCAGGTCACCCACGATCTGATCGGCGAGGGCGATGTTGTTGAGCGTCTGCAAACGCAGATGCAGACCGGCGAAAACATCTATGATGCTTATGTGAACGATTCCGATCTCATCGGCACACACTGGCGCTATCAGCAGGTTCGCAACCTGACCGACTGGATTGCAGGTGAAGGCGCTGACGTTACCAGCCCAACGTTGAACCTGGACGATTTCATCGGCCTGGACTTCACCACCGGTCCTGATGGCAAGCTCTACCAGATGCCGACGCAGCAGTTCGCGAACCTTTACTGGTTCCGTTATGACTGGTTCACCGACGAAAAGAACATGGCCGACTTCGAAGCCGAATATGGCTATCCGCTTGGCGTGCCAGTGAACTGGACGGCGTACGAGCAGATTGCTGAGTTCTTCACCGGTCGCGATCTCTCGCATATGGGTCATGAAGGCGATGTCTACGGCCACATGGACTATGGTCGTCGCGATCCCTCGCTTGGCTGGCGCTTCACCGATGCGTGGATGTCGATGGCTGGCATGGGAGACGTTGGCGAGCCGAACGGTCTGCCGGTCGATGAGTGGGGCATTCGTGTGAACGAAAACTCTCAGCCCGTGGGTTCTTGTGTTGCCCGTGGCGGTGCTACCAACGGTCCAGCAGCTGTTTATGCCATCGAAAAGTACACCGATTGGCTGACTGCTTATGCACCTCCGGCTGCTGCTGGCATGAACTTCTCTGAATCCGGTCCGATCCCATCGCAGGGCGGCATCGCGCAGCAGATGTTCTGGTACACAGCGTTCACCGCCGACATGGTGGGTGAAGGTGCGGCTGCTGTTCTCAACGAAGATGGCTCACCGCGCTGGCGCATGGCCCCAAGCCCGCATGGCGCTTACTGGGAAGATGGCATGAAGGTCGGTTACCAGGATGCTGGTTCCTGGACCTTGATGGAGTCGACCCCAGTGGATCGTGCGCAGGCTGCTTGGCTCTACGCCCAGTTCGTCACCTCCATGACGGTCGATCTTGAGAAGTCTCACACTGGTCTGACATTCATCCGTGAATCGACGATCAACCATGAGAGCTTCACCGAGCGTGCGCCGAACCTTGGTGGTCTGGTCGAGTTCTACCGCTCGCCGGCTCGCGTTCAGTGGTCACCAACCGGCACCAACGTGCCTGACTACCCACGTTTGGCGCAGCTCTGGTGGCAGAACATTGGTGATGCCTCTTCTGGTTCCCTTTCGGCTCAGGAAGCACTCGACAATCTCTGCGCCGAGCAAGAACGTGTTCTTGAGCGTTTGGAGCGTTCTGGTGTTCAGGGCGACCTTGGTCCGGTCCTCAACGAGGAAATGGATCCAGAGTTCTGGTTGAGCCAGCCAGGGTCTCCGAAAGCTGAGTTGGAGAACGAAGACGAGCAGCCAATGACGATCAGCTACGATGAGCTGATCCAGTCCTGGCAGTAGGTCTAGGCTCTAAGTCGTAAGCCTTCCTCCAGTCGGGGCCTGACGGTTCCGGCAGGTTCCAGGGCCCGAGATCGAAAGATCTCGGGCCCTGGTTCGTTTGAAAGAGCACGATTTGCCGGATTGTTTATCTGGCCGAGAGTTCGCGCGTCAGGCGGCGTTCTATGAACAGGCACACGACCGAAAGGCCAATGCACCAAAGACCCATGGTGAGGGCTTGCGCTGGAAAAGTGATGCCATGATCAATCAGCAAGCCAGTGATGCCAGGTCCAATGGCGGTAGACACCACCATGATCGTTGTCGCCATAGAGCGGATCGATCCGAGATGCTCGGTGCCATAGACCAGCGGGAAGAGAACGCCCAGAAGGGCGCTGTTGACGCCCTGCGTGATGCCTATCAGCCCAAGCGCCATATACCACGCCGCGACATGCTCCGCCGGACCAACAACCGCGATACCCAGGCCCATTGGAACGAGCAAAAGAGGCAGTAGCCTTTGTGCACCAAACCTGTCGCTGGCCCATCCACTGAGGAAGCCGAATGCGACCGAAAGGCCGGCATATGCTGTATATCCTGGCGCCATCGCAAGCAGTGTCCAGCCTTTGACCTCTGCCACATGTACTTGATGAAAGAAGATGACGGTGCCGATGAACCCAGGGGTCAGCAAGACAGGCAGCATCGCCGGCAGCAGCCAGTGCCGCGCCGCATCTTGGCGTTTCCAGTGCTTGCCGCCCAATCCTGGAGTGCCCGTTTGCAACCGTACGCCCTGTGCGGTCCGTCCTTCATGAAGAAGCCAATAGAGGCTTGGTAGAATGACGAGGATGAGAATCGCTGATACGACCAGCCACGTGGTCTGCCAACCAAGCACCCCGATTGCGACGACAGCGGTCAAGGCCAGCGCCATCTCACCAGCTGGATGCCCCAAGTTGGCGACGGCAACAGCTTGCCCGCGGCGTGCTTCGAACCAACGGCCCATTGCTGTCATCGCGATATGTGTAAACATCCCCTGACCGCAGAAGCGCAGCGCAAACAAGGACAACCCAAGCAGCCAAACCCATGGCGAGAACGCCAGACCGAGTGCCGCGATGCCGAACCCGGCGGCGATAATTGGGGCGAGCTTGTAAAGCGGGATCGTGTCGGCGAGGGAGCCGCGCCAGAAGAGCAGAGCGGCTGAGCCGAGCGTCGCCACGGTGTAGAGGCTGCCCCATTGACCATCGGTCAGGCCGTGCTCCTGTTTTATGAACCCGGCAAACAGAGAAATGAACCAGGTCTGGCCGAACCCGGACGAGATGGTCAGAAGAAATCCTGCGCCAAGCCATCGGGCGTTGTTTTTGAGGAACTGAAACAAGAGGGCTGCATTCAGATCGGTGAGGGGGTCAAAGCGCGAGGGCGCAGACCATGCCCTCTTCAAATACGCTGATCAAACCAGGTTGAATAGGGTCTCTGACTTGCAGTCACATTAGCTGGGCTCACCTACCGGGAGCGATTCCAGTAGCGACCAAATAAGGTCTTCACTTTTGGTCGTCTCTTGGTTGAGGCGCGCGGCAGTGATTGTGAGATCGCAACTGGGTAATGTGGACGAGAGATCGTGAAGACTCCCAGAGGATAGTTCCTTGCGTGCAAGTGATAGTGGCACCCAGGCAACGCCGATGGCGGAGGCTGCAAATTCTAATGCGGCCAGAGTGAGTGCTGTTTCCACGCGTGGGACGGCGTCGGCAAGGCTACGTACTCGTGGGAGGATCGTGCGATCCATCACCTGGCCCAAGAACACATCATTGGGGTAAGCGATAATGGGCAATTGTCCGGACGCAAAACGCTCGTTGAGCAGAGCCTTGTCGGCAGCTGAAAACACAGGAACCAGCCTGTCGTTGCCGATGGTTAGCGTTTGGAGAAAATCTGCAGATTGGTCCGGTTTTTGATCTGGCGCTTGGTAGAGAATGGCCAAATCTGCCTGGCGTCCCAAGAGCAAGCTAAAACAATCATCCAGATTGGCTGAGCGCAGCCGTACGTAAAGCTCACTGTGGTGTCGTTGTATGACTCTAAGCACGCGTGGGGTAAACGCGGCGGTCAGCGCATGCTGGCTGGCAATCACCAAGCGATTGCCGGACAATCGGCTGCTGCGCTGTAAATCGGTGGATAGCTGCCGCAAGCTGCCAACAAGCCTAGCGATCTCGGCTTTGTTCTCATCTGTGGTCGGCTTTAGCTGGATGGGCTTTCGGGTGCGGTCGAATAGTTCCACGCCCAGATGCTCTTCAATCTGTTGGATGCGGCGAGAGAATGCCGACGGCGTTAAGTGCTGTCTGTCTGCGGCTTCAGTGAAGGAGCCGGTGTCGGCGACCGCCAAGATATCCTCAAGCCATTCTAATCGCATGACGCTCCCCTAAGTTGCATGATTTGCATGTTAGATCAAAAATTTCGAATTTGCATTGGGGTTTTTCGTCAGCAAGACTGCGATGGTGCAATTTTAACAAAGGACCTGCCATGCACCTCGCTCGTTTTCCTCGGCTTCGGCTGGCGCATCTCCCAACCCCGCTGGAACCGATGGAGCGGTTGAGCAAGGAGTTGGGTGGTCCGGAGATCTGGATTAAGCGCGACGACTGCACCGGCATGTCCACTGGCGGCAACAAGACGCGCAAGCTGGAATTTCTGATGGCCGAAGCCGAGGCCATGAACGCCGACATCGCCATGACCCAGGGCGCAACCCAGTCTAACCATGCTCGTCAGACGGCGGCCTTTGCTTCCAAGCTCGGCATGAAATGCCACATCCTGCTTGAGGACCGTACCGGCTACAGCGATCATAATTACAACGACAATGCCAATGTGCTGCTTGATCATTTGCATGGCGCGACCACGGCTAAGTATCCCGGTGGTCACGACATGCCTGGCGAGATGGAAAAGGCCGCCGAGGCGGCCCGCGCCGAGGGTAAGACGGTTTATGTGATCCCAGGCGGAGGATCGAACCCGACGGGTGCCCTAGGATACGTCAACTGCGCGATGGAGTTGCTCGCCCAGGCCAATGAGCAAGGCTTGGTGGTCGATCATCTTGTGCACGCGACTGGGTCATCGGGCACCCAGGCCGGATTGGTCGTCGGCTTGAAGGCTTTGAATGCTGGCATTCCTCTCCTCGGGTTCGGCACCCGCGCGCCGCAGCCGAAACAAGAGCAGATGGTCTATGACCTGGCCTGTAAAACGGCGGAAAAAATGGGATTGCCTGGCATTGTTGCGCGCGAAGATGTTCGTGCCGACACGAACTATGTCGGCGAAGGCTACGGCCTGCCGCGCGAGGACACGCTGGAAGCGATCCGGATGTTTGCTGAGCTGGAGGGTATCCTTCTGGATCCTGTTTACTCCGGCAAAGGTGCTGCTGGTCTGATCGACTATGTCCGTAGAGGACACTTCAAAAAGGGCGAGCGCGTGGTTTTCCTTCACACTGGTGGATCGGCGGCTTTGTTTGGCTATGACGCCTTCTTTGCTGACACTTCCATGGCGCAGGCGGCGGAGTAAGCCATGGGTCTGCCACCCTTTCGGGGCAGTTTCACACAGCAGGAACCGATCCCTGATGAGGGGATCGCGGCAGCTGTTGAGGTGATGCAGTCCGGGCGATTGCACCGCTACAACGTTTTGGCGGGTGAAGAATCCGAGACGGTCCTGCTGGAGCGTGATTATGCCGCTTGGCAAGGCGCGCGCTACTGTCTGGCCGTGGCATCTGGCGGACAGGCGATGCAGATTGCGTTGCGCTCCGCTGGCGTCAAGCCCGGCGACAAAGTGCTCACCAATGCCTTCACGCTTGCGCCTGTTCCTGGCGCCATCGCCGGAGTCGGCGCCGAGCCGGTGCTTGTCGAAATCACCGAGGATTTGGTCATCGATTTAGATGATCTTCGCGCCAAGGCCGAGCAGTCAGGCGCTAAGGTGCTGATGCTGTCGAACATGCGCGGTCATCTTTGTGACATGGACGCGTTGGGTGCTTTGACCGAAGCGCTAAACATAACCCTGCTAGAAGACTGTGCCCACACGATGGGTGCATCCTGGCGTGGCAAGAAGTCGGGCAATTTCGGGTTGGCCGGTTGTTTCTCCAGCCAGACCTACAAGCATATCAATTCCGGCGAGGGCGGGCTGATCATCTCCACGGATGAAGCCTTCATGGCACGTGCGACAATTATGTCTGGCTCCTACATGCTGTTTGATCGTCATGGCGCGGGGCCTGCCGCTGATGTTTACGATGACATCAAGTTGGATACGCCCAACATGTCGGCGCGGATGGACAATCTGCGTGCGGCGATCCTTCGCCCGCAATTGGCCAAGCTGGATGATGCAATCGCCCGCTGGAACGAGCGTTATCGTGTCGTCGAAGAAGCTCTGTCGCAAAGCAACACCTTCCATTTGCCAAAGCGGCCAAGCGAGGAGTTTTTTGTAGGCTCGTCGATCCAGTTTTTGATGTCTGGATTGGATGAGGCGGCGGCGCGCGCTTTCCTGCGTGACACGCGCGAGCGCGGCATTGATCTGAAATGGTTTGGCGATGCTGACCCGGTCGCCTTCACTTCGGCGCATTCAAGCTGGCG
Source organism: Hyphomicrobiales bacterium (assembly GCA_040219355.1). Classification (GTDB taxonomy): domain Bacteria; phylum Pseudomonadota; class Alphaproteobacteria; order Rhizobiales; family MH13; genus MH13. The sequence continues at coordinate 415,379 of JAVJSN010000015.1, forward strand.
CTATGTACCCCGTCAACATCTGCCGCAAACTGATGATGTCTTGGCCAGTCTCTTCGACATGCGCTTGCCGCTGACCTTCTCGCTTGCCGATTGCGAGTTGATTGCCGCCCATATTGTCGAAGCGGCCAACGAGCTGGTTGCCAATGCTTGAGCGGAGCGCCCTTCGACCGGTTGGTGTTTTGGGCGGTATGGGGCCTGAGGCGACGCTTTTGTTCATGCAGCGGGTGCTCGCGGCTGTGCCGGCTCGCGATGACGCCGACCACATTCCTTTGCTCGTTGATCAGAATCCGCAGGTCCCCTCGCGCATTGGGGCCTTGATTGAAGGCACCGGGGAAGATCCGTCGCCTGCGCTTTCGACCATGGCACGGCGCCTTGAAGTGGCAGGCGCGCAAGCGCTGGTCATGCCCTGTAACACTGCTCATGCCTACGCGCCCGCCATTCGAGCCGCTGTGACCATCCCGTTCCTTTCGATGGTGGATGTGACCGCCCAAACTATCGCCGCGCACTATCCCGGCGCAAAAGTCGGCATGCTGGCGTCTCCTGCCGTAAAGCTAACTGGCGTGTTCGAACCGGCCTTCAAAGCGGCGGGTCTCTCACCGCTCTACGCGGACGATCAGGGCGGCCTGCTGCAAGCCATTCGATGCTTGAAGCAAGATGGCGCAGATGTTGGCGCGCGAAAAACTGCGGTCCTAGCCGCCAACGCACTGCGCGCCTCGGGCGCCGACATCGTGCTTGTCGGATGCAGCGAGTTCTCAATGCTCACCCAAGATATCGCGGCGGAGATGCCGTTGATCGACAGCTTGGATGTGCTCGTCTCGGCAACCGTGACGTTTTCTCAACTCGGGGACAGTGCCGCAGGCGTCTGCCCCACAGCCGTGCATAGACCGGGTGCGGCTTCTTCCAAAAACCATTCCGGTCAGACAACAAGGGAAGCAGTAGTATGATGAAATCCGTGTCCAAAACGGCACTTGCGACCGGCGTATGTGCGCTTGCAGCCGTTTCCACAGGCCAGGCAGCAGACCTGGTTCTCGGCGTGCCAAATTGGCCGGCGGCCAACGCGACGGCGAACATTCTTAAAGTGGTTATCGAGGAAAATTTTGGCCTTGATGTTGAGCTTCAAAACGGCACCAATCCAATCATCTTCGAGGCGATGGACGCCGGGTCGATGCACCTACACCCAGAGGTTTGGATGCCGAACCAGCAAAATCTGCACGATCAGTATGTGCAGGAAAATCAATCGGTTGTTATGAACAACAACCCCGTTCAGGCTGTTCAGGGCATGTGCGTTCCAACGTATATCGCCGAGCAGTACGATATAACCAGCATTGAGGATCTGACCGATCCGGAAAAGATGGCGATCTTCGACTTCGATGGCAATGGAACGCCGGAAGTTTGGATTGGGGCACCAGGTTGGGCTTCCACAGCGATCGAGCGCATTCGCGCGCGCTCCTATGGCTACGATGAAGTGATGGACCTCCAGGAATATGATGGCTCAGTCGCTTGGGGCGCGCTGGGAAGCGCGGTTGCCGCCGAAGAGCCATGGATTGGCTTTTGCTACGACCCGCACTTCATCTTCGTGGCCTATGACCTGACTATCCTAGATGAACCACCCCATGATCCGGACACTTGGACGATCATTCAGCCGACAGATGATCCGGCTTGGCTTGAAAAGTCAGAGGCATCGACTGCTTGGAACGGCGCCACGCTGCATTTGCACTATGCAGCCAGCGTTCGGGATGATTTCCCCGAAGTCGCAGCGATGTTCGATGCCTACCAGATGCCATCGGCAGCTCTGAGCGAAATGGGCTACGCGCTGAGCGTGCAGGGCGAAGATGCAGCTGATTTCGCCCGTCGCTGGGTTGATGAGAATGAAGACGTCGTTCTTGGTTGGCTGACCAACTAGCTCCCTCCCGGGTGGCCGCTTTTGTGGCCACTCGTCTCCCCCCATTTTTTGACCCTTCAATCGTAGCGTGGAAGTGAAGCGCCGTGGATGTGAATCCCAAGCCGGAAGCCGTGGTTGAACTCTCGAATGTGTGGAAGGTGTTCGGTGAACGCGCCTCACAGACAGTGGAGGCCGCAAAGACAACCGGGCTCACCAAAGCGCAAGCGCTGGAGAAATTCGCCACTGTTATCGGCGTGCGTGATGCAAGTTTTTCGGTCGCGCGCGGCGAGATATTTTGCATCATGGGTTTATCTGGGTCGGGAAAGTCGACCCTGGTGCGCCATGTCAACCGGCTGATTGAGCCGACTGCCGGCACGATCAAAGTGCTCGGCGAAGATGTCAGCGCCATGGGCACGAAGGATTTGCGCGCTATGCGCTCGCGTCATATCGGCATGGTGTTTCAGCATATGGCGCTGATGCCGCATCGTTCGGTGCGTGAAAACGTTGCTTATCCACTCGAGATTCGCGGCGTTCCCAAATCGCAGCGTTGGGCCGTGTCTGATCACACGCTGGGGCTGGTCGATCTGCAAGGTTATGAGGACAGGCTGCCGCGCGAACTTTCTGGCGGCATGCAGCAGCGCGTCGGTATTGCGCGGGCGTTGGCCTCTGATCCTGAAATTCTTCTCATGGACGAACCATTCTCCGCGCTTGACCCATTGATACGGCTGCAGCTGCAAGATCAGTTTAGAGCGCTTGTTTCTGAACTGAAAAAGACGACCCTGTTCATCACCCATGATCTGGATGAAGCGATCCGCATCGGTCATCGCATCGCAATTATGAAAGATGGGGTGATCGTCCAGATTGGTACGCCGGAAGACATCGTGACCAATCCAGCGGACGATTATGTTCGCGAGTTTGTTCAGGGCATCTCGCGGCTTAAGCTTGTGAAGGCGCACTCTATTATGCAGCCACTCAACGGTTATGACCGCTCAGCCCTTGTTGATGCCAAGCGAGCCTCTCACGACACAGACCTTGATACGCTCATAGACATGTCGGTCGACAGTGATGCTCCGGTGGTGGTCACTGAAGGCGGTAACGAGGTTGGTTACATTTCCAAGGCCACGCTGTTGCGTGGCATCCAAGGCGGACGATAGGGGGCGAACATGACCGATCAAACCGTTCAGGATGATTTACTGCCTCGGAATGTACTGAAGGCCTCCGCTGTCGCCAATGTCCAGGTCGACCGAGCAGCACTCGATCAGTCCATCGCCGCGTTCGTTGAGCGCAATCCAAGCTATTATCAGCGCGTCTTTCACACGATTCACGACACGACATCGGGCATCCCGCTCACGTTCAATGCAGCCGCCGCTTTGCTCGGCCCACTTTGGGCCGCGGCACGTGGTGTCTGGGGTATGTTTTGGGGGTTTTTGATCCTGGAGATCATCGCCTGGGTGCAAATCGGGCGTGGCACTTGGGGCGAGTTGGGCGCTGCCGACCTGCAGCAGGCCATCCGCCAAGAAACGCGAGCACAAGAGTTTCTTGATCGTGCCGCCGCAGCTATTGCCGCCGGCGAGGACGGCTCGCGGTTCGAGACGCTTGGCGATAACTTGATGCGAGCAGCCGAGCGCAGTCGCGCCGCCGCTGATGCGGCCGCCGCCGACGCCATGATGATCCTGCTGACCGGTATCGTGCTGCTCATTGCCATCCGTGTCGTACAGGGCGTGTGGAGTAACATTGCCTATGAGAAGCAGTACTCAGCTTGGCGCGTGACGCCGGACAAGGTGGCTTCAGGCGTCAGCATGGTATCGGCTGGGTTTGGCGCGCTGTTGCTGATCGCGGTGATGCCGCTGACCGTCTATCGCTTCACCGTGGAAAACGTGCCGGAATTCCTGCTCGCTTTCCCGGCAACGCCTGACCATTACACCGACACGGCCCGTTGGCTCGAAGGCCAAATCGATGCGGCAGCAACGGCTGGCTCAGGTACCTTTGATGGCATCGTGCTGGCTGTACGCACTGTGCTCGACACAGTGTCGCTGGCATTGATGGGAACCCCTTGGCCGGTGGTCATGATCGTGATCTGCGTCGTAGCCTGGCGGTCTGCTGGCCCGCGCGTAGCGATCTTCACTGCGGCAGCACTCGCCTACATCGCCTTCCTTGGCTATTGGGAAATAGCGATGGAAACGGTGGCTTTGGTCGGCGCAGCGGTGGTTCTCTGCGTGCTTGCCGGCATTCCGCTGGGCATTTGGTTTGGCAAGTCTATTCGGGCCTACAAATTCGCCGAGCCTGTGCTCGATCTGATGCAAACGCTTCCCGCTTTCGTCTATTTAATTCCCATCATTGCCTTTTTTGGGACAGGCAATCCTCCTGGTATTCTTGCCACCATCATCTTTGGTATGCCGCCTGTTATCCGACTGACGGCGCTCGGCATTCGCGGCGTGCCGGAAAGCATCAAAGAGGCAGCGTCTGCTTTTGGTGCCTCGCGTCGACAGATTCTGCGGGATGTGGAAATACCGCTGGCATTGCCATCCATCATGACTGGGGTGAACCAAACCATCCTGATGTGTCTGTCGATGGTCGTGATCATCTCCCTGATCGGTGGCGGTGGACTTGGCCAGGTCATCCTTGAAGCTCTGCAGTTTGCAGCCAAAGGACCCGGCCTTCTCGGCGGCTTTGCCATTCTTTTTGTTGCCATGGTCATTGACCGCATCGTGCAGGGCGCGTTCCGTCGCGCTGACCTTAAGACCTAGGACGCTCCATGCCTGCTACCTATTTGAAGACGGCCGTGAAAACGGCTGAGACGGACCAGTCCGACGTACAAAGGACCGTTGCAGAGATGCTGTGCGCCATTGAAACTGGCGGCGACCGTGTTGCGGCGGACTATTGCCGGACATTCGATGGTTGGAGTGGCGATATCATTGTCGGTCGTGAGGCGATCGAGGCAGCGATCGCCAAGGTCCCCGAGCAACTGAAGCAAGACATTCGTTTCGCGCACGACAATATCCGCCGGTTTGCTGAGGCTCAGCGCGCAACGATCCAGGAGTGTCAGATCGACGTCATCCCTGGATTGACAGCCGGCCAGAAACAAATCCCGGTTTCGGCCGCTGGGTGTTATGTGCCGGGCGGGCGCTACAGCCACATTGCTTCGGCGATCATGACGATTACAACCGCCAAGGTGGCCGGTGTGCCGCATATCGCTGCTTGTTCGCCGCCAAAACCCGGCGAGGGCATTCCCGCGGCTATTTTGTTTACGATGGATTTGTGCGGCGCCGATGTCATCCTGAATATGGGTGGGGTTCAGGGTATCGCCGCAATGGCCTACGGCCTTTTTGGCCTACCGAAAGCCGATATTTTGGTCGGCCCAGGAAACCAGTTCGTCGCTGAGGCCAAGCGTTTGCTTTTCGGACAGGTTGGGATCGATATGTTCGCCGGTCCAACGGACTCCATGGTGATCGCAGACAAGCACGCCGACCCAGAGGTCGTCGCTTGGGATTTGGTGGGGCAGGCTGAGCATGGCTATAACTCGCCGGTTTGGCTTGTAACCGACAGCCGATCGATTGCTGATCGCGTGAGCAACCTCGTGCCGGAACTGATTGCCCAGTTGCCGGACCTCAACGGCAAGAACGCCAAGGCAGCTTGGCACAATTATGCCGAGATCATCCTTTGTGCAAATCGCGAAGAAATGGCGCAAACCGCTGATCGCTATGCTCCCGAACATCTGCATGTGCAGGCAGAGGGTTTGGATTGGTGGTTGGGCCGTCTCTCCAGTTACGGCTCTTTGTTCCTTGGCGAAGAAACAACGGTGGCCTTTGGCGACAAGGCCGCCGGCCCTAACCACGTGCTGCCGACGTCTGGCGCTGCGCGTTACACAGGTGGGTTGTCGGTGCACAAATTTATGAAGACAGTGACGTGGCAGCGCGCCACCCGCGAGGGTGCAAGGCCGGTTGCCGAAGCGACGGCGCGCATCTCACGCCTTGAAGGCATGGAGGGGCATGCTAAGACGGCAGACATTCGTCTTGAGAAATATTTTCCTCAAGAGACGTTCGATCTTCGCGTGACCAGCTAGTCTGGGGGCTAACCCTTGTTTTCTATCTTCAAACCGCTCGCGGGCGGCTATAGCGGTCTTGCTTTGGCCGTTACAATTGCCCTGTGCGCCGGGTTTTTGTCGGAGCATTACGGCGCGCCAGTCATGCTGTTTGCCTTGTTGGTGGGCATGGCGTTCAATTTCCTAGCCGATCATCCCAAATGCGCAGGCGGAATCACGTTTGCCTCAAAATCTCTGCTTCGCATGGGCGTTGCGCTGCTCGGTTTTCGGCTCAGCCTAAGCGACGTCACAGCGCAGGGTTGGGAGCCGGTGGCGGTGATTATCGCGCTGGTTGCTCTAACGCTCGCCAGCGGCGCTCTGCTGGCGCCTCTGTTTAAGCGAAAAATTGCTTTTGGTATCTTGACCGGTGGTGCAACGGCTATCTGCGGTGCATCGGCGGCGCTGGCTATTTCTGCCGTCATGCCAAAGCGCGACAATCTTGAGCGCGACACGCTGTTCACTGTCGTCGCCGTAACAACGCTGAGCACCGTAGCTATGGTGCTTTACCCGCTGCTGTTCTCGGTGCTTGGCTTCAACGACGAGCAGTCCGGATTTTTAATTGGCGCGACGATCCACGATGTGGCGCAGGTTGTCGGTGCTGGGTTTTCGATCAGTGATGAAGCTGGCAATGTCGCCACGCTCACCAAGTTGCAGCGGGTTTTGCTGCTCCCGGTTGTTATCCTGGCTATTTTAATTGCCACGCGCAAAAGCGACGGTGAGCGCGTGGGTATTCCGCTGTTCGTGATCGCCTTCATCGTTTTCATGTTGATCAACTCAACCGGTTTATTGCCGGTAGCGGTCGTCGCTTTTTTTGTCGAAGCAAGCCGTTGGATGCTGATCATTGCCATCGCCGCGTTGGGTGTGAAGACGTCCCTTGGTGCCATGGTCAATCTTGGCGGCAATCACATTGCGTTGGTTGTTGCTCAGACTGTTTTCCTGCTTGTCGCTGCTATTGCGGCCAAGCTTCTTTTTCTTTGACCCATCCTGAAATGGAGACACATGTATGCCCGTAACCACTTTGATCGCTGATGGCGCTCCGCCAGCCGTTGGCCCTTACAGCCACGCAGCAAAGGCTGGCGACACGCTGTATATCTCCGGATGTTTGGCGCTTGATGAAACCGGCACGTTCTTAGGTGGTGATGCAGCTGCACAGGCACGCCAAGCGTTGAGCAATCTTGGCAAAGTGCTGGCCGCTGATGGCCAAGAGCCGCGCAATGTGGCCAAGGCCGTTGTGTTTCTAACCGATATGGCAGATTTCGCCGCCGTCAACGCCGTCTATACTGAGTTTTTCGGTGACCACAAACCGGCCCGCTCTTGCATTGCGGTTGCGGCGCTGCCGCTTGGGGCAACGGTTGAGATTGAAGCTGTCGCGGTCAAATAGCTGCCGATTGCTTGCTTAACTGGCGCGCCAGCACAGGCGTGCCACACCAACACTGGCTTCGGCCTCATTGGCTTGCGTGATCGGCGTGTTCAACAGCCTTTGGCGTATGGCCGTCCAGACCGGATTTTTGGCCCCACCACCAGCGGTGAAAACTCGCCTGGGGGCAGGCGAGCCAAGCTCCACAAGGCGGCTATACCCGACTGCCTCAATGCGCGCGATCCCTTCCAACATGCCATGCAGGAACGCCACATCGCCTTGTGGGCGCGGTTCAAGTCGCGGCGCAAGCTTTGGATCATTGATCGGAAACCGCTCACCGGGCGTGAGAAGCGGATAGTAGTCGAGCTCACTTGGCCTCTCCGGGTCGATCTGGCGGCTCAGCGCCGCCAATTCATCTCCGGTGAAGAACGAGGCCAACACCCCACCTCCAGTATTGGATGCACCGCCCACCAGCCAGCTGTCGCCAACGCGGTGGCTGTAAACACCGCTGGATGAGTCGTCGATCCGTTGGTCGCTCAGCAGTTTGATGGCCAGGGTTGTGCCCAAAGACGTTACCGCATCTCCGACTTCGCATGCGCCGGAGGCAAGAAACGCCGCAATGCTGTCGGTGGTGCCAGCATGCAGCTGAAGGGTGGGCGATAGCCCAAAGCGAGCAGCCATTTGGCTGCCTATTTGGCCAATAGCGGTGCCCGTTGGATGAACGCTTGGCAGCAAGGGCATGGATACGCCAAGCTCTTCAAACCAGTTCGGCCAAGTGCGGTCAGCGGGATCCCAGCCGAGCTTTAGAGCGTTATTATCGTCCGAGCCGAGCGATGTGCCTGCTAGCTTCGCGGTTATGAAATCGGCCTGGTGCAAAAGGTGTTTGGCATGGCCATTCTGGTTGAGTGCCTGCAGACGCAACATGCGCGACAGGGCCGATGAGCTTCCACGCGTGATCGAGGTGGGTTCAGCGAATCGATCAATGCTCTTAGCTTCTGCTGTGAAGCCGGACGTGTTGTACATCAGTGCTCGCGTGACAGGCGTGAGCTGCTCATCGACTAAGACCATGGATCCTGATGTGCCATCGACAGCAGCGCGAGCGATTTTTTGAGGGTCTATGCCAATATCTCGCAGCTGTTGAACTTGGGCGTTGAGGGTGCGTGCTACGGCATCCCACCATGCTGATGCGTCCTCGTTCGACGTTGCCAGATGGGCGGCTTTTGCTGTGCTGACCACTTTGCCGGAGCTATTGACGACAGCCGTGCGAACGCCGGATGTTCCAACGTCAATGCCAAGTGCAAGATCGGATGGTGCGTCGCTCATGACTGACGAGCGGCCAACGCCTGCCGATATTTTTCTGCGTCCCAGTTAAGAAGTTCGGCTTCGGCATCCGCGCCGATGGCGCTCGGTGTCCATTCAGCCGGTAGACGCGAAAGAACGTCGCTAAGGCATTGTGCCATGGCGTTCTGTGCCGGTGTTGCCTCCTTTCGGATCGCCAAACCCTCGCCTTCTACGAGGTAGGCGGGTGCGCCATCGACAGGTTTTGTTGGCAAGGCTGGGCCAAGAAAGACGACGTGGTCGGGATAGTATGACCCTCTGGTAGCCAAGGAAAACAGGCGGTGGTCCTGAGCCAACGCATTGGCTTGTGACCAGACAAAACCTTCGGGAGCAGGGCTCTGGCGTGCCGTGGCTTTGACCAGAACGGGCATGGCCAAGCGTCGTTCAACCTCGCTCATGAGTTCAGCAACGTCAGATCCACTGTCGCCTGCCACGATCAGACCGTGATTGCCGAGAACGACCACCTGCGTGTTTGGCGTCAACTCGGCCGCAATTGCCTCTGTCAACGGGCGCCCGGGTTTGCGATAGGGCACGAAGGCCACCGGCAGGCCATCGAGCTTGCGTTTTGCTTCGGCAATGCCTTTGTCACTTGTGGCATGCGCCAATGTTGCGACCGAATGCGTGTGTGCGACGACGGGCCAATCAATCAGAGCGTGAAAGGTGGTTTCGATGGATGGGCGTAGTCCGCGCTCTGGATCAAGAATGGCGGCCTGACAGGTGCCATCGCCGGCGCCTTTGGCTTCGGATAGAGCGATAGCGCGGTCCACAGCGACGAAAATGTCTTGATCCAGAGCATTGGCGAGCTCCGTGCCCGATGCTTTGATCCACAGTGTCTCGCCAATCTTGATGGATGTGTTCCCACCTGGCCCCTGGACGCGCAGCGGGTCGCTACCACAGACAGCGGAAAGCGTCAGAAACTCTTCAGGGAGCGCAGCGTGATTGCCCATCGCTCTAGCCTTTCTCGCCAGCCAAATTGCCAATCAGAAAATCTGGCAAGGGCGACGCGTGGTCTTGCGCGAGGCGTGCCGTGACCTCGATTGGGTCGCGATTATCAAAGGCGTCGGCGTGCAGGCCGGTCATCACAAAGGCGGTTTTCCAGCCGGCATTGGCCCCTCCAGCAATATCGTGTTCCAGCGAGTCACCCACCATGAGTGTGGAAGATGGTGCTGTTCCCAGTGCGTCGATCAGGGCATCAAAAACTGGGCGGTGGGGCTTGCCGTAAAACACGACTTCGCCACCGGCGTCTTGATAGTCATGGGCAAGAGCGCCCGGCGATAGCTGCACCACACCATCGGCGCGCGGTGAACCGCGATCCGGGTTGGTACAGTAAAGCGGCAGTCCTTTTTTACGTGCCTGACTAAGCAAGGCGCGCTCTTCGTGGCCGTCCCCACCTTCCGGTAGGCCCATCAAAAGCACGGCATCAGCTTGCTCCAACGTGCTTGCCCAGGAGAGGAAGAGGCCATTGCCCCAAAACTTGGCATCGCCTGGTTTGGCCGTGATCGGCAGAAAGCTTTTGTACGGAATACGGGCTTTGGCGCAGTCTTGCCAAAATGCCTCGCCTGACGTCATCACGTGATCAAAGGCATCAGCTGGTAGACCCATGGCCGCGATCCGCTGACGGTTGGGCTCTGACCGCTTTCCTGAGTTGGACAAAACAGCCAGTTTTTTTCCTGCTTTTGCCAGCTCCTCGACGGCGTCGATAGCGCCGGGGTAGGGCTGCGAGCCATTGTGCAGCACACCCCACTGATCAAACACAATCGCATCGCATTGACCGGCTACGGCCATCAGGTTGTCGATGGATTGCATTGTCTGTTCAATCCGGCGTTGGTGGGACGAGGCCAGCGATGTAGGCGTCCGCTTCCTGTTTGGACATGGCTGGCGCGGCTTTGTCGACCGATCCCGCAGGCATGTCGCCGAAGTAGAATTGGTAGCCTGGGATCACTTGACGGCGTTTGCGCAATGGCATTCCGTCATAAGGGAACACGTCGGAGCGGGCATTGGCCACCTTGTCGTGGCAGGCGAGGATGTAGTCAGCGCGTTTGTCCAACTCTTCCACAGATTTCCAGCCTTCGAAGGAGTTCACGAAGCGGGCCGGGACCCAGTATCGCCAACCTTCGGCTGGATTGGGTTCCAAATTGCGCTCTTGGAAGATGGCATCGCCAGCAACAACGATGTCGCCGGCCGAGGTTGCGACCGTCACTGCCATGTGACCGACTGAATGGCCCGGCGTATGGAACATGGTGATGCCGGGTAGCACCTCACATTCATCTTCCACGGCCTCAAACACACAGCCTGCGTAGGCGTGTTCAATGCCCAGATAGCCGGACTCATAGGTGCGGTAGTAGAGCGGTAGCGGGTTGTAGGCCATTTCAATTTCGGCTTTGGGCGCGATATAGCGGGCGTTCTTGAACTCTTTCATGTTCTGCACGTGATCCCAGTGCAGATGAGTGAACACAATGGCGTCTATCTCGTCTGGATGCACACCGAGCTTCTGTTCGAGGTGTTCGTGCACCTGGAGGCAACCACGCTTATCACACTTATGATGGTACTTGGTTGCGCGTTCTTCATCGCAAAGGCCTGTGTCGATAAGGATCTTGTGCTCGCCGGTATCCACATAGTGACAATAGACCGGGTTCCAAATCTTTAGACCTGCCGGACCCTTCCAAAAAATGTAGGTGCCAAGGTCTGCTTCCAGCCAGCCGGTGTTGATAGGATAGATTTTTGTCTCGTTAATGCCCATGCTACTCCGCTCCGGCTGTTGGTGCGGCTATTTGTATACAAAGATTTTCTTCTGTCCACAGCCAACAGCAAATATGCCGAGAAATTGTTCCCATGGCGCCTCTAATTGGCTGCAAGCACGCGCATGAAGCTCTCTTCCATGTGCTTGCGCATATAATCAAAGGCATCATTGGAGTTGGCTGAGAATATTTTTTCCAGCAATTCATCGTGACTTTTGGCAGAGGAAATTAGGTCTGCTTTGGTGGCAAATTTCTTGGCGCGAAATGGCCCGGTACGCCGCCGAAAATCTGATGCCATCTGTTGGATGTAGGGATTTCCAGTCGCTTGGTAGATGGCGAAGTGTAGTGCTTCGTTGGCGCGAAGATAGGCTGGAAAATCGCCAGCATTTGCGGCCTTATGGCAACGTGCCTGCGCCTCTTCAATCTGAGAACGGGCAAGCAATGTGAGGCGTTGCGCCACCAGGCGGGCGCAAAGGGCCTCGATTTCGTGCATAGCTTCGAACATTTGCGCAAGGTCTTCGCGGCTGTATTGCGCAACCCGCGCACCACGACCTTCGCCTGTTTCCAGAACGCCTTGAGCGGTCAGTCGACCCAGTGCCTCGCGTACAGGCGTGCGCGAAGCTCCAAAGCGTTCAGCCAGTCTTGTTTCGTCAAGCCGTTCGCCAGGTGCAATCTGGCCAGCGGCGATCTCATCCAAGAGGGCGGCCTCGATCTTTTGTGCAACGCTGACGCGGCCCCGTTGGTTCTCAGACCTCATACCTAGCCTCCCCTTTGTCTGGTTAGGTACCGCAATCGTCGCTTAAAAACAATCATAGCGTCATATTGTATGTTTTTGATTGCTTTTGTATACAAAATATGTGTTGCTTGTGGAACTGGGAGAAAAGAAGAGCTGAAATGCCCGAAATCCGGCTGGAAAACCTACGCAAGGCTTATGGTCCCGTCACTGTGATCGAGGATCTGAACCTTACCATGAATGATGGTGAGTTCACGGTTCTCGTGGGCCCCTCAGGGTGTGGCAAGTCCACCACTTTGCGGATGATTGCTGGGCTTGAGTCCGTGACAGGTGGCTCGATTTCAATCGGCGATCGTGATGTGACCCGGCTTGATCCTAAGGATCGCGATCTCGCGATGGTTTTTCAGGATTATGCGCTCTATCCGCATATGAACGTTGCCAAGAATATGTCGTTTGCGTTGCGGTTGGCGCGATATCCCAAAGCAGAGATCGACTCTCGGGTAAAAGAGGTCGCCGCAACACTTGGGCTCGATCAGCATTTGCACCGACGTCCGGGTGAGTTGTCAGGCGGTCAGCGACAGCGCGTTGCCATGGGGCGGGCGCTTGTGCGCGACGCTTCAACATTTTTGTTCGATGAACCTCTGTCCAATTTGGATGCGAAACTGCGCGGGCAAATGCGCGCTGAGTTGGCGCTGATGAGCAAGCGTATCCAAAAGAACATGGTCTATGTGACCCATGATCAAATCGAAGCGATGACGCTGGGCGACAAAATTGTGGTCATGCGAGGCGGTGAGATCATGCAGGCTGGCACGCCAGAAGCGCTTTATCGCCGTCCAGCCAGTCGGTTTGTGGCCGGGTTCATCGGCTCGCCCACGATGAACTTCTTGAACGCAGAATTGGTTCAGGAAGGCGATCAGGTTTTAGTCTCCGGCCCTGGCTTCCGCATCCCGCTAACCCCCGAGCGCGCCAGCGGTCTGTCCAGCTATCATGGGCAGGCCGTTCAGGTGGGCGTGCGACCGTCCGCTTTTGCTGAAGACACGGGTCCGGACGCCATGACGCTGCCGATTGTTCTGTCGGAGTACATTGGTGCCCAGTCAGTGCTTATTTCCGAGCTGGGCGGACAAACCATCCAAATCGAAATTTCAACGGCCGCGCCAATCCCGTCTGGAGAGTCGCGCTCGTTCCGTATCGATACTGGGGAACTGCACCTCTTTAATCCGAAAACTGAAGCAGCGCTCTAAGCGTCGCTGAAAACCGGCCAAAATGGCCATCATCATCTTGGGAGGAATAAGATGAAATTGATCAAGACAATAGCCCTTGCGGCGCTTGTCGGCACTGCGATCAGCAGCGCTCCGGCATCGGCGCAGATGCCAGAAGCGGTTTACGCGCCTTATCAGGCCGTGACGCTGGTGGTGAACTTCCCTGCGCACCCGCACTATGATGCAGCGATGCGCGTGTTGCCGCTTTTCACCGAAGAAACGGGCATCGAAGTTGAAGTCGATCAGCTTCAATATCTGCGTATGCGCGAGCGCCAAACACTTGAACTGACGCAGGATGAAGGCGACTACGATCTCATCGCTTACGTTGTGTTCTCGAAGGCTGACTATGTGTTCGCCGATCAGCTGCACAATTTGGCACGGTTCTTCATGGACCCTTTGCTCGCCGATCCAAATTACAATGCTGACGACCTGATCGACGGTTATGTGCAAAACATTGGCGTTGCTGGCGGTACCAAAGGCTATCTGCCGGGGCCCACTGGTTCTCTGTTCGGCATTCCGTTCGGTTCAGAAACATCGGTTCTAGGCTACCGTACCGACGTGTTTGAAGAGCATGGCCTGGAAGTGCCCGAGACTTATGAAGAGCTTCTTGAACTTGCCTGCCTGATCACTGAGCTGGAGCCCGGTATGGGCGGTCTCGCATCGCGCGCAGCGTCCGGTCACCAGGCAAGCCACGCTTATCTGTTGCACCTCAACCCTCTGGGCGGTGGTATCTTTGATGACAATTGGGAGCCTATCGTCAACAATGCCCAGGGTGTGGAAGCAGCCCAAGCACTGAAGACTATTGTGGATTGCGGCATCGAAGGCTCAACCACCTTTGGCCCGTCTGAGGCTGCGGCGGCCTTTGCTCAAGGTCAGTATGCGATGTTCTTGGACTCCATCGCTTTCGCAGCTGGGTTTGAGGATCCTTCGCGTTCCACAGTTGCCGGTAATGTCGGTTGGGCCATGCACCCCATGGGTGTTGAACGGGCTTCGCAGACCGGTGGTTTCGGTCTGGCCATCCCACGCAATGCGCCAAACGCTGAAGCGGCATTCTTGCTGATGCAGTGGCTGACCAGCCCACGGATCGATCTAATGATCGCCATGGAAGGTGGAAACCCGTCGCGGTTCTCGACTTACCAGGATGCCGCGCTAAACGAGCGCTTCCCATACTCGGCAACATTCGGTGAAGCTCTGCGCTTTGCTGATCCAGACTGGCGTCCAATCATCCCGACTTGGGGAGAAATCAATGCTGATCTAGGCACCACACTCAGCCAAATCCTGACAGAGGACCTGGACATCCAGGAAGGTCTGGACGGCGTTGCAGAACGTGCACGTGGGATCATGGACGAAGCCGGCTACTACGCCTGGCGGTAAGCCAATACGCTTTGCGGCGGGCCGACTTACCGGTCCGCCGTTTTCGCTTTTCGAAGGTTCGGCGCAAAGCTCATGAACATCCAAGCTGCCAATCGGCTCACGCCCTATATGTTTTTGGCACCGGCTGCCGCGGTGATGATCATCGCGCTGCTCTATCCGATCGGCTACATGGTCTATGCGAGCTTTTTGGATTGGAATCCCAGTCAGCGCATTGGCGAAGCTGAATTTGTCGGTCTGCGCAATTACATAAATCTCTGGAATTCCGCCAGTTTTTGGGAAAGTTTTTGGGTCACCATTCGCTTCGCGGCGTTTGTCGTGTCCATCGAAATGTTCCTTGGTGTTGGGCTCGCGCTGCTGCTTGATCGTCAATTGCGCGGCATGGCCGTTCTGCGCACGATTTTTATCTTGCCGATGATGATTGCGCCCATCGTTGTTGGTTTGATGTGGCGCTACATGTACCATCCGCAGGTTGGCGTGTTTAACCGCTGGCTGAACAATCTGGGCTTCGACACAATCCCCTTTCTTGGCGACAGTTCCTGGGCATTCGCCTCTGTTGTCATTGCGGATATCTGGCAGTGGACGCCATTCATTTTCATTTTGGCTCTTGCTGCGTTGCAGTCCTTACCGTCCTCAGCGTTGGAAGCTGCGCGGGTTGATGGTGCCACCGGCTGGCAGCAAATTCTCTACATCAAGCTGCCCCTCATGTTGCCGGTGCTGATCGTTACCTGCCTGTTGCGTCTGATCGATGCTTTCAAGGTGCTCGAGGTGATCCTGGTCATGACCAATGGCGGGCCAGGGCTATCAACCGAGATTCTGGCCCTGCGTATCTCGCGCACGGCCTCTGAATTCCGACAGCTGGGTGAGGCAGCGGCGATGTCGAACTATCTGCTTATTCTTCTCATGGCGATCACGGCCATCATGTTTGTATACACGCGGCTCAATGATGCCCGGTTGGCGCGGATACGCGCAGCGGGGGCTAAGGCCGCTCAGGCCGAAGAGGAGGCGGCTTAGCATGTCGCAAGGACACATCGAGAATCGCGCAAACCCAGCCTTCTATGTGCTGCTCATCTGTCTGGTGGTGATGTCTGCTGGTCCAATCGTGCTCATGCTGGCCAATTCGTTCAAGCTGAACGTGGATATCACCTCGCCAACAGCCAGTCTGTTTTTCATGCCGACGTTGCAAAATTACGAAACGGCGTTGTGCGAATTTCTGCCCTACGAGCCTGAGCATCTGCGCCGCTGTGACCCGACCTTTGGTCGTGCGCTGGTCAATTCACTGATCATTTCTTTGGTCTCTACAGCTCTTACCCTCATTCTTGGCTGCATGGCTGCCTATTCCATTGTGCGGTTTCGTTTCATGGGCCGTGATACAGCAAGCTTCACAACGCTTATCATGCGTATGGTGCCGCCTGCTGTGCTGTTGGTTCCCGTGTTCGGCATTTGGAACGAACAGTTTGGTCTCGATGGCACGCGTTCTGGCATCATTCTTGTCTATGTGGCGATGAACTTGCCGTTTGTGATCTGGATATTGCAGAGTTTTATCGTGCAGGTGCCAATACAGTTGGAAGAGGCTGCGCGCATCGACGGGGCAGGGCCATTTCGTGTGTTTTTCCTGGTGGTTCTGCCGCTGATCAAACCAGGGCTCGCCGCCGCAGCGATCTTCACCTTCCGGGTGGCATGGAACGAATTTCTGTTGGCCAACGCGCTGTCAGACCGCAATTCTCGCACCGTTCCGGTCACCATTGTGAACTCAATCACTGAGTACAATATTGACTGGGGCGTGATCATGGCGACGGGCATGTTGCTTGCCATTCCACCCATCCTCTTCACATTTTTCGCCTCGCGTCAGATCATTACCGGCATGACCGCGGGTGCCGTGAAGGGTTAGCGTCGATGGGTTGTTCCGTCCTGCTGCTGGCGACGATGGAAACCAAACAAGAGGCCATTGCCTACTTTCAGGCGGTAATGGATCGGCATGGTGTGCATTGTCATATGCTCGATCTGTCGCTGAACGCTCGCGGCGAGGTCCTTTCTGGTGTGCGCAAACTTCAAACGATGGCTGAGGTGGCAAACAACGCCGCGGTTCTGGCGCGTGACGCCATTGAAGCAGGGGCAACGGCGGCTGTTTCCATTGGTGGCGGGACTGGCGGAGAAATTGCGCTGCAAGTGATGCGCAGCATGCCGTTTGCCTTCCCCAAAATGTTGGTGACGACGCTACCGTTCGATCCGCGTTACGCCTTGGCCGACAATGCCATTGTTGTTGTCCCGACTCTTGCTGATGTCTGCGGGATCAATGCTGCTTTGCGGCAGGCGCTGGAAAATGCTGGTGCCATGCTGGCCGGGCTTTGCCAGGCCTCAACCACCTTGCCGCACGTTTCTGCCAACCCTTCGGTCGGCATTACCGCGCTTGGTGCAACCGGTGCCTGCGCTGACGGTTTGGCAAACGCGCTAAAGGCCGAAGGGCAAGAGGCCACCGTGTTCCACGCCAATGGCTTTGGAGGAGCGGCCTACGCCCGTTTTGCACGCTGCGGTACGTTCCACTCGGTTGTCGATATGACGCTGCATGAACTCACCCGCATCCACGTGGCAGGCGCGCATGTCCACATGCCTGATCGGTTGACGGCGGCACGTGATGCCGGTGTCCCGCAGGTCGTACTGCCTGGCGGATTGAATTTCATCGGGCTAGGGGAATTGGCTCTGGTGCCACCAGCCTATCTGGAGCGACCGCATTATCAACATACCGGCTTTTTTACCCATGTTCAGGTGACTGAGGACGAAATGGTCCATGTCGCGGGCAAGCTGGCCGACGCTTTAAACGGCGCCACTGCGCCGGTTTCTGTTTTGGTGCCTATGGGTGGTTTTTCCCATCAGGATGCGCCCGGTGGCGCGATTGAATCTCCGGTGCTGCGCGACGCGTTTCTCGGTGTGATGCAAGATTCCTTGTCATCATCCGTCACGTTGCGCCCGCTCGATCATCACATCAACGATGCCCGCACAGTGCGCGCCATCATGGATGTCCTGCGTCACCACTTGCCTGCCCCCAACGAAGCTCCCCAAAAAGCCCCCCATGAAGGAACGATCCATGTCCGCGCAGAAGCCTGACGCTAGTGAACTAGAAGCCAAAAAAGATGCGCTGATCGCCACCGCCCGCCGCTGCTTCGACGTTGGTCTGCAAACCAATGCTGGGGGCAACCTTTCTGTGCGCTTAGCCTCGGCAGAAGCTATCGTTATCAAGCCGTCAGGCGTGGGATTTGCTGAATGCACGCGTGACAATCTACAGGTCGCCTATTTGGATGGAACCCTGGAACCATCAGCGTTCAAACCGTCCAAAGACTTAGATTTTCACGCCGATCTTTACCGTATTCGCCGCGACATCAATGCCATCGTGCATTGCCATAGCCCGTGGGCAACAGGCTATGCGTCGGCAGGAATCGAGATCCCATGCCTGACCGTTCAGACGATTGAAAAGATCGGTCGCATGCCCCTAATTCCGCTCTCTGCAAATGGTGGACCGCAGACCGATGTAGAAATTTCACCGGTGTTCCGTGACCCATCCATTCGTGCTGCCGTCCTTGCCAATCACGGAACCATCGGTGTTGGTAAAACGCTTATGGCGGCGCAGTATCTCGCTGAAATTATTGAGGAAACAGCTCATATCGCATTCGTGCGCGATGCCTTGATGGTTGCTCACGGGAAGACCATGGCGGACTTGCCTCGCTATGGTACCGCCAAGGATGCTGCTGCGGCGTCCTGATCCAAGAGGTGCGATACAGCACCGCGTCAATCCGATTTTTCTTCACCAGGTTCGCGCGATATGTAAGGGTTGCCTTAGGTAATCGCGTATCGTCCAGGACCGGTTGATGAACCATTCTTTGCCACAGGCGTCGTTTCGTACGCGCTGTGATCAGTGTTCCATTCATAACAGAGCCATATGCAGCCGTGCGTCATCTGCGGCGGCGCAAGAACTGCAGAATCTTAGCCGTATCCGCCGGTTTTCCGCCGGTCAGGTGATCATCGCGGAGCATACTGAGAGCCTGTTCATGGGCAATGTGGTTACGGGGATGGTCAAGCTGTGCAAAACGCTTGAAGACGGTCGGCAGCAAGTTGTCGGGCTTCTGTTCCCCTCTGATTTTTTTGGCCGCCCGTTTGAAGAACAGTCACCTTTTTCTTTTGAGGCGGCGACCGACGTTGAGATTTGCGTTTTCGAGCGCCAAGCCTTTGAGGCTCTGCTCGCACGCTTTCCGGAAGTCGAGCATGAGTTGCTGGTTCAGGTGTTGACCGAGCTAGACGCGGCGCGTGAGTGGATGGTGCTGCTTGGCTGTCAAACCGCCCGCGAGAAGGTGGCAAGTTTTCTGCTGATGCTGTTGCGCAGATCTGGTCTTATGGGCTGCGATAAAGCCGATACTCCCGAGGCGCGCATTGTTACAGTTCCTGTGAGCCGGAAGGATGTGGCGCTCTATCTCGGCACGACACCAGAGACTGTTTCGCGGCAAATTCAGTGGATGTCGCGCAATGAAATTGTGCGCATTATCGACAGTCAAACCTTCGCGGTTCTTAGTCCACAAAGGTTGGCGCACGCCGCTTCGCGCGAAGAATGGCTGGATGAGCTTAGCGCTTAGCTGATCCAGCCTTCTGCCTTGGTTATCTGGCCGATTTTTCTGCCTCAGCGACATTCGCTTTGACCGCCAGAAAGCTGTCCGGCGTGACCGATATGCTGTCGATCTTCGCTTCGACCAAAAACTTGGCGAACGTTGGGTCGTTGCTCGGTGCCTGACCGCACAGGCCAACTTTGGCGCCGGACTTATGGGCGCGTTCAATCACAGTCTCGATCATCCATTTGACAGCTGGATTCTGTTCTTCAAAGACGCCGGACAGATGCTCGTTGTCGCGATCCACGCCAAGCGTTAGTTGGGTCAAATCGTTGGATCCAATAGAGAAACCTGAGAAGCGTTTGGCAAATTCTTCGGCCAGAATAACGTTGGATGGCACCTCGCACATCACATAGATATCAAGGCCGTTCCTACCGCTTTCCAGGCCGTTTTTCGCCATCACATCAAGCACCAGATCGGCTTCTTGTGGTGTGCGGCAGAATGGGATCATGACCAATACGTTGGTGAAACCAAGGTCATCACGTAGGTGGCGGATCGCCTGACATTCCAGGGCAAAACCATCGCGATAGATGTCGGCATAATAGCGCGATGCGCCGCGCAGCCCGATCATCGGGTTTTCCTCGTCCGGCTCAAACGCGGAGCCGCCAAGCAGCTTGGCGTATTCGTTGGTTTTGAAGTCGCTCATCCGCACTATCGCCGGGTTGGGATGAGCAACAGCGGCGATGCGCGAAAGGCCTCGGGCCAGCGTTTCCACGAAATAGTGCTTCTTGTCGTCGTAGCCGCGTGTCAGCGCCTCGATTTCTTGCTTGTCGTGGACATCATGCAGTTTGTCGAAATTGACCAAGGCCATCGGGTGCACTTGCACGGCGGAATTCACCACAAACTCCATGCGGGCCAGGCCAACGCCGTCTGATGGCAAGCGCCACCAGCGGAACGCCGAGGCTGGGTTGGCCAAGTTCAGCATGATTTTCGTTTTGGTGTCGGGCACATGGTCGAGCTTGATGTCTTCGACGTCAAAATCGAGATAGCCCTGATATATATCGCCTTGCTCACCACCGGCGCATGAGACCGTCACTTTCTGCCGGTCATGCAAAACATGGGTGGCATCGCCCGTGCCGACGATGGCCGGGATGCCCAATTCGCGGCTAACGATGGCGGCGTGAGATGTGCGCCCGCCATGGTCGGTGATGATGGCTGCGGCCCGCTTCATAATGGGCACCCAGTCGGGATCGGTTGTTGAGGTGACCAGGACAGACCCATCAACAAACTGCTCAATGTCTTGGGCGCTTTCAATGATGCAGATCGGCCCTTGTGTGACCGCGTTGCCGACGCTCAAGCCGCTCAAGATCGGCTTATCCTTGGTGTTGAGCGTGAAGTTTTTCATCACGTGATGGTCGGCGCGCGATTGCACGGTTTCTGGCCGTGCCTGGACGATGTAGAGCTCGCCAGTCTCCCCATCCTTGGCCCATTCCATATCCATCGGTTGGCCGTAATGCTTCTCGATGGTTGCGGCCTGACGCGCCAGGGCGACGATTTCTTCGTCGCTCAAGACAAAGCTCTGCTGCTCGCGTCTAGAGGTTGGAACATTGATCGTCTCGCCGCCTTCTTGGCCGGCATAGATCATCTTTTGCTCTTTTTCGCCCAGGCGCTTCTCAACGATTGGGCTAAGGGATTTGTCATCAAGGAACGGCTTAAACACCTGATATTCATCTGGGTTTACGGCGCCTTGCACGACGTTCTCGCCAAGGCCCCATGCGGCGTTGATGAGAACGACTTTGTCGAAACCTGTTTCGGTGTCGATGGAGAACATCACGCCTGAGCCGCCAATGTCAGAGCGGACCATGAGTTGAACCCCGACCGAGAGGGCGACCTTCTTATGGTCAAAACCTTTCATAGTGCGGTACATGATGGCGCGATCCGTGAAGAGCGAAGCGTAGCACCGACGACAGGTGGCAAGCAGCGCCTCGGCACCGCGAACATTCAAGAAAGTCTCCTGCTGGCCGGCAAAGCTGGCATCGGGCAAGTCTTCTGCGGTGGCGCTGGAGCGCACAGCAACGGACAGGTCGTCAGCGCCGGTGCGTTTCTTAAGTTCATCAAACTGAGCGACGATGTCATCGCGCAAATCCTGCGGCCAATCGCCGGCGACGAAAGCCTTGCGGATGTGCTTGCCAGCTTCCTGAAGCGTCATCTGTTTGCTGGCCAACTGTCGCAGTGTTTCGTCCAACACGCTATCCAGGCCATTGTGCTTGACGAAACCTCGGAAGGCGTCAGAAGTGGTGGCAAAACCAGGTGGCACCTTGATGCCCGCGCTCCCCAACTGCTGCACCATTTCGCCAAGTGAAGAGTTCTTGCCGCCGACAAGGCTAACGTCGCCACGCGAGAGTGTGTCAAACCATATGATGTTTTGCGTGCTCATGGTGTTTCCTCTTGGTCGCTGATTTCAGCAGTTGGAGCTTCAAGGGCATTTGTATGGGTCGGTCTGGCGCGACGGCTTCATCCCCACTGACTGGCAAGTGCGCGCAGGGCGTCTGTGCGGCTGAGCTGCCCGACAAGCTTGCCGCCATCCATTACGGGAAAGCGGCGAAAGGGTTTTTCAATGAATAGATTTGTCGCGCTGATGACATCCATGCTTGCTTCAATGGTCGCCACCGGATGGCTCATATAGGCCTCAACGCGCCCGCCCCAGTCGCGGTAATAGCTGGCATCCAGAGCGGCTTTCAGGCAGTCGCGCTTTGTTAAAACGCCAATGAGAAATCCTTCAGAGTCGAGCACTGGTGCGCCAGATATCCGCCGATCGAGCAGAATGTTCATCGCACGGTTGATTTCCATGTCCGGTGTCAGCGTCACCAGATCTTTGGACATGAAGTCGGCAACCAAGGGCAGGGAGTCCGTGGTTCTGGCGCTCATGGCTCTCGCTCCAGCATTTTTTTGTTGGGGCAGGTGGCACACTCAATGTTTTTCAGGCAGGCCACACCGCCACATGATCCTTCAATCGGTTTGCGCCCAGCCATAACGCCGACTGCCAAACCTGCGATTGCTAGGGCAAAAATCGTCAATGCGAACAGGAAGATCACCATCGCCTCCTAGGCCACGACATGGTCGGAGAAGCTGCCGGTCATGGTTTCGTCCAATCCATTGTCGGTGCGTGTCAGGAAAAGAGCTGAGACGGCCAGCTCAGATGCACATTGAATGCCGCGTTGCGGTCCAAGGACCATGAGTGCGGTAGCCAGTGCATCGGCGCGTATGGCCGTCGGTGCGAGAACTGAAACCGCAGCAAGGCTATTGTCTGTTGGGCGTAGATCGCTGGGGTCGATAAGATGACTGAGCGCCACACGGCCGCGATAGCCGTTCGCGCTGTGACCGGAGCTTGCCAGTGCCAGGTGTCCTGGTGCGATGATGCGGTGAGCGGTTACCTGTGGTGTGCCCGGCTGTTCGATAGCGACCTGCCAAGGACGACCCATAGGGTGCTCGCCGATGGCAGAGACTTCTCCGCCAAGCTCAATCAGCGCGCTTGTCACACCTGCGCGGTGTAGCAAGTCTGCAATCTCATCTAAGGCATGCCCTTTGGCGATCCCACAGAGGTCAAGCGTTAGGTCATGATGGGCTTTGCGAACCGCTCCATTCTCAACAATGATTGCTTTGTAGGAGCCGGAACCACCGTTAATCGGGCCAAACCCAAAGCGAGCAACGGCTGGCCCGACGGTTGGATCAAAGGCGCCGCTGGTGATCTCGGCAACAGCAAGGCTTTCGGCAACAACGTGGCAGACATCGCTGGGTAGAGGTTGCCATGCGGTGGTAGCGTTGCGATTGAACCGCGAAATGTCGGAGTCGTTGCGCCAGGGGGACATTTGCTCATCGACCCGCTGGATGATCGCTTCGACAGGAGGTCGAAGCAGGCGTTCATCCAAGGTGGCCCCGCCTGCTATGCGCCATGTGCTTGCAAAAGCACGACCGCCGAAGGAGACGGTTGCTGCCTCAGCCTGTGAAGCAAAACCAAGCCCAAAAGCAGCGGTCCATGCCGCGCCGCCTGCCACAAAACTGCGCCGTGTCACGGGCATCGCTACACTCCGAAATCGTCGTTGAAGATGTGGTCGCGATCGACACCCAGATCGTCCAGCATCTGAAAAACAGCGCGGATCATCAGCGGTGGACCACAGAGATAGTATTCGCAGTCTTCAGGCGCAGGGTGGTCGCGCAGGTAGGTCTCCAGCGCCACCTGATGAACGAAGCCAACGGCGCCTTGCCAATCATCTTCTGGCTGCGGATCGGAGAGCGCGACTGTCCAGTCGAAGGTGTCGTGCTCGGCTGCAAGTGCATCCAACTCATCGACGTAAAGCAATTCGGCCTTGCTACGTGCGCCATACCAGAAAGTCATGCGACGCCCGCTTTTCGTAATGCCCAGCTGCTCATGGATGAGGGCGCGTAGTGGCGCCATGCCGACCCCACCGCCGATGAACACCATTTCCTTGCCGGTCGGTTGCGCACGGAAGCTGCCGAAGGGACCGGATGTTGTGACCTCCTGGCCCGGCTTGAGAGCAAACAACCAAGACGACACGATACCGGGTTGTACTTGCGGTTCGGAGGGCGGTGGCAGGGCAAGGCGAATGTTCAACACCACACGGCGGGCTGCTGTGTCTTCGGGTCGGTTGGAGATGGAGTAAGCGCGGGTAACGTCCTCTTCGCTTTGAACCGATAGGGATCGCAAAGAGCGCCATGCGTCCTTATGGCCGTCGGGCGTGTCAATTGTCGCGTAATCAAGCGTGTAAGGCGGTGCGGTGACCTGAACATAAGAGCCGGCAACAATGCTAGCATCGACATCATCAGGCAATTGCAGCACGATTTCGCGGATAAGCGGGGTAAGTGCGGTAACCGAATGTACCGTGCATGTGTAGCTGGTCGCGCCCACCCACTCTTGCGGGGCCTCGACAGCCATATCGTCGCGCAGGGTAACCTGGCAGGCCAGATGCACACCGTCTCGGCGATCAGCGTTGGAAAGCTGCGCAATTTCAACTGGTAGGTGAGATTGATCCTCGCCGACCACCGTGATCCGGCACAGTCCGCACGTGCCTGCGCCAGCGCAGGCCGAGGGCACCAGCACATCATGATCATGCAAAGCAGCGAGCAGTTTTTGCCCGGTTTTGACGTGGAACTCGGTTGAGCCATTGACCGTCAGGACTGCTGGCCCCGAGGGCATCAAAACGCCACGGGCGATCATCACCATGGCGGTCAAAACCAGAACGACGCAGACGATCAGCACTGTGCCAAAGAGGATGACGCTCATAGGCCCACCCCGGCAAATGCAGAAAAGCCGAGCGACATAAGGCCGGTAACAATGAAGGCGATCCCTAGGCCCTGAAGACCAGCGGGAATGTTGGCGTATTTCAAGCGCTCACGGATTGCAGCAAAGGCGATAATTGCTAGGGCCCAGCCGAAGCCGCTGCCAAACCCGTAGACGATGGACTCGCCAAAATCGTACTGACGCTCGACCATAAACAGACTGCCGCCAAGGATCGCGCAGTTGACTGTGATCAGCGGCAGAAACACGCCAAGCGCGTTGTAAAGAACCGGCACATACCGATCCAGCGTCATCTCCAGCACCTGCACGAAGGCGGCAATAACGCCGATGAATGCGATCAATTTGAGATAGGTGAGGTCCATCTCGGGCAGCCCGAGAAAGCCCCAAGCACCTTCGACCAGCAGGCCGTTGAAGATGAGATTGTTGAGAGGAACCGTCAGCGTTTGGACGGCAACGACCGCAATGCCCAGGCCAACGGCGGTTTCAAAGCGTTCTGAAACGGCCAGGAAGGTACAGACACCCAAAAAGAAGGAGAGCGCCAAGTTCTCTTGGAAGATCGCTGCGAGAAGAAGGTCGCTCATGAACGTCCCCCGGCAGATTTCAGCGAAGGGTGCAATTTGAACTTCGGCGCTTCGATCTGCGCGGTCCAGCGCGTGCGGATGACCCAGATAAGCAGGCCAATGATGAAGAACGCGGCTGGTGCCAGCTGCATCAGGCCAAGCGGTTCAAACCATCCGCCATCGGCAACGGTGACGAAGACGGTCTGGCCAAATAGTGTGCCCGCTCCAAGAAGTTCACGGATGCCGCCCACAAGCATAAGAATGAGGCTGTAGCCGAGCCCATTGCCGAGCCCATCCAACACCGATGGGCCTACTGGATTGCGCATCGCGAAGGCTTCCGCTCGGCCGAGCACGAGGCAATTGGTGACAATGAGGCCGACAAACACCGAGAGCTGTTGGCTGATCTCAAAGGCAAAGGCTTGCATCAGCTCGTCAATTACGATCACCAGCGATGCGATGATGGTGATCTGAATGATCAGTCTAATGCTGGTGGGAATGTGGTGACGTATCAGGCTGATGATCGCCGATGACATGCAAAGCACGGCGGTCAGCGCGACCGACATCATGGCGGCTGTTGTCAGCGAGGTTGTAACCGCCAAAGCCGAGCAGATGCCTAGGATTTGGAGTGTGACAGGGTTTTCCTTCACCAGCGGCGTGGTGAGATGGTGGGCCCAGCGCGCCATCTACAGTCCCTCCTCGGCAAGGCGATCAAGGAAGGGGCCAAAGCCATTTGGGCCCATCCAAAAGTGCAGGGCAAACGTGACACCATCGCCGGTGCGGGTGGCACCGGAAAGGCCGTCGACTTCATGCACGCTCTGCGCCTGGCCACGAACGACCTCGATGACAATGTCGCCCTCCTCATTCAGAAGCTCTTTGCCTGGCCAGAGGCTTTGCCAGTCCGGTTCTGTGATACGAGCACCAAGCCCAGGCGTTTCTGCCTGTTCGGTGATGGTCAGCGCTGCGACCGTGGAAAGGTCTGGTTCCAGGGCCAACATAGCGCGGATGGTCGACGCGTAGCCGCTGCCATAAACTGGCAGAACAATGAGCAGCAGATCGCCATCGCGTTCCAGCAGGTGGACGGGTGCATAGAGCGGACGCCGTCGGATGCTCGCCAGATCATCGTCTGTAGGGATAGCAACCGATAGCTCTGGATCAGTCGCGGCGGCCACAAAATCGTATGTGGCCGGATCAATGTCTGGTGCGAATTGACCGGTTTGCAGATCAACAATGCGCGTTTCTAACGCTGTCACGCCGGCTTCTTCCATGACCTGACGCATGCCTGGAAGCGTGTCGAGCATGGATTCCATGCGGGCGGCTTGCTCAGCGTCAATTTGGGCTTGCTGAATAGGGCCGAGCAAAACCGAGGCGGTGGAGACGAGGATCGCGCAGACAAAGGCCACCAGTGCCGCGATAGTGACTGTTTTGGTCGTGTCGTCGTTGGGCCGGGCAAACAGAGCGCTGACAGGATTAGGCATCGTGCTTCTCCGCGTCGCGTTTCTCTCCAAAGCGTTTTTTCCAGTGTGCCTCTCTGCGGCTTTCCCGGACATAGGCGTTAGTGAGCACGGCAAGATGATCGAGCAGCGGGGCAAAGATGCTTGCCAAAAGCGCTGCAAAAACAAGGGCTTCAGCCTTTAAATCAGCCGTCGCGAAACCTGAGAAAACAGCGATAAGGAACCCTGCCAACGCGCCATAGGCCCAGCGACCGGGATTGGTGCAGGCCGCGCCTAATGGGTCGGCAATGAGGAACACCAAGCCAACGGAAAGAGCGATGGCGAGTGTTTGCATTAATCCAAATTCGCCAAGTAGTGCCATCGCAGCTGCGGTTATTACCAGGGTTGCGACCAAGACACGCCAGGAGATCAAGCCGGCGAGCAGAAGCAGGATTGCACTAGGAATGGCGGCCAGCGCGACCGTTACGTCGACGGACTGCAAGGCTAGCTGAGGGAAGGAAAAGACCAAAAGAGCGAGCGTGGCAGCTGCCGGGTTCACAAATCCAAAGCCGCGTCCACCAAATACCAGTTCGCCCAAAACAACGCCCAGCGAGACCGCGACGGCCAATTGCCAAGTTTCAACGCCCAGTGGCACAAACAGCGTGATAAGCATGGCCGTTGTAAGTCCGTGTAAGGACATATCGGCGTGGCGCAAAAAAGCGAAAAGGTTCTCCCAAGCCAGCGCAACCACAAGGCAGGTTAAGAACACCGGAACAAGCAGTGGCCCTCTGTTGGCAAAATCCATGGCCAGAGGAAATGCCAAAGCTGCGGCCTGTAGCAGGCTCACGCGTCCAGCGCTGAAGAGGAAAGGCAGCAGTGCCGCCGATTGAACGGTTGGGCGTTGAAAACTGGCCATCAGGCGGCGTCCTCGGCCAACTCATCGAGCACTGAGCGCAGCAAAACACAGTAGTCGGCACCGCTTGTGCAGATCATGTTCAATGCCGCGACATCTTCTTCGACCAGATCTAATGCACCGAGTTGCTTGGCCGCCTGCGCGTCGCCGACGCTTAGTGCGCGCATCATCGGCACTGCCAGCACATCGGCGGGGAGGGCGCGATCCATCACGATGTTTGGGATGAGTGACGCGGTGGAGTTGGAACCGAAGAAAGGCAGGCGCGATGTCCAAGATGGGCGTAGCCCGCGCTTTCGATTTGAAAGGACGCTCACTTGGCTGTGATAGCGGCCAAGATAGCTGAGCTCGCGACCGGTAACCGCCGACCCCGACAAGGTGCGGGTGCTGCCATGGTTGGCGGCTTGTGGTTTTAATTCACCTTCGATGAGGCCGCGCAGGCTTGCGCCGAGTTTTGTCGTCAGAAGACGTGGATTTGTTAGCTGTTCACCGCTTAGCGCAATCACCCTTGTGGCATCGTACCGCCCGGTTAAAAACAAGGTTCCGATGGCTATCACGTCCTGATACCCGATGCTCCACACGGGCAGATCTGGTGAAGCGGGTGAAAGTCGATGGATGTGCGTCGACGCCAAGCCCGCTTGATAACTACCACCAAAACGGGCTGTTCTGATTTTCAGGGTGTCAGGCGCTTGGAAGCTGCTCGCCTTATGTTGGCAGACAAAAACCTGCCCATCCGTGAGCTTGGCCAACACTTCAAGGCCGTGGCGAAAAGCATCCGCATTGTCGGCGATCACAGGGTCGGGATTGGCAGCACCTGGAGATAGATCAATGGCTGACACGAAGATGGCGACTGGGTTCTGGGCAGATGGCGGTATCAGTCCGAAGGGGCGTGATCGGAAAGATGGCCAAAGCCCGCGCGACAAAAGGACGTTGCGAACGTGCTGACGCGATGGCGCATTGATGGCAACCGGTTCAGCGGAGGATTGGCTTTTCTCGTCCTTCCCGTCTTGATGACTGGCTTGGGCGCGGACCACGATTGCCGACAAGGTTCGTCGTGGTCCGTAGTCGATGGAAAACACACGTCCGCTGATGGGTGAGGCGAAGCAAATCGCGTCATCCTTGCGATCAACAAAAAGAGTTTGCCCTTCGTCCACCTGCTCGCCGACATCGACCAGAAAGCGTGGGCGCATGCCCGGATAATCCGTCCCAAGTAGAGCAGCCGCAGCGACGGACACGGATTGATCAATCACTTGCGATGGCGCACCAGGCGCGGAAAACCGAAGACCGTTTCGCAAAGAGACGGGCTTCAACGGTTTGCGTTCAAACGACATCTAGAGAAGAGGAAGAAAGGTTGATTGGGGCACAACTAACCTTCCTGCATCACGCTTTGGGGTTCATTGACCGGCGTCAATGCCTTGGTGGAACGACAAGCTATGACCAAGGGAGCCAGATGGCCTTTCGCTCCAACCGGACAGGATCGACTTCCATGTGCTTGCCAAAGCTGCGTCTGCCCAAAATCTTCGTTGTTTCCGTTTTGACGGCCTTGATCGGGCTGCCGATCAGCCACGCTGCGGCGCAAGACGATGCGGGAGAGACCGCGATTCTTCAGCTACAAGGTATTGTCGAGGCCTGGCTGTCTTCACCGCATGCTGACATTACCAGCCAAGCCTTTCATCACTGGGATGAAGATGGCGAAATTCCCGCTACATGCGCGACCTGCCACACGAGTTTCGGTTTCATTGAATATGTGCGTGGCGCCATGGACCAGGCAGGCATTGCGCCGCAAGCCATGCCAACAGGTGGCGTCGTTGATTGCGCAGCTTGCCACAGTGAGGCATCCACCGCGCTTGTGAGCGTTCCTTTTCCATCGGGTGTGAGTGTTGATACGTTCGGCAGCTCTGCCACCTGCGCCGTTTGTCACCAGGGGCGTGCGGCGGGTTCAACCGTCGCTGCTGCAAGTGAAGGCATGGATGAGGACACCGTGTCGGAAGACCTCGGTTTTATCAATGTGCACTACGCGCCATCGGCTGCAACGCTGATGGGATCGGTCACGTCCGGCGGATTTGAGTATGAAGGCCGTGAGTATCGCGGTCAGTTTACGCACGTGCCTGATTTTGCGACCTGCACCAGTTGTCACCAGCCGCATAGCTTGGAACCAGTTGCAATGGAGACCTGCGCGACTTGTCACCAAGAGGCCGAAACGTTTGAAGACATTCGCACCACCCGTATCGATGTGGATGGCGATGGTGATATGTCTGAAGGCATTGCCGACCCGATCCACACCCTGCACGAGCGTCTCTATGCGGCCATTCAAGCCTACGGCACGGATGTTGCGGGCACGGCGATCATCTATGCCGATCAGTTTCCTTATTTCTTCACCGATACCGATGGCGATGGCGCTGTTAGCGAAGGCGAAGCGGCTTTCCCCAACCGGTATGCGTCGTGGACGCCGCGCCTGTTGAAGGCAGCCTACAATTACCAGTTCATCGCCAAAGATCATGGGGCGTTCGCACACAATCCGCACTATGCACTCCAGCTCCTTTATGACAGCCTGGAGGATCTTAGCGGACAGGTTGACGTGGACATGGCTGCGATGGCGCGCCCGTAAGTTTGGCCTTTCAGTCGATATCAAGCCACGTGGGCGTCTGAATGGAAGACGCCCACTCTCATGCCCTTGTGCTGGTCGCCATTGGTGTCCTGTTTCTAGGCGGGTTGGCACTTGATGCTTTTGGCCGGATTGTCCATGTTCCGCGTGTAACGCTGCTCATGCTTCTTGGTGCTTTGCTGGGACCGCCCGTTTTGGACGTGCTTCCAAACGCGATCGCTGGCGGCAATCCGATCTACACTGATCTTGCGCTGACAATGGTTGCCTTTCTGCTCGGCAGCTCGCTAAGCCGCCAGACCTTGGCGGCCCACGGTCGCGAAATTCTTGTCGTTTCGATCATCGTCGTGTTGGTTTCCATCACGCTGGTGGCAGGTGGGCTCTACCTTCTGGGCGTGCCGCTGCCCATCGCGCTGTTGCTGGGTGGGATATCGGCGGCCACCGCACCTGCTGCGACGCACGATGTCATCCGGCAATCTGGCAAGACGGGTAAGTTCGTTACCAACTTGACCGGCATCGTGGCCATTGACGATGCATGGGGGCTGCTTGCTTTTAGCGTGCTTTTAACACTGGCTGCGCTTCTGGTTGGTAATGGCGCTGATGGTGGCGCCTTGTTCCAGGCTTTTTATGAAGCTTTTGGTGGCATTGCCTTGGGATTGGCGATTGGTCTGCCCGCCGCTTTCCTCACAGGTCGTTTGAAGCCAGGCGAACCTTCGCTTGTTGAGGCGATTGGCGTGGTGATGCTGTGCACCGGTCTTTCGCTTTATTTTGAAGTCTCGTTCCTTTTGACGGGCATGGTGTGCGGTGCGGTGATTGTGAACTTTGCCCGCCACCATGAACGGCCGTTTCACGAAATCGAACGCATCGAATGGCCTTTTCTTTTGCTGTTTTTTGTCATGGCCGGTGCGTCGCTGCACGTGGAAGCGTTGATGGCGCTTGGCGTTGCTGGTGTGGGCTATTGTGTGCTGCGATTTGGTGCGCGCCTTGTCGGTGGATGGCTTGGTGGGCGTGCATCGGGGCTGTCGTCGCAAGAAGGCGTTTTAACAGGTATGGCACTGATGCCCCAGGCCGGGGTGGCCATCGGCATGGCGTTGGTTGCCAGCGATCACTTTCCGCAATACCGCGAAACGTTGGTGACGATCACGATTGCCAGCACGATTTTCTTTGAAATTGTTGGCCCGTTGATGACGCAATATGCGCTCAAAAAGGCTTCGTGAGACGTGGCCCACTTCAGTGAAAGTCACGCGATTTTGGAATAATCCGCACATTGCGTGGATGGGCGCCACGGCTGGGTATGACATCTTGCGTACGTGCATCGCGCACAAGCCCACCCTTCACACTGTCAGCGCGTGAAAGAACGGGCCGTATCACCTCATCGGCACGTGCAAGGCTGTTGGATGCGGCATGAAGTGTCGACAGGCTTTGAAGGTCATCGGTGCGATCCTGCAAAGACGTTGCCATAAGATGGATCACGCCTTCTTTGCTTTTTTGAACATGACCCATCACTTGCATAAGTTTTGCGCTCATAACCACGCGGCGAAACTGTTCAAATCGGCTGGCCCAGAGCACCACATTCACAATGCCAGTTTCGTCTTCCAGCGTGATGAAGATGGCATTGCCCTTGCCGGGGCGTTGGCGGATGAGCACGACGCCAGCGGTTTTTACGAACGTGCCGTCGCGGGCATCAGCCACGTGCTGGCAGGTCAGAATTTTTTGCGCATCAAAATGCTCGCGCAGCAGCGCCATTGGATGAGCTTTGAGCGAAAGCCGTATGGTTTGATAGTCGGCGACCACATGCTCGGCTAAGTCCATGGTGGGCAGTTTGGCATCGGGTTCGGCGCTGAGTTCATTGCGGCTTGCCGCTTCGAACAGGGGCAAGGGATTGTTATCGGGAAGGCGTCGCACTGCCCACAGGGCTTCACGTCGATCCATGCCGGTGGAGCGAAAGGCATCAGCCTCTGAAAGAAGTTTCAGCGCTCGGTGGGGAAGGCGTGCGCGCTGCCAGAGGTCTTCGGTGCTCTCATAGTTTCGCTCACGTGCCTGCACCAAACGCGCCGCCCATTCTTCATGGAAGCCATCGACCTGGCGGAATCCCAACCGCAGCGTCAACTCACCATCCTCGGGTTCCAGCGTGTTGTCCCACTGGCTGTGATTGATATCGACCTTGCGCACCTCAACATGGTTTTCCTGCGCATCGCGGACGATCTGCGCTGGTGCATAGAACCCCATGGGTTGGGCGTTCAGAAGCGCGCAGGCGAACACGGCCGGGTGGTAGTGTTTGATCCAGGAGGAGATGTAGACCAGCTTGGCGAAGGAAGCGGCATGGCTTTCAGGAAAGCCATATTCGCCAAAACCCTTGATCTGGTTGAAACAGCGTTCGGCGAAATCGCGCGCATAGCCGCGCTTCACCATGCCTTCGACCATCATCTCTTCGAACTTGTGGATCGTGCCGACATGGCGAAAGGTTGCCATGGCGCGGCGCAGGCCGTTGGCCTGCTCGGGAGTGAACTCGGCGGCCACCATGGCGATTTTCATCGCCTGTTCCTGAAACAGCGGCACGCCGAGTGTGCGACCCAGAACGCCCCTTAGCTCATCGGGGTCGTGTGGTGGGGCGGGCTCAGGAAATACCACCTCTTCTTCTTTGTTGCGGCGGCGCAAATACGGGTGGACCATATCGCCCTGGATCGGTCCCGGGCGCACGATGGCAACTTGGATGACGAGATCATAGAATTCTCGCGGTTTAAGGCGCGGCAGCATGTTGATTTGTGCTCGACTCTCCACCTGAAACACACCGATGGATTCACCTCGACACAACATGTCGTAGACATTTGGGTCACCCTCTTCGATGTCGTGTAGATCAAGGTCTAGGTTCTTATGCACCCTTAAAAGATCGAGCCCTTTGCGGATGCAGGTCAGCATACCCAGCGCCAGAACATCGACCTTCATCAAGCCGAGTGCGTCGATATCGTCTTTGTCCCACTCGATGAAGGTGCGATCTTTCATCGCCGCATTGCCAACTGGCACAAGCGCGTCAAGCCGGCCACGAGTCAGCACAAAGCCCCCGACATGTTGGGAAAGATGGCGCGGAAAGCCCATGATTTGATGGGCTAGATCCAGCACGCGTTGAATGATCGGGTTGTCCGGATCAAGTCCGGCCTCTTTGATATGTTTGCCGTTTACCTCGCGACCAAAGGATCCCCAAACGGTGCCAGCCATGCGGGCGGTGACATCCTCGGTGAGGCCCAGTGCTTTGCCCACTTCTCGCAGGGCACTGCGCGGGCGATAGGAGATGACAGTGGCGGCGATGCCTGCCCGGTCGCGGCCATAGCGCTCATAGATATGCTGGATGATTTCCTCGCGCCGTTCATGCTCAAAATCGACGTCAATATCTGGCGGTTCTTTACGCTCAGAAGAGATGAAGCGGGCAAACAAAAGGTCATGCTCGGCGGGGTCAACTGAGGTGATGCCAAGCACGTAGCAGACGGCCGAATTGGCTGCTGATCCGCGCCCTTGGCACAATATACCCTTGTCCTGCGCCACCCGCACAATCTCGTGAATAGTGAGAAAATAGGGCGCGTAATCAAGCTGTTCGATGAGCGCCAACTCATCCTTCAAAAGGCGCGTGACCTTCTCTGGCACGCCGGTGTGGTAATAGCGGTAAGGAGCGTGGCGCCAGACCAGCTCTTCCAGCCAGTCTTGCGCCGTCCTGCCAGGCGGCACCGGCTCGTCGGGATAGGTATAGGCCAGCTGGTCGAGCGTGAAATCGATGCGAGCAAGGATGTTTTGCGTTTCTTGCAAAGCCTCCGGCGCATCGGCAAACAGGCGGGCCATTTCTTCTGGTTGTTTCAAGTGCCGTTCGGCATTGGCTTCTAAACACAGGCCTGCCTCATCCAGGGTGCAACCCTCGCGGATGCAGGTGACCACATCCTGCAAGGGGCGCTGCCCAGGGCTGTGATAGAGCACATCGTTGGTGGCCAGAAGCGGCACTTTTGCTTGGCTTGCATGGGTTTTGAGATCGGTGAGACGGCGGCGATCATCACCCTTGCGACCCATTGTGGCGGCAAGCCAGACGGCTCCGGGTGCGTGTTTGCTGAGCTGTTGCAGGGTGTCGTCGAGCTTGGTTGTTCCAGTATCTGGCATGACGATCAAAAGCAGGCCGCGGGCATGGCGTAGCAGATCACCCAGCGTGAGCGTGCAGTCGCCTTTTTCTGCACGACGTTTGCCAAGGGTGAGCAGGCGGCAGAGCCTCCCCCAACCCTCTTTGTCTTCTGGGTAAGTGAGAATGTCCGGCGTGCCATCGGCAAAGACTAGCCGACTGCCCACCACCAGTTGAAACGCCTTGGCGGCTTGGCTTATGGCCTCTTCGTCACTCTCACGCAGATCCCTTAAAGTGCGATAGGCTCGTGCCGTGCCAGCCACGCTGTTGATGTCGGCGATGCCGACGCCGGTGTGGCCGAGCTCAATGGCTTGGCCGACCAGATCGCCGGGATGCGAGGCGCCGCGCAGGAACGAGAAATTGCTCGTCACTGCCAGGTCCGCGTAACAGGTCGGGTGTTTGTAGCTCATGCAAAAAGCCCATGCACGAACCAGCCGGGATGCTGCGTTTCTTCGACGTAAAGACCTTCGCGAAACACCCAGAACCGACGCCCTTGACTGTCTTCCAGACGGTAATAGTCACGCGTTAAGCTGGCATCATCGGTGCGCCACCATTCTGGTGCGATACGCTCCGGCCCCTCAGCGCGCGCGACCTCGTGCAGCACGCGTCGCCAACGGAATTTCAGCGGTGGCCCATCGGGAATTTGCGCCAGCGCTTCAATGCGTTGCGGATGCTGAAACAGGTGGATGGGGCGTTGCGGTGGGCTGTCTGCTTGCGGCTCACCCCATTGCAGATCTGGCATCTTCATCTGCTTGGTGAGCTGTTTGGACGGATAGTCCTTGGCGGCCACCTCATAAGCGGCGCGTTCAGGGATATGGGTCTGCGCACTCACAAAACGTTGCACAGCTTGCTTGCCAAGCCGCGTGCTCAGCGTGTCGATGAGGGCGGCCACCTCCTCATCTTCCATGTCATGGCTATCAAGACTGGTTTGCGCCTGTGCGAATGGGGCACTGGCGTGCACAGACAAGCGCAAGAGATCATAACCAAAACCGGGGTCCAGGGGGTCGGCCAAGGTATCGATGCGCTCGCGGAACAGGCGCATGAGCGGTGCAGCTTTGCGAGTGGGTAGCGAGGTTTCCACAGTGAGGCGGCGCACGGCCCCATCGGTGCGAAACAGGCTTGCCTCAAACGCGGTACCGCCTTGGCCGCGTTTTTCCAGCATTTTGGATGCTTCATCGATCAAGTGTTCGATGGTGGCCAGCACATCGTCTTCACGACCGATGGGTTCGCCGAAGCGGCGGTCCACCGTACAGGGCGGCAAGGGCCTGCGTGGGATGATGGCGATGTCTTCTTCGCCTAAAACGCGGGATA
The DNA here is from genome assembly GCA_040219355.1 of Hyphomicrobiales bacterium. Classification (GTDB taxonomy): domain Bacteria; phylum Pseudomonadota; class Alphaproteobacteria; order Rhizobiales; family MH13; genus MH13. The sequence continues at coordinate 451,016 of JAVJSN010000015.1, forward strand.
GGTTCGTGATAATGTTTGCGCCGAAACGGGCTGCCAGTGGCGCACGTGGACGCGCAGCAAGATCACCAACACTCACCAGTCCAGCACGGTTGAGTGCCAGAGCGGTTTCATTGCTCATGCCAATTGCACCCACAGGCAAGGCAGCGACGGCGCTCGGTTCTTGCCCGGTTTCCACAATTGCCCCGCCGCCAAAACGGGCCAAGGCACGGGCGGTATCAGGTGTCGCCGCAATGGCCGATACCATCTCCATCCCAGCCTTGGTGCAACGCTCGTGTAAATCGTTGCGCAGCGCTGCTTCACCCCCAAACAGATGAGCGCAGCCGGTGATGTCGAGCACCACGCCATCGGTCCCATCCAAGGCCACCAGAGGCGTGTAGCGATCACAAAAATCCGCCATTCGCTCCAGCCAGGCGGTGTCAGCGGGGCGGTCTATATCGATGGCTGCCAGGCCAGGGACGCGCGCGCGCGCATCAGCCAGGGTCATCCCCGGTGAAAGACCCAAAGCCACCGCTTGGGGGCTAACGGCCATCAGGCGCAGGGCATTGCGATGCTTTTCAATGAAGACAGTTGGTGCGTCAGCCTGTTGCGGTACGTCGCTCTGTCGCTGCAATCGATTGGCGGGCAGAAAGGGGAACCACAGCGCCAGATACCGGCTCGCCGAAGCGTGGTTTTTGAGATTTCCACCTGTCGTGTGCGGGTTTGCCAAGTCGGTGTTCGATAGATCGGAACTGGCCAAGGTCATGATGCCACTCCACACGCCAGCTATGTCCATGGGTGCCGGCTTTGTTGCGCAAAAGGGTGAGGTCGAAGGTCGGGTATCCCGGTGCATTGGCGGCCAGGGCTCGTGATGGAGCTGAGCGCACCTGCCAGCGGGTGAAAGCGGTGCTTGGCTGCTCTGGTGTGGCGGCGCGTAGCAGCAGCGGGGTGATGCCCGACTGCTCAGCAGCTAAGGCCAAGCGGCGTGTGGCGGTTAGATCAAGCTCTTTGGGGTTGCTCCAAGCTTCGATCAGCACGGCACCCAAAGACGCACAGCGCACCGCTTCAAGTCCTGCAGACAAGAGGTGGATTGGCTTGCGTACGTGCACCATGATCAAACGAGCTGGATCAAGCCCGATGGCGCAGAGCCCATGCGGGTAGAGCCGTCCCATCTCGCTCTCACTCATGGCTTGGCGAATCCAAACCACAGGTCGGGTTTCGTTGGGGTGCTTTTGAGTTGCTAGTCTTTGCGCAAGGGCAGCGGCAAACCCGCTATTGGCCACCATGTCAGACACCTCCGCGGCATAGGCTTCATGAAGAAACCCAAGCGGAAGACCACCTTTCAACTGTTCGTCGATGCCGTGCACGCCAAAGGCAAGCTGACCACGCTCTCGGTATGCGTGATTGCTGGGTGTTAGCGCTTCCAATTGGCGCTGTAGCTGGGTGACGGACGGGTTCATGGCTCAAAAGCTCAAATATGTTGTTCATGATTTGTTCTTATAACAAACCTGAGTGAGCCAAGAGTCAATCGCTCTGATCATTTTAGGTGTGATCTGATGTGATGGCGCCTTGGCGCCATCACGCAAATGCCACAGTTTGCTTAACGAAGCACAAGCACCGAGCACTTTGCGCGGCGCACAACGCGCGCCGTGGTTGAGCCTAGAACATAATCGGTGGCACCAGGGGCCTGCGATCCCATGATGATCAGTTCAACGCCGTTCTCGGCCGCATAATTGGCGATCTGTACGCCCGGCTTGCCGGTGATCACTTTGCATTCAATATCAGATGCGCCAGCGGCCACTGCTTCCAGCTTATCCAGAATGCTGGCGGTGAGATGGTTTTCTGACTTCACGGTCACAAACTCAGCGACAAAGCCGCTGACCTGCTCAAGCACGGTCAGAAGGGTGATCTTTCCGCCTGGCGCCAGCATTTCACGGGCGCGGGCAAGTTTTTGCGCGACGAGTGTTTCGTGGTCGAGTGCGACTGGAATGAGGATGGAATTGTACATGATGTCCTTTCTGTCGATTGCCTTCGGGAGGGCATCACCAAAGCGCGATGACACCCAAGGCGTGCAGCCCGAGCCCAAAGAAGATTGCAATAAAGATGGTCTGCGCAAGGAGAAGCGCGGCCGCTGGCTTGCCAACTTTGACCACATCGCCAAGGCGAGTCTTGAGGCCAACAGCAGCAATAGCCAGAAGCAGAAGCCAACCTGACAGGGTGGCTGTGATCTGAGTGAGAAGAGGTGGAACGGCAAAAAGCGAGTTGATAGCGGCAAGCAGAATGAACACCACCACGAAGCCTGGCATTAGCGGCGGTCGAGCGCTGCTTGTCTCTCCGCGCTGTTCCCGTGCGGCGCTAACAAACCGGATGACAAGCGCGGCACCAATCACAATGGGGGCAAGCATGGATACACGCAGCAGCTTGACCAGCGTTGCGGTCTCGCCAGCCTCATTGGATATGGAAAAGCCCGCGCCCACGACTTGCGCAACATCGTGAATGGTGGCGCCAAGAAAGACCCCGGCCACATAGTCACTGAGCCCGAAGAAATTGGTCACGGGCGGGTAGGCAATCATCGCCACTGTGGAAAGCACGGTGACGCCGACAATGGTGAAAACCAGCCGGTCTTCGGACTTATCATCGCGCGGCAACACGGCAGCAATGGCAATGGCCGCTGAAGCACCGCAAATGGCCACAGCACCCGCCGACAGGAACCCAAAGCGATACTGGAATCCTGCTAGGCGGGCTGTCAGCAGTCCAAAGGCGATGGTGGCAAAAACGGCACCTGCAATGAGCAGAACGGTTGGCAGGCCAAGGCCCGTCACCATCTCAAAGCTGATGCGTGCGCCAAGTAGTGCCACACCAATGCGTAAAACAGGTTTGGCGCCATAAGCGATGCCGGCTTTGCAGCGCGGGACCTGCGACAGAAAATTCAGCATCAGGCCAATGACCAGCGCCATTAACATGGCGGGCACCTGCGAATTGTCGGCGATAAACTGGCTGGCCATGGCAATGAGCGCGGCGAGCGCAAGCCCTGGGAAGAAATCGTAGATGCGCTGCCACCAGGTGTCCGGTGGTTCGCTGAGCGCTATGTTGGCCTGGTCTGTCATTGCTGACCATCGGTGATGTGTACCGGGCCACCCGCCAGTGCCTGCACCTGCTCAACATAGTGCCGGGGCACCTGGAGACCTTGCTCCTGCGCGCTTTTAACGCTCGCAGCACGGCGTTCTCCGGGCAAGCGTGCGCCTTCCAGATGGCTGATGGTGGTCAGCAACTCCTCCAGACGTTCAGAAAACCCTGACTGCTCGTGCGGCTTTAGCGCAATCAAGAACTGTCCGACGCGCGGCGGCGGGCCTTCACCGGTGAAAAAGGAGGACGCCTGGCGGCTCATGGCAGCCCCGGTTAGCAGGGCTGCCAAAATCTCCACCATGAGCGCCAACGAGGTCCCTTTGGCGCGACCAATTGGCACCATGGTGCCTTTCAGGCCTTCGTTTGGATCGGTCGTCGGGTTGCCGTTGGCGTCCAGCGCCCAGCCTTCGGGAATGCGCGCGCCAGTCTTGGCGGCATGCATCACCTTGCCGCGCGCCACGCGGCTTAGCGACAAATCGATCACCAAAGGGGCGGCGTTTTGACGTGGGGCGGCAAAAGCAATGGGATTGGTACCGAATACGGGAACCGAAGAGCCCCATGGTGCAATCGCCGCAGGGGCGTTGGCGAACATCATTCCTACCAGGCCTTTGGTCGCCAGCGCTTCGACATGTTGCGCCAGCGCGCCGCAATGGTGCGAGTTGGTGACCGCCATTGTGGCGACGCCTTGGGTCTCTGCGGCGACTGCCCCTTTTTCGATGGCCTGTTCAAGTGCGGGGTAAGCGAAACCGAAACCGGCATCAGTCAGCAGGCTGCCGGGCGCTAAAACTCGAGTTTGTGGAAGGGCCTCACCAGCGATCTTGCCGCTCCGCACTTGCGCCACATAGTCATCAATGCGTGAGAAACCATGGCCAGTCTGGCCCTCGGCCTCCGCACCAACCAGCGCGCGGGCGACACTCTCAGCCGTCGTTAAGGGCACGCCATTGGCAACAAAGGCCGATGACACCAGCGCGTTCGCGTCTTCAAGGCTGATGCGAACCATGTCGCTCATGAGGCATGTCCTGGTCGCGGGCGGCAAACCGAGCCGCCCGCTTGAGTGATAAGCGCTAGGCGCTGCGATAGAGCTTGGTCATCGAGAACTCACGATGTCCCAGCGCTTCAGCGGCGGTGTTGCGGCCATTTGCCGTGCGGCGGATCATTTCGATCAAGGCATCACCAGCCTCATCGATGGTCTGTTCGCGGCGCAGGATGCCTGAAACATCCACATCCACGTGCTCAGCCATGGTGCGCACGGTGCGCGGGTTGGCGGTGATCTTGATCACGGGCACGATTGGGTTGCCGACCACATTGCCTTGTCCGGTTGGGAAGGTGTGAATGACAGCGCCACCGGCGGCCATCAACGTCACGCACTCGGCAGCAGCAGAGGACGAATCCATGAAGTAGAGACCATTGCCCTTTCCAGGTGCTTCGGCTGGATCAAGAATGTCGATATATTGCGAGGTCCGGCCAATCTTCTCCAGGTTCCCCAACGCCTTCTCTTCAATGGTCGTCAATCCACCCTCGATGTTGCCTTTGGTCGGCTGACTGTCGGAGAGATCATCGGTCTGGTGCGCGAAAATCACATCGTCCTGATAGGCCTTCCACATTTTGTACCAACGCTCACCAACTTCCTCGTTGATCGCGCGCTTTTGGCAGATGTGCTCGGCTCCAGTGATTTCCGAGGTTTCACCAAAGAAACCAGTGATGCCTTCGGGCAGCAGTTTGTCGTACATGTTGCCGACAGTTGGGCAGGAGCCAAGACCGGTGGTCGTGTCGCTCTCACCGCATTTGGTGGAAACCCAAAGCTCATTTACCGAACATTCTTCACGCTGGATTTCCGACGCTTGATGAACGAAATCCTTGGCTGCCCAAGAGGCCGCGCGGATCGTTTCCAGGTCACCCTTCTGCTCGATGGAGAATTCTGCCACAGGCTTGCCTGTTTTGCGGATGCCATCGGCAATACGCTTGGTCCAGCCTGGCTCGATGCCGATCACGACGACTGAGTGAACGTTGGGGTTTGCTCCTGTGCCGATGATGGTGCGGAAGTGCACCTCAAGATCTTCACCGAACTGCAAACGACCATAGGCATGCGGGATCGCCAACGTGCCTTTGATGTTGTTGGCCACAGCCTCACAGGCGGCGTTTGAGATGTCGTCCACCGGCAGGATGAGAACGTGGTTGCGCACGCCCACGCGGCCGTTTTCGCGCCGGTAGCCATGGAAAGTGATATTGGAGTATTTCGATGCCATGATTTTGGGTCCTACCAGCGTTTGGTTTTACAGTTGTGGGTGTGCAGGTGTTCGCCCTGCGCCACGTCGGCGACGATTTTGCCGATGTCTTCGCCGTATTTCATGCAGGTATCGCCGGCTTTCAGGTCTTTGAGCGCGACCTTGTGGCCAATTGGCACATCGTGCTTGGCGGTCAGGCGAAAGGTGGAATTGTCGTGGGTTATACAGCACAGCATGTCGGTGCCGGCCGTGAGCCCTTCGACCACGACAACACCGACATTGTCGGCTTGTTCATGAACGAGAAGGTGTGGAATTTCAGACATGGGTGTCTCCTCAATGATCAGGTTTTAATAGGATTTTTGGTGCTGCAACCGTGCCAGCCCGGATAGCCTGGAAGGCAGCTTGGCCCTCTTCCAACGGCCAGTTGTTTGTCCAGTCTAGCGTGCCCAGACGGCCCTCGAACATCGCTTGGGCGGTGTCGCGGAAGTCTTGAGCGGTATAGGTGTAGGTGCCAATGAAGGTGATCTCTTGCAGCGTCATTCGGCGTATATCCAGGCCACCGGTTGCGCTGCCGAGGCCAATATGAACAATCACGCCGCCGGGTTTGGCATGGGCGGAGGCTTGCGCGCGCGAGGCTTCGATACCGACGCCATCGACAATGATGTCGAACAGCTGACTATCGTCCAAGCGATCGGGCGCGACGGATTTTTGGGCGCATTGTTCGTCCAGGAACACGCGCCGCTGCGTGTTGGGCTCAACAATCAAGACATCAGGGATACCCTGGGCCTGGAGGCTGAGTGCAGCACCAAGACCAATGGCGCCGCCGCCCATAACAAGCGCATTGGCATCGCTCGGCTTGGCAAGCAGCGCCTTGCCGAGGCGTACCGCATGCCAGCCGCAGGCAATGGGTTCGGCCAAGGCGGCTTTGTCGGTGCTGATCGTCTCGGGCAGGGCAACGAGATTACGCTCGGGCATCGCCAATCGTTCGGCAAACCCGCCTTCGCGCGGTTGCATGGAGATGATCTGCCGGTCGGGGCAGAGATTGTCACGACCTGAAACGCAGGCCTTGCAATGACCGCAGGTAACAAGTGGATTGACCGTCACCCGTTGCCCGGTGTTCGGCCCACTGGTTAGCGTGCCGCTAACTTCGTGGCCCAAGATTAGCGGCGCGGGGCGGCGCTCATCATGGCCCAAAAAGGCATGCATGTCCGAGCCGCAGATGCCGACACTTTCGACGCGCACCATGACCTCGCCATCGGCGGCTACCGGATCGGCAACATCGCGATAGGCGAACGTTTCCGGGCCTGTATAGACCAGAGCCTTCATTTGGCGGTGTATCCCCCATCCAGCATCAGCACCTGGCCTGTCACGTAAGCCGACGCCTGTGAACACAGAAAGAGCAGCGGGCCGTCCAAGTCTTCCAACTCGCCATTGCGACCAATGCAGGTTTGCGCCGCGTTGCGTGCGGCGCGGTCTGGGTCATTGAAGACGGCGGCCGTCAGCTCGGTGCGAAAAAAACCTGGACCGATAGCGTTGGCGGTGATGCCATCGCTTGACCAGGCCTGCGCCATGGCTCGCGTCAGTTGCCCGATGCCGCCCTTTGATGCCCCGTAGGACAGGCCACCGGGAAAGGCCCGCGTGGTTTGCAAACTGGCGAAATTGACGATGCGGCCCCAGCCAGCCTCACGCATGGCGGGCACAAGGGCCTGGCTCAAGAAAAACGGGGCGGCGAGATTGAGGTTCAAGGTTATATCCCAGCCTTCGGGCGTGACCTCGTCGGCGGGCTCTCGGTTGTTGATGCCAGCCGCATGAATCAGGATGGAGGGTGATCCGAACGGCTCGGCGACCTGCCGTGCCACCTCTTTCAATATCGAACGATCAGAAAGATCGGCTTCGACACCCTGCACATTCGATCCGCCCTCAGCTTGAAGACTGTCCAACGCGGATTTGCGCCGCGCCACACCGACGACCTTCGCGCCTGCGCGGGCCAGCACAAGCGCCGCACGACGGCCAAGGCCAGCGCTAGCTCCTGTGACACAGGCGACGCGTCCACGCACATCAAAGAGGGCAGATGGGTCAGTCATTCGCCGTCAGATCAAACGTCTCATCGGGGAAGTATTTGTGCAGGCGAATGTCGGCGGTGCGGGCGTGACCCTCCATACCTTCCAGACGCGAAATACGGGCCGTGGCTTCTGCCACTGGCTTGGCACCTTCGCGGGTGGCGCGCTGCCAGGTGACGATCTTCATGAACTTGTGAACCGAAAGACCTCCAGTGTAGGTGGCCGCGCCAGATGTTGGCAGCACATGGTTGGTTCCGGAAGCTTTGTCGCCGAAGGCAACGGTCGTCTCCTCACCAAGGAACAGCGAGCCGTAGCAGGCAAGGCGACCGAGCCACCAATCCAGATCCTCGGCCTGCACAGTCAAATGCTCAGGCGCATAGGAGTCCGAGGTTGCTGCCATTTCCTCGCGATCGCCGCACAGAATGACTTCGGCATAATCGCGCCAGGCGGCAGCGGCATTCTCACTGTTTACCGCTGGCAGATCATCGATCAGCTGGGGAACCAGCCGCATCACCTCTTCGGCCAGATCGCGGTTATCGGTGACCAGCCAGACGGGCGAGTTGTAGCCATGCTCGGCCTGGCCAACGAGATCGGCGGCCACAACGTTCGCGTCAGCCGTTTTGTCAGCCAGGATCAAGCTGTCGGTGGGGCCGGCAATCATGTCGATGCCGACGCGTCCGAACAGAATGCGTTTGGCTTCGGCGACAAACTGGTTGCCGGGGCCAACCAAAATGTTGGCCTTGGGCAGGCCGAACAGGCCGAATGTCATCGCCGCCACACCTTGAACACCGCCCATGGCAAGGATCTTGTCCGCACCGCATTTATGCGCGGTGTAAACAATGGCCGGGTTGATGCCGACACCTGGTCGTGGTGGTGAGCAGGCAACGATGTGATCGCAGCCTGCCACTTTGGCGGTGGTCACCGTCATAATGGCACTGGCGATGTGGCTGTAGCGCCCGCCGGGAACATAACAGCCCGCCGCTGAGACAGGGATGGTGCGTTGGCCTGCGACCAGGCCCGGCACGATTTCCACCTCGATATCTTTCAAGGTGCTGCGCTGTGCTTCTGCAAAGCGCTTCACATTGGCATGGGCGAAGTCAATGTCGCGCTTCAACCGGTCTGGAACCTGTGCCGATGCTGCTTCGATATCCTGCGCAGTCAACAGAACCGGTCCGTCATACTTGTCGAACTTGGCGGCATATTCCAACGCTTTCTCATCGCCGCCAGCCTCGATATCATCGAGGATGGTTTGAACAATCTTGTTGGTGTCTGACGCGTCGCTTTTGGCGGTGAGCGGGGCTTTTTTCAGGTATTCAATAGTCATTGAACGCACGTCCTATCGAAAGTTATCTGGTAGAAGAGACGTGGAGAAGGCCGGTATGTAGGCGATCATCAGCGTCACAATCAGCATGAAAAAGACAAAGGGAATGGCGCGGTAAGCGATCTTCAAGATCGACTCCCCTGTTATCCCCGACACCACAAACAGGTTGAGCCCAAGGGGCGGTGTAATGAATCCCACCCCAAGCGCTGTGATCATCATGATGCAGAACTGGATCTGGTTCATTTCGATCTCTTGCGCGAGCGGCCAGAGGATCGGTGCCAGGATCACAATGTTTGGCGTTGTCTCCATCACGCAGCCAGCCGAGATGAGGATGATGACCATCATCAGGATGAGGATGTACTCGTTATCGCTGACCGATGTCAGCGCACCAACAAAGCCCTGCGGCACACCAATGATGGCGAGTGCTTCGGCCAGCGGAATGGAAAAGGCGATGATCGGAAGGATCACGCCGTTCACTTTCGCCGAGCTCACCAGCATGGCCGGGAAGTCGGAGAACTTCAGAGTCTTGATGATGAAGCCGATGATGATGGTCACCACCACCGCCACAGCGCCAGCCTCCGTAGGCGTCAAACGACCAGAGAAAATGCCGTAGAAGATGATGCCTGGAACAAGGAAAGCGTACCAACCAGATTTGATGGTTTTCCAAAGGTTCGCAGCCCATTCGCCAGCCGTCATGATGCCGCCACCCTCCCAGAGGTTGAGACGGTTCATCACAATGTTTGTGACCAGGATGGAGAGCAGGATCAGAAGCCCCGGGATTACGGCCGCCAGGAACAACGTGGACACCGCAACACCCAGCACTAGACCGATAATGATGTAGGCAATCGACGGCGGAATAAGGATGCCAGTACAGGCACCTGCTGCCACCAGTGCACAGGCATAGGGCCGTGGATAACCACTTTCCACCAGCCGGTCGATGGTCATGCGGCCCACCGCGGCAGCACCAGCAGCATCGGAGCCGGAGATGGCAGCGAACATGCCGCACACGAGAACCGTGGCGGAGCCAAAGCCACCTTTGGCCCAACAGGTCAGTGCCTCTGCAACATCCAAGAATTTTCGACTAAGCCCCGTTCGCACCAGCACATCGCCGGTGAGGATGAAGAGCGGTACAGCGGTCAGCGCGAAGGCGTCGATACCAGAAAACAATTTCTCGCCGACAAGGCTGAGAGGAAGCGCTTGCGACCAAACCAACATCAAGATTGTGGCTGATCCGATAGCCGCCCAAACAGGCACGGCTAATGCGACGAGAATAACAAAAAGAATAACGGGAGCGTAAAAGTCCCAGCCAAGGATGAGTTCGGCTGTGCCGAGTTGTTGCCACATCATGATCTGAGCCCTCCCTAATCGAACAGTTTGTCGCCTTCGTAGACCGGGCGGCCATGACGAAGGTCGTTGAGATCACGCAGGAAGGACTGCACGAGGCGGAGAGTGACGAGCGCGAAACCAAAGGGCACCGCGAAAAGGAAAAAGTACATGCCGACCCGCAGGCCATGGCTAACCGACTGGAATTTCCAGGAGACGTGTACCGATTCCCAGGACCAGTAGAGAGCGATCAAGGCGACCACGAACATCGCGATGTCGCCGAACATATACAGCAGCGCTTTGGCGCGTGGGCCGATGTAGTTCATGATCACATCGATGCGAATGTGGCCGCGCTCTTTGACGGCGGCAGCAGCGCCTATCCATGCAAGATAGATGAAGCAGTAGCGCACGATCTCCTCGCCCCAGATGGACGAATAAGAAAACACCTCGCGGCGCACCACTTCGATGAACATGGTTCCAACGAGCATCACGTAGAACATGAGCAGCAACCACCGCTCACCATTCTTATCAATTGCCTTGTACAGTGCCGTCATGAGTTCCTCGCGTGCGGCCAAGATGCATCGCGCGCTCAGCGACGGCCGAGCATGCGGGTGCAATGCGTAACGGTGCGGGGGGGATGGTAGGTCGGCGCCAGCAAGGCGCCGACCGCAGAGCGATGCTTAGGCGTCGTGGACGTAGAATCGACCGCGCGTTCCAGCTGCCTCTTCCAGACGTGTGAACGTGTCCATATCGCCAGCCAGGTCCGTTTTGAACGTGTCCCAGTCGCTGTTCTGGTAACCACCAACGTCCTGCCATTCGGCAAGCTGGTCATCGGACAGGCTGTGGAACTCCACGCCGTTCGCAATCAGCTGTGACATGGCGTAGGAACGCGCCGAGGGGACTTTGGAGAGGTTCTGGTGCTGGGTGACTTCGCCAGCAAACTCAATACCTTCCTGAACGTCCGCAGGCAGGCTGTTGAACCACTCAAGATTGATGGAGTAGACCTGACTGTCAGGCACGGCCTGGGTGAAGGTCACGTGGCTGAGGATTTCGCCGAAGCCAAATACGTGCAGCGCACCCACCGATGGATCAAGCGCATCGGCAACGCCCTGACGGATAGCTGACGGCGTTTCGCCCCAGGCAACCGGCGTCGGGTTGGCGCCGACCATGCGGTAGTACTGCTGAAGCATCGCAGAACCAGGCACGCGGAACTTCACGCCCGACATGTCGCTTGGCGTGATGATCGCGTTGCCGCCCTGACGCACGGCCACAACACGTGGGTCGATGACGATATAGAACAGCGCTTTGAAGCCTGATGCAGCGATCTTCGGGTCAACTTCCTGCTTCCATGCGTCGGACGACGTCAAGTTGGTGAAGCGCTGGTTGGAACCGCAGAAGTAAGGTAGGTTGATGAGGTCAACCACGGATGCAAACGGCGCAAAGTTTGCCAGGCTGTGCTGTGCACACTGGATCGTGCCACCCTGCACGGCCTGCGCCAGTGCACCACCAGCGCCAAGCTGGCCGCCGGGAGCCAACCGCACATAGACCTTACCGTTGGTCATGTTCTGGATGTTTTCTTTGAGGTCCAGCTGCATGATGGGGTAGCTGCGCGATGCGCCCAGCACATACGCTGTTGCCAGCGTCATCACGTGGTCAGCGGCGGCTTCGCGCTCGCGCTCTTCAGCGGCTGTCTGTGCCATCGCTTCATCAGAAAGAAGCAGGCCGCCTGCGCCAGCAACAACAGCAGCTGTGAAGCCACCTTTGGCAGCAAGGCGCATAAAATTGCGTCGTTCTAACGACTTTATCTGTTTTGTATCGCTCATTTTGTCCTCCCTAGGGATCAGTCTGGTTTTTCATTTTTTGATTTCGCCTTAGCCTCGGCGACGAGGATTGCAGCCGAGAAACTAATCGCGGCGGCAAAAAGCAGCAGCATTTCGTGCACATTGCTTAGAATGGCCGAACCATCAATCGACCCGGAAACAACGTTTCCGACGAAGGCAAGGAACAGCAAGGCGGCGAGTGCAAAGTACATTTTTTTTATCCTTGGTTGCACCATTCCCGGCATGTAAGCGCTTACATTTGGATTTGTAAACCCCTGCTGCGACATTTTGTACAAGGCTTCCTTTGGCCTGGCGGCTCATTTAGGGTGCGCGTGGCCATCTGACGGCCTGTATGGCGCAAGAAAGCACCCCAATGGCAATCGCGGAAAAACCCAACATTCAAGGGCTGGAAAGGCGCCGACGCACAGGGCCAACAATTCAAGATGTTGCGCGGGCTGCCGGTGTTTCGACAGCAACGGTTTCGCGCTGTTTGAATGAACCCGACCTTGTTATCGAAGCGACTCGTGAGCGCGTTTTCAAGGCTGTGGACGATTTGGGTTATGCTCCAAATTTTAGCGCAAAAACGCTGGCCGCCAACAAAAGTGGCACCATCGGCGCCATCATTCCAACCATGGAAAACGCGATATTTGCGCGCGGTCTCCAGGCCTTCCAGGAAGAATTGGGCGAGTTTGGCTACACACTTCTGGTTGCCAGCTCGGCCTACCGCCAAGATTTGGAAGCGCAGCAGATTCGCAATCTGGTGGCGCGTGGTGTCGATGCTCTGATGCTCATTGGTTATGATCGCGACCCAGATATCTACGCGTTTTTGGCCAAACGTGGCCTGCCGTTCGTCAATGCCTGGACCTATAATCGCGATATGGATGCGTCGTCCGTTGGCTTTGATAACCGGGCGGCCATGCGTGGCTTGGCCGAAAAGGTTCTGGGCTTTGGTCACTCTCGTATTGGCGTTATTTCAGCGCACCGCACGCACAATGATCGCGCGCGTGAGCGCCTTGAGGGTATCCAGCAAGCCTTAAGTGCTGCGGGTCTTGGGCCAAGCAGACTGTCGGTGCTCGATGTTAATTACTCCATTGAAAGCGGGGCCATGGCCTTTCGTACGCTGATGGAACACGCAGATTCCCCGACTGCCGTGATGTGCGGCAATGATGTGTTGGCGGTCGGTGCCGTAGATATGGCACGCCAAATGGGTCTTACCGTTCCAGATGATGTCTCGATCACAGGCTTTGACGATATTGAATTGGCGCAAATATCCACGCCACGACTGACGACTGTGCATGTGCCGCATCGGGAAATGGGCAAGCGAGCTGCGGAGATTTTGATCGGCATGCTAGGGGGGCAACATTCAGGACCAAGCACGCTTTTGAAAACACGTATCATGTTGCGTGAAACCTTGGGTCCCGCGCGAGCAAGTGCATAGCAGTTAAATGATTGCGCCCGCCTGTTCGACAAAGGTGAGCGCGCCAAAAATTGGTGGTGCGCGGTGCTGATCTAATCGCTGCAATGTTTTCTGGATCATTGGCAGCGTCGTTCGGCCATAGCGGATCGCCATCACGACAACATCAGCATAGCTGAGTAAGATACGCGCATCGGCTGCCTGGGCAACTGGGGCACTGTCGATAACGACCACATCATACTTGCACTTCGCCGCACTGATAAGATCGGCAAAGCGCTCGTCTGTCAGAAGCGTTTCGGTGGAACCATAGGGGGGTCTGGTGTCTCCCAAAACGTCCATGCCAGTTTCCGGATCGCGAAACGTGAGATCGGCAACATCGGCCAATGTGCCCTGACCGGCCAGTACATCGGAAAATTGCTGCGCTTGCGCGTCCAGTTGCCAATTTAGTCGATCAAACAAAGCGCTCTGGCGTAGATCGGCATCGATCAACAAAGTTGATTTGCCTGACAACGCCTCATGCATAGCGTAGGCCAAGGCCAGCGTGGACTTGCCCTCGTTCGCACGCGAGGATGTCATCAAAACGCAAAGTGCCCCCTCATGCCGTTGCTCGGGACGAATTGTGGAATCCAGTGTCCGTGCGATCCTGCGCACGCCTTCGGCAAAGCGCGATCCTGGTTGTATGATGACCAGTTCCTGCGGCGCATTGGCATCGAACCGTGACACCGTTGGAAGCAAGGAGATGACCTGTAGAGGTGTTGCGCGTTCGATCGTGTCAGCATCGAAAACACCTAGAAACACGTGCTCACGAACAAGCCCCAGGCTAATGCCTATGCCGAGACCAAGGACCAGTCCCGCCAGGCCAACATAGAGTTTGGTAGGTTGATCACTATGCAAAGGAGGCACAGCGTGTGAGACTATGCGCGCTTGTTGGGCGTGGTGCGACGTTAGTAACTGGACCTCTCGCCATCGCTCAAGCGCGTCTTGAAAAACCTGGCGGGTGATCTGCGCTTCTCCTTGCAAACGATGCACGGCAAGCGTGAGGCTGGGTCCAAGATCCTCAGTGTTAAGGAAGCTCTGTAGCTGAAGGCGCACATCGGCTGTTATCGTCTCCAATGCGGTCAACTGTTCATCGATCTGGGAGCGCCTTTCTCTTGGTGCGTCGTCGTTTTCCTCAGCCTCAGAGTGTAGCAAGGCAGTTAGCTCGGCTCTTTCAGCAAACAACGTTCGACGTTGGCTGGCCAAGTTTGCTAGCACATCAGACACCGCATTGGTGTGTGCCGTTGTTACTCCTTCCTGACGTGCCAGATTGGCAGCCGCCGCCGACAGCAACATGTCATCGATGCGCCCCTCAATGGATCGAAGGTTGGCGGCAAGGTCGGAGACGCGTGTGGCAAGCGCGGTCTCTGCTGCGCTGGCTACTGCAGACCTGGTTTCTCGACGAGCGTTTAGGTAGCTTTCGGCCAAGGCATTGGCGAGTTCGGCCGCGCGCTCTGGCGATGCATCCGAGACCTTAACGCCAACAACAAAGGAATGCCCCAAGCGTTCGATGGTCGTTTGTTCAAAGAGATCGATGACCATGCGATTTTCATCGTAAGGAACGTTGGTCGATCTGGCTGTGGCCGAAGAAATCAGCGACGCAAGGCTTCCATGTGTCGTTGAGTGATTGGTCGATGCATCTGGCGATGCCTGCAAATCGCGAATGGCGCGTCGCATTGTATCGTACGCCCGCAATATCTCCACTTCGCTGTCGACCATACTGCTAGCCAGTTGGAAAATCGATGTGTTGCCCGAGGATGCGATTAATCGATCTGCGCCTGTATAGACATCAACCAATGTCGTTGCCGTATACATATTCCCGATTTTACTAAGGATTACGAGTGTAGACGCACCAACAATCACGACTGAAAGCAAAATGATTTGAGATTGACGGTGAACGAAATTTTTGGCGCGTTGAGTCAAGGAAATTTTGCTTCCTGACGATAATTCAATCTTGTTGATGCTAATTGACGATAGCATTTCGATCACAATGTATTCTTAACGCGGCAATAACTAATACTTATTTGATCAAGCTAATTCGAATATTGACTTCAGTTTCGCACAATTTGCGAATCAGTCTTTGGGCGATACGTAATTACCCCTATACACTGTTTTGGTTGCCGACCTCACTCGACAGATCGGAGCGTCTGGCTAGGATGCATTCAAAACGGGTGGGCCATGAAAGATAAGATACTCTCCGCAGCCGATGCAGCGGCGTTGGTGCGTGACGGGGATACGATCACCACCTCGGGCTTTGTAGGGATAGGCGTACCGGAGGCATTGCTTGGTGCGCTTGAAACGCGCTTCATCGAAACGGCGGCGCCACGCGATCTGACGTTGTTTTTTGCCGCTGGGCAGGGCGATGGAAAAGATCGCGGCCTCAACCATCTTGGCCATCCAGGCCTGCTGAAACGTGTGGTTGGCGGCCATTGGGGGCTCATCCCCAAGGTTGGGCGGCTCGCGATCGATGGGCTTATTGAAGCCTACAATCTTCCGCAGGGCGTGGTCAGCCATCTCTACCGTGACATCGCTGCCGGCAAGCCGGGCACGCTTACCCATGTCGGCCTTGGAACGTTCGTCGATCCACGCGTGGAAGGCGGGAAGATCAACGCCAATACGCGCGACGACCTGGTCAGCGTCATGAACGTCGGCGGTAAAGAGTTTCTTTTCTACCAGGCGTTCCCGATCGACGTTGCCCTATTGCGCGGCTCAACTGCTGATCCTGCTGGCAACATTTCCATGGAGCGTGAGGCGCTGGTCATCGATGGGTTGGCGCAGGCAATGGCGGTCCGCAATTCCGGTGGCGTGGTCATCGTGCAGGTGGAACGTATTGCGGCGCGAGGGAGTCTCAGCCCGCGCGAGGTCCAGATACCGGCGGCGCTCGTGGATGCGGTCGTGGTGGCAGAGCCGAAAGATCACATGCAGACCTTTGCCACGGCCTATTCGCATCTGTTCGCAGGTAGGTTCCGCGCTCCGCCCGGCGCCGCGCCCGCCATGGACCTCAGTGCGCGCAAGATCATCGCGCGGCGGGCCGCCTTCGAGCTGCCGGTCAATGGCGTGGTGAACCTTGGCATTGGCATGCCCGAAGGTGTGGCGGCTGTAGCGGCAGAGGAAGGTTTGCTCGACCATGTCACCCTGACAGCCGAACCCGGCGTTATGGGTGGTCAGCCAGCTTCGGGCCTGGATTTTGGCGCGGCGATCAACACCGATGCGATCCTGCCCCAGCATCAGCAGTTCGACTTCTATGATGGCGGTGGGCTTGATCTGGCGGTGCTCGGCATGGCGGAGGTCGATGCGGTCGGCAATGTGAACGTGTCGCGGTTCGGGCCGCGTCTTGCCGGGGCGGGCGGCTTCATCAATATCAGCCAGAACGCGCGCCAGGTCGTTTTCACAGGGACCTTCACAGCCGGTGGCCTTGAGGTGGAGATTGATGGCGGACAACTCGCCATTGCGACCGAAGGTAATGCCCGCAAATTCTTGGAGCAGGTGCAGCAAGTGACGTTTTCCGGCGCGCGTGCAGCGGACCTTGGGACGCCGGTCCTGTTTGTGACCGAGCGCTGCGTGTTCCAGCTTACGAGGGACGGTTTGCGTTTGGCGGAGGTCGCGCCGGGGATCGATGTGCAGGCCGAAATTCTCGACCAGATGGGGTTTGCTCCCATTGTCGATCGGCCCGACCCGATGGACGCCCGGCTTTTTGCCAAAGAGCCGATGGGGCTTCGTATCGACTTGCTTCACCTCGATCTAGAAGATCGCATCGCGCTTGATGCAGCGACCAACCGGCTGTTCATCAACTTCGAAAAGCTGCGCATTCGGACCGCCGAAGATTTGGAGCAGATCGCTGCCCGCGTTGAAACACTATTGGAGCCACGGGATCGCGCGGTCGATGTGATCGTCAATTATGATGGGACCCGGATCGATGAGGATATCGCCGAGGACTATGCGGCGATGGTCGCCGATCTGGAAGATCGGTTTTATGCCCGCGTGACGCGCTATTCGTCGTCAGCCTTTATGCGGCTGAAGCTCGGTCAGACACTGACCCGCGCGCCGCACATTTTCGAGACGGCGGAGGAAGCGCGGCGATTCTTGGAGCAGGGGGTAGACCCGGTGTTAGACACCCTCTGAGGACTGTTCCCAGAGATTGATGTCGGCATCGTGGGCGAACTGGTCGATCTCGGCCAATTCCTCGGTGGTGAACTCCATGTTGCCGACAACACCAACGCAGTCCTCGATTTGCGATGTCTTTGATGCACCGATCAGCGCCGTCGTGATGCCGCCCTCGCGGAGCACCCAGGCAATGGCCATCTGCGCCAAGGTCTGGCCGCGCTTTTCAGCGATGGCGTTCAGCCCACGGATTGATGCCAACGTTGCATCCGACAGCATACCCGGGTCGAGTGATTTGTCCTGTGACGCCCGGCTGCCTTCGGGGACACCGCTGAGATATTTCTTGGTCAGCAAGCCTTGAGCAAGGGGTGTGAAGGCAATCGATCCGACGCCGAGCTCTTTCAACGTGTCTTTCAGTCCATCGCGCTCCAGCCAACGGTTGAACAGATTGTAGCTTGGCTGGTGGATGAGGCAGGGCGTGCCCAACTCTTCCAGGATGGCGACGGCCTCGCGGGTGCGCTGCGAGTTGTAGGAGGAAATGCCTGCGTAGAGCGCTTTGCCGGAGCGCACGATCTGGTCGAGCGCGCCCATGGTCTCTTCCAGCGGCGTGTTCGGGTCAAAGCGATGGGAATAGAAGATATCGACATAGTCCAGGCCCATGCGCTTCAGGCTCTGGTCGCAGGACGAGATCAGATATTTGCGGGTACCCCATTCGCCATAGGGGCCGGGCCACATCAGATACCCCGCCTTGGATGAGATGATCAACTCATCGCGATAACCGGCAAAATCGGTGCGCAGGATCTCGCCGAAGGCTTCCTCGGCGCTGCCTGGTGGTGGGCCGTAATTGTTGGCCAGATCGAAATGCGTGATGCCGTTGTCGAACGCGGCCCGGCAAAGATCGCGCTTTATCTGATGTGGCGTGTCATGACCGAAATTGTGCCACAGCCCAAGCGAGATCACAGGCAACTGAAGACCCGACGCGCCGCAGCGGCGGTAAACCATGCGTTCGTAGCGATCTGCGGCGGGTGTATAGGTCATGGTCAGTTTCTTTCGGTTTCGCTCGCGTCGATCAGCCATTCTTGTCCGTTTGTTCTTTCAGTTTCTCGCAGCCCCAGGCGGTGAAGGCGCCATTGCGCCATCCTTGCGGGCCAAACTGGACCCGCATGGGCTTATCCTCTTCATCCAGTACCATGCCGCCAGCTGCTTGTAGGACTGCGATGCCGGCGGCCGTGTCCCACACCATGGTCGGTCCGAAGCGCGGGTAGACGTCGGCCTTGCCTTCGGCCACCAAGCAGAACTTCAGCGCTGAGCCGATGGCGGTTGTGTTGCATCCACTCATCTTCCCCAGAAAGGCTTCGGTCTTCGCGTCGCGGTGGGATCGACTGGCAACGGCGCGGATTGGCGTATCAGGATCTGGGCATGTCGTAATGCCAAGCAACTGCTTGGTGTCGACCGCATCGCCGGGGTGAACCTTGGCGGAAAAGGCGGTGTCCCCGGCGAGCCACATCTTGTCATGGGCGGGCGCATAGACAACGCCGACGATGGGCACACCGTTTTCGACCAGCGCAATGTTGACGGAGAATTCGCCGTTCTTCTCAACAAACTCGCGCGTGCCATCGAGCGGATCGACGACGAAAAAAACAGTGCCTAGCGCTTCTGGGTCAACGGTTTCCGCACTCTCCTCGGAAAGTACGGGAATTCCTGGCGCAAGGTCGTGCAAGCCGTTGGCAACGATCTCGTCGGCTGCAAGGTCAGCGCGGGTTAGCGGAGAGCCATCGGATTTGTCGATTACCTCAAAGCCATCAGCATAGATCGCCATCACGGCGCGACCGGCTTGCGAGGCAAGATTGGCCAATGCCAGCGCCAGAGCGTTTCGATCTTGCGTCCAATCGATGGAGCGGGGCTGCGTGCCGGTGGCCATGGTTTTTCCAGGCGGGTGATTAGAGTCGAACGGTACGCGCAAAAAATATCTGGTGTCCAGCGATTATGCTGATCCTGCATCGTGCAGTAGGGGCTTTGCCGCAGGCCAGTCTGTCGGTAAGGCAGAGTCATGACCTATTCTGATCCTTTCGCCCCGCTCGCTCACCTTGATCGTCCCATCCGCGTTGCCTCGCTTGGAGAGTGTATGATTGAGCTTTCTGATCTTGGCGCTGTTGATGGTCGCGTGGCGATGGGCGTTGCGGGTGATACATTGAATTTTGCCATTTACCTGGCGCGCTGCTGCCATGGCCTTGATGTCGAAGTGAGCTATTTGACCGCGTTGGGTATGGATCAGCTTTCTGATCGCATGATCGAAACAATGCAGGCAGAAGGCGTTCGTGCCGAAAGCGTTGCGCGGTTCGCCGACAGACTGCCTGGCATTTACGCCATCGAGTTGGATGAAGCTGGAGAGCGCTCCTTTCGCTATTGGCGCTCGCAATCGGCTGCCAAAAGCATGTTGGATGTGGGTGGCCTGTCTGATCACGATATCGAAGCGTTCGACGTTTTGGTGCTTTCTGCGATCTCGCTGGCTATTCTTGCGCCCGAAGCACGTGCGCGGTTGATCAGTTTGTGTGCTCGCATGAAAACAGCGGGTAAAGTGGTTGTTTTCGATAGCAATTATCGCCCTGCGTTGTGGCAAAGCGAAGCTGAGGCCCGCATGGTCATCAGCGCCATGTGGGCTGCGACAAGCGTTGGCCTTCCTTCGCGCGATGATGAAGCCAAGCTTTGGCCCGGCGAAGCGCCGGAGCAGTTGTTCGCGCGGATTGGTGTGCCCGAAGTTGCCCTTAAAGATGGCCCCGAGGGTCCTTGGCTTTGGATCGGCGAAGTGATGCCAAAGACAGTGTTCCCAGCTGCGAAGCGCGTTGTGGACACTACGTCGGCGGGGGATTCCTTCAATGCTGGCTATCTGTCGGCGCGCCTTAACGGCCGCCTACCAGCGCAGGCCGCTGAAGCAGGTCATGCGCTGGCAACCGTCGTGATTGGCCAAAAAGGCGCAATCATTCCGCCGGCTGCGATGCCGCATTTGGGATGACGCTGGGCGCGGTGCGGCTCGGCCGCATGGTTTTGGCAATGAACACCACCAGAAACGCCGCCGTCAGCATCAATATTATGGTGGGGGCAGGGGCAGAATCGATCCAGAAGCTGGCATAGATTCCGGCAATACTTGCAAGCAATGTGACACCAACGGCGACCATCATCATCGGGGCGAAGCGTTTGGTCACCAAGAAGGCGATGGCGCCTGGCGCAATCAAAAGACCGATGGCGAGGATTATGCCGACCGCGCTCAGTGTGGCAACAATGGTCAGAGAAAGGGCTGCCAATAGGCCGTAGTGCAGCCATTTGGTGGGTAGCCCAATGGTGCGCGCCTGCGCTGGGTCAAAGGCGTGCAGCATCAGGTCGCGCCAGAAAACCAAAAGGCCAATCGTGATAAGCGCGGAGATGGATCCGGCCGTCCAAAGGTCTTGCGCGCCTATGCCCAGCATGTTGCCGAACAGGATGTGATCAAGGTGCAACGAGGTCGTGATAGCTGCGTAGATGACCAGGCCAAGTCCGAACATACCAGAGAAAACAACGCCCATCACTGTGTCTTGTTTCACCCGGGAATTGTCGTTGATGTAGCCGGTGGCGACCGCGCACACCATGCCTGCGATGAACGCACCGACAAGCAGCGGCAAACCAACCAAATAGGCCAGCACGATACCTGGCAGAACGGCGTGGCTGACCGCATCTCCCATAAGGGACCAACCCTTTAAGACCAGAAAGCAAGAGAGCATGGCGGTTGGGA
The DNA here is from genome assembly GCA_040219355.1 of Hyphomicrobiales bacterium. Classification (GTDB taxonomy): domain Bacteria; phylum Pseudomonadota; class Alphaproteobacteria; order Rhizobiales; family MH13; genus MH13. The sequence continues at coordinate 472,184 of JAVJSN010000015.1, forward strand.
CAGCCAGAATACAGGCGATTAGAAACGCCTGCTGCATGAAGCTGAACTGGAAAGGCAGAAGAAGCGTTTCGATCATCTGGCGCTCTCCTCAACAGCAAGGCGCGCTGCTCGTCGGTTGGCCAGCAATCCGTGCTTTGGCGCAAACACGAAGGCGGTGAGGAAAACGAGAGTTTGGAGGACCACGATGACGCCGCCGGTCGCACCATCAAGAAAGTAGCTGATGTAGGCCCCGAAAAAGCAGGTCAGAGTGCCGATCGCCACCGAGAGAACCAGCAGGCGAGGAAAGCGGTCGGTAAGCAGATAAGCCGTCGCTCCAGGTGTTACCACCATAGCGATGACGAGAAACGCACCAACGGTTTGTAGCGCCGCGACAGTGGATGCTGACAGCAGCACGAAGAAGATGAAGCGCAGGCGTTCAGGGTTGAGGCCGATGGTGCGCGCATGGTTCTCATCGAAGAACACGGCCATCAAGTCTTTCCATTTGGCGAGCAGCACCGCCAAGCTGACAAAGCCGATAATTGCCAATTGCAATGTGTCGGCCGGTGTAATGGCCAGAATATTGCCCAGGATAATCGTCTGAACGTCTATCGGGACGGGAGATACCGACACCATGAACAGGCCGAGCCCAAAGAAGCTGGTAAAGATCAGTCCAATGATAGCGTCCTGCTTCAGGCCAGTGCGCTGGCTGAGAAACAACATGGCGCCAGCAGCCAATCCGCCAGCCAAAAATGCCCCAAATGCAAATGGAAGGCCCAACATGTAAGCCCCGGCAACGCCGGGCACGATGGCATGGGAGAGAGCGTCGCCAATCAGCGACCAGCCTTTGAGCATGAGGTAAGCGGAAAGAAAGGCGCACACGCCGCCGACCAGTGATGAGACCCACATAGCATTGAGCATGTAGCCGTAGGCGAAGGGCTCAAAGAGCACGCTCATGTGTCGTCACCAAGCCGCTCACCCTCTTTGGTGGTGCGCGTTTTGTCGTCATAGATAACCATGGGGCGCTCATCGTCTGTCAGGATGGTCACCTGACGGGTATCATCATCATCGTGCAGATCGTCGCCTCCGAGCACGAAATGACGCAGCACGCCGCCAAAGGCATTGGCGAGGTTTTCCTGCGTGAACGTTGTCTCGGTTGGTCCGTGGCAGAGCACGGTTCCTTTGATGAGGACCACGCGGTCGCAAAATTCCGGCACTGATCCAAGATTGTGCGTGGAGACCAGCATGATGCGGCCTTCGGCCCGAAGCTCTTTCATCAAAGTGATGATGGCTTCCTCGGTTTGAACATCAACGCCGGTAAAGGGTTCATCGAGCAGAATGACCTGGCCGTTCTGCGCTAAGGCTCGGGCGAGAAATACCCGTTTGCGCTGACCACCAGAAAGCTCGCCGATCTGTCGATCACGAAAGCTTTCCATACCAACGCGTGCAAGAGCGTCAGTGACGGCTTGATGGTCTTTTCGGCTGGGAATGCGTAGCATATTCATGTGGCCGTAACGGCCCATCATCACCACATCTTCGACGAGAACCGGAAAGGACCAATCAACCTCTTCGGCTTGTGGCACATAGGCCACCAGTCCCGCTTTGAGCGCTTGCGGTACCGATTGGCCGAGGATCGTAATGGTGCCGCCATCAAGCGGTAAGAACCCCATCAAGGCTTTGAAGAGCGTGGATTTCCCGGCGCCATTAACGCCAACCAGTGCAGTGATCGTGTGGGTAGGTAGATTGAATGAGGCATCGTGCAAAGCTGTGACGCCGTTGCGGTACGTGACGGTAACGCGGCTGGCTGACAAGCCAACCGCGATGGTATCGTCTGGGTCGATAGGTGCGGCGTGGTTCAATTGATGCTGCCTGTCAGTCCCTGCGCAACGGTGCGCGAGGTGACGGTGAGCAGATCAAGGTAGGTTGGCACAGGACCGTCTGCTTCTGACAGACTATCGACATAGAGTTCGCCGCCATAGGCTATGCCGGTTTCGCGGGCCACTTGCTGTGCTGGGTCAGTGTTGACCGTGCTTTCACAGAACACCACTGGGATGTCTTCAGCGCGCACGGTGTCGATAACCCGTCGCACTTGCTGTGGTGTGCCAACGGCATCGGCGTTCATCGGCCAAAGATAGAGCTCCTGCATCTGGAAATCGCGAGCAAGATAAGAGAAAGCTCCTTCGCAGGTGACCAGCCAGCGCTGCTCTTCTGGAATTGCTAAGACCGCTTCACGCAGCGGGGCGATGGTTGCTTCGATCTGCTCTTTGTAGGCGGCAGCGTTTGCGGCGTAGATGTCCGCGTTGGCTGGGTCGGCTTCGCTGAGCGCGCGCTCAATGTTGTCCACATAGATCAGTGCGTTTTCCAGACCCATCCATGCGTGTGGATTGGTTTGGCCCTCATAGCCGCCTGAGGCGATAGCAATCGGATCGATACCTTCGGTGAGCGTGGCCGATGGCACGTCGCCCAGATTGTCCAAAAACTGTTCGAACCAGAGTTCCAGATTGAGACCGTTCCAGAGGATGAGATCAGCATCAAGCGAGCGGCGAATATCACCCGGCGTCGGCTGATAACCGTGAATTTCTGCGCCAGGGCGGGTCACCGACACCACGTCAGCTGCATCGCCAGCAACATTCTGTGCCATGTCAGCGAGCACCGTGAAGGTTGTGACCACTTTCAGGCGTTCTTCAGCCGCCACATAGTTGGTCGTGTAAAGCAGCGCCAGCGCCATACCGAGAACAACCACGAAGAAGGCTGTGCTTTTACGCACGCGTGACAATCGTTGTGGCGCGGGTAGCAGCTTGGAAGTTGTCGCACTGGAGGCAGGGGGGTGGTGCATCAAAGGCTCCTTGAGATTGGTTTCTAGTTTTGAATGATTATGAAAACGAGTTGCAAGTACTATTTTAGTTGCGAATGATTTGCAACTGGCATGAATGCATTTTTGTTGCCACCAAGTTGAGCGGTTTCGTGGTCGGTTTGGCGCTCTTGAGGGCTGTACAGCGTGAGCAAATTTTGCTCGGCTAACGCCCATGGCAGCGCCGAACCTCTTGCGAACGATCAATGAAACTCGCGTTTTGAACCTTTTGTTTCAGCGCGGGCCGCATTCACGTGCCGATATCGCCCGCGAGCTTCAGGTGACGCGCTCGACGGCCTCCGCATTAGTTGCGGGTCTCGTAGAGCGCGGCTTGCTGTTGGAAACCGAAGAGACTGCCGATGTGGAGCGTATCGGTCGGCCAGGCTTTGTTGTGAAGCTCAACCCGAGCGCGCGCACCTATATCGGTGTCGATATTGCGGTGTCTGAGCTTCGTATTGTGGCTTTGGACCTGAACGCCGATGTGATTGCATCTCTGACTGTGCCCTACACCGATCCAGCCACACCGGACTATGTGGTTGGTTTGGTACGACCGGCAGTGGAAAAGTTATTGGCCGATAATGGACTGGCCTTTGCAGCCGTGGAAGGGCTGGGCGTGGCTATTCCAGGGCTTGTGGAGACTGATGGTGTCATCGTGTTCGCGCCTATCCTCAATTGGCGCAATGTGGACATCAATGATATGATCCAGCGCGCCTTTGACGCGCCGATCAACCTCTATTTTGACAATGACGCCAATGCCTGTGCGGTCTCTGAAGGCTATCGTGCCGAGACAAGTGCATCAGGCACGCTGGCCTATTTTTTGATGGACAGCGGCGTCGGGCTCGGCATCCTCCATCAAGGCCAAGTTTTTCGCGGCCAGGAGGGCGTAGCGGGCGAGATTGGCCATGCGCGTTTCTTTGGCGGGCTCGGTGATAGTGGTCTTGGCGACGATGTGGATTTTGCTGCAGCGCCAACCTTCGAAGATGTTGTCGGGCGTGAAGGTGTACTGCGCATGTGCGCGCGCCACCAATTGCCGATCACCTCGATTCGGGAGTTTGTTGAACTGGCAAAAACCGGCGATCCTGATGCGCGGCGGGTTTTTGAGCTTTGGGCGCGCTGCCTTGCAGTGGGCGTTGCTAATCTTTGCGTCATCCTCAACCCAGACGAGATCGTGTTTGGCGGCAAGACAGCAGAGCTGTTTTCCATTGATCCAAAATGTGTGCACGACGAAGCCAATCGTCATCTGCGCTTTATGTTCAAAACGCCGACTTTGCGTACCAGTGTTTTGGGTGTGCTGGCCGCAAGTGTGGGCGTCGCAAGCGTGATGCATGGGCAGAGTTTTGCGATTTCGGCCAATACTGATGGGGCTTTAAGCGCTTGAAACTAATGCTTTAAGCTGATTATCTTTCACGCCAACCGGTTGCCGGTTGACAGCGCCCGACTTTGTTTGCACTCTAAACAAACTCGGGAGAAAAACGGTTTCGAGAGTGCGCGTCGTTTTTGCGTCGCACCATCGAGCCCAAGTAAAATCAAAAAACCTGCGGCGCGCCCGAGCGTGCCCGTCTTGGGATGGAAAATATGAAAAAATTGCTCGCATCGTCCGTATGCGTGGCCGCACTTGCGGTTGGCGCAACTGCCCCGGCTCAGGCTGAGGGCGTTGAAGTTCTGCACTGGTGGACCTCCGGTGGTGAAGCTGCCGCCGTACAGGTCCTGAAAGATTCGCTCGAAGCCGAAGGCTACTCCTGGGAAGATATGGCAGTGGCAGGCGGCGGCGGTGACGCTGCCCGCACAACACTGCGTGCCCGTGTTGTTGCTGGCGACCCGCCGACTGCAGCTCAATTGCTTGGCATGCAGGTTACCGAATGGGCGCAGGAAGGTTTCCTTGGCAATCTCAACGCTGTCGCCGATGCTGGTGGCTGGAATGATGTTGTGCCGGCCGCTATTCAGCAGTTCGGCACCTACGAAGGTGAGTGGGTTGCCGCTCCGGTGAACGTGCACCGCCCGAACTGGCTGTGGATGAACCGCGACGTGTTCGAATCCAACAATCTGGACGTGCCCACCACATGGGATGAGTTCAACGCTGTGGCTGAACAGCTTCAGGGTCTGGGCATCATTCCACTGGCTCATGGCGGTCAGCCTTGGCAGGACGCAACCATCTTCGATGATGTCGTGCTTGGTATTGGCGGTCCTGACTTCTACCAGGCCGCGATCATCGATCTGGACGAAGATGCGCTGTCCTCGGACACCATGGTCGCTGTGTTTGACCAGATGCGCACCATTCGCGGGTTTGTGGATGACAACATGTCTGGCCGTGACTGGAACCTTGCCAGTGCCATGGTCGTGCGCGGCGAAGCTGCCATGCAGCTCATGGGCGACTGGGCAAAAGGCGAGTTCATCGCTGCTGGTCTGACGCCAGGTGTCGAAATCATGTGCGCCACGGCTCCGGGCACTGAAGGTGCGTTCCTCTTCAACACCGACTTCTTTGCGATGTTCGATGTGGACGAGGCCGATGCCGAAGCCCAGCAGGCGCTTGCTGCTGGTATCCTTGATCCGGGTTTCCAGGAAGCGTTCAACCTGGTGAAGGGTTCGATCCCGGCACGCACCGATGTCTCGCCTGAGAACTTCGATGCCTGTGGCCAGCAGTCGATCTCCGACATGGCAGCCGCCGCTGAAGCGGGCACATTGATGGGCTCGATGGCCCATGGTCATGCTCAGCCAAGCTCGATCCAGGGCGCGATGGTCGACACCGTCACCCAGCACTTCAACTCCGACATGTCTTCTCAGGAAGCTGTTGAAGCGTTGGTAACCGCGATCAACGCCGCTCGCTAAGGCAAACATCGATCAAGCTCTGCCGCAGGTTAATTTCCTTGCGGCAGAGTGTTTGTTGCGCCTGATCCCCTCTTAAGGCGTCCGCTTCACCTTTTTTTGATGGCGCTTCCAGTGCCCCCTAGCGGAGACCTGCCCGATGCAGCGCCTTCTTGCCCGCCTCATGCCTGTTGCGGTCTTGTCGCCGACGATCATTCTGACGACCATCTTTATCTATGGTTTCATCCTGTTCTCGGTGATCTTGTCGTTCACTGGATCGCGCATGTTCCCGCGGTTCAACTTTGTCGGCTTTGATCAGTACACAAGGCTTTTTGCCAACCCGCGCTGGGAAGTGGCGGTGGAGAACATGCTGATTTTTGGCATTCTCTACATCCTGCTCTCGACGCTGATCGGCCTCACGCTGGCGATCTTGCTCGACCAAAAAATCCGCAATGAAGGCGTGCTTCGCACCATCTACCTCTACCCGATGGCGATCTCGTTCATCGTTACCGGCGTGATTTGGCAATGGATCCTCAATCCGGGCCTCGGTATTCAAACGTTCATGCGCAATTTGGGGTTTGAAGACTTCACTTTCGATTGGCTGGTCCAGAACGATATGGCGATCTACTGCGTTGTTATCGCAGGGGTTTGGCAAGTCTCCGGCTACATTATGGCACTGTTTTTGGCTGGGCTTCGCGGCATCAACACCGACATTGTCAACGCCGCCAAAATCGATGGCGCGAAGACATGGCAGACCTATCGCTATGTGATCTTGCCCGAGCTGCGCCCGATGTTTCTGACGGCTTTCGTGGTCCAGGCCCATTTGGCGATTAAGAGCTACGATCTCGTCGTGGCTCTGACCAAAGGTGGGCCGGGCTTCGCCACCGAGCTGCCCTCGACTTTCATGTACTCCACCACCTTCACGCGCAACGAAATGGGGCTTGGCGCGGCGAGCGCCGTGATCATGCTTTGCACCATCGCTGCCGTGGTTGTTCCCTACCTTTACTCGGAGATTCGCAATGAGCGTCGCAGCGCTTGAGCCGTCGTCCGTAGCGGACGACAAAGTGGACTGGAGTGCACGGTTTAGCCGGATTGCGGTCTATGGGGTTTTGATCTTCGCGGCCCTGGTGTTCCTGGTACCGTTGATGTCGATGGTCTTCACCAGCCTGAAGGACATGGACGAAATCCGTGGTGGTAACTTGTTGGCGCCACCGGCTGATTTGACCATTGCGCCATGGCTCAAGGCTTGGAGCGAAGCCTGCATCTCGGTGCAATGCGACGGTCTGGCCCCTTACTTCGTCAACTCGCTGTTGATTGTTGTGCCGGCCGTTGTGATCTCGGTCGCCTTGGGTGCGCTTAATGGGTACGTGCTCACTATGTGGCGCTTCCCGGGTGCCGACTGGGTTTTTGGCGCGCTGCTTTTCGGCTGCTTCATCCCTTTTCAGATTGTGCTCATCCCGATGGCGCGCATGCTTGGGATAATGGGCATAGCCGGCTCGATACCTGGTGTTGTGTTCGTCCACGTGGTCTATGGCATTGGCTTCACGACGCTCTTCTTCCGCAATTATTACGCCTCGGTTCCTAAGGAACTGGTGAAAGCGGCAAGCGTAGATGGCGCAGGCTTTTGGGGCACCTGGTGGCACATTTTGATGCCGATATCCTGGCCCATTGTGACCGTGGCCGTCATTTGGCAGTTCACGGGTGTTTGGAATGACTTCCTGTTTGGCGTGTCGTTCTCCTCGGGCAACAGCCAGCCGGTGACGGTCGCGCTGAACAACCTGGTGAACACGTCTACCGGCGTCAAAGAATACAATGTCGATATGGCGGGCGCGATGATCTCCGCCTTCCCAACTCTCTTCGTTTACATCGTGGCGGGGCGCTTCTTCCTGCGCGGCCTGATGTCTGGCGCTGTTAAGGGCTAGGGCCGAGTCCCGAGGGCCAAAAAGGATACTCACAATGACCACGCTTGCTGTTCAGGACATCAAGAAGAACTTCGGCCCGACCGAGGTGCTCAAAGACATCGATATGGAGATCGGCACTGGCGATTTTCTGGTGCTGGTCGGCCCATCGGGCTGCGGCAAGTCCACCCTGCTTAACATCATTGCCGGGTTGGAAACACAGACGTCCGGCAAGGTGGTGATCGCCGGGCGCGATGTTTCCAATTTGCAGCCCAAAGAGCGGGATATCGCGATGGTGTTCCAGTCTTATGCGCTGTACCCCTCGATGACCGTCGAACGGAACATCGGCTTTTCCCTGGAAATGGCCGGTGTCGATAAGGCCAAGCGGATGGAGCGCATTCGCGAGGTTGCCGAGCTTTTGAAGATCACCGATCTGTTGAACCGTCGCCCAAGCCAGCTTTCCGGCGGTCAGCGTCAGCGCGTTGCTATGGGTCGTGCTTTGGTACGCGAGCCGCAAGTGTTTTTGTTCGACGAGCCGCTATCGAATCTTGATGCAAAGTTGCGTGTCGACATGCGCGTTGAGATCAAAAAGCTGCATCAACGCCTTGGCGCGACGATTGTCTATGTCACCCACGACCAGATCGAAGCGATGACAATGGCGACAAAGATTGCCGTGATGAAGGGTGGTATCATCCAGCAATTTGGCGCGCCTAAAGACATTTATGATCGCCCGTCCAACACGTTTGTTGCGACCTTTATGGGTTCGCCGGCGATGAACCTGCTCACCGGCACCATCAAGAAGGACGGCGCTGTCTGGGTCATAGACCATGGCACCGAGAAAGTCGCCGTGCCGCGCCATGTGGATCCGTCCGGCCTGCGCGAGGGCCAGGACGTCCTGCTCGGCATCCGCCCTGAAGCGGTGCATCTGGCATCAGAAGTCGCCCACGACAATCGCATCGATCAGGGCTGGGAGTTCGATCGCACGGTCGATGTTACTGAGCCAACGGGTCCAGCGACGTTGGCTCTTTTCGAGGTGGATGGCACCGAATTCCACGCCTCACTTTCAGGCGACGCAGACGTGGAAGCGGGCAATAACTATCGGTTCAAAGCCGACCTTTCCAAAGCCCTATTGTTCGACGCTTTGAGCGAACAGCGCATTGCGCATGTGGATGAGTTGAGCACCACTCACGAGACGCAAGCAGCCTGACAATGACTGATCATCCCCCCTTCCGGATCGGTGTTCTTGGCGCCGGTCCGATCGCCCAGTTTGGCCATTTCGAGGCTTGCGCCAAGGCCAGCAATGCCGAGCTCTATGCCATTTGCGACGTGGCCGAGGACCTTGCCGAACGCATGGCGGTGACCCACGATGCCGGCCACGTTTTTACCGATTATGATGCAATGCTGGCTGACCCTGCTCTGGATGGCGTGATCATCGCAACGTCGGATCCGTTTCATGTGCCCATGTCGATCAAGGCGCTGGATGCTGGCAAGGCGGTGCTTTGCGAAAAGCCTCTCGGCATCAGCGTCGGAGACGTGCTGGAGCTTGAGGCGGCTGTTGAGCGAACTGGCGGCTACTTGCAAGTCGGCCACATGAAGCGTTTCGATCCGGGGATCGAGGCGGCGAAGACCTTCATCGATGAGAAAATGGGCGAGGTTCAGGCTCTCAAAGCTTGGTACTGTGATTCAACGCACCGTTACACCAACACCGATGCGGTGCAGCCACTTCCGGTGCGCTCAGCGAACACCAAGAAACCGGCAGGCGACCCCAAGGCCGATCGGCAAAGCTATTACATGCTCGCGCACGGGTCGCATCTTGTTGATTTGATGCGCCATTTGGCCGGTGAGATCACCAGCGTCTCGGCGCGCCTGTCAGAAAAGTTTGGCGCCTATTGCTGGTTTGTCGATGTCGAATTCGCCAATGGCACGCTCGGTCACATGGACTTGACGGTCGCGGTGCGCATGGATTGGCACGAAGGCTTCCAGATGTATGGCGAGCACGGCGCCATTCTCGCGAAGACTTATAACCCTTGGTACTACCGCTCTTCTGAAGTCGACATATTTGATGAAGAAACCGCCAACACGACGCGCGTCCTCGGCGCCGATGGGCATTTCTTCAAGCGCCAAGTCGAAGGTTTCGCGCGCGGCGCCCGCGGCGAGGCGACCCAAGCCGCCGGCATCGTCGATGGCGTGCAGAGCGTGAAGGTAATGGCAGCGATCCGCCGGTCGGTCGCCACCGCCCAGCCGGTGGACGTGGCAACGGCGGATGGAGCGGTCTGATGCAGATCGGTATTTTTGCCAAAACGTTTCCTGGCAGTGATCCCGATACAGTGTTTGGGGCCGTGAAGGCTGCCGGGTTTTCTGCCGTTCAGTACAACTGGTCGTGCTCTGGACTGGCGTCCGTTCCAGAAACCATTTCTAACGACGCGATGGCTGACGTGGTGCGCGCCATTGAAACGCATGGCCTTGAGATGGTGGCGATTTCCGGCACGGTGAACCTGATCCATCCTGATCTGGCGGTTCGTCACCAAGGCATCGACAATCTTAAGACTGTCATTCGCTCAGCGCCTGCTATCCGCGCGCCTGTTGTGACGCTGTGCACAGGGTCCCGCAACGCAGGCGACCAGTGGTCTGATCACCCAGACAATCGGAGCGCTGAGGCGTGGTCTGACCTTTTGGCGGCCATCGAGCAGCTGCTGCCTGTGGCTGAAGACGCGGGTGTCAAGCTCGGTGTTGAGCCGGAATTGGCCAATGTCATCAACAGTGCAGAAGCGGCCATGCGGTTGATCGACGAGTTTCAGTCCGATGCGATTACCGTGGTTTTTGATCCTGCCAATCTGTTCGAAGTTAGCTCTCTGGACGAGCAACAGCACATCATTGCTGAAGCGCTGGAGCGCCTCGCCGGGCATATCGGCATGGCTCACGCTAAGGATCGCACGGCCGATGGCGGTTTCACAACCGCAGGTCAGGGCGTTCTTGACTATCCATTCTTCCTCAAAGGGCTGCGTACCGTTGGCTTTAATGGCCCGCTAATCACCCACGGGCTTTCCGCAGGCGATGCGCCGGATGTTGCCACGTTCCTGGCGGAGCAGTTGGCGTGATGCAAACGTTCGAACATCAGGGTTTGACGCTGTCCTATCGCGATGAGGGCGAGGGGCCTGTGCTTTTCTTCCAGCACGGGCTGGGTGCGACATGCGACCAACCCTTTGAGATCATGGGTGATTTCCTTGGATTCAGGCGAATTACCTTGGAATGCCGTGGGCACGGTGCGAGCGATCTGGGTTCGGCCGCAGAGCTATCGATTGCTACCTTTGCCGATGATCTATTGGCGCTGATGGACCATTTGGACATTGCGCGGGCGCATGTCGGCGGCATTTCAATGGGGGCGGCCATCATGACGCGTTTTGCAGTCCTCAATCCGCTGCGCGTGCAGTCGCTTTGCATTGCGCGGCCCGCCTGGTTTGATCGCGCGGCGCCAGAGAACATGGCGGTCTTTTCGGTCGCTGCCGCTTTTCTTGATGCTCATGGGGTGGATGAGGGCCGCGCTCGATTTCAAGCCAGCGAGCCCTTTTTGGCGTTGGAATCGGCCTCGCCAGATAACGCGACCTCATTGCTTGGTCAGTTTGATCGCACGGACCCTGCTTCAACGGTGGCCCTGCTCTCCCGTCTGGCAGTCGATGGTCCGGGCATTTCATTCGCGGACTATCATGCTTTGCGATTGCCGGTGCAGGTGATCGGTCACCAATTGGATGCCGTGCACCCTTGGTCGATGGCTCAAGCAATAGCCGATGCTGTTCCTGGCTCGCAGCTTGTCGAAATCACGGCAAAAAGTACGAGCAAAGAGCGGTATTTGAGCGAGTTTTCATCGGCACTGGAACGGTTTTTACTGAGCGTCGAAGCCTTGGAAAGTGCTGCGCCCACTTCCCTTTTCGGGCAACAGCATGGCTAGCACAGCGACCATTCTTGTTGCCGATGTTGGCGGGACGTCGATGAAGCTTGGCGCTGTGGTCAATGGTGCGCCGTCATCCTTCAGCCAGCGGATCTCGTCACATGAGCTGCGCTGCGCCAACCCGCTGGGTGCCCTAGAAGGTGTCTTTCGCGCCTTTGCCGATGCGCATGGCCTGGCCTTCGATGCAATCGTGATGACGGTACCGGGGTTTATCGATCGCGATTTCGATCATGTGCTCTACGCGGCCAACTTGCCCGAGTTTAACGGCTTGCCGTTGGCAACGGGTCTGGCGCAGCGGCTCGGCGTGCCGGTGGCACTGGAGCGCGATGCTGTGCTGCTTCTTCAGGGTGAGCGGGAAAACGGTGTGGCCCAAGGGTGCCGGAGCGTGCTCGGCATCTTTTTTGGAACTGGTGTTGGCGCCGCCTTGATCGAGGATGGTCAGGTGTTTCGTGGCGCTGGCTGGGCGCTGGAAATCGGCCATATGCCTATTCACGGCGATGCCGAACCGCTGGACGGGCTGAAGGCCGATAGCCTTGAGGTTTACGCCTCTGGTCGAAGGCTGAACCAACTGGCCGCAAGCTATGGCGTGTCAGTCGACACGTTGTTCGAGCAAAAGGGTTCGCCAGAGCTTAGCGCCGACCTTGAAACCTTTGTACGCGATCAAGCTTTTGCGACTGCTTCAAGCCTTTTGATGTTGTGTCCAGAAACGCTTGTGCTTGGTGGCGGTGTTTTGGAGATGCGCGGCTATCCTCGCGATGCGCTGGTTGCGCAGATTCGCGAGCGTGCCACGCTGCCACCCAACCGACCTCTTGATATTCGTTTCGCCACTCGTAGCTGGCGCGCCGTTCTTGATGCGGCGCAAGCGTTGGTGGCTGAGCGGGAGTCTTCTTTTCAACACGCCGCGCTGCATGCGCATGGTTAGGGTTTGTCGTGTTCTCGGACGGAAAACCGGCACCCATTTTTACAGACAACGCTTTGAAGGGTTTCATTATGGCTGCTGATCATCTTCCCAATAAACTAGGTGTCCATGCACTGGTCTGGACCGCGTCGTGGGATGAGAATGAACTCAACCGTGCGTTCGAGCATTCGCGTCGTATCGGCTATGAGCTGATTGAGTTGCCGCGCTTTGACCCAGCCATGATCAGCGTGGACAAGCTGCGCAAGCTGCTGGATGCGCACGATTTGAAGTGCGCCATCACCATGGGGCTTGCCTGGGATGCGGACATCTCCAATCCTGACGCAGAGATCGCGCGCCGCGGCGAGGTGATGTTGGAAAACGCAGTTTCGGCAGCCCGCGACATCGGTGTGGAACTGCTCGGCGGGATTCTGTACTCAGCGCTTGGAAAATATCCCAAAGCACCGACGCCGAAAGGTCGCCAGAACGCCGTCGATGCGATCCGTCGCATTGCTGATAAAGCGCAGACGGCGCAGGTGCCGATGGTGCTGGAGATCGTCAATCGGTATGAGACGAACCTGCTGAACTCCACCGATCAGGGCCTGCGGTTCCTGGCCGATGTTGGCCATGGCTGGCCCAAGCTGCACCTTGATACCTATCATATGAACATCGAGGAATGTGACATCGGTGATGCGCTGCGGCGGGCCGGTGACAAGCTTGGATACTTCCATATCGGCGAAAACAATCGCGGGCCGCTTGGTTCTGGATCCATCGATTTCGCCGGCGCGTTCACCGCGCTTCGCGACATCGACTACAAAGGCTGGATCACCTTTGAGAGCTTTTCATCGGAGGTTCTGGATGAAGGTCTTTCCAACGACATTGCGATCTGGCGCAACATGTGGACCGACAATGTCGCGCTTTCAGACCATGCCTATCGCTTCATGGTCAGTCAGATCGAAGCGTCAATGGTGCGATCCGGCAAACACTGACCCATCGGCGGGAGATATGCACCGGATCGTTGTTCTATCGCCTTCCTAAATTTGTTGGGCGACGGTGACGCTGACATCTGGCGGACCGCCAGCACCGGCAGGTCCGGTGAAGCTTCCTGTTAGGGGAATCGCTTGCGAAGGCTTGCGCACGCTTGCCACCTTGATGAGGTCGGCTGTGCCGGTGATGTTGTTGGTGGGGTCGAAATCCACCCAGCCGATCCCCGGCACGAACAGTTCAGCCCAGGCGTGGGTTGCTGCGGCGCCTGAATAAGCTTCTTGGCCACCATCAAGCGCTGGCGAGTAGAGGTATCCGGTCGAAAAACGCGCGGCAAATCCGAGTACGCGCGCCGCCTCCATCATGAAAAATGCGTAATCGCGGCAGGTGCCAGAGCCGCGTGCCAACATTTCCAGTGGCTTTAATGTCCCTTCGTCATAGCGCGCTTCATAGGTGAAGCCATTGTAGACCGCCTGCATAAGATTGCGCGCGACCTGCAAAGCGTCGTTGTTGTTGCGAATGCCGCGCGCCTTGATCCAGGCTTCCAGCTCATCGGCGGCGTGCTCGTCGTCCATCAAAAGGAGCGCTGCAAGATCGCGACGATCCTCCGGGCTATATTGGATCGGGTAAGGGGCTTGGCGGCCATCAACCACAAGGTTTTCCGGCGCGGCGGGAAAGCGTTCCAGATCTAGCGCCGACGTGACTGAAAGCTCTTGGGACGTGCCCGAAAAGGCGATGGTGGCGATTGAATTGCCAAACACATCGAAGGACCAAACCACAGGAGCATTGGGCGTAAGCGCGAGCGTGGCGTCGACAACCCGCAGATGATGGCCATCGCGCGGACGCAACATGGCACGGTGGGTGTGCAGCTCGACTGGTTGTGAGAATTGATAGCGTGTTTGGTGGGTGATGGTGAAACGCATTGTGCGACTTGATGAACCTCAATGTGTGAAATGCGGATGTACCGCTACCTAGGCAAGGTGGAAAGCTGTTCTTGCGATGGCGTGAGAGCTTTGCGCGAGAGGATTGTGATTGTGTGTGGTCTTTGTGGTTTTGGATTGACCGATGCTCAGCTGTTGTTGGAGCTGGATGAAACAAAGCCGCTTGAATTGACCGACGATTTGGCTGAAACCGGTGACCGTCCCTTGGCGGCTGACTCCACGCCACCCAACGCAAAGCCCAATTCTCACCGTGCAGAACGAAGAGCAGCCAAACGACCCTTTTATGCCCTTATTGGCCGAGTTGTTGCCATCTTACGCGATGGACACAAGCGCGAAACTCACGCGGCTCACGGTCTCTGAAAACCACACCTACTACGCTGATGATGGAAATCGCCAGATCGTCATGCGGGTTCATCGCGCACGATATCATACCCAATCAGAAATCCTAAGTGAGCTAGATTGGATCGCAGCGCTGCACGATGCGGGTACGGTGGTGACAGCGCAACCGATAGCATGCGCGGATGGCGAACGACTGAGTTTCATTGAGTTCGATGGCCAGCAGCACTGCGTCAGTGTGTTTTCCTTTCTGAAAGGCCAAGAACCGAAGGTCGGTCATCACCTGACAGCACGGTTCCAGGAGCTCGGCGCGATCAATGCGCGGCTTCACCTGCATGCCAAGGACTGGACTCGACCGGCCTGCTTCGCCCGCAAGCGCTGGGACTTCGATCTCATGTTTGGATCTGACCCCATTTGGGGTGATTGGCGTGCGGCCTATGGCGACAGGGCTGATATCGATTTGCTTGAACGGCTTGAAAACACCTTGCACGAACGCTTGGTTGCCTATGGCGACGGACCTAAACGGTTTGGTCTTATCCATGGCGACTTGCGTGTTGCCAACTTGTTGGATGATGGCAATCGGTTGGCTGTGATCGACTTCGATGACTGTGGGTTTAGCTGGTTCGCTTACGACTTTGCTGCGGCCATCAGCTTTCATGAGGAGGATGATGCTGTGCCTGCGCTGCAAAAGTCATGGCTGAAAGGCTATCGCTCCATCGCGCCGTTTGATGCCGCAGACGAAGCGATCTTGCCCACGATGATCATGGCGAGGCGTTTGCTTCTTACGGCATGGTTGGCCAGCCGTGCGGGCAATGACACTGACGCGCTTTACGGGCGCGGGTTTGCCGACGGCACTGTTCGTCTGGCGCATGCTTATTTGGGCTAGTGTGTGATTTGTCGCGTTTTCGGACGCAAAACCGCTGGCCACTTTTGCTGAAAACGCTTTAAACCGCGCGCGCTTCCTTCATCACCTCGGCGCGTAGCGCTTCCATTTCCTTCGCGCCTTTGCCGTTGCGGTCAGTATCCATAATCACCAGGCCTTGTTTCATTGCCCCTGCAAATCCCACGCGGTTGCCGATGCGGGTTTTGGCGAGAGGTGCTTCAATCTCACCGAGCGCAGTGGCCATCTCTTCGGTGATGGCGGCCCGTGGCGGTACACGGTTGAGCACGAGCAGGGCAGGGGTCCGCTCTTTGCTGGCAAGCGCAATGGTGGAGCCGCAGGCCCAGACATCCATCGGTGAGGGTTGTACTGGCACGACCACCAAATTGGCGGCTTCGATGGCCGGGCGCGCCTCGGTGTCGGTTTTTGGTGGCGTGTCGATAACGACAGCATCGTGACTACCTGCGAGATTGCGGGCTTCGCGGCGAGCACCCCAACCTGAGGCTGTGCGGAAGGTAAGGCCGGTTTCATCTTCGCCAAGAGCCTGTTCGCGGGCTTCAAACCATTCGCCGAGGCTGCCTTGGGGATCACAATCAAGAATCGCTACGCTCATGCCAGAATAGGCCAAGGCTGTCGCCAAATGGGCAGTCATGGTGGTCTTGCCAGAGCCGCCTTTTTGCTGCGCAACGGTGATGATCAGTCCGGCCATAATACCTCTCCAACGCTGCTGTGAACGTGTGCGATTCCGATGATCAACGAGTTTATGTTGCAGTGCACAAAATAACAAGAGTGTTGGAACATGGTCTAAACGCGCTGTGCAAAGACCAACTCCCCAGGAACCGGTGCGTCCTGCTCCAAACGCACGGTGATGCGGTCGATGCGCAACGGTTTCCAGCCATGCGTTTTCATGGTTCGCACCAGGCAAGCAGAGGAATGCGCAAAACGTTTGTGTTCACCGACCTGAAAATCCCAGGCATCTCCAGGCAGATGCTCGCTGGAAAAGGCAAGTACGGTGCCCGCCTCGGTCACATCACCTAACGCCGTGAACAATGGATCCAGGTCGCCGAGATAGGGCAGCACATCAGCTGCGGTGATGAGCCTGTAAGGGCCAGCGGCTTCAGACGAGCGCAGGAAGGCGACAGCTTCACCAACGAAGAGGTCGTCATAAATCTCCAGCTCATCGGCGATTTCAATCATCGTTGGTGCCAGATCCACGCCGGTGCGTTTCACTGTCACCTCTTCCAGAGCCATGGCGCAAAGGCCAGTGCCGCAGCCAAGATCAAGCCAGGATTCAAACGGACCAAGCGCGAGAGCCTTGAGCCCATCGGCGATCAATAGCGGCACGTTGTAGCCCAATTCATCGACAAGGATCGCGTCGAAACGATCGGCTGTTTGATCAAAGAGGGCCGCCACGTAAGCGTTGGGTGCTTTGGCGGGATGCTCGCCGGTGAGCTTGGCAAGGCGAAGGGAGACGCCCAAATGGTCATCTGGATCGGTGGCGATCAATTGCTGGTAAAGGATGACAGCTTGGTCTGTGTCGCCGGTCACATCGGCTTTGCGCGCTTCATCGTAAAGCGCGTCCATGGCATCCCAGTCGATGGATGTGTCTGTCATTGTTGCCTCAAAGCGTTCCAATAAAGGAAAACGCCATGTTCCGTGTTCAACCTTTTGTGCGGCTCCTTCTACGCAGGAGCGTTACGGTTTTTCTAGCGCTTTTTGGTGTTTTGACTCTTCAAGCCAACGCTGCTGAGCTGGCGGAGCCTAACATCATTGGATATTCCGTTGATGGTCGCTACTTCGCGTTTGAGCAGTTCGGCGTTCAAGATGGGTCCGGCTTTGCCTACTCTGAGATTTTCGTCCTTGACCTAGTGGCTGACCGATGGGTGCCTGGTACGCCCATCCGCAAACGCGCTGTCGATGAAACCGAGAGGTTGTTTGACGTGCGTGCCGAAGCAATGGCGGAAGCTGAGCGGCACCTTGCGCGTCTTCACATCAGTGCTGCGTATCGCACGCTTGCTGCAACCACACCGATGGAGGATGGCGAGCAGGAACGGCTACTGACGTTCAATCCTCGCCCCATTCTAACTCCCATAGATCCGCCAAGAACGATGCGCCTGGAGCGTTTGCCGATGGCAAGCCCGCGCGATTGTTTTGACATGGTGGAAACGGCTGGTTTTGCGCTCACGTTGCAGGTGGAAGGCGATGGTGAGCGTACCATTCATCGCGATGAGCGGCTGCCATATTCTCGTGCCTGCCCGTCGAACTATGGCATCTCAGCCATCGTCACACCATTTGACAGGGCGCCTGGCCGTGCTGTTGCCTTGATCAGTGTTTATCAACTGGGCTTTGAAGGATTGGACCGACGCTTCCTTGCAGTTCCGTTCGATTTGTCCTTCTAATATTGTTGGGCCGACAGCGTAAGAGGTCGGTGGGGTAGAAGGCTTATTCTTGCGTGTTCAAAAAAATGCTTCTTGACGCTTTGCAAAAAGCGCCGCCGCGATCCGTGGATGATCTTGCCGTGTTTTTCGAGCGTTCGCGGGCGCGGCTCGAGCAAAGCCTTGAAAAGGGCCAAGTTAGCGGCGATGAGCGCGAGCGCTACTTGGCGCAGTTTCAAGCGGGCTTGAATGAGGCGCAGGTCGATTTTCTCAACACAGCATTAGAGGCGCAGAGTGGTGGGTTTGACCGTCTTCCGCTGCTGCCTTCGCCGTTGGACGCACTGAAAACATCTTTCAAACAGCCGATTATTTGGGCTGTTCTGGTGCTGGCGATGTTGATCGGTCTGACCGTTGGCTTGTTGGTCGGAGGTTAGTTGACGGTCAGAGCCAACCACGTGACGAGCGCGATGTAAGTGGCGTAGTGCGCGGCTTGGTCAGCACCCAAGGCAATCCAAAATCCGTGTCTGTCAGGCGTGAGCTTCATGCGACGGGCAATCTGCGCTTTGGTCCAGTCCACGTGATAGTGGATCGCGCCATCGGCCAGCGCCAAAACAAGTGCGGTGGCCAATCCAATGACGCCAAACAATGCTGCCAGAACGCCCACGGCCAGAGCGCCCAATGCGTGCAGGCCAGCATGCACTAGGCCGCCAGGGTGTCCATAACGCCCTTTGTTGCGGACCTGCCAATCGCTTTGGAAGACAAAGTCGAAGAGAAAATGTTTGGCTTGCAGGCCAAGAAGGATCGCCAAAGCGGCGATAGGATCAAGGAGCATGTAGGTTGGGCCAAGTGGTGAGATGTGGTGCCGCCCACCAAGTTTAGGAGCGGCGACGCAGTCGAGCGGTGACGTAGGTCACATTTAGGTGGATTTCAAATACGAAGCTTGATCTGATCACAAGAGATCGAAGACCTTGATGTTGGTATTGACGGGGGTCAACACAGCAGTACCTTAGGAACATTACGGATAAAAACACTGCCCCACAAAAGAGGGCGAGCACCAAACGGAGGATCGACCAATGGATTTTGAAGATAAGCAGCCGGTTGTCGTATCAAATGAGGATCAGGAGCGCTCCATAGATCAGGCGCCGGTAGAAGGTGGCCGCCGTGCGTTCTTGAAAGGCACCAGCCTGGCCGCTCTGACCGCTATGATGGGCGTCGGTATTCCTTTTGGTCGCTATCTGCCCGAAGGCTACCAGCCTGTCGGCTTGGCCCACGCGCAAGGTGTCGACATGGAAGCGATGGCCGGCAAAGACGGCGTGACCATTCTCAACGAACGCCCGGTGAACGCCGAAACCCCAGCGCATCTGTTGGATGACAACATCACCCCAGCCAGCCGTCTGTTTGTGCGCAACAATGGCATGGTGCCAGAGCAGGCCTTCACCATGGATGCGTCCGGTTGGACGCTGACGGTTGATGGCGAGGTCAACACACCTCTTGAGCTTAGCCTGGATGATCTGCGCAACAATTATGAGGTGGTGACGCGCCAGCTGATCCTGGAATGCGGTGGCAATGGTCGCGCTTTCTTTAATCCCGGTGCGTCCGGCAACCAGTGGACGACCGGTGCCATCGGCTGCCCCGAGTGGACCGGCGTTCGGCTGCGCGATGTTCTCAACAGCGCCGGCGTAAAACCGAGTGCCGTTTACACCGCACACTATGGCAATGATCCGCACCTATCCGGCGACCCGGAAAAGGAATCGATCTCGCGTGGCGTACCTATCGAGAAAGCGCTGGAAGAAGATTCGCTGATCGCGTTCGGCATGAATGGTGGCGACCTGCCGGGTATTCACGGTTTCCCGCTGCGCCTTGTGGTGCCGGGTTATCCAGGCTCAGCCTCGCAGAAATGGCTGGACCGGATTTGGGTGCGTGATCAAGTTCATGACGGTGCGAAGATGGGCGGTTACTCGTATCGTATGCCGGCCTATCCGGTGGCCCCGGGCACCGAAGTGCCGGAAGAGGATATGGTGATCATGACCACTATGCCGGTGAAGTCGCTGATCACCAATCCAGCGACTGGAACACAGGTCGGCCGCGCGTTTTCGGTGCGTGGTCATGCTTGGGCCGATGGCGAAGTGGAAGCGGTGGAAACCTCCATCGACTTTGGCCAGACGTGGCAGCCAGCATCGTTGGGCGCACCGCGCAACCGTTTTGCTTGGCAGCACTTCACCGCGTCCATCACAGTGCCGCAAGCTGGCTATTATGAGGTCTGGGTGCGGGCGACAGATGATCAGGGTCGTACCCAACCACCCACCACGCCGGGTTGGAACCCACGTGGGTATGGCAACAACATGATCCATCGCATCGCTGTTGTTTCTACCTAGCTTGCCAGCTTTCTTGATCCCCATGGTCGACCTGCGTCGGGCCATGGGGAGACACCAGATTGCTTGGCGAATTGACCTCTCGCGTTCAGGGTATCTCGATGCGCTCTCCATTGCCGCGCCCGCTCATTTTGGCGACTGCGCTCCTTTTCGTTGGCCTCACGACGGGCTCTGCCGAGGCCCAAACGGCTGTGCCAGATCCTATGGCAGTTCCCAATCCGATGGCGCCTTTGGCCAATCCGATGACGGTTACGCCCTTGTCGCCCAACCCTATGGTACCAACGCCAACAGCGCCTGACACCGGACAAAGCGCGATGCCAAGCCCGGTGATGCCCAACCCGATGCCGCAAGGCGGCGGCATTCTTAATCCCATGGTGGTGACGCCGCAGGCGGATGAGGAGCAAATTGCGCTCCGGGCCGACCTTGGCAATTTGCCTGACACACCAGGCGTTGAAGACACCTATTTCATGTGTACCGCGTGCCATTCGGCCCAAACCTTTGCCCAGCAGAGACTGACGGATGCGCGTTGGGAATACCTATGGGATTGGATGATCTCAGACCAAAACATGCCTGACTATGGACCTGAGGCGCGCGCGAGCATTTTGGGTTATCTCCAGACGCATTTTTCCTCAGAAAGGTAAGGCGCGCGATTTTGATGTTTGCACCGCGTCCCATCGCCGATTAGAAGGCGAACATCATCCTTTTTTCAGGTTAGTGCGGGGCGTTTATGGCGCGGCAATTCATCTATCACATGTCGGGACTTTCTAAGGCCTATGGCGCCAAGAAGGTTCTCGATAACATCCATCTTCAGTTTTATCCCGATGCCAAGATCGGTATTTTGGGACCGAACGGCGCCGGTAAATCGACTGTGCTGCGGATTATGGCGGGCCTCGACAAGGAGTTCACTGGAGAAGCCTGGTTGGCTGATGGCAAAACGGTCGGCTACCTGCCGCAGGAGCCACAACTGGACCCCAACCTGACGTGCATGGAAAATGTCATGCTGGGCGTGGCGGACAAGAAAGCCGTTCTTGATCGCTACAATGAGCTGATGATGAACTATTCGGACGAGACCGCCGAAGAAGGAGCCCAGCTTCAAGACCTGATCGACAGCCAGAACCTCTGGGATCTGGAAAGCCAAGTTGAGCAGGCGATGGACGCGCTGCGCTGCCCTCCTGGCGATGCATCGGTTGAGAATCTATCCGGTGGTGAAAAGCGCCGCGTGGCTCTGTGCCAGCTGCTGCTTTCCCAGCCTGACTTGCTGTTGCTCGATGAACCGACCAACCATCTGGATGCTGAAACCACGGCATGGCTGGAAAAGCATCTGCGCGAATATCCGGGCGCCGTCATGATCATCACCCATGATCGCTACTTCCTGGACAATGTGACGGGCTGGATTCTGGAGCTCGATCGCGGGCGCGGCATCCCTTACGAAGGCAACTATTCTGCCTATTTGGGCGCCAAAGCCAAACGCATGGAGCAGGAAGGTCGCGAAGAAGGCTCGCGCCAGAAGGCGCTGGAGCGTGAGCGCGAGTGGATCGCAGCGAGCCCGAAAGCACGCCAGACCAAATCCAAAGCGCGCATCAACGCTTACGAGGAGCTGTTGCAGAAGGCAGAGGCGCGGGCGCCAAGTGCTGCACAGATTGTCATCCCAGTGGCCGAGCGCTTGGGCAACAATGTCATCAAGGCTGAGGGTCTGACCAAAGGCTTTGGCGACAAGCTGTTGATCGACGATTTGAATTTCAACCTGCCGCCAGGCGGGATTGTTGGGATCATTGGTGCCAATGGCGCGGGTAAGACAACGCTTTTCCGCATGATCACCGGGCAGGAGAAGCCAGACAGCGGCGCCATCACCATCGGTGAGAGCGTTCAGATGGGCTATGTCGACCAGAGCCGCGACAGCCTTGATCCCAAGCAGACCGTCTGGGAAGCGATTTCTGGCGGTGACGAAATCATCAAGCTTGGCACCAAAGAGATCAACTCACGGGCCTATTGCTCCAGCTTCAACTTTAAAGGTGGCGACCAGCAGCAGCCGGTGGGCACGCTTTCCGGTGGTCAACGTAATCGTGTGCATTTGGCTAAAATTCTGAAGTCCGGCGCCAACGTGCTGTTGCTCGATGAGCCGACCAACGATCTGGACACCGAAACGCTGGCGGCGCTGGAAGATGCGCTGGAAGAGTATGGCGGCTGCGCCGTGGTCATCTCGCATGACCGCATGTTCTTGGACCGTCTGGCCACACACATGCTGTCATTTGAAGGCGATAGCCATGTGGAATGGTTTGAAGGCAACTTCCATGACTATGAACAGGATAAAATCCGCCGCCTCGGCCCTGAAAGCGTGAATCCAAAACGGGTGACGTATAAGCGACTGACTAGGTAGCTCGGATGTCCATCTACAACGCCAAGCGGTTTGAAGCGGAGGTCGCAGCGCTGTTTGCGGCGCGTGATGGCACGGCCATTTCTGCGCCGGTCGATAGCCTTGAAGTGACGCTTGAAGGCATTGCTGGTGACCGCCATGGCGGGCTTACCCGCATGTCTGGCGGGCGTGAACCATGGTATCCGCGTGGCACGGAAATGCGCAATGAACGACAGCTTTCCATCGTCTGCACCGACGAGCTGGCGATTGCTGCGCGGGCGATGGAAATCGACCGAATCGCGCCACAATGGATCGGTGCCAATATGGTATTGAGCGGCGTAGCTCATCTCTCCAAACTGCCTCCGCGCAGCCTGCTGTTCTTTGAAGATGGGCCAACGATCAAAGTGGATGGTCAGAACGCACCGTGTCGGTTCGCTGGCGCGCGGATTGCGGAGCATTACCCAGACCGGGACGACAAGGCGCTTGCGCTTGCCTTTCCAAAAAAGGCCGCCGGGTTGCGCGGACTGGTCGGTTGGGTGGATCGACCTGGCGCCATCACGGTCGGCCAAAAGGTGACGATCCAAGTGCCTGAGCAATGGATTTGGGAAGGCTAGGACGGACGTACTCGCGCAAGCGTGAACGCGCATTGGTTTCCTGATTTCGGTGTCTGCGCTAGCATTTGGTCATGATCCGGATTTTTCTTGTCCTTTTTGTTGGCCTCTTGGCCCAATCGGCCTTCGCGCAGGAGCATCTGCCCGACGATCTTGAGGGTGACTGGGGCGAGCCGCATCAATGCGAAGCGCAGGCTGAGGCGGGCGCGGATGAAACGGTTTCCCATGTCACCAATGCGCCCTATCGCTTTGCTGGCCAGTGGGTCTCGCGCTGGTACATTTACTGCCTGGTGATGCAGGTCGATCCGATGCGCGATGGTTGGCGTGTTCGTGCCCTATGTGGCGAAGATGCTATTGAGCGCCCATGGGAGATCGACATTGCCCGAGAGGGTGACACGCTTTCCATGACGTGGTTTGCCCTTGGCGAGGAAGATGGCGCTGCGCGTCCTTGGGCTGTAGGCCCCTTGCAAAGTTGCTCGCCGAGGCAAAGCTGACGCGCCTTATCAATTGGCGATTGAGCTTGGCTGATAGCTGCGCCACTTTGGTGGCCAAACGAACACAAGGACATTCTTTGATGGTTGAAAAACTCTGGCAAGGTTTGGTCGTTGCAGCGATCTGGCT
This sequence comes from Hyphomicrobiales bacterium, assembly GCA_040219355.1. Taxonomy (GTDB): domain Bacteria; phylum Pseudomonadota; class Alphaproteobacteria; order Rhizobiales; family MH13; genus MH13. The sequence goes on from JAVJSN010000015.1 coordinate 496,025, forward strand.
GCTCGCCTTGCCCGTTTCAGCGCAGATGATTTCCTCGCAAGATCCTGCCGGGATCGCCAAATTGCTGCGTGATCGCGGTCAGGTCGCGATTATCACGGTGGATGAGTTCAATGATCCGTTCATCGAAACCAGCGTCGATAACATCGATTACAACATCATTTTCTATGGCTGTATCGAGCATCAGGCGTGCACGTCGCTTTCGTTGCGGGCGCAGCGCATGAGTTCTGGTCGTGCCTCTTATGAAGCGATGAACAGTTGGAACACCGAACAGCGCTGGACCAAACTTTATACCGCTGACGTGAACTCGGCCATTTTGGAAATGGACTTCCTATTTGGAGGTCAGGCGATGAGCGAACAAGCCTTCACAGCGTATCTGGATATTTGGGACCAATCGGTCGCTCAATTCGTGCGTTTCATTGATGAAGGCGACTACGAGTTTGTCGATTAAGGTGGCTTACGCCCCCCGTTGGTCATCGCGAAAAACAGTGTGCCGATAGTTGCAATTTGAACAATCGATTTGAACGTTTGCCAACCTCCGACTGCTACCTCTGATGGTGGGAAAACGGTGGAGGGACAGCTATGAGCTGCCCCGATGAGTGAATTGGTAGATTTTGAGCGCGTTGAAAGCACGCACTCTCAAGAAGAGCGTAATCGGCTGATGACCCATGTGGTTCAGCTTTATGCTTTGACGACAGACAGGATTAATCCTGAGCTTTTGGCTGTCTATGACGATGTTTTGGTGCGTCTTGCCGACCTTGTGGAGGAAGAGGCGCTCGCGTTTGTCGCCGAAAAACTGGCGCCGCTTGCCAAAGCACCGCGAGGCATGGTGCGTAAGCTTGCCGGTGAACCGATTTCGATCGCGCGGCCTGTGCTTGAGCAGAGTCCGCTGCTTTCTGATGAAGACCTTGCCGACCTTGTGGTCGAAAAAGGCTTGGACCACATGGATGCGATTGCTGCACGTCAGCACGTTTCCCCGATGGTGTCGTCGGCCATCGTCGAGCATGGCAACAATCCGGTAAAAATTAAGCTCACGCGCAATGATGGCGCAAAAATCTGTGATGATTCCTATGCGAAGCTCGTCAACGATTCACGCGGCGATGAAAGCTTGCAAAGTTCACTGGCTGATCGCGAAGATTTGCCGGTGGGTGTGGTGCGTGCCTTGGTTGATGTTGCCAGCGTTTCGGTTCGTCGTAAGTTGCTGCGTCACGGCCGTCCGGAGGTTGCAAAGCGCGTCACTGAGGCCGCAGGTCTCGCCGCCGAGCGCCTTTCTAATGAGCAGTGGCTGCTGCGCTACGATTTTGAATCCGCCTACCGGACAGTTTGCAAAACTTTGAAAACACAGCCGGTCAACGAGGCCTCAGTGGTGGCCATGGCCAATTCTGGGAAGTTTGCTGAAGCGGTCGTCATGTTTGCGTTGTGCGCTGGCGTGGCCTTGGAAGAGTCCAAACACTGGTGTGTGCGGGCCGATCCAAAACCGTTCCTGATCGTTTGCAAGTCGATGCGGTTTTCACCTGACACGGTTGCAGCGTTTTTGAAGCTTGGTCCCTGGCTGCGCCGGTTGGACCGCGAGGAGCGTGAGCGGGCGATGTTCGACTATGAATCGCTTGACCAGGCGATGGCCGACCAAATCTTCTCCGAATGGAAGAAGCGCCGCGTCGATCAGGCTGCGTAGCTTTCGCCCAACCCTTGTCTATGGTTTGCAAGCCCTGGCTGACCTCTGTCGGCCGGGGTTTTTGCTGTGCAGTTCGGTCTTGCGCCATTGATCATGTCGGCATAAAGATATCTTTATGTCTTTTTCGTAAGAGTTGGTTGTGCCCCGATCCTTTGATGCCAGTATCGAAACACTGAAAGCGCTTGCCGAACCAACGCGGCTGCGCCTGCTTGCTTTGTTGCAGCATGGCGATTTGAGTGTGAAAGATCTGACGAGCCTGCTTGGCCAAAGCCAGCCGCGGCTTTCCCGTCACCTCAAACTGCTTTCCGATGCTGGATGGATCGCGCGGTTTCCCGAAGGGGCCTGGGTCTATTATCGCATTGCCGAGGATGCTGGCCTGCGAAACGTGTGGGATGCCACCGCTGCCTTGATTGGGTTGGAGGATGCTGTGCTACGCGACGATGCCGATCGTCTGGCGCGTCTGAAAGCAGAGCAGGGCGCGCAAGCGCAGGCTTTTTTCCAGGAACATGCTGCCCGCTGGGATGCACTTCGTGCGGACCTTGTGCCCGATGGAGACGTTGAGGCTGCCATTCTCAAAGCGCTTGGAAAGGCCCGGATTGATCGCTTTCTTGATATCGGCACGGGCACAGGTCGTATGTTGGTGTTGCTGCGCGACCTTTATGCAAGCGCGATGGGTATTGATCCCACGCATGCCATGCTTCAGGTCGCTCGGGCAACGCTTGCCGAGAATGCTATTGACCACGCGCAAGTGCGCCATGGTGATGGGCTTGCCCTGGGCATGCCGCGCGATAGCCAAGACCTGGTGACGCTGCACCAGGTGATGCATTTCTTTGATGACCCGCGCCCACTTCTCGCCGAGGCGCGTCGTGTTTTGGCCCCATCGGGGCGCCTTCTCATCGTTGATTTCGCGCCCCATAGCCTGGAAGCCTTGCGCAGTGAGCACCAGCACCGCCGGTTGGGTTTTGATGCTGCAAAAGTTGTGCGCTGGCTGACGGCTATGGACTTGACGGTCAATCCGCCGGTCACGCTGCAGGCAAGCGTGGGCAATGGGGCTGCCGGGCTGTCTGTCAATCTGTGGCTGGCGCAGGACTCCCGCGTCATGGCCGATGCGCCGTCTGCCGCCGCCGCTTTGGAATTAGCCTGAGGAACCCCATGAGCCAGTCCGCCCCTATCCGTGTCAGCTTTGAATTCTTCCCGCCCAAGAGCGAGAAGATGGAACTTGCCCTGTGGTCGGCGATCGATCGCCTGGCGCCGCTCAATCCGGCCTTCGTCTGTGTAACCTACGGGGCAGGCGGGTCCACGCGCGAGCGCACACACCGCACCGTGCAGGCCCTCAAGGAAAAGACGAGCCTGCACCCGGCTGCCCATCTGACTTGCGTGAACGCTTCGCGTGCTGAAGTGGATGAGGTGGTGGATGGCTACCGCGCTGCCGGTATCAACCACATCGTCGCGCTACGCGGTGACCCGCCCGATGGTGTGGGCAGCGTTTACCGGGCTCATCCCGATGGCTATCAGAGCACGTCTGAACTGGTGGCCTCGATCCGCGCCCGTCACGCGATGGAGATATCGGTGTCGGCCTATCCCGAGCGCCACCCTGAAAGCCCTGACTGGGAAACCGAAATGGACGTGCTCAAAAGCAAGGTCGATGCTGGCGCGACGCGGGCCATCACGCAGTTCTTTTTCGATAACACCGATTACTTCCGCTACATGGACCGGGTTGCCGATGCGGGGATCACCATACCGATTCTGCCCGGTATTGCGCCGATCCACTCGTTCACCGCGATTGCCCGCTTTGCCAAGCAGTGCGGTGCGCGCATTCCGGCCGCTGTGGCAGCCCGTTTTGAAGGGCTGGAAGATGATCCCAAGACACATGAGTTGGTGGCAGCGACTGTGGCCGCAGAACAGGTTGAAGGCCTGCGCCGCCATGGCATCAAGGACTTCCATTTCTACACCATGAACAAGGCTGATTTGGTATTTGCGATCTGCCATTTGCTTGGCATGCGGCCTGTGAAAATGATTCAAGAGGCGTCGAAAAACGATTCTGTAACAGCAGCTTAGGGTAAGGTTTTCATCTTATGATTCTGAATCACCCTCGTCTTGATGTTTTGAATCAGTTGGCCGCTGAGCGCATTCTCGTGCTCGACGGCGCGATGGGCACGCAAATCCAGGATCAGAAGTTTTCTGAAGTTGATTTTCGTGGCGATCGGTTTGCTGATTGGGGTCAGGACCTTCAGGGCAACAATGACCTTCTGATCCTAACGCAGCCTGATGCGATCCGCTCTATTCACAAAGCGTACTTCAACGCAGGGGCAGACATTGTTGAAACAAACACTTTTTCCTCTACGACCATTGCCCAGGCTGATTATGGCATGGAGAGCCTTGCTTACGAGCTGAACGAGCAGGGTGCGCGGCTGGCACGGGAAGCTGCCGAGCAGGTGATGTCTGAAGAGCCTGGGCGCGAGTGTTTTGTTGCTGGCGCCATGGGGCCAACCAACCGAACAGCATCCATCTCGCCAGATGTACAAAATCCTGGCTATCGGGCCGTGACCTTCGATGATCTTCGCGAAGCTTATGGTGAGGCGGCCAGGGGGTTGATTGCAGGCGGCGCTGATCTGCTTCTTGTCGAAACGATCTTTGATACCTTGAACGCCAAGGCAGCACTGTTTGCTATCGATGAGGCATTTGAAGAGATGGGCGTGCGTCTGCCTATCATGATCTCTGGCACGATCACCGATCTTTCAGGACGTACGCTGTCCGGTCAGACACCCAGTGCGTTTTGGTATGCGCTTTCCCATGCCAAGCCGTTTTCGATTGGCCTCAATTGCGCGTTGGGTGCCAAAGAGATGCGCGCGCATATCGCCGAGCTTGCAAAAGTTTCCAACACATTGGTCTGCGCCTATCCCAATGCCGGTCTACCGAACGAGTTTGGCGCCTATGACGAGTCTCCAGAGGCGACGGCCGGCATGCTGGAAGAGTTTGCCGAATCTGGACTGGTGAATGTCGTTGGTGGGTGCTGCGGCACAACGCCAGATCATATTCGCGCTATTGCCAATGCGGTTAAAGGCAAGGCGCCGCGTGAGGTCCCCGAAATCGAGCCAATGATGCGGCTCTCTGGGCTTGAGCCGTTTGTGCTGACGCCAGAAATACCTTTCGTCAACGTAGGCGAGCGCACAAATGTCACCGGGTCCGCACGCTTCCGCAAGCTGATCAAGAATGGCGATTACGACAAAGCGCTGGATGTGGCTCGTGACCAGGTGGAAGCGGGCGCTCAGGTGATTGACGTCAACATGGACGAGGGGCTTCTCGACTCCGAAGAGGCGATGGTCACTTTCCTCAATCTGGTGGCTGCCGAGCCGGATATTGCTCGCGTTCCTGTCATGGTCGACAGCTCAAAATGGAGCGTGATCGAAGCTGGACTGAAATGTCTGCAGGGTAAGCCGATCGTCAATTCTATTTCTATGAAGGAAGGCGAGGCGGCTTTTTTGGAGCAGGCCAAGCTTTGCCGCCGTCATGGGGCCGCCATCGTGGTGATGGCTTTTGATGAAGAAGGCCAAGCCGATACCTTTGAGCGCAAGCGCGAAATCTGTGCGCGCGCCTATGGACTGTTGGTCAATGAGGTTGGATTCCCACCCGAAGATATCATCTTCGATCCGAACGTGTTTGCGGTTGCCACCGGCATTGAAGAGCATGCCGACTATGGCAATGATTTTATCAAAGCCACCGAATTCATTCGAACAGAACTCCCGCATGCCCATGTTTCTGGCGGTGTGTCGAACCTTTCCTTTTCGTTTCGCGGCAATGAGCCTGTGCGTGAGGCGATGCATACGGTGTTTCTCTACCATGCCATCGCCAAAGGCATGGACATGGGCATCGTCAACGCGGGGCAGCTGGGGGTTTATGAGAACCTTGAGCCTCGCCTGAAGGAGCTCGCCGAGGATGTGGTGCTCAACCGTCGCGAGGATGCCACCGAGCGCCTTGTGGATGCTGCGGCTGATTACGCCGGCGGCGAAGCGAAGAAGCGCGTCGTTGATCTCTCCTGGCGCGAAAACACTGTCGCTGAACGGTTGAAGCACGCGCTGGTAAACGGGATCACGGACTTCATTGACGAGGACACAGAAGAGGCTCGCGCAGCCGCCGAACGTCCGCTGCATGTGATCGAAGGGCCGTTGATGGACGGCATGAACGTGGTCGGTGATCTGTTCGGTTCGGGTAAAATGTTCCTGCCGCAGGTGGTGAAATCGGCGCGCGTGATGAAGAAGGCCGTTGCCTATCTCATGCCCTATATGGAGCGCGAGAAAGAAGAACTTGGTCTAACCGAAGATTCGTCTGCTGGCCGCGTTCTCCTAGCTACGGTGAAGGGTGATGTGCACGATATCGGCAAGAACATCGTCGGTGTGGTGCTGGCCTGCAACAATTATGAAGTGATCGATATGGGCGTGATGGTGCCCGGCCAGGCAATCCTCGACAAGGCTCGTGAGGTGAAGGCCGATATCATTGGTCTTTCAGGTCTCATTACGCCTTCGCTGGATGAAATGGTGTCGGTGGCCAGCGAGATGGAGCGCCAAGGCTTCAATACGCCATTGTTGATTGGCGGCGCGACCACAAGCCGTGTGCATACAGCAGTGAAGATTGATCCCAGCTACAAGGCTGGGCAGGCTGTTTATGTGGTGGATGCCAGCCGTGCGGTGGGAGTTGCGCAGCAGGTGCTGGGCGAGAAGAAATCTGAGTATTTCGATGAGATTTCCGCCGAGTACAAACGCATTGCTGAGGGTCACGCCCGCGCGCAGGCAGCCAAGTTCCGTTTGCCGATCGCACAGGCTCGCGCCAAGGCGTTTGCTCCTGATTTTGGCAAGCACCAACCCATGAAACCAAAAATTCTCGGCACTAAAACGTTCGAGACCTATGATCTTGCAACACTTGTTCCCTACATCGATTGGACGCCGTTCTTCGCAACTTGGGAAATCAAAGGCACGTATCCATCCGTGCTCGACCATCCTGAAGCAGGTCCCGTGGCCCGCGAACTGCTGGATGATGCCAAAGCGATGCTTGATCAGATTATCGCTTCTGGCATGGTTTCGGCCAAGGCGGTGATTGGCCTTTGGCCCGCTGAGCGTTCTGGCGATGATGTGACGGTTTTTGCCGATGAGCGCCGCAAGGAAGTGTTGGGTACTTTCCACACGCTGCGCCAGCAAATTGGCCGCTCCTCCGGTGATCGTGCGCAGGTGGCTTTGGCCGACTTCGTGGCCGCTAAGGGCGACTATGTTGGCGGTTTTGCTGTGACGGCAGGACATGGTGAGGACGAGGCGATAAAAGCGCTGGCAGGGGATGATGATTACAAGAAGATCATGATCCAAGCGCTATGCGATCGTTTGGCCGAGGCCTTTGCCGAACACATGCATGAGCGTGTGCGCAAAGAGTTTTGGGGCTATGCGGCCGATGAGGCGCTGACGCCTGCCGAACTGATTGGCGAGAAATATGCTGGTATCCGCCCGGCACCTGGCTATCCAGCTCAGCCTGATCACACCGAAAAAGAAACGCTGTTCCGTCTGCTCAATGCTGAAAATGCCACCGGGATCAAACTGACGGAAAGCTTTGCCATGTGGCCGGGCTCGTCTGTCTCTGGGCTCTATTTTGGCCACCCTGAGAGCTACTACTTTGGCGTTGGCCAAGTTGAGCGCGACCAGGTGGAAGATTATGCGCGCCGCAAGGGTTGGGATATCGACACAGCCGAAACTTGGCTTCGTCCGGTGTTGGCCTACAATCCCGCAGATATTCTAACCGAAGCTGCACAATAATTTTCGTATTGTTCGCCAATAGATGACAGCGCGTTTCGTTTAATCGGTCTTTTACGATGAATGATTTGGGCGCACGCTTTCTTCAACACATCATCTGTTGAGGAAATGCATTCATGTCATCTGCAAACACCATTTTGAGCGTTCTTGCATCACCGCGCGGCGCGGCATCTGTCAGTCGTCAGCTGGCTGACAAGGTGATTGCGCGCCTAAAACACGAAGGTACTGAAGTCGTCACGCGTGATGTCAGTGATGGAATTCCCGTCGTTGACGGTGCCTGGATCGGCGCTGCCTATGGCGGCGAAGACCAAACCCCACTCACCACATCGAAAGAGTTGATTGCCGAGGTTCTACGCGCCGACCACATCGTCATTGCATCGCCAATCTGGAATTTTGGCGTGCCAGCTGCCTTGAAAGCCTGGATCGATCAGATCGCCCGCGCTGGTGTCACGTTCAAATACAGCGAGGCCGGCCCAGTTGGTCTGTTGGAAGGCAAGCGCGCCACAATCGTCATCTCCTCAGGTGGCACTGAAGCAGGATCAGAGATTGATTTTGCGACGCCTTACCTGAAGCATGTTCTCGGCTTCATCGGCATCCATGATGTCGATGTGGTGGCGGCAGATCGGCTGATGCTTGACGCCGACGCGTCTATGGCCAAGGCGGATGCTGCTATTGATGCGCTGGCCGCCTAGGCCTTTTGCCACAAAAAAAACGGCGCCTTTGCGAGGCGCCGTTTTCAGGAATGCGGATTGCTTTTGTTTTTTCCGCGAAACTTTTTTCAGACCGTGTCGACGACTGTCACACTCACTAAAACTCTTTGATCAAACCATTCCTAAAACAATGGCGCCGATGAAAACAAATGCCGCACCGACAATCACCAAGTTCAAAGCGCGTTGACCGTTCATAGGCTCGGGCCTCCCTCTTCATTTGGTAGCAAGCAAGCTAACCCGAAAGTTTTACGAGGCGAAGAGAAATCGTCGCTGCACTGCACAAACTACGTCAGCTCAATGTCTTAGGTGAGAAATCTGGCTGTGGGTAAGCGTCAAGCCCGACGCAATGTGGCGGTCATAAGGCCAGCACCCAGCAGCATGGTTCCGCCGGCCCGATTGGCCCATTTCAGCGTCGAGGGTTGCGTGATGCGCTGGCGCAGATGGGCAGCAAAGAGCGCATAGAGCGCGGCGTTCACCACGCCGAGCACCACGAAGGTCGTGCCGAGCAGCGCCAATTGCGGCAGAGCTGGTGCGCCTGGGTTCAAGAAATGCGGCAGGAACGCAATTAAGAAGGCGATTCCCTTCGGGTTGAGCGCCGTCACAATGGTGGTGTGCAGCGTCATCTTGCGTCCTGATATCTCCGGCTGGTCGGTGAGGCTGAGCTTGGGTTGCGTGCGCCACATCTTGATCCCAAGATAGATGAGGTAGGCGGCACCGATCCATTTCACCACAGTGAACGCGGTGGCGGAGGTCGCCATCACCGCGCCGAGCCCCGCCAACGAGACTGCGACCGCAATCGCATCGCCCAGGCCTACGCCGACAACCGTGGAGAAGGCTGCCCGTCTGCCCTGAGAAAGGGCGTAGGAGATGACAAGCAAGATCGTTGGGCCGGGCACAGCCAGCACCACAAAGCAGGCGATGACGTAGGACAGGTAGAGTTCGGTGGTCATGAGGTGCTCTTTTAGAGGCGCAGCAATCTCTTCGGACCGGATTTCGTCAAGCGTCCTTCAACGGCTTGCATTTCTCCGACCCGGTTTCTGTTGTGACGACGATGGTTTTGCCGATTCTCTGCCCCGGTTTGATTAACCGCCGTAAATTGCTTTCAAAAGAAAACTGCCGCACACAGCGTTAAGCACCATTGCTACCGCGTATATGTGGCTTCCAGAACTCATGCTATGGAAGTATTTTTCTCTTCTTTTACAAGTAAGAATCGAATGCACAATTGGTATAGAGGTCAAAATGAAAATTCCCGTGCTTATTATCTCAATGCCAAGACTTTGATAAAATTCTTTCTTAAAGATGAAGCTTGAAAAATATATAATCGCGATAATGGATGCAAAAATTGTAAGCAATTCGAATGCCGTTTGGCGAACATAATTTTTCTCATCGAAATTGGGATTAACTGTTTCGTTCAAGGGCTTCATATCCGAAGCATAAAATACTCGGCATTCGTTTGGCAATTGGGGCTAGGCTCTGGCGTTTTGTCTATGAGGCATTTACAACCGTCCATACCCACCACCGGTTGGCGTGGTGATGATAATGGCCTCGCCGGGTTCCAGCATGGTTTGATCGCAGCTGCGTAGCGTTTCAACAGTTCCATAGGAGCGACGCACCTCCGCGTTGCCCAGGCGTCCTGGTTGCCCCCCATCTACACCTGGGGGTGCGATTTTCCTATGCGAAGAAAGCACGGCGCAGTCCATCTTTTCGCGGAAGCGGATCACGCGGCGTGTGCCATCGCCAGCCTTCCAGCGGCCTTTGCCGCCTGAGCCATGCTCGATGTGGAAATCCTCCAGCACCACCGGAAACCGCATTTCCAGGATTTCCGGATCGGTCAGGCGGGAGTTTGTCATATGAGTGTGAACGCCCGATGTTCCATCAAAGCCCGGCCCGGCTGGAGCGCCAGAACAAATGGTCTCGTAATATTGGTAGGTCGCATTGCCGAAGGTGAGATTGTTCATCGTGCCTTGCGCTGCCGCCAGCGCTTTTGTGGCGCAGAACATGGCGTTGGTGACATGCTGGCTGGTTTCCACGTTCCCGGCCACGACGGCGGCAGGATATTGCGGGCGCAGCATGGAACCTTCGGGAATGATGAGGTTGATCGGCTTTAGGCAGCCGGCGTTCATCGGGATCGGCTGCTCGGTCAGCACGCGGAACACGTAAAGCACAGCGGCGCGTGCCACCGGTTCAGGCGCGTTGAAATTGTTCGGCTGCTGAGGAGACGTGCCGGTAAAATCGACCGTTGCCTCGCGCTTGTCGTGGTCAACGGTGATCTTCACTTTGATCACAGCACCTTGATCTGTTGGGTATTCAATCTCGCAGTCCGACAGGCGTTCCAGCACGCGCCGCACGCTTTCTTCGGCATTGTCCTGCACATGGGCCATATAGGCTGAAACCACCTCCCAGCTGAACTGGACGACCATCTTGCGCATTTCGTGCACGCCTTTTTCATTGGCGGCGATCTGCGCTTTCAGGTCCCCGATGTTCTGGTCGGGGTTGCGGCAAGGGTAGGGGTGATCGGTCAGGAGTTTGCGCAGGGCGATTTCCTGGAAAATGCCCCGATCGACAACCTTGAAGTTGTCGAACAACACGCCTTCTTCTTCCACGTTGGTTGCCAGCGGCGTCATGGAGCCGGGCGCGGTTCCGCCCACGTCGGCGTGGTGCCCGCGCGAGGCGACCCAGAAGATGATCTCGCGCTCATCAGGATCAAACACCGGCGTCACCACCGTGATATCGGGCAAATGGGTGCCGCCATTGTAGGGCGCATTGAGGGCATAGACATCGCCGGGGCGCACCGTGCCCACGTTCTGGCGGATGATGGCCTCCACCGAACGATCCATGGACCCTAGATGCACTGGCATGTGGGGCGCGTTGGCGACCAACGCACCTGAGCGATCGAAGACCGCGCAAGAGAAGTCCAGCCGTTCCTTGATGTTCACCGAAGACGAGGTTTTTTGCAGCGTTTCGCCCATCTGTTCGGCGATCGACATGAAGAGGTTGTTGAAGACCTCTAGCATCACCGGGTCAGCCTGCGTGCCAATCGCGAGGTCGCGTGACTTTGCTTCGACACGCTTCAAAACCAAATGATCGCGCGCGGTGAGCTGCGCTTGCCAGCCTGGCTCAATCACCACCGTCTGGTGATCTTCCACCAAAATGGCTGGGCCGGATATGGTCTGGCCGCGGGCCACATCGCCACGCCGGACGATGGCGGCATCGTGCCATTTGCCGTCGGTGAAGATGCGCGTGCGTTCGCCGCGCTGTGCTTCGCCTTCGATGGTGGCTTGTGCGGTTTCATCACGCCCAGCAGTGGTCGCGTCGGCGCCTTGCAGCTCCACGCTTTCAATGATGATTGTGCGTCCGGGGTACACAAATCCGAACTGGGCTTTGTGCTCAGCTTCAAAAGCGGTGCGTGTGACCGCCATATCGCGTGCGGAGAAATCCAGATCGATGGTGGTGTCCGTGCCTTCATAGCGCAGGTGAAGCACCGGGTGATGATTGCTGTTGGTCACGCCCTGACCTTCAAGTTCGCCAAGCACTTGGTCGGTCAAATCGTCAATCAGGGTATCGAGGTTTGGCCGCGTTTCTTCGGCCAGCGGTTGCACAAAGGCTTTGGTGCGCGAAGCATAAATGCTCGCCAAGCCCATGCCATAGGCCGAGAGCAGCCCGGAGAAGGGGTGTAGATGCACGGTGGTCATGCCCAGCGTGTCAGCAATGGCGCAGGCGTGTTGCCCACCTGCTCCGCCGAAGCTCACCAGCGCATATTGGGTCACGTCATAGCCGCGTTGGACCGAGATGGTTTTGATGGCGTTGGCCATGTTCTGAACGGCAATCTTCAGAAACCCGTCGGCAATCTCTTCAGGTTTTTTGCCATCACCGACCTCTGCCGCCATATCCTCAAAGCGTTTGCGCACGGCGTCGGCATCGAGCGGCTGATCTTGGTCGGGGCCGAAAATCGAAGGAAAGAAGGTGGGTTGCAGCTTGCCGACCATGACATTGGCATCGGTCACGGCAAGCGGGCCGCCACGGCGATAGCAGGCAGGGCCAGGGTTTGCGCCCGCTGAGTCCGGTCCGACCTGAAAGCGGCCATCCTTGTAGTGGAGAATCGAGCCACCGCCCGCAGCCACCGTGTGGATGCGCATCATCGGCGCGCGGATGCGCACGCCTGCGACTTCGGTATCAAACGCGCGCTCGTAGGTGCCGTTGAAATGGCTGACATCGGTGGAGGTGCCGCCCATGTCAAAGCCGATGATCTTATCAAAGCCTGCCATCTGCGCCGTCTGCACGGCGCCGACCACGCCACCGGCCGGGCCGGAAAGGATTGCATCCTTGCCTTCGAACATGTCGGCGGCGGTCAACCCACCCGACGACATCATGAACATCAGTCGGCAGCCGGTTCCTTCGACGCCGAGTTCCTCGGCAACTTGGTTCACATAGCGCTTCAGGATCGGCGAAAGGTAAGCATCGACCACTGTCGTATCGCCGCGCCCGACAAGCTTCACCAAAGGCGAGGCTTCATGGCTGACGGACACTTGAGGAATGGTGCCGCGGGCACGGGCCCGGGTGGCGATTTTGGCTTCATGCTCCGGGTAGGCGTAGGCGTGCATCAGCGTAATGGCCAGCGCTTTGAAACCTTTGGCCTCAACAGCATCAAGTGCCGCATCGATTGCTGCGTCGGTGATCGCAGTTTCCACGCTGCCGTCGGCCAGTACCCGTTCGTCAATCTCCACCACCAGATCGTAAAGCTGTTCCGGCAAGATAATGTTCTTGGCAAAGATGTCCGGGCGCGCTTGGTAGCCAAGGCGTAGGGCATCACGAAAACCTTTGGTGATGATCAGTGCCGTTGGTTCCCCCTTGCGCTCCAGAAGCGCGTTGGTGGCCACCGTGGTTCCCATTTTTACCGCTGCAATTTGTTCAGCGGGGACACGCTCACCTGATTTCACGCCGAGGAAGCGGCGAATGCCTTCGACGGCAGCGTCGCGATAAGCTTCGGGATTTTCTGACAGCAGCTTTTTCGTCAGCAGTTCACCGTCAGGTTTGCGAGCTACGATGTCCGTGAAGGTGCCGCCTCGGTCGATCCAGAAATCCCAAAGGCCTGTGTTGGCGTGTGTTTCAGCAGGTGTGGCGCTCGCCATGGGTGTCTCCGATCGGCGCTAAGGAATAGTCACTTATAAATTGTTGACAAATTGTCATCGTCGCGTCAACCTCCCTAAACGCTGAGTTGATCAGCGGTGCGCTGACCAGCTCAAAAACAAAGGCTGGATGCGTTGTTAAACTGTGAGAGGGGAAAACTCATGACTGGATTGAAAACACTCGCGCTCGCTGGCGCCATGTCTCTTGGGACGATGTCCTTTGCGGCCAACGGTGCGTTCGCGCAAACCGCTTGGGATATGCCAACGCCGTATGGCGATAGCATCTTCCACACGGCCAACATTATGCAGTTTGCTGATGATGTGCGCGAAGCGACCGGTGGGTCGCTCGATATCACGGTACACTCGGCAGGGTCGCTGTTCGGCCATCCTGAGATTAAAGACGCCGTGCGCCGTCAGTTGGCCCCCATTGGTGAAGTGCTGATCTCGCGCCTATCCAATGAAAACCCGCTTTACGGCGTGGATTCCATTCCGTTCTTGGCGACAAGCTATGACGAGGCACGCGCGCTTTGGGAAGCGTCTGAGCCAGCCATTGCAACGCTGCTGGAAGAAGAGGGCTTGAGACTGCTGTTCGCCGTGCCGTGGCCGCCGCAGGGCATCTATGCCGGTGAAGAAGTTACCGATGCGTCGCAGATGGACGGCGTGCGTTTCCGTGCTTACAATGCAGCCACTGAGCGCCTGGCTACGCTGATGGGCGCTGTGCCGACACAGGTTGAAGCAGGCGACATTCCAACCGCGTTTTCAACCGGTCGTGTCGACGCCATGATCACATCGCCTTCCACAGGCGTCGCCTCGCAAGCCTGGGATTTTGTGTCGGTTTATCACGATACGCGTGCCTGGTTGCCGAAGAACATGGTGATCGTGAATCAGAGTGCATTTGATGCCCTTTCAACAGAAGAGCGTGACGCGCTTCTTGCTGCTGCTGATGAGGCCGAAACCCGTGGTTGGGCAATGTCGGAAGAAGAAACTGTTTCGAAAACCAGCACACTGGCCGACAACGGCATGAGCGTTGTTGAGCCCTCCGATGCTTTGGCTGCGCAACTTGCTGGCATCGGCCAACAGATGACGGCCGAATGGGCCGAAGAGGCAGGCCCATCTGGCCTGCGTGTCATCGAAGCCTATCGCAACCAGTAAAATTGCAAAGTTAGGCGGGGCGCCAATCGGCGCTCCGTCCTTTTTCGTTCCCGACATTTCCATTCCTGCGTCACCAGAGGGGTTTCGTGATGCGTGCGATATTGGACGGGCTCTATCGAGCCTCATCTGCGGCGGCAGCGGTTTGCCTCTGTGTGATTGCCAGCTTGGTGCTGGTGCAGGTTTTTGGCCGGATCTTAGATGGGACACTGCGCGCGTTGAGCTTGCCTATTGCTGGCGTCACCGTTCCTTCGCTCAATGAAATTGCCGGTTTTTTGTTTGTCGCCGCCACCTTTCTGGCTTTGGCCGCGACGCTGCGCCAAGCAGACCACATTCGCGTTTCGATGCTCATCAAGGCGGTGCCGCTGGGTGTGCGGCGGATACTGGAAGCCGTGGTACTGATCATCGCCACAGCCATCGCCGCTTACGCCGCCTATCACGCGGTGCTTCAGGTGGTGGACTCGATCCAGTTCAACACAGTCTCCTTCGGCGTGATCGCGATCCCGCTTTGGATTCCGCAGACAGCGCTCGCCATCGGACTTGTGGTTTTCGCCATCGCCTTGGCAGACGAATTGATCACCGTGATCACCTCAGGCACGCCCACCTACCAGGCCCATGAAGAGGCGAAATCTGAGATCTTGCAAAAACCGGTCATCACACCGGAAGATGCCGAGCGGGGGATGAGCTGATGGGTATCGAAACGCTCGCCATCGTGCTCGGCGTCGCCATGTTGGCAGCTTTGGCCCTTGGCCTTTGGGTGTCGCTGGCGCTCACCGCGGTCGCTGTACTTGGCATTGTGATTGCCACCAGCGTGCCGGTTGGAACCGTGCTTGCCACCACGTTCTGGGGTAAGCTGAACTCTTGGGAGCTGACGGCGCTGCCCATGTTCATTTGGATGGGCGAAATTCTCTTCCGCTCCAAACTGTCGGAAGACATGTTTGCTGGTCTTGCGCCGTGGATGCGCGGCTTGCCCGGCCGGTTGCTGCACGTGAATATTTTGGGCTGTACAATCTTTGCTGCTGTCTCTGGATCGTCGGCGGCAACCACCGCCACGATTGGCCGTATGGCGCTGCCAGAACTGTCACAACGCGGCTATGATCCGCGTATCGCGATCGGCACGCTGGCAGGCTCGGGCACGCTGGGCCTGCTGATTCCGCCCTCCATCATTCTCATTGTTTACGGTGCGGCGACCGAGCAGAGTATTGCGCGGCTTTTCATTGCAGGCGTTTTGCCGGGCATCATGTTGGCGGTGCTGTTCATGGGCTTCACCGCCATTTGGGCGCTGACCAACAAAGATAAGATGCCAGCAGCTGAGCCACCGATTCCGCTGCGCGAGCGCATGGCCGCAACCCGTCGTCTTATCCCGATCATTTTGCTGATCGTGGCAGTGATTGGCTCCATCTATGCCGGTCTTGCCTCACCAACGGAGGCTGCCGCGGTGGGCGTGTTCTGCGCGCTCATTCTCTCCTGGCTTTCCGGAACTCTTTCCAAGGAAAACTTCACACAAGCGCTCCTTGGTGCCACGCGCACCAGCTGCATGATCGCCTTCATTTTGGCCGGTGCGGCGTTCCTGACGGTTGCCATGGGTTACACACGTATTCCGCGTGAGCTCGCGTCATGGATTGGCGTGATGGAGCTTTCGCCTTATGCATTGCTTGCCGCTCTGACGCTGTTCTTCATCATTCTTGGCTGCTTCTTGGACGGCATTTCCATCGTCGTGCTGACCACCAGCATCATTCTGCCGATGGTTCAGGCAGCAGGCATTGATCCGATCTGGTTCGGCATCTTTTTGGTTCTGGTGGTCGAAATGAGTCAGATCACACCACCTGTGGGGTTCAATCTGTTTGTTATTCAGGGCATGACGGGGCGCAACATCTTCCAGGTCGCGCTTTATGCCCTGCCGTTTTTCGGTCTCTTGGTGCTCGGTACAGTGCTCTTGGTTGTATTTCCGGAGATTGCACTATGGTTGCCCGAAACGATGCTGACGAACCGCTAGAAGCTGGACAAAAGGTTGCGACGCCAAATGTTGGTCCCGTCGTTTCGTCAGCTCATCTGGCCAAGTCCTCGCTGCCAGCACAGTCGGAGTTTGAGTTCGCGCTGACGATGACGGTGCATGCCTTTCACCGCTGGATGACGCGGTGTATGACAGCGGCGGGTGAAGAAGGTTTGTCGCCCTTGGAGGTGTTGGTGGTGCATTTGGTGAACCACCGCGACCGCGCCAAAACGCTCGCTGATATCTGCCTTGTTCTGAACATCGAAGACACCCATTTGGTGTCCTACGCCGTGAAGAAGCTGGCTGAGCGCGGACTGGTGGAAAGCGGGCGCAAGGGCAAGGAAAAAACCGTGGCGATCACAGAAAAAGGCACCGCTGTATGCGAGCGCTATGGCGAGTTGCGTGAAGCGCTTTTCATTGACTCGGTCAAAGCGCTGAACATTGATGGCAAGGATATCTCTAACCTTGCGGCTATGATGCGTGCTTTGTCGGGATCCTACGATCAGGCGGCACGCGCTGCAGCAGCGATGTAATCTCTCATGAGCGTTTGGTCTTCTCTCACTTCTTTGATTGGCTCGGCTGCTAGTGGCGCTGGGGCAGTGCTGGGCACCTTGGTGGACAGCCTACGCAATCTGGTGGGCGATGAAGATCAGCGCCGCCAGGTGGCGTTTACTGTGGCGATGATCGGTCTCTCGGCGAAAATGGCGAAGGCCGATGGCGTGGTGACCAATGATGAGATCGAGGCGTTCCGCGATCTGGTGGAGTTCCCACAAGATGAAGCGGAAAACGTCGCGCGGCTTTACAATCTCGCCAAACAGGATGTGGCTGGTTTTGATGCGTACGCGCGCAAGATTTCAGGCCTGTTTGAGGGCGAGCACGCGATCCTAGAAGACATCCTCGACGGCCTCTTTCACATCGCCATGGCCGATGGCGTTCTTCACGACCGCGAGGCCGCCTATCTTGAAATTGTGGCTGGTGAGTTCGGCATGGATGATGTCGAATACCGCCGTGTCCGCGCCCGCCACGTGTTTGAAGGCGAGCTAGATCCCTATGCCGTCCTCGGCGTTGACGCCGAGCTGCCGTATAAAGATGTGCGCCGGATCTATCGTAAGTTGGTGGCGGAAAACCATCCTGACCGGTTGATTGCGCGTGGGGTGCCTCCAGAGTTCATCAAGATCGCTTCAGATCGACTGGCGGCTATCAACGCCGCGTTTGATCAGATCGAGCTGCGCAACAGACCATCCCAGGGTGGCGTGGGCGTTGCATCATGAGCAGCGTCTATCCACACATCGACAGCACTGTCCCATCGCCCAACTTTGACAGCCGCGATGGCGCGCCGGTCGATATTTTGCTGCTGCACTACACTGGTATGCCCGATGATGAGGGCGCGGTGCGCTGGTTGGCCGATCCGCGTTCGAAAGTTTCCTGCCACTATGTGATCCATGAAGATGGCCGCATCGTTCAGATGGTCGATGAAGCCGACCGCGCCTGGCATGCAGGCCAGGGGTCTTGGAAAGGCGTATCGGATATCAATGCGCGATCCATCGGCATTGAAATTTGTAATCCTGGCCATGAGCATGGCTATCGCGCGTTTCCAAAAGCGCAGATCACGAGTTTGATTGCACTGGCCAAGCCGCTAATCGGTCATCACGGTATCGCACGCGAGCATGTGCTGGCCCATTCGGACATAGCGCCGGAACGCAAGGAAGACCCAGGTGAGCTGTTCCCCTGGGATGAACTTCACGCCCACGGAATTGGCCACTATCTCACGCCAGCGCCTATTCAGGATGGACGATTTATGGCGGTTGGGGATGCTGGGGAGGCCGTCGGTGCGTTGCAATCGATGTTGAAGCTGTACGGTTACGGCCTGCAACCAACAGGCCAGTTTGATCTGCAAACCGAGCTGGTGGTGAAGGCCTTTCAACGGCATTTTCGGCCAGAGCGGATTGATGGTGTGGCCGATAGTTCCACCGTTTCGACCTTGCATCAGCTGTTGAGCAGCCTTATCGGCTAGAGCCCGACCCTAGATACCACTGCGTAAAGTTTGCCAAAAAGGCCTGTAGTTTCTTGAGTTTGCTGACCGAAAACATCCGCTGGGTGCAATCGATAACGCTGGAAGGCGAGCGCCTGACCGCCGACAATGTCGTCGTGCGGCGCGATATGCTGGCCGGCGCGCGCATTGACAACCTTGGTGTGCGTGTTTCGTTCATTGTTGTTGCTGCTCTATTTGCGCTCAATATTATTGGTTCGGTCAGTGCGTTTTTGGAAACGCTTCAGTTTTTTGAACCAGATTATTCGATCTTTGCGCTGTCTCTCCTGCCGCTGATTGGGCTTGGCTATGGGGCGTATCGGCTGCGACCACGCCAACACTTCACCATTTTGCTGCGTGACGGGTCGGCCCTTGGCGTTCTGTCGCGCGATGGGAATTTTTTGACGCGCTGCCTGGAAGCCTTCGAACGGCTTTGGTCCGACCCGATGCGCGCCAACTCCTCGCTGTATCTGCATGCTGCACACCGCTCAGTGGATTTTGGACCTCCTGCCGGTGGTATCGACGTGCTTGCCAACACGCCTGACGAGGGGCCAATGGCGCTGACGCTGCCGGTGTTTGGCGACGATGACGAGGACGACACCGCTCCCCGGGATAGGGATGGCCCACCTGGTCTGCCAGAGATGCCGGTCAAAGAAGAGGCGTCGGAGCCACTACAAACCGATGATCCATTGCCACCTCTGCCGCCGTTATCGCTGAGTGATGAGGATGACGAGCCGATCACACAGGTTTCCGCAGCCCTCGAAGCTGATGACCCCCAAGATGATGCGCCTGAGAAAGATGACGTGTCTCTGCCAACGCTGCCTCCGCAGTTTCCAGAACAGGATGGAGAAGAGCCTGCTCCCGACAAGGAACAGCCTGAAGTCAGTGTTGACGCCGACGACCCGATACCAGAGGCGGCACCCGAAGACGTTGACGACGTGGCCACCGAGCCCGATGTGAACCCACGGCCCTTTGGCGACCATGTCGGCGTGCCGGCGGCCGCCTTCCTTGATGTGCGGCCAAAAATAGAAGCCTTGGTGCGTCTGTTACGTGAACGCGCGCCTGCTCAAGGCATCAGCGATGCCGTGGATGTGTTGGAGCTGATGACGCGGCGCGGCTGCGATACGCCGGTGGAAGTGCGGGCGTTGGCTCGCTCGGTCCAGCTGCTCAGCGAACGCATGAGCGCTTATCCGACGGCGGTTGAACTGCTGGACGACGTCGCCAAAGTTGGTCATTTAAAGACTCATCCAGCCCTCCACTGATCACTACAGGTCTTGCGAACTGTTGACCGCCAGGGGCTTAGCGTGCGAGGCCACGCGGGCCAGTTGGCCGGGCAGCCGCCGGGACGTGAGGAAACTCGGGTCCGGGAGGAAAGTCCGGGCTCCATGGAGACACGATGCCGGGTAACGCCCGGCGAGGGCGACCTTAGGGAAAGTGCCACAGAGAGCAGACCGCCTCGATCTTTTGATCGGGGTCAGGGTGAAAGGGTGGGGTAAGAGCCCACCGCGCGGGCGGCAACGCAAGCGGCATGGCAAACCCCATCGGGAGCAAGACCAAATAGGAACGCCGTGCCAGGCTTGCCTGGCAGCTTTGTCTTCAAGTGAGGTGTTCGGGTTGGTTGCTAGAGGTTGGCTGCAAAGTCCGCCCTAGAGGAATGGCTGCCCCACAATTCGTTTCGAATTGGAGGACAGAACCCGGCTTATAGGCCGACTGGCGGCTGTTTGCGGGTGATTGGCTTCACCTGCCTTAAATTTGTGCACGCCTCGGCGCACATTTTTTCCCAGCTTTTCCACACAGTTTTCCACACCGAAAGTGGGCCTTTTCCTTGCTCGCAGCAAACGTGACTCCGGCCTCCTTTTCAAAGGGTTGAGGGCGGAAACCGCATGTTAAGTTTAATAGGGTTTAAACAGGAGATTGTGTTTTGTAAGCGCGCGGCCGCAATGTTTTGTGAAGTCATATCCCATTGTGACCCATCTAATCCCATGATAGCCCATTGGAGGAGATGGAACGTCCCTCCACGCGGTCATACCGAGAACGCCGTAAGGGAAAGTTACCAGTCTCACTCGCTGACCCTGCCACTTGCTCTGAGTTCTGATGCACGCCTTCGTGTCCACCATCGAAATGAAGACCGATGCCAAAGGGCGCGTCAGCATTCCCAAACCTTTCCGCGATGTTTTGCAGGCCGACGGTTTCGAGGGGCTGTATTGCATTCCAAGTCCCGACGGTCAGTCGGTGGATGCGGGCGGCAAGCGGCTGTTCGCCATGTTCGAGGAGAAACTGGCCGCGCTCGACCCGACATCGTTCGACTACGACCTGTTGGCAACCGCGTTCTTTGGCGAGAGCGAAATTCTTTCGCTCGACAAGGAAGGGCGCATCGCCTTGCCGCAGCGGTTGAAAGATTTGGCGGGCATCGACAATCAAATCGTTTTTGTCGGCAAGGGCCACAAGTTTCAACTTTGGTCGCCGGAACGCTATCAGGCATACCGCGCGCAGGCCGTCAGTGCGGCACGACAAGTGCTTTGGGGCGACCAGGCGTCGGCACGATCGGTGGTGCAGACATGAGCGCGAGCGCAGTCCAGACACCACGCCACATCCCAGTGTTGCTGGCCGAGGTTATCGATGCTGTTGCGCCTCTTAAGGGTGCACTGATTGTTGATGGAACCTTCGGGGCGGGAGGCTACACACGCGGATTTCTCGATGCAGGTGCAAAGGTTATCGCATTTGATCGTGACCCCGATGCCATTGCAGCCGGACAAGGCTTGGTGGCTGATCATGGTGATGCGCTGACATTGATCGAAGCGCCCTTTTCGCTGATGCATGAGGAGCTGGAAGCACGCGGTATCGCAGCCGTGGATGCCGTGGTTCTGGACATCGGTGTATCGAGCATGCAGTTGGATGAAGCCCATCGCGGCTTTGCCTTCCGTCATGACGGTCCGCTCGACATGCGTATGGATCAGAACGGTCCGACCGCTGCTGATATCGTCAATTCTTGGTCCGAGGCCGATTTGGCCGACCTCTTTTTCACCTATGGCGAAGAGCGGCGATCACGCGCCATCGCGCGATTCATCTGCGAAGTGCGTGAAGAATGGCCGATCAAAACAACCCGCGGCCTGGCAACGCTGATCGAAAAACTGATGCCTGTGCGCAAGCGCGGGCCAGGCCCCATTATTCATCCTGCGACACGCGTGTTTCAGGCGCTGCGCATCGCGGTTAATGACGAGTTGGGCGAGCTGGTCGGTGCATTGCAAGCCAGTGAACAGATTTTGAAACCCGGTGGCCGCATGGCGGTGGTGACGTTTCATTCTCTGGAAGATCGCATTGTTAAACGGTTCTTTGCCGATGCAGCGAAAACGTCGCGCGGGTCGCGTCATCAACCCGATGTGGCTCTGGAACCTGCTCGCTTTGAGCCGATCACCCGTCGGCCCATTGTTCCAAGTGACGAGGAAATGGCCAGCAATCCGCGGGCTCGCTCGGCCAAACTGCGTGCCGCCCGTCGCACCGATGCGCCGGCTCGGCGCCAGAGCACGCCTGATGATGGTTCGGCGCGCTTGCTGGGACTGCCTCAGTTAAAAAAGGCGAGCACGTCCCGTTCGGCCAAGCGAGGGGCAAGCCATGCGCGTGGTTGATGTGGTGTGCCTTGTCGCGGCCATCGGCGGAGCGGCCTATGTTTACAACGTCAAACACGGCGCCGAAGTCGCTCATGGCGAGCGCCGAAGCCTGGAGCGCGAAATTGGTGCTTTATCGCGCGACGTCGGTTTGTTGGAGGCCGATTTGGCCGCATTGGAGCAACCTGCGCGTCTTCAAGCGGTAGTTTCCGATCTGCCCGACGTTTTCGATCTGGAGCCGATCACTTCGGCCCATTATGTGCGCCTTTCCGACATACCGTTCCGAAGCGACCTGATCGTCGAGGATGAGACGCTTGAAGGCGAGGATACTCTGTCTGCGGACCAGGAGGTGCCTGTTGCGATCAATGCGCCAGGGCAGATTGATTTGCTCTTGCAGGTTCTCAATGTCGGCATGGCAGAACCTCAAGCGGCGCCGGTTGCGCCGTCCATGCCAAGCGATGGCATCGGAGCCCTGCTGGAAAACGTGACCGGGCAGGGCGCACAGTGACGTATCTTCCCCCCTATCCCGATCATGTGCCCGGCGCCGCCGAGCATGTTGGCGGCCAGGATGTTGCATCCTGGTTGCGCAAAGCGCGTGAGTTGCTGCGTCAGGACTCGGTAAGTCCAAAGGAAGATCGTGCCGACGGCGCGCCGATCCAGCTAGATGGCCAGGGCAAAGCGCTCTCTGATGCCACGCGCACGCGTCTTATCATGTTCGCGGTTGGTCTGGCATTGGTGTACGCGGTGATCGGGGTACGCTTGGTGGACTTGGCACTGGATACACCCAGCGCCGGTGTGCGCGCACCGACGCCGCAGGAACAAATCGCGGCCCATCGCCCTGATATCGTTGACCGCAATGGCGTGTTGATGGCGACCGATGTGCCTGCAACCGCCGTGTATGCCGACCCCTCCATTCTCGTTGATGTGGACGATGCGGTGGACCGGCTTTCCGTCGTGATGCCGGACCTGCAGCGCGATGATCTGCGCGAGCGTCTGGATAATACTTCCCGTTTTGAGTGGATTGCCCGTGATTTGACGCCTGCTGATCGCGACCTCTTGATGGGTCAAGGCATTCCCGGCGTTGGTTTTTTGGAGGAGGCCCGACGCTTTTATCCGTCCGGTCGTTTGGCCGCGCACGTTTTGGGTGCCGTCGACGTCGATCATGATGGGCTCGAGGGCATTGAGCGCTATCTCGACAGCGGTCCTTTGGCCGAGCTTGAGGCGTTGGGGTTTTTGGACCGCGCCAATCCAGATTTTGCCCCTCAGGTACTGTCGCTGGAT
Source organism: Hyphomicrobiales bacterium (assembly GCA_040219355.1). Taxonomy (GTDB): domain Bacteria; phylum Pseudomonadota; class Alphaproteobacteria; order Rhizobiales; family MH13; genus MH13. The sequence goes on from JAVJSN010000015.1 coordinate 519,382, forward strand.
GTTCGCGTGCAGCATGTGGTGCGTGATGTTCTGGTGCAGGGGCTAGAAACCTATCGGGCTATGGCGGCGACCGCCGCTGTGATGGATGTGCGAACCGGTGAAATTCTCTCGCTTGTTTCGTTGCCTGACTTTGATCCCAACACGCGCGATGGCCTCGGTGAGGAAGCTGCGCTCAACCGCGCCACGGGCGGCGTGTTCGAGCTCGGTTCGGTTTTCAAAATTTTTACCATTGCTGCGGGCTTGGATTCCGGTGCCATCACTATGGACAGCCAGCATGACGCCCGCCGCCCAATGCGTATTGGATCCTCGACGATCAATGATTTCCACGCGCGCCGCGCGATCCTGTCGACATCGGAAGTCTTTACCTCCTCGTCCAACATCGGCACGATCCGCATTGCCGAAGCTATGGGGATTCCTACCCAGCGCGCCTACTATGATCGCCTTGGCCTGCTAACACGTATGGATCTGGAACTTCCTGGTGTTGCCTCACCGTTTTTCCCGCGCGGGGAATGGTCGCGCCTATCGGCGGCGACAATCTCGTTTGGCCACGGTCTGACAACGACCCCGCTCCAGCTGCTGGCTGCAACGGCTGCCACAGTCAATGGCGGTGTGTATGTGGAGCCGACGTTCCTGCCGCGCAGTGAAGAACAGGCTATGCGCGAAGCGCGCCAAGTGCTTACAGGTCAAACCAGCGCGCAGATGCGCGAGCTTTTCCGTGCGAATGTTGATCATGGGTCGGGACGCCGCGCGGCGGTTGATGGTCTGGACGTTGGCGGCAAAACCGGCACCGCAGAAAAAATCGTCGATGGCGCCTATTCCGGCGATCATCGCTTGAACAGTTTTGTCTCAGCCTTCCCAATGCATGATCCGCAATATGCGATGATTGTGGTGATCGATGAGCCGCAGCCCGCCGACGATCAAAGAAGCGCCACAGCGGGCCTTAATGCCGCGCCAATGACGCGGCAAATTATCGAGCGCATCGCGCCAATCCTGGGTGTCGTGCCACGCGTGGATGTTACAGCGCAATAGGCGTGACGTCCTAGCCACAGCAGGCGTGACGCGCCGGGCAAAAACCCTTATGCCAAGGGTTTAACGCCCCTGGAATCAGAAGCGCGACCATTCATGACCGTTGCCCATTTGTTATCTGAGTTGATTGATCCCACTGTTCGATTGGTCTCCGGCAGCGCTGATCAGGCTGTCAAAGGGTTGGCCTTGGATAGCCGGAAGGTTCAGCGCGCGTTTGTGTTTGCAGCACTCGGCGGCGCGGCGCGACATGGCAAAGACTTCATTGATCAGGCTGTGATCGATGGTGCATCAGCGATCTTGCTTGATGATGGCGTGGACGCTGATGTGCCCGAAGGTGTGGCTGAGTTGCGGGCGCCCGATGCGCGGCGTTCCTTTGCCTTGATGGCAGCAAAGTTTTTCGCGCCTCAGCCTGAGGTGATGGTCGCTGTTACCGGCACTTCGGGCAAGACATCGGTTGCGGCCTTTGTGCGCCAGATTTTTCAAACCCTTGGTCATGAAGCAGCGGCGATGGGCACGCTTGGTATCACACGGGGCGATGGGTCAGAGGCTGGCGCACTGACAACGCCGGACTCGGTGTCTTTGCACCAGGCGCTGACGGCTCTTGCCGACGATGGGGTGACCCATATGGCGATGGAGGCATCCTCGCACGGGCTGGAACAGCGGCGCTTGGATGGTGTTGAGCTGAAAGCAGCCGCCTTCACCAATCTTGGCCGCGACCACCTCGATTACCACCCCACGATGGAAGATTATTTTCAGGCTAAGTCGCGGCTGTTTGATCCGCTTTTGCCAGAAGGCGCTGGCGCTGTGGTGTGGATGGACGGCTCCTATGGTGGGCGCATGGCTGATCTGGCGCGCAAACGTGGTCACCTCTTGCTTACTGCTGGCATGGGCCAGGGTGATATCGCGGTGGAGACCGTTAAACCTTCCGGCTATGCTCAGACGGTCGGCTTCACCTATCTGGGCGATGCACGCACGGTCGAGTTGCCGCTTCCGGGGCTGTTCCAAGTCGCCAATGCGATGGTCGCGGCGGGTCTGGCGATCCAGGCTGGATGCGATGCCGATGCCGTGTTTGGCGCTCTTGAAACCCTAAAAGGCGCGCGCGGACGGCTTGAATATATCGGGACCACCAAGCGTGGCGGCAAGGCCTTTGTCGACTATGCCCACAAACCTGGCGCGGTGGAAGAAGCGCTCAAAGCGCTGCGGCCCTTCGCTGACGGTAAAGTGGTGATTGTGGTGGGTGCTGGCGGCGATCGTGACAGAGGCAAACGGCCGCTCATGGGCGCAGCTGCGACCCGTTACGGTGATGCGGTGATCGTGACCGATGATAATCCGCGCACCGAAGATCCAGCCACCATCCGCAAAGCTGTGATGGCAGGGGCAGGCGATGATGCAATGGAAATCGGTGACCGCCATGATGCGATCGCGGCCGGTCTGGCGATGCTGGAAGATGGCGACATTCTGTTGGTTGCTGGCAAGGGGCATGAAACGGGGCAGGAAATCCACGGCGTGAAGCATCCCTTTTCTGATCATGACGTGATCCAGAAGCTTCTCGGCGAGGGTGCCTAGCCGTGGATCAATCTCTTTGGACCGTGGACGAAATCGTTGCAGCCACCAGCGGATCGGTGCGCGGCAAACCCAGTGATGTTTCCGGCATTTCCATCGATAGCCGCACGGTTGCCTCAGGTGACTTGTTCATCGCCATCAAGGGCGATCAGTTTGATGGCCACGCCTTTGTTGATGCGGCCTTAGAAGCAGGGGCCGCAGCGGCGATGGTGTCGGCAGACCAAGCTGATGCGATGCAGGTGCCCAAGGGCGGTCTGATTGTTGTCGAAGATAGCTATGATGGGCTTTACGATTTGGCGCGCGCTGCTCGTGCCCGCGCCACAGGCAAGATGCTGGCTATCACTGGTTCCGTTGGCAAAACATCGACCAAAGAAACGTTTCGCCTGATCCTGTCAGACTTTGGGAAAACCCATGCGCCGGTCAAAAGCTTCAACAATCATTGGGGGGTGCCGCTGACGCTCTGCCGCATGCCGCGCGATACGGACTTTGGCGTGTTCGAGATCGGCATGAACAATGCCCATGAAATCACACCGCTCTCGCAGCTTGTTCAGCCGCATGTGGCGATGATCACCACGGTCGCACCGGTGCACCTGGAAAATTTGGGAAGCCTGGATGCCATCGCTGCTGCAAAGGCGGAGATTTTCGACGGATTGTTGGAGGGCGGCACTGCTGTCGTTCATGGTGACATTGAGCACACGGCCTTTTTGAAGGAGCGCGCCAAGGCGGCAGGTGCTGGCACGGTGATGACCTTCGGCCATGGTGCCGGTAGTGACGCAGAACTGATGCAAGTTGCGCTTTTGCCCGACTGTTCCACGGTTGAAGCGAGAATTGCCGGTCAGACACTGACCTACAAAGTCGGTGCGCCTGGTGAACACCTGGTCGTTAATTCATTAGGTGTCCTGGCTGTGTGTTCGTCGCTCGGTCTTGATTTGGCCAAAGCCGGTATGGCGCTGGCCAGCATGGAACAGCCTGATGGGCGCGGCCGCAAGCATGTGATTGATACGCCAGGCGATGCCATCACGTTGCTGGATGAAAGTTACAATGCCAATCCGGCCTCGGTGAAGGCTGCGCTGAAGGTGTTGTCACGATTGCCGACTGGGCAGCGCGGACGCCGCATAGCGGTGCTCGGTGACATGTTGGAACTGGGCGATGAAGCTTCTGCCATGCACGGAGCCTTGGTTTACGATTTTACAGCTCTGGGCGTTGACAAGGTCTATGCGTGTGGCCCCTTGATGAAGGCGCTTTGGCGTGTTCTGCCGATGGAAAAGCGCGGCGCGTACGCAGAAAACTCTGATGGGTTGCGCAAACCCCTGCTCAGCGACCTTGCGCCTGGCGATGCTGTGATGATCAAAGGTTCGCTGGGTAGCAAGATGGGTCCCTTGGTTGATCTCATCTTGCAACGATACAACGACCGCGAACGGTAAGGACACGAAAACACATGCTTTTCTGGCTCTCCAACTTTGCCGACGCGGTACCCCTGTTCAACGTGTTCCGGTACATCACCTTCCGAACCGGCGGCGCGGTGGTGACGGCCATGCTGTTCGTTTTCCTCTTTGGGCCGACGATTATTCGTGCGTTGCGTGTACGTCAGGGCAGGGGGCAGCCGATCCGAGAAGATGGTCCGCAAGGCCATCTGCTCACCAAAAAAGGCACGCCAACCATGGGCGGGCTGATGATTTTGGCAGGGCTTATTTTTTCGGTGTTGTTGTGGGCGGATCTTTCCAGCCCACTGGTATGGACTGTGCTGGCGGTGACCATGGGTTTCGGCGCCATAGGGTTTTACGATGATTTTTTGAAAGTCACGCAGCAGTCGCACAAAGGCTTGTCGGGCAAAGCGCGGCTTGCCATTGAGGCGACGATTGCTGGTGCTGCGGTGTTTGTGCTTGCACAGGTCTCGGTGCCAGAACTTTCCAACCAGCTCACATTTCCCTTCTTTAAAGACCTTTTGATCAATCTTGGCTGGTTCTTCATCCTGTTCGGTGCAGTGGTGATTGTTGGTGCTGGCAATGCCGTGAATTTGACCGATGGTTTGGATGGCCTGGCCATTGTGCCGGTTATGATTGCGGCGGCGACGTTCGGCTTGATCGCTTATCTTGCCGGGAACGCGATTTTCTCTGACTATCTGCAAATCCATTTCACACCCGGAACCGGCGAACTGGCTGTGCTCTGCGGCGCGGTGATTGGCGCTTCGCTTGGGTTTTTGTGGTTCAACGCGCCGCCCGCGCAGATTTTTATGGGCGACACCGGGTCCTTGGCGCTGGGCGGCATGCTTGGCACGATTGCTGTGGCCACCAAGCACGAAATTGTGCTGGCGATTGTCGGTGGACTGTTTGTGCTGGAAGCCATGTCGGTGATCATCCAGGTGGCTTCCTTTAAGCTGACCGGTAAGCGCGTTTTTCGCATGGCGCCGATCCACCACCATTTTGAGCAGCTGGGATGGACTGAGCCGCAGGTAGTTATCCGCTTTTGGATCATCGCGTTTGTGCTCGCACTGGCCGGGCTATCGACGCTGAAACTGCGTTAAGTCGATGATCCCTGTTTCTACACTTGCAGGCAAAAAAGTTGTTGTGATCGGTCTTGGCGGTTCAGGTGTGCCAACGGCGCACGCGCTGCACGCTGCGGGCGCTGAAGTTGTTGGCTGGGATGATGGCGAAGGCGCGCGTGAAAAGGCACAAGTTGCGGGAATTGCGATAGGTGATCTTCAGCATGCGGACTGGCAGGGTTTTGCCGCGCTTGTTTTGGCGCCCGGTATACCTCTGACGCATCCGGCACCTCATTGGAGCGTGTTGCGTGCTCGCGAAGCTGGTGTACCGATCACCGGCGATGTCGATCTGTTCTTCCAGGAACGCGCTGCTCATTGTCCGCAGGCGCCGGTGCTTGCGATCACTGGCACCAACGGCAAATCGACCACCACGGCATTGGCGGCGCACGCGATGCGCGCAATGGGCGTGGATGTGGCCATGGGCGGCAACATCGGTGTGCCGGTGCTTGATCTGCCGATGCCTGCGCCCCATCGTCACTATGTGATTGAGTGCTCATCCTACCAGATTGATCTTTCCGCGCATCTTGCCCCAACTGTCGGTGTCCACCTCAACCTTTCTGAGGATCATTTGGCGCGTCACGGTACAATGGAAAATTATGCCGCGATCAAAAAGCGCCTCGTGGTGGCGGCCGAGCATGCCGTTGTCGGTGTGGATGATCTGCTGTCAGCACGCATGGCCGATGAACTGGCGCGTGATGGGCACGAGGTTTCACGCATCAGTGCCACACACACTGTTCATGATGGTGTTTATGCCGTTGGTTCGTCTATTTGGTTGGCCCGCGATGGGGCACAGGACGAATTGTTTGATGTTGGCGGTGTTTCCAGCCTGAAAGGCGAGCACAACGCGCAAAATGTCTGTGCTGTGGTGGCCGCGCTTTTGAAACTTGGGATGGACCCAACCAAATTGGCGGATGCTATCCGCTCGTTTCCCGGCCTTGCCCACCGCATGGAACCTGTAACAACCTATCGCGGCGTTTCCTTCGTCAATGACTCCAAAGCCACCAATGCCGATGCCGCTGCGCGGGCCTTGGGGTCGTATGATCGCATCTATTGGATCGCTGGCGGGCAAGCCAAAAGCGACGGAATTGATTCACTTAACGGTTTCTTTGCGCAAATCGTCAAAACTTACCTTGTTGGAGACGCGCAAGATCGCTTTGCCGCTACGCTTGAGGGCCATGTGCCTTATGTGCGGGCACAAACGGTTGAACGGGCCGTCGCGATGGCTGCAGACGATGCCATGGCGGACGGGCTGGAAAATGCGTGCGTTTTGTTGTCTCCGGCGTGTGCGTCTTGGGATCAGTTTGCATCCTTTGAAGCACGCGGTGATGCGTTCAAGCGCGCTGTGATGACCTTTGTTGAGGAGCATCGCGCGCAGTAAAAAGTGTTGAGTAGCGTAGATGCGTTTGACCCGTGCCGACCGTTCGCCCCTTGGCGATTGGTGGTGGACCCTCGATAAGGTCTCCCTTCTGTCCATTCTTGTTTTGCTGGTCATCGGCGTGGTGATGTCGTTCGCCGCCAGCCCACCGATTGCGCGTGATCTGGGCTTGGCGAACGAGTTTCATTTCGTCCAAAAGCACATCATTTTTCTCATACCAACCATTGGTCTGGTCATTGGCATGTCGATGCTCTCGACGCGCCAATTGGTGCGCCTAGGCCTTGTTTTGTTTGGCCTTGCGGTTCTGGGCATGCTGGCAGCGCTGTTGTTTGGGGCTGAAGTGAAGGGTGCGCGGCGCTGGATTGATCTTGGTTTTTTCCAGATGCAACCCTCCGAACTGGCCAAACCTGCGCTGGTCGTGGTTTCGGCTTGGTTTTTTGCCGAGCATGCTAAGCGTCCCGATCTGCATGCCAATCTATTTGCTCTGGCTCTGTTTTTGCTGACCGCTGGGTTGTTGGTGGCGCAGCCAGACATCGGCCAGACCATGTTGGTCACCGCTGTTTGGGGCTGCCTCTTCTTCGTGGCTGGCATGAGCTGGCTGTGGATTGCGGTTCTCGGCACTGCGGCACTGGGCGGCTTGGCGGCGGCCTATATGTTCGTCCCTCACGTGACGAGCCGCATCGATCGGTTCTTGAACCCCGAGGCTGGCGATAATCACCAGACCGACCGCGCGATCGAATCGTTTGTTGAAGGTGGTTGGTTGGGCCGCGGTCCAGGTGAGGGCGTGGTCAAAGAGCATTTGCCGGATAGCCACACCGATTTTCTATTCGCGGTGATGGCCGAAGAGTTCGGCATCCTGATGTGCCTTATTGTGGTCGGTCTTTATTTGTTCTTGTTTGCACGGTTCATTCGCGCTGCCCTGCGACAAGACGATGTGTTTTCGCGCTATGCGATCATCGGTCTTGTGGCGCTCCTTGCCACGCAGGCTGCGATCAATATGGGAGTGAACTTGCAACTTTTGCCCGCCAAGGGCATGACGTTGCCATTCCTTTCCTACGGGGGATCATCGCTCTTGTCCGTTGGTTTGTCGGCCGGCATCTTGCTTGCCCTTACCCGGCAAACTGCGCGTGGCCGACAGGCCCGCATGGGGCAGGGTCGCAACGCCGCCAATGCGTGGCGCTGGAGCTTGCAAAGCGGTTGATCGCCTCGCCGGTGTCGTCTCTTCGGCTCCGGGTTACCTAGGGCGATGTATGGCATATTTTATTTTGTGCGCTGGCGGGACCGGCGGTCATCTCTTCCCAGCGCAAGCGCTTAGCGAAGTGCTTCAACGACGTGGCCACACGGTCGATTTGATGACTGACGAGCGGGCTGACCGATATGGCGTGTCATTCCCGGCACGCCGCACGCATATCATCCCGTCGGCGACCTTTTCGCCGCGCAAAATCTTTCAAGCGATCCCTGGTGCGCTGACCATTGCGCGTGGTGCCTACAAGGCATTGACGGTAATGGGCCGCCAGAAACCGGCAGCCATTGTCGGCTTTGGCGGTTATCCAACGCTACCGCCCCTGTTTGCAGCACGCCTGCGAGGTGTGCCGATTGTTCTGCATGAACAAAATGCGGTTTTGGGACGCGCCAATGTTGCCATGGCCAATCGGGCCAAACTCATTGCCACCAGCTTTGCCGACACTGATGGCATTCCCTCGTCCTCGCGAGCGATCATTATTCACGTCGGCAATCCTGTGCGCAGCAAAGTTCTGGCTGCGGCGCGCGCGAACTACAAAAGACCCAAGCTGCATCAACAGTTTGAGCTGTTGGTATTTGGCGGCAGCCAGGGCGCGCGGGTTTTTGCTGATTTGGTGCCGGGTGCGCTGGAACAGTTTAGCGAAGAGGTTCGCAAAACCATTCACGTGACCCAGCAATGCCGCCCTGAAGATATTGCCCGTGTCCGCGAAGCCTATGAAACGCTCGGCATTCCATGCGATCTGGGGGCGTTTTTCGTCGATATGCCTGAGCGGATGGCCAATGCTCATCTGGTGATTGCGCGCTCAGGCGCGTCCACGGTGGCGGAACTTTCTGTGATGGGGCGCCCGTCGATCTTGGTGCCATATCCGCACGCTCTGGATCATGATCAGGCGCGCAACGCAGAACGCTTGGAAGCGGTCGGTGGCGCTATTCTTGCGCTACAGAAGAACATCGGTCCGGTACGCCTTTCGCAAGTGCTGGCACGATTGATCGACCCTGCTTCTGATGAGCTGGATAAGATGGCGGCTGCCGCCCGCGACGCCGGACGCCCTGAAGCGGTGGAACAGTTGGCCGTTGAGGTTGAGGCTCTGGCGCGCTAACCCGGCAGGCCGACAGATAGGATTGATGGCATGAAACTTCCCCGCGAACTTGGCCCGGTGCATTTTGTTGGCATTGGCGGTATCGGCATGAGCGGCATCGCCGAGGTGCTGAACAATCTTGGCTATGCCGTTCAAGGTTCGGATATTTCCGACAATGCCAATGTGAAGCGCCTGCGCGCGATGGGCATTAAGGTGGCGGTTGGCCATCGCCCAGAAAACTTGGACGGTGCTGCGGTGGTTGTGGTCTCCTCAGCCATCAAGCCTAACAACGCTGAACTGATCGAAGCGCGAGCGCGTTTCCTGCCTGTCGTACGTCGCGCCGAAATGTTGGCCGAATTGATGCGCCTGAAATCAGCCATCGCGATTGGCGGGACTCATGGCAAAACCACCACCACTTCCATTGTTGCCACGCTGCTCGATGCAGGTGGCATGGACCCGACGGTGATCAATGGCGGCATCATCAACGCCTATGGAACCAATGCGCGCCTGGGCGAAGGCGACTGGATGGTGGTGGAAGCCGATGAATCTGACGGCACCTTCGTCAAGCTGCCGGCCGACATTGCCGTGGTGACCAATATTGATGCGGAGCATCTGGACCATTATGGCAATTTTGATGGGGTGCGTGCCGCTTTCAATCAGTTCGTGGAAAACGTACCGTTTTATGGTTTTGCGGTGATGTGCCTTGATCACCCGGAGGTGCAAAGTCTGATTGGGCGGATCGAAGATCGCCGCGTGATCACCTATGGGCAGAACCCGCAGGCCGATGTGCGTGCGGTGGACGTTCGCATGGAAGGTCCCGCCTCGCATTTTGCCATCGAACTGCGCCAACGCGGCAGGGACGAACGGGCGCGCATTGATGATCTGCGCCTGCCGATGCCTGGCCTACACAATCTGTTAAACGCTACTGCTGGGATCGCCGTGGCGCACCATGTGGGCATTGCGCATGATGCCATTCGCGAGGGGCTTGCAAGGTTTTCTGGCGTCAAACGCCGCTTCACCCACACAGGGTCGTGGCAGGGCGTTGATATCTACGATGATTATGGCCACCACCCGGTGGAGATTGCCGCTGTGCTGCAAGCGGCGCGCGCTGCTGCCAAGGGCAAGGTGATCGCTGTGGTGCAGCCACACCGCTACACGCGGCTGCGCGATCTGTTCGATCAGTTTGCTGGTTGCTTCAACGATGCGGACCATGTGTTGGTCGCCCCGGTTTATGAAGCGGGCGAAACGCTGATAGAGGGCGCAACGCACACCGATTTGGTGGATGCCATCCGCGCCCATGGTCACCGTCATGTCTCGGCACTGGACGGCCCGGAGGTTTTGGCGCAGCGGATCGCTGAAATCGCCCAGGATGGAGACACGGTTCTTTGTCTTGGCGCAGGAACGATCACCGCTTGGGCAAACGCCTTGCCCGATCAGTTGAAAGCCCATTCCTCGTGAGTGATGGCTTGATGGACGCAATTGACGGCGAGGCGCTTTTGGCCCGCATGGGATCTGGCGTTGAGGCGCTACGCGGCAAGCTGCGGACCAATCAACCGCTGAAGGACTTCACCTGGTTTCGCGTTGGCGGACCAGCGGAACTTTATTTCGTGCCCGCCGATGTTGATGATTTGCAGACGTTCATGCGTCTGCTGCCCGAGGATGTGCCGGTGCATGTGATGGGCTTGGCGTCCAACTCGCTGATCCGCGATGGTGGACTGAAAGGCGCTGTGATCCGCCTGACCATGCGCCCGTTCAATGATGGCAAAGCCGAAGTTGATAGCCCGCGCATTCGTGCGGGCACGGGAATGTCGGACCGTAAGCTTGCTGCCATCGCCCTGGAAGCGGGGCTTGGTGGGTTTCATTTCTATCACGGTATTCCAGGGTCGCTTGGTGGCGCGCTGCGCATGAATGCTGGTGCCAATGGTGTGGAAACCACCGAACGGGTTGTTTCGGTGGATGCGGTCAATCGGCAAGGTCAGCTGGTCACGCTCTCTCACGCCGATATGGGCTTCACCTATCGGCACACAGCCGCGGCGGATGACCTTATTTTTGTCTCCGCTCTCTATGAAGGCTATCCGGCTCCGCGCGAGGAGATCGAGGCGGCGATGGACGCGGTGCAGAGGCATCGCGAAGAGAATCAGCCGATCAAAGAGCGCACATCTGGCTCAACGTTTAAGAATCCGCACGGCGGATCGGCCTGGAAGTGCGTTGACGCAGCTGGTTTGCGCGGATTTCAGGTCGGCGGGGCGCAGATGTCGCCCATGCACTGCAATTTCATGATCAACACCGGCAATGCCACAGCCCATGATCTGGAGACGCTTGGCGAAACCGTACGAAAGCGGGTTTACGAGCATTCCGGCACTCTGCTGGAATGGGAGGTGAAACGCATGGGCTTGTTTACCAATGGACAGGCTGTGGAAACCTTTCGCCCCTGAAACACCACGTGATCGCCAAAAATTCGTAAATCGTACGTTTCGATTTCCGGTTAAGGATTTCTTACGATCTGCCTCATAGCTTGGCTCCTGGGAAGGTCCATTTTGGACTGATTAAACGGGACATGTGTGCACGCTATGGCGGGCAAGGGAAAACACGTTGCAGTGCTCATGGGAGGCTGGTCGTCAGAACGACCTGTAAGCCTCGCTACAGGACAGCCTTGCGCCGACGCCTTAGAGCGCGCCGGATACACGGTCACGCGTGTTGATGTGGACCGTTCCATCGCGCAGACCCTCCATGACCTCAAGCCCGATGTGGCCTTTAACGCGTTGCACGGTCCCTATGGGGAAGACGGCACCATTCAAGGCTTGCTTGAGATTTTATCGATTCCCTACACGCATTCTGGTGTGATGTCCTCGGCGCTTGCGATGAACAAAGATCGCGCCAAGGTGGTCATGGCTGCTGCCGGTGTTCCGGTCGCCAAACATACGCTGACGACGCGTGAGCAGGCAGCCAAAGCCCATGTGATGGCGCCGCCCTATGTGATTAAACCGGTGGCTGAAGGCTCATCTTTCGGCGTTCTTATCGTCGCTGAAGACATGAAGCATCCACCGCAAGAACTTTTCCGCTCCGATTGGCCTTATGGCGATGATCTGATGGCCGAACGTTATGTTGCGGGCCGCGAACTGACCTGTGCCGTCATGGGCGATGTGGCGCTTGGCATCATCGATATCGTGCCGCAGGGCCAGACTTTTTACGATTACGACGCAAAATATGCCGACGGCGGGTCGGTGCACATATTGCCTGCCGACATTCCTGCTGATGTTTACGCGCGGATCCAAAGCTATTCGCTGGCAGCCCATCAATCGCTCGGCTGCCGCGGCGTGACGCGCGCTGATTTTCGCTATGATGACCAACCTATGGGCACGGGAGAGTTGATCTGTCTTGAGGTCAACACACAGCCAGGCATGACGCCAACATCGTTGGTGCCTGAAATTGCTGCCCATGCCGGCCATTCCTTCGAAGAGCTGGTGTCTTGGATGGTGGAGGACGCGTCATGTCGGCGCTAAACCGCCTTTTCCGCTTCACACGCACCCAGCGTATGTGCGCCGCTGCGGCCTACCGGGTCATCGTGTCTGCCCTGCAATCGGTTCGCCATCCCAATGCGCTGTTGTCTAGCTTGGTGGTGTTGCCCGTTCTGGTGGTGGGTTTCTCCTTTGGCGAACGCACAGCCGAAGCCCGCGAGACTGCTGGCCAATCGTTGGCCTATTTGGCGGCCAATGCTGGCTTCGGCGTTGACGCCATCAGGATTGAAGGGTTGCGCGACACCCGCGAGGGCGATGTGCTCGACTACCTTGCCGTAACACCGACAACGTCGGTGCTTGGTTTTGACATCGATGCGGCGCGTGACCGCGTGTTGGCTCTGCCATGGGTAAAAGAAGCCTCGGTACGCAGGGTTTATCCTGACCAGCTGATGGTTGAGATTGAAGAGCATGCACCGTTTGCGCGCATGTTACAGCGCGGCCGCGTCCATCTGGTGACGGTGGAAGGCGAAGAAATCACCGACGAAATTTCCGATGTGCATGCTGGCCTGCCGCTTGTTGTGGGTGAGGGTGCACCTGGCCAAGCGACGGCGTTTTTTGCCCATCTGGCCGATCGTCCTCATGTTCTTGATAGCGTGGTTGCGTTGGAGCGCGTCGGCGACCGACGCTGGACGTTGCATATGCGTGAAGACGTGCAGGTGCATCTGCCTGAAACAGGCGTGGATGCGGCTTTGCTTCGTCTGGAAGAGATGATGCGTCGTGAAGCCGTGCTTGAACGCGCGATTGCAGTGATTGATCTGCGCTTGCCCGAGCAATTGGTCGTGCAACTCACCGATGCCGCCGTTGAAGCGATGGCAGAAGATGCAGAAGGCCTGACAGCCGTGCGGGGAGGAGCCTGATGACGACCTCCCGACGCCGCCCGCTTGATTTCTATGGGCCCAATCCTCTGCCTCAGCGCAAGTCCGTCACCATTTGCGTGCTTGATGTCGGCACGGCCAAAACCAGCTGCATCATTGCTCGACTGAAGCCGTGTGAAAGCTCCGGCGCGCATCGCAGCCGCACGCACACTGTTGATGTGCTTGGGTTCGGCTACTATCGCAGCCAAGGCCTGAAATCGGGCTATGTGATTGATCTTGAGCGCGCCGAGCATTCCATTCGCCAGGCTGTGCATCAGGCTGAGCGCATGGGTGATCTGACCGTTGATGCGGTGATTGCCTCACTCACCTGCGGTCGTATTACCTCGGAAACATTGTCGGCCACGGTGGCTCTTGATGGCCATGCCGTCACTGAGCGCGACATCGCCAAAGTTCTGAAAGCTGGTAGCGATCACGCCATCGCGCCGGGCCGCTCGATCTTGCACTCCATGCCTATTGGTTTTGCGCTGGATGGTGATCGTGGCATTGCCGATCCATGCGGTATGTTTGGGTCTGGCCTGGGCGTTGATATGCACTTGGTGACGGCTGATGTCGGACCGCTTCGCAACCTTGAGCAATGCATCAACGCCTCACATTTGGAGGTGGAAGGCTATGTCACGTCCGCTCAGGCGTCAGGGCTTGCAGTGCTGGCTGACGATGAGATGGATCTTGGCACCGTTGTGATCGACATGGGTGCAGGCACCACATCCATCGGCGTTTTCTATGACGGCGAGTTTGTGCACGCCGATGTGGTGCCGGTTGGCGGCCATCACATCACGATGGATTTGGCGCGTGGTCTTTCCACCCGCGTGGATGAAGCGGAACGTTTGAAAACTCTGCATGGCTCTGCATTGCCAAGCCCAGCGGATGATCGCGATATGCTGACGATCCCACCGGTCAGCGAAGATGGACATGAAGGTGGTCATCAGGTGCCCCGTGGTGCGCTGACCCGCATCATTCGTCCGCGTCTTGAAGAAACGCTGGAAATGACGCGCGACCGTTTGGCAGCGTCCGGTTTTGCCGGGCTTGCCTCCAAGCGCCTGGTGATCACCGGGGGTGCCAGCCAGATGAGCGGTGTCTTGGAACTCTCTCGCCGACTTCTTTCGCGCAATGTGCGCTTGGGTCGCCCGTTTGGCCTTTCGGGTCTGCCTGAAGCTGGAACTGGGCCTGCCTTTGCGGCGGCCACCGGTCTGCTGATTTATCCTCAATGCGTGCGCATGGTGCCGCGCGACCACATCGCATCTCACAGCTTTGCCGGTCAGTCGACTGGTACAGGCGGCTATTTTGGGAGGGTGAGCCAATGGCTGCGAAGCTCTCTTTAAATTTGGCTCGGTCGCTCTGTGCCGCTGGCTCAACCGCTCCGTCGCGACTTTTTATACCTGTTCGCCGAACGCTCCGTTCTTTCAGAACGACCGCTCCGTCGCGAAAATTCCTGGCCCTGCGTGGTCGTTCCGAAGGAACGGAACGGCAGGGCCCACATAAAAGTCCCGTCCCCAACCCCACCGGCGTGTTCTGTGTGTCCCGCACAAACGCTTTTCGTAACCCCACCCGTCACGAAGTGACGACCATGGCTCCACAAGACTTCCCATTGTGCGCCGCGTTCCAGGAAGAATGAGAGAGGGTCCTATGCCTATCCAGTTGGAAGCTCCCGATATCCACGAGTTGAAACCTAAGATCGTCGTCTTTGGCTGCGGCGGTGCGGGCGGCAATGCCGTCAACAACATGATCGAATCCGGCCTTGAAGGCGTGGATTTCATCGTTGCCAACACCGATGCCCAGGCATTGACCAACTCCAAGGCGCCACGCGTCGTCCAAATGGGCGTAGCGGTGACCGAGGGTCTTGGTGCCGGTGCACAGCCAGAAATTGGCCGTGCGGCGGCTGAAGAGGTGATCGATGAAATTTCTGATCATCTGTCTGGCGCACACATGGCGTTTATTACCGCCGGTATGGGCGGTGGCACCGGAACTGGTGCGGCACCTGTCGTGGCGCGCCTTGCTCGCGAGATGGGTATTCTCACCGTTGGTGTGGTCACCAAGCCGTTCCACTTTGAAGGCCGTCAGCGCATGCGCATTGCTGACAGCGGCATTGATGAGCTGCACAAGGAAGTGGATACGCTGATTTGTATCCCCAACCAGAACCTGTTCCGCATCGCCAACGAGAACACCACGTTCGCCGATGCGTTTGCGATGGCCGACCAGGTGCTGTTCTCAGGCGTTGCCTGCATCACCGATTTGATGGTCAAAGACGGCCTGATCAACCTTGATTTTGCCGACGTTCGTTCGATCATGCGCGGCATGGGCAAGGCGATGATGGGCACCGGCGAAGCTTCCGGCGATAAGCGTGCGTTGCAGGCGGCTGAAGCGGCCATTGCCAACCCGTTGCTTGACGATGTGTCGATGCTCGGTGCCAAAGGTCTGTTGATCTCGATCACCGGCGGCAATGATATGCGCCTGTTCGAAGTGGATGAGGCGGCAACGCGCATTCGCGAAGAGGTCGATCAGGATGCGTTGATCATTCTTGGCGCAACGTTCGATGAGTCTCTGGAAGGCATGATCCGCGTATCGGTGGTTGCCACCGGTGTGGACGATGAGCTGGCAGCGCAAAACATTGCACAAGGCGCTGCGACCAGCGTGCCGACCGTTGGGCGTCCGATTGTGCAGCCTGCGCCGCGGGTTGAGGAGCCTGCCCCATCGTACGAGCCGGCACCACAGACTGCTCAGGCAGCTGTTTCTCAAGCCACGGGTGCAGCGGTTGCAGAATCACCAGCAGAACGTATCGACCGTATCGAACGTGAGCTGGCGCTTCCTGCGGACAGCCACAACGCACCAGCACAGGAGGCCGCGGTGTCGATCGCCCCTTTCAGCCCTGTGCCTGAGCTTTTTGACGAGGAGGCCTTGGCCGACGAAATCATGGCTGAGGCGATGGCTGAAGAGGCTGGGGCCCCCCAGCGCCCTGCCGGTATGGGGCCTGCTGCACCGCGCGCTCGGGTCAATGCTCCGCGTATGCCGAGCGTTGAGGAGTTCCCGACCATTGCCCAGGACCAGTTGCGGGCAAAAGCTGCCGCTGCGGCTGAAGAGGGCGATAAAGGTGCTCTGGGTCTGCTGCGAAAGCTGGCTCATGTCGGCATGCCAAAGCGTGAGGATGAAGCGCCAGCACCGCAGATCCAGCCACAAGCTGCTCCTGTACCTGCCCAGCGTGCGCCTTTGCAACGCCCGGCGGCAACGCAGCCACAGGCTTCTGCGCCGCATCCTGCCACAGCACGGCCACAAAGTGCGCCACAGGCCAGTCATGACGGCTTGGGTCGTCAGAGCGCAGCGCCAGCTGCACCGAATCGAGCTTCTGAGGATGACGCTATGGACATCCCGGCCTTCCTTCGCAGGAAGAGCGGATAGCTCACGCGCTGGTAACAGTTGGAAACAATTCAGCCGGGCATGGTGACGTGCCCGGCTTTTGCGTTAACAAAAAGCTAATGGTTTTCAGAGGTTTATAGAAGTTACACTTGATGCAAATTGTGTAACACACAGAAAGAAAGCGTGATTTTTGCCGCACGCTCTGCCCATGTAGGTTACAGCCAAGTGCCAAGGGGTATTGCAGCGCCTTCGCTTGAGTTTGCGAACCGCTTCACGCTACTTAAGTTTTGAGTAGCCGCCACTTTGGTTAATGTTGGGTTAAGAGTGTGTCGGTCGATTGTGCCGATTTTGGGACCGCTGGGGGCCACATGGTTTTTCGTTCTGGGTATCAGGGTACAGTCGGCGAAAGCATTTCCCTTTCCGGCATAGGCGTCCACAGCGGCCAAGCCGCCACGATGACCATCCATCCCAGCGACGAAGACACCGGTATAATCTTTCTGCGGACCAATTTGCCTGGCTCTCGCGACATTGAGATCAAAGCTGATTGGTCGGCCATTTCTGCTACCGCGCTGTGCACCGTTCTTGGCGACCCAAAGGGTGCGTTCGTTTCCACCGTTGAACATGCTTTGGCAGCGCTGCGCGCGCTGGGCGTCGACAATGCTCTCATTGAAGTGGACGGTCCAGAAGTGCCGATCATGGATGGGTCATCGGCCGCGTTTGTTGATGCGATCGACAGCGTTGGCGTTGTGCAGCAGTCCAAGCGTCGCAAGGTACTGCGTATCTTGAAGCCGGTTCGCGTTGAGGCAGGCGATGCCTTTGGTGAGCTTCGCCCACACGCTGGATCACGCTTTGAGGTTAGCATCGACTATGACCATTGTTCGATTGGTCACCAGTCCATGGAGTTTGACCTTACCTCTGACGGGTTCCGCGATGATATTTCCCGCGCCCGCACGTTCGGTTTCCTGAAAGATGTTGAGCATCTTTGGGCCAACAATTTTGCTCTTGGCTCGTCTCTGGAAAACGCCGTTGTTCTTGGCGACGACGATATCGTGAATCCAGAAGGCCCACGCTGGTCTGACGAATTTGTTCGCCATAAAATCCTTGATTCCATCGGTGATCTGGCGCTGGCCGGCCTGCCAATCGAGGGCTGCTACCGGTCTCACAAGGGTGGCCACAAGCTGAACTTCACCATGATGCAGGCATTGTTCGCCGATCCGACAGCCTATGAGATTGTTGACGGGCGCCAAACAGCTGAGCGCGTACGCCGTGAACGCGCTGCCGATGAGGTGAATGTGCGTTTGGAAGCTGCGGCACTGCTGCCTGAAACGAACTAACTTTCGACACCACACCATACGTTGCCTATGCACTTGGCACTGCGATGCGGCGCTGCCCTAGTTTCGCCACGACGCAGTGATGCGGGTTTACCGCGTTGAACACTCGTTTGTGTGAATTGCATGTTCGGGGTAGGGCGCTCGCCATTGCTATGGTATGGCGGCACGTCATTGCCAGATGGATCCGCTCCACTGGCCCTTTGGAAGACCGTTTGCGTTTGGGTATCATGATCTTCAAGTTTGCTCATCTCCTCCCGAAATCTGCACGTTTGGGTGCTCTGGTTGGCATCGCTGCTCTGGCGTTGGCCGGATGCGCTTCAACCGAAGCCGATGATTTCGCCGATTTCGTTGACGACACGCGCCCACCGGCGGTGATGTTCAATGAAGCCTTGGCAACGATGGAGCGTGGCGACTACCGCGCTGCTGCTGATCAGTTTGATGAACTCGAACAGGTTCACCCGTATTCGGAATATGCCAAACGCTCGCTTGTCTTGGGCGCCTTCTCGCATTTCTCGTCAGGTCGCTATCCAGAAGCTGTGAATGCTGGTCGTCGCTACGTGACGCTGCACCCAAGCGGCGAAGATGCGGCCTATGCGCAGTTCATCGTGGCGCAGTCCTATTACAACCAAATTCCCGATGTAAACCGCGACCAAGAGCAGACGGCGCGTGCGATCAACGCATTTCGTGATTTGATACGACGCTATCCGGACTCTGAATATGTTGGTCCGGCGCAGGAACAGATTCGCTTTGCCAATGATCAGCTTGCTGGCGCGGAAATGCGTGTTGGCCGCTATTATCTCGATCGGCGTAACTATGTGGCCTCGATCAACCGCTTCCGTGTTGTGGTTGAAGAGTATCAAACTACGCGCCACGTGGAAGAAGCGTTACACCGCGTTGTTGAAAACTACCTGTCGATGGGTGTTGTGGACGAGGCGCAAACGGCAGCTGCTGTGCTTGGCCACAACTTCCCAGACTCCGAATGGTATGAGCGCTCCTACCGGCTGCTTCAGTCGGGTGGCTTGGAGCCGCAGGAAAACTCTGGTTCATGGATCAGCCGTGCCTTTGATGGGTTTACTGGGCTGGGTTCCTGATCCAGGCCCTTTTCTGGCTCAACTCTTTTCGCGTTTGCCTTTTGGCCTGAGCGTTCAGGGCCTATACGGTCGCTGATATGCTGATTCATCTGTCTGTTCGCGACATCGTTCTCATTGAAGCGCTCGATCTGGAGCTTGACCGGGGCATGACCGTGCTGACCGGTGAGACCGGTGCAGGCAAGTCCATTCTATTAGACGCGCTGGCGTTGGCCTTGGGCGCGCGCGGTGATGCCGGGTTGGTGCGCTCGGGCGCCAAAAGCGGACAGGTGCGTGCTGTGTTCGAGCTGGAGCCCGACCACCCGTCATTCGCGATCCTGGATGAGGCTGGGCTTGAACCTGAGGGTGATCTGATCATCCGCCGCACGCAAAGTGCTGATGGTCGTGCGCGCGGCTATGTGAACGATCAGCCGGTGTCGATGACGCTGCTGCGATCCCTGGGCACCTCACTGGTGGAAATCCACGGTCAGCATGATGATCGCGCGCTGGTTGACCCTGCCAGCCATCGTCAATTGCTGGACGCGTATGGTGGCTTGCAGGGTTTGGTGGGCGATGTCGCTGCGGCTTACAAAGCTATGCAGGCGGCAGAGCGCGAGCGCGATGTCCATGCCGCGGCCCTGGCCGAAGCGGCAAAGGAAGCCGATTTTCTTAAAGCCAGCGTGGAAGAGCTCACAGCCCTTTCGCCGGAACCAGGCGAAGAGGAGGCATTGGCAGCGCGTCGTACCCATATGATGCAAGCCGAAAAAGTTGCTGCTGACGTGCACGAAGCGCAAGAAGCGGTTTCTGGCTCTGCCTCGCCATCACCGGTGCTGGCGGCTCTGATGCGGCGGTTGGAGCGCAAAGGGCCTGACAGTGAAGCGTTGCTTGGCCCGATCATCGATGCGCTTGGTCGTTCGCTGGATGCCCTCGGCGATGCGGGCATGGAAATCGATCGGGCTTTGATCAGCATCGAGTTCGACCCCAAGGAGCTCAACGATACCGAAGAGCGGCTGTTTGCGCTGCGAGCAGCGGCGCGCAAGTACCAGGTGACGTGTGACGGACTGCCGGAGAAGGCCGCCATTCTCGCCGAGCAGTTGGAAGCGTTGGATGCCCGGGTGGATCGCGGTGCGGCGCTGGATCAAGCCGTGAAGGAGACCGCTGCGCGCTATGATGGTTTGGCGCACGAGCTGTCGGCGGCACGCCATCGCTGCGCGGAGCATTTGAGTTCGGCTGTTGAAGCTGAACTGCCGGACCTCAAACTTGTCCAAGCGCGCTTCATGGCGGACGTTTCGACCAACGAAAAGGAACGCAGCGCACACGGCTATGACACGGTCGCCTTTCAAGTGCAGACCAATCCTGGCACGCGTCCCGGGCCAATGATGAAGGTGGCCTCTGGTGGCGAACTTTCGCGTTTTCTTTTGGCGCTCAAAGTGGTTTTGGCCGACAAGGGTTCGGCGCCGACCCTGGTATTCGATGAGATTGACACGGGGGCTGGCGGTGCTGTCGCCGAGGCCATCGGCGTGCGCCTTGCAAGGCTCGCCGGTCAGGTCCAGGTGCTCTCTGTAACCCATGCACCGCAGGTGGCCGCACGTGCTCATGGACACTTGTCTATTGCCAAGGCCATCAAGGCCGACCAGACGCGCACGCAAGTGGAGCGTTTGTCCGAAGATGGTCGACTGGAAGAGCTCGCGCGCATGCTTTCTGGCGCTAAAGTCACCGATGAAGCGCGCGCGGCGGCTGCCAGCCTTTTGCAAGGAGAGCGGGTGTGAGTGGGTTGCGTAATGCTCCCGTGGAGCAGCTGAGCGAACGCCAGGCCAAGAAAGAGCTTCAGGCGCTCACCGATGAGATGGCCGCCCATGATGCGGCCTATCACGGCGAGGATGCGCCGTTGATTTCCGATGCTGACTACGATGCGCTGAAGGCCCGCAATCTGGCTATTGAGGCGCGGTTTCCCGATCTGGTGCTCACTGATAGTCCATCAAAGAAAGTCGGCAGCGCGCCATCGGAAAAGTTTGCCAAAGTCACCCATGCACGGGCGATGCTCTCCCTGGACAATGCGTTTTCGGCTGAAGATGTGCACGAGTTTGGCGCGCGGATCGCCCGCTTCTTGCGGCTTGATGCACCGCCGGCCATGACCGCTGAGCCGAAGATCGACGGACTGTCGCTGTCGCTGCGCTATGAGCGCGGTGAGCTGGTAACCGCTGCGACACGTGGCGATGGGGCGGTTGGAGAAGATGTGACGCGCAACGCGCGTACAATCGCGTCGATCCCCCACAGCTTGATGGGCGATGTGCCAGACGTGGTTGAAGTACGCGGCGAGGTTTACATGGCGGCCGAGGATTTCACGGCCCTCAACACCCGCATGGAGGAGGCTGGCGGCAAGGTTTTTGCCAACCCGCGCAATGCGGCGGCTGGGTCCCTGCGCCAGCTTGATCCAGAGATCACCAAATCGCGCCCGCTGGCGTTCTTTGCTTATGCCTGGGGAGAACTGTCGGAGCCGCTGGCCGACACGCAAATGAAGGCGGTGGAGCGTCTGAAGACTTTCGGTTTTACCATCAACGATGAGATGAAGCTGTGCGCGACGCCCGATGAAGCCTTAGCCGTTTATGACAACATCGCGCTTCAGCGTGCGGAACTCGGCTATGATATTGACGGCGTGGTCTACAAGGTGGATCGGCTGGATTATCAAGAGAGGCTGGGCTTTGTCTCGCGCTCGCCGCGCTGGGCCATTGCGCACAAATTTCCAGCCGAGCAGGCGTTCACCACACTGGAAAATATCGAGATTCAACTGGGTCGGACCGGCGCTCTGACGCCGGTTGCCAAGCTGCATCCCATTACCGTTGGTGGCGTGGTGGTCTCCAACGCTACACTGCACAATGCCGACTACATTGCCGGCATCGGCAATGATGGCTTGCCGATCCGCGAGGGCAGGGATCTGCGTGTTGGTGATACGGTGATCGTGCAGCGGGCCGGTGATGTGATCCCGCAGATCGTGGACGTGCTGCTCGACAAGCGTCCTGCTGGCAGCGAGCCGTTCGTGTTTCCAACCGTATGCCCAGCCTGCGGCAGTGAGGCCAAGCGCGAGGTTGACGCCAAAGGAAAGCCCGACAGCGTGACGCGCTGCACCGGCGGGCTGATTTGTCCTGCGCAGGCGGTGGAGCGGCTGAAACATTTTGTCTCGCGCAACGCGCTGGATATTGATGGGCTCGGCGATAAGCAGATTGAGGCTTTTTATCAGGATGGGCTGATCGCCAATGCCGCCGACATTTTCACGCTCGAAGCGCGCGATGGCCGCTCACTGAAGAAGTTGAAAGACCGCGAGGGCTGGGGTGAGACCAGCATCGCCAATCTTTGGGCTGCCATAGATGAACGGCGAAACGTGCCGTTTTCACGGTTCCTGTTTGCGCTGGGTGCCCGCCATGTGGGCGAGACGACGGCGCGGGTGATTGCGCGCCACTACACCAGTTTTGAAGCCTTCCGCGCGGCTATGCTTACGGCGGCGTCGGGCGATGAGGAGTCGCGCGAAGAGTTGGTGGGCATTGATGGTATCGGCGAAACAGTGGCTGTTTCGCTGATCCAATTCTTTGGCGAGAGCCACAACGAGCAGGTGCTCGATGCGCTGCTGGCTGAGATGACCATCGAGGATGAAGTCTTTGAGGTTCAGGAAAGTCCTGTGGCTGGAAAAGTGGTGGTCTTCACCGGCTCACTGGAAAAAATGACCCGCGATGAGGCCAAAGCGATGGCAGAGCGTTTCGGGGCCAAAGTGTCGGGTTCGGTTTCGAAGAAGACTGATCTTCTGGTCGCTGGGCCAGGCGCTGGCTCAAAGCTCACCAAAGCGCAGAGCTTGGGCGTTGAAACCGTGGATGAAGATGGCTGGTTTGAGTTGGTTGGTGTGACGCCTGCTTGAAACAGTATCTGTCATGGCCGGACTTGACCCGGCCATCCAGCTCTAAGCGTTGAACTAAGTCGCTCTTGGCAGATCACAGAGGGTGGATCCTCGGGTCAAGCCCGAGGATGACGACCTTAGATAGGTGCGCAGGCTGCTTCCAGGAACGCCAAATCATCGCCGGAAAGCAGTGGGCCAATATCAGCCAGAACCTTCGCATGAAAAGCGTTCAGCCAGGCCAGCTCAGCGTCTGACATCAGGCCAACATCAACCAAGCGACGCTCGAATGGCGCGCGGGTGATGGTTTCAAAACCCATCATCGGTTGATCGCCGCCGAAATCTTCCGGTTCTGTTACGAAGACCAGGTTTTCAAGCCGGATACCGAATGCGCCTTCTTTGTAGTAGCCGGGCTCATTGGAAAGCAGCATGCCGGGTTCCAGAGGCACATGGCCCTGCTTGGCGATTCGCGCCAGCCCTTCATGAACGCCGAGATACGCCCCAACGCCGTGTCCGGTACCATGGGCATAATCCAGGCCGTTGGCCCAGAGGAACTGGCGCGCCAGGACATCCAGATGGGCGCCGGTGGTGCCTTTGGGAAAGCGCGCTGTGGCGAGCGCAATATGGCCTTTCAACACCAGCGTGTAAGCGCGCTTGTGTTCATCTGACGGTTCGCCAACCAGCAGCGTGCGCGTGATGTCGGTCGTGCCGTCAAGATATTGCGCGCCAGAATCCACCAGATAGAGCGAGTTCTGTTCAATAGGCGCGTTGGTGGCGTGGGTGACGCGGTAGTGCACGATAGCACCGTTGGCTCCGGCGCCGGAGATGGTCGGGAAAGAGATATCCTTCAGCTGATTGGTCTCGCGGCGGCAGGCAAGCAGCTTTTCCGCCGCTTGGATCTCATCCAAACCACCCTTGGGCGCTTGCGTGTCAAACCAAGCCAAGAACCGTGTGACTGCCGCGCCGTCGCGTACATGAGCTGCTCGTGCGCCTGCCTGCTCAACAGCATTTTTGCGTGATCGCGGCGCTTCAATCGGGTCTGTGGCTTCCACCAAAGACCCGCCAGCCTGCGTGATGGTGTCAGCGATTTTTACCGACACATTGGCCGGGTCGACCATGACCTTGGCTTTGGCCTCGCCAAGCGCCTGAAGCGCTGCGGGAAAATCGGTAATGTTGGCGATGGTCACGTCACGAAGGTGCTCGCCGGCTTCATCGGTAAGTTTGTGCGGATCGACAAAAAGCTGGGCAAGGCCGTCATCGCTGACAATGGCAAAGGCCAGAAACATTGGCTTCTGCGGCACGTCATTGCCGCGCAGATTGAACAGCCATGCCGCGCCATCGGCTTGTGTCAGCACCACCGCGTCGGCGCGCTTCTCTTTGACGGTCTGCGCAATATCAGCGATTTTCTCCGCAAACGGTTGCCCGGCAAAGTCCAGCGGATGAACCACAATGGGTTCTGCGGGTCGGCCGGGTTGATCGGGCCAGATGGTATCGATGAGATTTGCGACTGTCGGGGCGAGTGTAGCGCCCGCCTTTTCGGCAGCCTTTTTGAAACGCTTGAATCCATTGATCGTGTGCAACCACGGGTCATAGCCTATGGTTTTGCCAGAGAGATCGAGGCCACCCAGGTAGGCCGCGATCGGATTCTCAACCATATCATCAGGCGTAAAATCGGGCTGCACCGTTTGGGCGCGCACTTGCAGTGTGTAGCGCCCATCGGTGAACACCCGCGCTTCATCAGGCAACACCAGCACAAACGCGTTGGAGCCAGTGAACCCCGTCAGCCAGGCCACGCGCTCAGCGTAGGCTGGCAGATACTCGCTCTGGTGCTCGTCTGTGCGCGGCACAAGCAAACCATCAAATCCTTGAGCGGACATAGTGGCGCGCAGTGCGGCTAGGCGCTCAGGCCCTTTTCCTGGCTCACTTGTATCGTCGTAACTTTGCGATGGGTTTTGATTTTGGCGTGGTTGGGGGTCGTCCATCGAACATCCTAACAATTGGTGCACTGCATCATGCGCTGGGTGCAAGGCTGCCGTGAGATGAAAGGTCTACCGCAGAACGACTATAAGGACCATGTTGGCAGGGTAAGAACCGAACGTCTCCCCCCAGAGACTTGCATGAGATTTCTCAGCCACTAAGGAGCCAGTCATGGCCGTTTTCGCCTTTTCAGAACCACAACCGGTTTTTGCCACTGATGGCAAAAAACCATCGATCTTCCGTCGCGCACTCAATGCCGTCATCGAAGCGCGGATGGCCCAGGCACAGCGCCAGGTAAACGCCCACATTGCAACGCTTGATCCAAAAACCCGTGCCAAATTTGACATCGGCAACGCGGTGACCGGCAAGAACGGCGTCTACATCTGGCCGTACTGATCAGCCCGGTTAGGGTTGTTTGAGGAGAAGCGCAGACCATTCGCCGTGATGGATGCGCTTCTTCAAGACCAGGCCTTCGGCGCGATAGCGGGCAAGCACCGCGCGCTCCTGATGCCGCATCAATCCTGATAAAATAACCGCACCGCCCGAGGCCAAAAGTTTGGCCATGGGCGCTGCGAGCACGATCAGTGGCCCCGCCAAGATGTTGGCCATGATCAGATCGTAAGGCGCGCCCAATTGCGCTGCGCCCATCACGCCATCGGCCTCCGCAACATGGATCCACGGCGCCAGCTGGTTTAGCTGAGCGTTTTGCCGCGTCACTTCTACTGAAATCGGATCGATATCGGTCGCCAGCACGGGCGCTTTCGTCAGGTGTACAGCGGCCATGGCCAGCACGCCGGTCCCAGTACCAACATCGAGCACATTGGTGAAGCGTTGGCGCGCGCAGGCCCAATCAATCAACTCCAAACAGCCAAGTGTCGTGCCGTGATGGCCTGTACCAAAGGCGCGGCTTGCCTCCACGCGGATCCCAATGTCGGTTGGACCGACAGCATCGCGCGCGTGGATGCCGTGAACGACAAATCGACCGGCGCGAATGGCCTGTAAGCCTTCTAGGCTTGCCGTGACCCAGTCCACTTCATCCAAAACTTCACAGCTCAGCGGCGCCGCGAAGGCATCGGATCCCAAAGCGTCTTGAATTGCCGTTTTCAGCGCCGTTGCATCTTCGCCCTCGCGAAACACATCCACCGACCAGTGACCGGCCTCTCCATCTTCAAAAAAGGCGATGGGGGTCTGATCGGCCTCAAACGCCTGTTCCAGCAGTTCAGCGATGCGCTCAGCTTCTTGGCGGTGGGGGACTGTGAGAGTGGCCTTAACGGTCGGCATGTTTGGTATCGCTGTTTGTTTTGGGTTGTGTTTTTTGCGATGGAGGCGGCCCGAACAAGAACACGGTGTCGCCCACCGCTGGTCTGAACTGAGCGCCGAGCGCCGGTGAGATGAAGGCGCCTTTTGAGGAGACGGCAAACATCACTTGCGTTGCTGGGTCGCGCTGGGCGCGCAGTGCGTCCATGGTGAACTCCTCGGTGAGTTTGGTGCGTTGCACCGCCCAATTGTTGGTGATCATGCGGAATTCGGCTTCGGTCTCACCCATGGACGGGTTGAACAGACGCTGACCGCTGACGGTCGTGGCCAGCTCATCGCGTTTGCCCTCTTCGATGCCAAGACGAAACACGCGGGCGCGGCCAAGTTCGGGGCCAAAATCGGTGCAGACCAGCGCGTTGTAGGCATCATTGTCGGTGGCAGCGATCAAGGTGCCAAACCGTGACAGATCAAGCCGGTGCTCGGCGGCCTCCGAAAGGATCTCACCCAGATAGGTGTTGAACCCAGCCTGGCGCGCTGCCGACAAGCGCGAATGGTTTCGATCCACCACCAGGACAGGCAAGTCGGCGCTTTTCAGTTTCTCCGCCAATGCCAGAGAGAAGCGGTTGGACCCAATGATCAGAAAGCCATCAGGATCAGCTGAGGTAATGCCAAGCATGTTGGCCAAGGGTTTGAGTGAAAACCCATGTAGGATCACGGTGGTGATCACCACCAGGAAGGCAAGCGGCGCAAGGCGAGCGCCATCGTCTACGCCGATGCTGACCAATGTGCCTGCAAACAGACCGGACACGGCCACGGCGACCACACCGCGCGGTGCAATCCAGCCGATCAGCAGCCGTTCGCGCATCGAGAGTTCCGTTCCGATGGTCGCCAGCATGATCGCCAATGGTCGCACCACCAGGAGCAGGGCCGCGATATACGCCAGGTCGCGCCAGCCCAATGACAAGATGTTATCCATCGAGATGCTGGCGGTGAGGACGATGAAAAGACCCGACACCAGCAACACCGTCATCACTTCTTTGAAGCGCCGAATATCGGTGTAGCTGGCAAGCTTGGCGTTGGCGAGCACAATGCCCATTACCGTCACCGTGACCAAGCCTGCCTCGGCGAGTACCGCGTCGGTGGCAGCATAGCCGACCAATGCGGCGACCAAAATGATGGGGCTTTTGAGATAATCTGGCACCAATCCGCGGGAAAAGGCAGTGGCGAGCAGCTTGGTGGCCAGCCAGCCACCGACAACGCCGATCAGCAGCGCGGCAGCGACTTGCAAAGCGATGGTGCTGGCGGGGTTGCCGCTGTTTAGCGCCAGCACTGTTTCAAACGCGATGACCGCAAACAGCGCTCCGATTGGGTCGACCACAATGGCTTCCCAGCGCAGCACCGAGCCGGTGCGGGTCGGCAGTTTGGCCTGGCGCAATAAGGGCATGATGACGGTTGGCCCCGTCACCACCATAATCCCGGAAAACACCACGGCGGCTTCTATGGAAAGGCCAGCGATATAGTAGGCGGCAGCCGTTCCGAAGATCCAAACCAGCGGTGCGGAGACGAAGATGATCCGGCGCACGGCCTTGGCAGTGCCACTGATTTCCGCGAAGTTGAGCGTCATCCCGCCTTCAAACAAAATGATCGCAACGGCGAGGGCGACCAGCGGTTTAAGTAGGTCCCCGAAATCTTCAAATGGGTTGACGATGCCCGTTGCTGGCCCAGCCAGCAGCCCTGCTAAAAGCAGCAGCACGATGGCCGGTACCTGAGTGCGCCAGGCAAGCCACTGCGCACCGATGCCGAGCGCACCGATCAGTGCGATGGTGAAGATAAGATCGTGCACGGTGTGCTTTCTTTGCGTGTCGGGGGCCTTACTGGCCGATCAGCCAGCTTGGTTGTGGGGCGTGACGAAGCTTTCAACGACCTTTTTGCGGCCTGCCTTG
The DNA here is from genome assembly GCA_040219355.1 of Hyphomicrobiales bacterium. Taxonomy (GTDB): domain Bacteria; phylum Pseudomonadota; class Alphaproteobacteria; order Rhizobiales; family MH13; genus MH13. Next base: position 547,408 of record JAVJSN010000015.1, read on the forward strand.
TCAAAATCAATGGTCAGCTTGTTCCCTTCGATCAGGGTGACGTCACCATAGCCGAACTTTTGGTGGAACACGCGGTCACCCAACGCAAAGCTGGACGCTTTGGTGGACACGGATCGGGCCACCAGTTCCCCATCGATGGTTATCGGGCCGGACGAGGGACGTTTGCCGGTGCTTCGCGCTGCTTGGGCACGTTTCCAACCGGGGGTCTGATAGGCGCTGTCCATTTCCAGCGGCTTATCGAAGCGGCTGGCGCCATAATTGCCGTATCCACGTGCGCCATAGCCGCCGTAACTGGAGGTCTGCTCGATGATATCTACATGATCGACCGGCAGTTCGTCGAGGAACCGCGAGGGAATAGAAGATTGCCAAAGGCCGTGAATGCGACGGTTGGAGGAAAACCAGAGTTTGGCCCGTTTGCGTGCGCGGGTGATGCCAACGTAAGCAAGGCGTCTTTCTTCTTCCAAGCCAGCCTTGCCATTTTCATCCAGCGAGCGTTGTGAGGGGAAGAGTCCTTCCTCCCAACCCGGCAGAAACACCGTGTCGAATTCCAACCCTTTGGCGGCATGCAGCGTCATCAGCGTGACAGCATCTTCTTGCTCAGCGCTTTCCACATCCATCACCAGCGAAATGTGTTCCAGGAATCCGGCAAGGTTCTCGAACTCTTCCATCGAGCGAATGAGTTCTTTGAGGTTGTCCAAACGCCCTGGGGCTTGCGGGCTGGTGTCGTCCTGCCACATCTTGGTGTAGCCGGATTCATCAAGCACGATTTCCGCCAACTCGGTGTGGGGCAGGGTGTCGAGATTGCCGCGCCAGCGGTCGAAATCATCGATCAGCTTGCGCAAGGCGGTGCGTGCGGCGGGGCGTATCTCTTCGGTTTCCGAAAGCAGACGCGCTGCCGCCAGAGGCGCCATATCCTGATCGCGCGACAAGGCGTTGATCTTGCGAACGGTGGTATCGCCGAGGCCGCGCTTGGGCACGTTGATGATACGCTCAAACGCCATCCCGTCTTCAGGCTGGGCGATCACGCGCAGATAGGCGAGCGCATCACGGATCTCCTGGCGCTCATAGAAGCGCGGGCCTCCGACCACTCTATAGTTCAGACCAAGGGTAAAAAACCGATCCTCGAACTCACGCATCTGCGCCGACGTGCGCACCAGAATGGCCATCTCATTGAGCGTATTGCCCTTGCGCTGAAGGGCTTCGATCTCTTCGCAGACCGCGCGCGCTTCCTCAGAGCTGTCCCAAGCTGAGGCGACCGTGACCTTCTCCTCGCCGTCCTCTGCAACACCATCGGTGAACAGCGTTTTGCCCAGCCGATCTTCATTGTGCGCAATCAGATGGGAGGCGGTGGCGAGAATGGAAGATGTGGAGCGATAGTTGCGCTCCAGCCGGATAACGGTGGCGCCAGGAAAGTCGCGCTCAAAGCGCAAAATGTTGTCCACTTCGGCGCCGCGCCAGCCATAGATCGACTGATCATCATCACCGACGCAACAGATGTTGGGTTTGGCATCGTCCGTGCCCTGGGCGAGCAAGCGCAGCCACAAATACTGCGCAACGTTGGTGTCTTGATACTCATCCACCAGCAGGAATTTGAAACGGCGATGGTAGTCGGCCAAAATGTCCGGATTTTCGGTGAAAAGCTTGATGGGTTTCACCAGGAGGTCGCCGAAATCCACCGCGTTCAGCACAGCCATGCGGTCCTGATAGGCCTGGTAGAGCTCCACGCCACGACCATTGGCAAACACACCATCGGAGGCAGGCACTTGGTCAGGCAGCAGGCCACGGTTTTTCCAGCGGTCGATGTGCGAGGCGAGCTGACGGGCGGGCCAACGCTTTTCATCAATGTTTTCAGCCTGAATAAGCTGCTTGAGCAGCCTTATCTGATCGTCGGTATCAAGGATCGTGAAGCTGGATTTTAGGCCTGCCAGTTCCGCGTGGTAGCGCAAAAGGCGCGTGCCGATGGCGTGAAAGGTGCCAAGCCAGGGCATGCCCTCGACGGCCGAGCCGATCATACCGCCGATGCGCTGCTTCATCTCGCGCGCAGCTTTGTTGGTGAAGGTCACCGCCATGATCTGGCCGGGCGAGGCACGCCCCGTGCCCAATATGTGCGCTATGCGGGTGGTGAGCACACGGGTCTTGCCGGTGCCTGCGCCCGCCAGCACCAGAACAGGCCCGTCCAGCGTTTCGACGGCACGCTGTTGTTCCGGGTTCAGGCCTTCCAGCCACGGTGCGTTGGCGCCAGCTACAACGCCGCCACGCGCGGCGAGCGCACGGGCTGTGATCGAGCCTGAAGGAGCAGAGGGGACTACTGACCCGCCACTTTGGGCGTCTTTGAACTCCTTAGTGCTGCCGTCTGATGGATCTCTTACTTTCAAAAGAAATTAGCCTTAGGATTGATTCGCATAGCTCCACAGTAGCGCAGCTTAAGGCGGGTTTGTTGCCTATTTGTGCTCTTCGATTGAGGCGTCAATCAGCGCCTCATTGAAATGCCGCAGCGCATCCACCTGGCGGGCATACCCCACGGTTTGCGATACAGCCGCCGCGCGCACGACCGGCACTTCCTCTAGGCCGTGTTCATCGAACACGCGTAGCGCTCGTTCCATGGTGTCGGAGGTGAGAAGCCGCGGCGCCCCCTCCTCCAAGGGGGCGGGGCGCTCTTCAAGGTCTGGAGGCACCCGCTCCATGAAGTCGTTCACGCGCACCGAGCGCATGAGCTGGCTGTGAGGCCCATCGGCGACGGCAAGGCCACGGCTTTCCAACTGCCAGTAGAAATAGGATCGCCCGTGCACGGCGATGGTGATGCCGGTGGCGATGGAAACGGTGAGCAGCAGGGCGATGGAAAGCGTGTAACCGCCGGTCAGCTCAAACACGATCATGGTGGTCGATAGCGGTGCGCCGATCACCGCGGCGGCGACCGCGCCCATGCCAAGAATAGCGTAAAGACCCTCTGACGAGGCCATTTCTGGGAAGGCGCTGGCTGCAATAATGCCAAACGCGCCGCCGGTCATTGCGCCAACATAAAGCGATGGCGAGAAAATACCGCCGCCAAAGCGAGAGGCCAGGCAGATGGCCGTGGCTGCGGTTTTTAAGAAGATCAGCGTCATCATCAAGTCCAGCGGCAACTGGTTGCGCAGCGCCAAATCGGTTGCCTGGTAGCCAACGCCCAGCACCTGTGGGAACCAGACTGCGATGACGCCAACCGCCAGGCCGCCGACGACGGGACGCAGCCATGTCGGTGCCGTCACCGTGCGCGCGACGTAATCGGTGCCGATCAGTGCGTACTGGAAGAGCACCGCCACCAGCGCGCAGACCAGGCCAAGAAGCGCAAAGGCGGGAAACTCGAAGAACGAGGTGATCTGGTAGTCGGGAATGGTGAAGGCGACGGCATCGCCGAAATAAAGCCGGGAGATGATCGTCGCCGCGCCTGAGGCGATCACGATGGCCGAAAAGGCCGACAGCGCGTAATGGCCAAGGATCACTTCGTGCGCAAACAGAACGCCAGCAATTGGGGCGTTAAACGAGGCGGAAACAGCGCCGGCCACGCCACACGCCAGCAGCACACGGTTAGAGGAGCGCGGCAGTTTGAACAGGCGCGAAATACTGGCGGCTATGGTGGCGCCCAAATGCACCACCGGGCCCTCTCGGCCTGTGCTGGCGCCAAATCCAAGCGATGTTGCTGACACCACCGCCGAGCCAACGCCTGGCCAGAACCGCAAGGCTGTTTCTGGCGCGTGCTTGGCCTCAATCACATCGGCAACGCCCAGCGGGCGCTTTTGTGGCTGGATGTAATGCAGAAACAGCCCAACCAGCAGGCCGCCCAAGGCTGGCACAAACACCACCGTGTACCAGGGCAATACCCGCGCGGCGCTGGCCACTTGTTCGCTCATGGTGCCAAGCCATGTCCATTGCACGGCGCCAATCATCTCGCGAAACGCGATAGCAGCCAGGGACGTTCCGATGCCGATCAGCGCTGCCAGAAGCCAGACAAGCGGCTGCTTTTTACGCAGAGCATAGGTGACGTTGGGTCGCGCCCACACAAGGACGCTGCTGGTGATTGAGCGAAAGATGTCAGCCATAGTTACGCGCATGCAGCAAGGTGAGATATGATCCCTTAAACAGTAGGGCGCGCATTCTTGCGCTGGCGCAATGGCTTATGACCTGTTTTCCTGCGAAAGTTGTAGGCCTGTTCATGGGTTGGCGTCGATTTGTGTGCGATGCATGATAAATGGCCTGTGTGCATGCCCTAATAATGACCTTTGAACTGGCTATCGGCGGACTATGAATCGCTTCCTTCTTTTGATGGGTTCTTTGTTGCTCTTGGCGCTGACGACGGCGCTGATCGCTCCGCGTTTCATCGATTGGAGCAACTACACTGATGTAATTGAGGAGCAGGCTTCGCGCGTGTTGGGTCGCGAGGTGCATGTTTCCGGCGCTGTGGATTTGCGGTTTTTGCCAATGCCACGCATCACGTTCTCCGATGTGGAGATTGCAAGTGAGGCCGATGGCGACCAGCCAGGCTTTACCGCGCGGCAGATGGAAGCGCTGATGTCTCTGGCGCCGTTTTTGAGCGGTGAAACCCACATCGTTGAGCTCACCTTGCACGAGCCAACAGTGCGCCTTGCCGCGCTGGGCCAGGGCATGTCGCAGATTGCGAGCGAAACGCTTGATCTGGGCGCTGTGCGCATCGACGAGGCGACCATTTTAGATGGCAAGATTGAGCGCGTGGCCGCCGACGGCTCGGTGCAGGTGCTGATGGACGGGCTGAACGCCAGCCTTTCCGCTCCCAGCCTGCTTGGTCCGTGGCGGATTGACCCTGGATCAGCCATCGTTGGTGGCGAGCGGGTTAGCCTTCGGGTGAACACAGGCGCGTACAATGGTGATCGGCAAATGCGCATGCGCGTTTCTGTGTTGCCGATTGCACGCCCGATGGAAATCACCATCGATGGCCATCTGGATTGGTCCGATGCCAACGCCACTTTCGAAGGTCGCGGCGTTGCGCGCAGTCTCACTGGTGTGGTGGCCGATGCATCTGGCCAACCATCCACCCAACCGCTGACCGAAGCGCTAACCTGGCGTGTGGCCGCCGATATTGTCGCTGCGCTGGACGACATTGAGGCCGAAGAGATCGAACTGACGCTTGGCCAGGCGCAGGATCAAGCTTTCGTCCTCAATGGCCGCGCGCATGTGAATCTGGGCGAGCGCCCAGCGTTCAACGCTGAGATTTCATCACGCCAAGTTGATCTGGACCGTATGCTTGGCGGGGGTGCCGCTGAGCCGGTGAACTTGGATGCCGGTTGGGCGGCTGCCGGCACGCTTGTACGCTGGATCGACCAGATGACGGTGCCTGGCGACGTTTCGTTTGATATACCAGCCATTGTGCTCGGCGGCTCGGTGATCCGCGACATCGGCTTTGAAGCAACGTACAGCCCAGGCCTGCCCATCTCGCTAGAAAATTTGGTCGCAACGTTCCCCGGTGAAACAGATTTTGGGTTTACCGGTGCGGTTGGCGCGGTCGGTGACGTGGATGGCACGGATTTGGCGATCGACGGTGTGATGACGCTGGCAAGCGCCGCGCCCGATTTGTTTGTCGGCTGGTCTACGGGTCGTCGCGACGAGGGCGGCACGTTCTCCCAGCTCTCTTCGGTCGATTTGCGTGGGCGTGTGGTCGCGGCCCCCGGTGACGTGTCTATTGAGCGGCTGAGCGGTCAGATTGACGACGCTGCGCTGGAAGGTTCGCTGGTCTACCGAGATGTTGCCGGGCTTGGCGGTCAGTTGGATGTCGACCTCAACGCGGGACGCTTTGACTTTGGCCTGCTGTCTGGTCTTGCCCGTTGGCTGACGCACGCTGGCAGCACATCATCGGACGTACCTGATGGCCCGTTGATCGATACGCTCAATGCCAACCTTGTCGTAGAAGAGCTTGTGGCTGGCGCCGAAGATTTGGGCGAGGTCACGGTGTCGGTTGCCACGACGCCGGAGCGTATCCGCATCGATGAGCTTTCCATTGGCGATGCCGTTGGCGCCAGCGTGTCGGCCTCTGGGTTCTTTGAGCGTGGCGCTTTTCCGCCCATTGGGTCACTGTCGATCAATGCAGATATGGATCGGCTTGGCGGCCTTCTGCGCCTCGCACGCGATGTGCTCGGCGACAACCCGGTGTTGCTGGATCTATACCGCAATGCTGCTCTCTACGCGCCAGCTTCGCTTGCCGGCAGCTACAATCATGATGTTGCCACCGGGATGGAAATTGGGCTCTCCGGCACACTCGGCGACAGCGATGTCGAGGTTTTTGGGGCAATGCCGGCTGATGAAACCGACGCGCTGCCGACCGGATTGGCGAGCCTGTTTGATCGGGCTGCTGAGCTGCGTTTCGAAGCGCGCTCAGATGATGCCTACGCGCTTGTAGGGCAGTTGGGGGTTGCCGCGCTTCCAATTGATGTGACTGGCGAGGGCAGCGCCGTCGCAAGCCTGGTAAGCGACGGCGAGACCGCGCCAAGCCTGCGCCTGGCGTTTGATGGTCTTGATACCACGTTGCGCGTCAGCGTTGCCTTGCAGGGTGATGCAGAGGCTGGCGTCACGGGGCTTGAGGGCACCGGCTCGGTCTTCGCCGGAGATGTGGCGCAGCTTGGCTTGATGGCTGGCATGGCTGTGCCTGGGCTTTTTGATCCAATCAGCGCTTCGGCAGGTTTTGATGTGTCCTATGATGTTGAGACACAGCGCGCCGCGCTCACCGGGCTTTCTGGTGATTTTGCTGACGTGCCCGTGTCGGGCTCGGGCAGTGTACAGCGTGATCCACTTGGCACATCCCTGTCGCTGGATTTGGAAGCTGACAGTGTTGATCTGCCTAGCCTTCTTGCTGGCTTCCTAGGTCCGTCGGCTTTTGATCAGGGGTTCAGTCCGGTTTGGCCGGAAGGTCCGTTGGCGTTCAATCCGATGCCGATTGATCTATCCCTCAAACTCTCGGCGCCGCGGGTGCGGCTGTGGGAGGAGTTGACGGCGCTTAACGGTGAGATCGAGCTGGCGGCCGAAGAGGGGCGTTTGACGCTTGAAGCGCTGCGCGGCGAGCTTCTGGGAGGTAGGTTGGATGGCCGTCTGGTGTTGCGTGATGCTGATCGCGGTGGCATTGCCGATGGTCGCTTGGCGCTTACCGATATGGATGTGGCGCGCCTTGCGTGGGAACGTGGTGGCCAGCCAGTGATGAACGGTCAAATGTCAGCCAGTTTGAGCTTTGAGAGTGCCGGTGGCTCAGTCGCTTCGCTGGTCTCGGGCCTGACGGGCGATGGCACCTTGGCGCTGAGCGATGTTACGATTACCGGGCTTGGCCTCAACGGGTTCTCGCGCATTTTGCAGGCGTCCGATGCGGGGCTGCTCAATGAAGATGCCGATCTGGAGGCCGCTTTTGCCGATGCGCTGAGTGCGGGCACCATGCGCATTGAAGAAGCCGATACGCCGGTAAGCCTCGTGGGCGGTGTGGCGCAGATCAGCAACCTTTATCTGGAAGGTGGCGAGACGGCGCTGCGCGGTGGGCTGACGGTCGATCTTTCCACCAACGAGGTGGATGCTGACTTCTCGTACGCTGCAATTGACGGTCCCGGCGATGTGGAAGCGATGCCCAATGTTGGCCTGTCATTCGCCGGACCGTTGGCCGCGCCGCAGCGTGAGTTGGACGTGTCGCAGATATCAAGCTTCTTGAACGTGCGGCAGTTGGAGCTGGAAATCCGTCGTGTCGAAGCGCTGAACGCAGAAATATTGGAACGTGAGCGGCTCTTGCGCATCATGGCGGCGGTCGATTTGGACCAGACACGTCTGGAATTTGAGCGTGAGGAAAACCTTCGCCTGGAACAGGAGCGGCTTGAAGAAGAAGCGCGCGAGCGGGCCCGAATTGTTGCCGAACGCGAAGCCGCTGCACAGGCGCTTCGTCAAGCTGAGGCGGATCGCGAGCGCACACTGCGTGAGGCATTGCTGGCGCGTGAGGCTGAACAGGCTTTGCCAAGCACGCCGTCAGCGCTTGACCTCACTTTGCCGCCCTTGGAGCCCATCATTGTGCCACGCAATCCGTTGGCGATTGGGGAAAGTCCGCCGCCTGCCACATCAGCGCCGCTGGATCTTACACCGCGCTAGGATTGGTGGCTTACAAGCCGATCCGTCCCTGACGCACCAACTGTGTGTTGAGGTCGGCCAGCACGGCCAGCCGCAACTGGCTGGCAAGGTTGGATTGCGGCGCCCGTCCTTCGTCGATGGCGCGGATGAAGGCGGCCAAGCTTACCCCTTTATCTTTGGCTAGCCGCTCCACCTCCGCCCAGAACTCCGGCTCCAGCGCGATGGATGTGCGATGGCCAGCCAGGCTGATGGAACGTTTGACGAGCATGATCCTCAGTCGCCCAGCTTGTGATCATCCAAATGCTTGGTGATCTTGGTTTTGGCGCTCTTTTCGGCCCGCTTAACGGCTTTGGTGCGGCCATGAAGGGCGCGGTTCTGCTCCGCGACCTTTTCTTTGTCGGCCCGCGCCTTGGTCTTGCGGACCTGCCGTAGGTTGATGATGTCGGCCATGCTTTAAGACGGTGCGATCATCTTGGCGGGTACGACGATAGCGTCGAAATCCTCTTCTGAAATGCCAAGCGCCAGCGCCTCGACCTTCAAGGTGGTGCCGTTCTTGTGGGCGTTCTTGGCAACTTTGGCAGCAAGGTCGTAGCCGTATTTTTCTTTCAGCGGCGTCACCAGCATCAGCGAGTTCGCCAACCCCTGCGCGATGTTGTCGAGACGCGGCTCGATACCAACCACGCAATTGTCGGTGAAGGAAACCGCTGCATCGGCCAGCAGGCGCACCGACTGCAAGAAGTTGTAGGCCATCATCGGGTTGAACACGTTGAGCTCAAAATGGCCCTGCGAGCCGGCAAAGCCAATCGCTGCGTTGTTGCCGTGTACATGGGCGCAAACCTGCGTTAGCGCCTCGCACTGGGTGGGGTTCACCTTGCCCGGCATGATCGATGAGCCTGGCTCGTTTTCTGGCAGCGCCAGTTCACCGAGACCCGCACGCGGACCAGAGCCGAGGAAGCGGATGTCGTTGGCGATCTTGAAACAGGACATCGCCACCGTTGAAATTGCGCCATGGGTGAAGACCATGGCGTCGTGGGCGGCCAGCGCCTCAAATTTATTGGGCGCTGTCGTGAAGGGCAGGCCGGTGATGCCAGCGATCTTCTCCGCAACTTTCTCGGCAAAGCCAACCGGCGATGCAAGTCCAGTGCCGACGGCCGTGCCGCCCTGCGCCAACTCCATCAAAGCGGGCAGGGTGCTTTCGATGCGGGCAATGCCGTTGGTCAGCTGCTGCGTGTAGCCGCCGAACTCCTGGCCGAGTGTCAGCGGCGTGGCGTCCTGCGTATGCGTCCGGCCGATCTTGATGATGTCGGCCCAGGCGGCAGACTTGGCAGCAAGCGCATCGCGCAGATGGGTGAGGGCAGGGACCAGCCGGTGCACGACCTCTTCAGCGCAGGCGATGTGCATGGCTGTCGGAAAGGTGTCGTTGGAGGACTGCGACATGTTGCAGTGGTCGTTGGGGTGAACGGGCGACTTCGATCCCATCTCGCCGCCCAGCATTTCAATGGCGCGGTTGGAGATCACCTCATTGGCATTCATGTTCGATTGGGTGCCAGACCCCGTTTGCCAAACCACCAGCGGGAAATGCTCGTCCAACTTACCGTCGATCACTTCCTGCGCGGCTTGCACAATCACCTTGCCAAGGTCTGGGTCCATCTTGCCGAGATCCATGTTGGTTTCGGCGGCGGCGCGTTTCACGATACCAAGGCCACGGACAATCGGCGCGGGCTGGGTTTCCCAGCCGATCTTGAAGTTGCCCAGCGAACGCTGCGCCTGGGCGCCCCAATATTTGGAGGTGTCCACTTCAATCGGGCCAAAAGTGTCGGATTCGGTTCTGGTGGATTTTTGGCGGGTGTCGATCATGCTCACAGGTCCTCAGCCAAGGGTTTTCGGGCGCGCAAATGCGGTTGCGCGTGACCTATCACGGGCGTCTAGCGATGACCATCAGACAGGCGGGTAAGGCGGGGGAAATCGTCTAGAGAGCGAACTAGCTTTTTTTGCGAAATGCATCGAGAGAGACGACGTCAGCGGATTTCTCTTCGCCATCATCGTCCGCAGTATCATCGCTGCCATCGTCGGCGCTGTCGCTGTTGCTTGGGGCCTCGGCGGCTGATGTTTCCAGCCGTACCGGCGCATTTTCGCCAGCATCATCGCTCAGCGGTTCGGCCACTTCGCCGATCATGTCTTCATCATCGACCAGAAGCGTTTCAAACTTCAGCGCGAAATCCACCGATGGGTCGGCAAACCCAGTGACCGAGGAGAACGGAATGAGCAGGCGTTCCGGCACGCCGGAGAAGCTCAAACCCACTTCAAATGTCTGCTCGGTGACCTTTAAATCCCAGAACTGGTGCTGCAACACGACCGTCATTTCTTCGGGGAAACGCTGGCGCAGCGCCGAGGAAATGCGCACGCCTGGCAAGCGTGTGTCGATGGTGATGTAGAAGTGGTGCTCGCCTGGAAGTCCGGTCGAGCCGATTTCGGTCAGCACTTGGCGCACGACGCCACGAAGAGCATCGCTGACCAAAACATCGTATCGGATCAAATCATCGGACATGAGTCGCATACTGCAACGCTTCGCTGGGCTTGCAAAGAGCGATTTACGTCAACATGCATGCGCGATGATGACGCTTGTGTGAAATCAGGGAGGATTAGTGCAGGCTTCTGTTGCCAGGTGCCTGCGGACCCCGACCACCAGGGGCTAACCTAGTGGGAGTTTAAGTCGGTATTACAAACTGCGTTACGCAGCCTGTGCAACCGGAGCATAGTTGTCATTTGCAACTACAAAATGGTCCGATAACGGCGGAACCATGCCGAACGAAAGAACACCCTTTACGCCCTCGTCGATCCTATTTCGCCCCCACAAAAAATGTCCCAAACCATTGAGGCCGCAACACTTTATGGTGGAGGCGCCGGGTACCGCCCCCGGGTCCGATAGGTTTATTACGATGACCGTTTATCGTCATAGCCGGTTGCCCGGCACCACCAATATAAGCGCGATTGGTGGCTTTTCAAAGCAAGAAACAAAAAAGCACGCATCGCTGAAAGCGAAGCGTGCTTGATCAACGACATTTGGCGCCAAAGCGTTTAGGCAGCTGCCACCGCACGTAGGAACGACGATACGGTATCATTGAGGCGTTTGGTGTTCTCCGTCACCGATTCAGCGGCGGTGTTGACCTCATCGGCTGATTGCGCCGTTTGCGTGGTGGCTTGTGTCACCGCATGAATGTTTCCGACAACGCTTTGGGTGCCGGTGGCGGCCTGTGCTACATTATGGCTGATCTCGTCAGTCGCTGCGCCCTGCTCTTCAACCGAGGCGGCAATGCTGGACATGTACTGATCCACGTCGCCCATGGTCGCGGTGATCTGGTTGATTGCGCCAACGGCCTCCTGGGTTGATGACTGGATTTCGCTGATCTGCGCAGCGATATCGCCGGTCGCCTTGGCCGTTTGTTCTGCAAGGCCTTTAACCTCCGAGGCGACGACGGCAAAGCCTTTGCCGGCCTCACCGGCGCGTGCTGCCTCGATGGTGGCATTGAGCGCGAGTAGGTTGGTCTGTTCGGCAATGTCCTGGATGAGCGATATCACATTGCCGATAGCGTTGGCTGTTTCAGCCAGTTTTTCCACCTGCGCGTTCGTCGCCTGTGCATGCGTCGCCGCGCTTCCGACCACTTCGGTGGTCTTGGCCACCTGGCGTCCGATCTCGGTGATGGATGCCGACAGTTCTTCAGCAGCGGCAGCGACCGTTTGAACGTTGGTCGACGCTTCTTCGGAAGCAGCGGCCGCGCTGGAAGCCTGTTGATCGGTGTCGCTGGCGACGTTCGACAGCGTTCCAGCGGCGGCGGTCATCGATTGCGCATTGGCGGAGACTGCTTCGACAACAGCTTCAACGTCGACCTTGAAGTCAGCGATGAGCTTGTCAATTTCCTGTTGGCGGGCACGGCGTTCGGCGGCGGCCTGCGCGCTTTCGCCTTCAAGGCGTTCGCGTTCCAGCATGGCGTCGCGGAACACAGCGACGGCCTTGGACATGTCGCCCAACTCGTCGGAACGTTCGGCGCCTTCAAGCGCGATCGACGTGTTTCCACTGGCCAGTTCGCCCATCTCGCGCACCAAAGTGTTGATCGGCCGCGTTATTGAGCGGGAGAGAAAAAACCCAATTACGCCAACAAGAAGGACAAGCGCCGCGCCAATCATCAGCATGCGGTTGCGGATCGCGTGGATGGGCGCCATCTTTTCGGCCATGGACTTCATGGCCACGACTGCATAGTCGACACCTTCGAACGCAAAGCTGTTGGCATAGGCCTGCATTTCCTCGCCGCGATAGAAGGGCGCGCGGGCCGATGCGGACCCGTCGGTGAAGGTAGCATTCAACAGATCCCCATCGAAGCGGGTGGCAAGAATATCGTTGGCCTCGGTCCAAGTGCTGTCATTGCGCAACAGACCATCCGGACCGACCAGCGCCACTTCGCCGGACTCGCCAAGCCCACCGACTTCAGCGAACAGCGCGTTGATGGCATCGACGGGCATCTGGTAGGCGATCACGCCCACCATCTGGTCGGCTTGGTCCCTGACTGCGTGGGCGACAAAACTCGCCGGAGCATCGGCGCTCGGCCCATAAGGTGCGAAATCTTCAAAAGCGATTGGTGCACTGGCTGGGGCGTTGAGGGCGGCGCGGAACACCTCACCAAGATCGCTGTCTGCCCAAACGTCGGCGCCGGGCGCGCTGAAATTCGTGGCGAAATCGGCCTCTTTGAACACCGAGTAGATCAAGTTGCCGTCGGTATCAAACAGGAAGACGTCATAATAGCCGTTCGATTCCTGGAGTTCGCGAAACCAAGGATGGTAGGAACCGTGAATGGAATCGTACATCTGCCCGCTGGCTGCCTGGTCGAGCAGGTGCTTCTCACCGGTCGGATGGGGATTGTCTGTGATGTAGGCTGCCTGAAGCGTTTCGGTCGGCGTATCCATGATCATCCAGGCCCGTTTGAAGCCGTTGATCGCCTGCGCCGTCACCGGGTTGGTTGCAACCGAATGCAAGTCGCGTTCAATCGTATGCATATAGTTGACAAACGTGTCGCGAGCGGTTTCGGCCGACGCTTCAAGGTGCTGCTGGCTGATGGTCGCCATGCTGCTGCTGGCCGTTAGAAAGCTGGCTGTGCCGATGCCTGTTCCGACGAGCAAAGCTCCTCCAACGATGATGACAGGCAGTTTGTTCGAGATGCGTAAAAACTGTCTCATAGTATCCCCCGTATGACCCCGTGCATGCTGCGCCGAGCCATGAAATGCGGCGCGAAAGCTAATGGTCTTAATAAGGTTTGGTCGGTTAATCGTTGGTGAATTTATTTGGTTTTCGGGCGGAAACGGCCCGGCTAGCCTGAAAAAATCGCGGTTTTCTGCATGCGTATGCGCCGTGGGGCGACGATCGCTCTCTGAGATTGCACGCCTTTGTGAAACTGTAGCTGGTCTTGGTGATTGGACTTCGCGGCCGTCTGTTGGCAGCTTCGGTGCAACACATATTTCGCTTTTGGAGAGCACCCATGTTTCAGACAGATAAAGTTTGCGTCAATGTCGTTGAACCAACGCGGCGCGGCGCCTTGCGCATCCTCACACTGGGTTTTGCCGCAGCAACCGCCACTATGATCAGCGCACGCACGGCGCGGGCGCGCATTTTCACCGGCTTCATTGAAGGCACTGCCGTTGGCGGCTTTGATGCGGTCGCCTACCACACGCAAGGCGAGGCCGTGCCGGGTGATCCAGCCGTCACGCTATCGCATGAGGGCGCCACATGGCGCTTTACCAGCGAGGCCAACCGCGCGCTTTTTGAGGCCAACCCCGATGCCTATGCGCCTGAATATGGTGGGCACTGTGCGTGGGCGACAGCGCAGGGCTATCTGGCGCAGGGCGATCCGGAAATCTGGCGCATCTTTGATGGCCGCCTGTTCCTGAATGCGACGCAGGGCGTTAACCGCCGTTGGTTGCGCGATGTCGAGGGCTTCATCGTGCAAGCCGATGCCAACTGGCCGAGCTTAAAATAGGCGCACAATTGCCACGTTTCCTGATCATGCAGCCTGAAGCGCCAGTGCCACTGGCCGGGTTGATACTAAGGGAGACGGGTCGATGGCCGATTATTTAGCTGATGTGAAAAAGTTCGCTTCCAATGTCGATGAAGCGGCCGTGAACGGCATCGTGCGGCATTTGGGGATTGCGCTGCGCAGCCTTGATGCGTCGATGGTCGCCTGCTCGGACCCCAGCGAACTGGCCCGTATCCGTGATGGGTTCTGCCGGAAAAAACTGAAGCTTGACGACGCCGATGATGCGGTCGATGGCGCGATTCAGTCGGTTTGCGATACGATGAAGGCAGACACCAGCAAGGCGCGTGTGACCTTCTATTATCTGCTGGCTGAACATTACGGAAAACTCGACTTTTTCCACAAAAAGTGATCGCGGCAGCGCCCTGAGTAAGGGCGATTGGTTTAAGGTTTGAAGGGCGCGTTGCGGGCTGGGAATCAGCTTAAGCTTTGCGCCCTTTTGTCTGGAGATGCTGCGATGCGCGCCTATCACGATCTGCTCGACCATGTGCTGAATACCGGCGTCACCCGGATGGACCGCACCGGAACCGGTACACGTTCGGTGTTCGGCTATCAGATGCGCTTTGATCTGGCCGACGGTTTTCCGATGGTCACGACAAAAAAGCTGCATTTGCGCTCGATTATCCATGAACTTCTGTGGTTTTTGGCGGGCGACACCAACATCGCCTATCTGAAGGCCAACAAGGTTTCGATCTGGGATGAGTGGGCCGACGAAAACGGTGAGCTTGGCCCGGTTTACGGCAAGCAATGGCGGTCTTGGGCGGCGCCATCGGGCGATAGCATCGATCAGATTTCCAAGCTGCTGGAGAGCCTCACCAAAAATCCGGATTCGCGCCGTCATATTGTGTCGGCCTGGAACCCTGCTGATGTGGATGACATGGCGCTGCCGCCCTGCCACTGCCTGTTCCAGTTTTATGTGGCCGAGGGCAAGCTCTCCTGCCAACTCTACCAGCGTTCGGCAGACATCTTTTTGGGTGTGCCGTTCAACATCGCGTCCTATGCGCTGCTCACGCACATGATCGCGCAGGTGGTTGGGCTGAAGGTCGGTGACTTCGTCCACACGTTCGGCGACGCGCATCTTTATCTCAACCATATCGAGCAGGCGGAACTTCAGCTGTCGCGGGCGCCCCGCGCGTTGCCGACGCTGAAACTTGACCCAGCTGTCAGCAGTCTTTTCGACTTCCGCTATGATCACATCACGATAGAGGGCTATGATCCGCACCCTGCCATTAAGGCACCGATTGCTGTTTAGGAGCCCCTTATGCTGACGCTTGTTCACGCCCCCATGTCGCGCTCGGAAATGATGCGCGTGATTTTGGAGGAGCTTGGCGCTGATTACGAAGTTCGCGAGGTTTCGGTTTATCGCCGCGATGGTTCTGGCGGCGAGGACCCCACTAACCCGCATCCGCACAAGCAGGTGCCAGCCTTGATCCACAATGATGCTGTGATCTGGGAGCAGTCGGCCATTGCGATCTATCTGTCAGAGCTTTACCCAGACTCGCCCCTGGTGCGCGCGCCCGGCCATCCTGAGCGCGGGCCGTTCCTGTCTTGGATCAGCTGGTATGCGGCAACGTTCGAGCATGCGTTGATCGCCAAATTTGACGGCGTCATCGAGACCGATCCTGGCAAAAAACGCATGTATGAGCGGGTCAACGCGCTGGTGGAGACGCAGCTCGCCGCACATGATTATCTGATGGGCGACGCGCCAACGATCCCAGACTTTTTCCTGGCTGGCGCGCTGAATTTCGTGCGTGAACTGCTGCCGCAAAGTGACGTTCTGGACGCGTATGCCACGCGCATGGATCGCCCTATTGCCCGTCGGTTGCGCGGACAAGGTTAGCTGATGAGCGAGCTCGTTTTGATTGCCGCCGTCGCGCGCAATGGCGTGATTGGGCGCGACAATGATTTGCCGTTTCGCCTACCAACGGACCTGAAGCATTTCAAAGCGCTAACGCTCGGCCATCCGGTTCTGATGGGCCGTGCGACGTACGAAAGCATTGGTAGACCGTTGCCTGGGCGGCCCAACCTTGTGGTCTCAGGCGACCCAAATTTTCGTGCTGAAGGTTGCGAGGTCTATTCTGATCTTGATACCGCCATTGAGCGCGGTAAAATGCTGGCCGATGGTTTGGGCCACGGGCCAGGCAAACCTGCGCTCTTCATTATCGGTGGCGGCCAGATTTACGCTCAAACAATTGACGAGGCCGACCGCCTTGAAATTACTCATGTGGAAATGGATGCCGATGGCAGCACGGCTTTCCCAGTGATCGATCCAAAAAAATGGACGGTTACGGCCAGCGAATCTGTGCCGGCTGGCCCAAAAGATGAAGCCAATATGGTCTTCACCACCTATCGTTCGGCCTAGCTGCAAACCAGCCAGCCTGCGACCAAACGGTGCAAACTTAACCTAAGGTGTCGAAAAAGCGGCAACAAACGGCGGTTGGCGCTTGAAAGATGTGCGTTTGCGGACCATGTCCGTACGCACAATCGCGGATAAATGTATGCGATGCGCCTGATGCTTTTTAAAGCGCAGGTGACGTTGCGGTGTGAGAAAGGAAGCACATGCCTTGGAATAACCAATCGGGTGGCAGTGGCGGCCCTTGGGGTGGCGGTGGCGGCCCATGGGGTTCCGGCGGGGGCAGTGGCCCCGGTCGTGGCAACAATGGATCTGGTGGACAGGGAGGCGGCGGCCAACCACCCGATCTTGAGGAAATGATCCGCAAGGGCCAGGACCGATTGAAATCCATTCTGCCCAGTGGTGGTGGTTCCGGTGGTGGGGTAGGCGCAAGCCGTGGCCTCATCGTGCTGGTCGTGCTGATTGCTCTGGTGTTTGTCGGCTACAACTTCTTCACCTTCCGCGTACAGCCTGATCAGCAGGGCGTCGTTTTGCGTTTTGGTGAATTTGATCGCCAGGCGCAGCCGGGTTTGAACTTCCGCTTGCCACCGCTGATTGAACAGGTTTTCACACCGTCGGTAACGACCATCAACCGCGTGGATATTGGTACACGGGTTTCTGGCCAGTCTTCTGGTGCACGAGACGTACCCGAGGAAAGCTTGATGCTGACCGGTGATGGTAACATCGTCGACATCGATTTCACGGTTTTCTGGCGCATTTCTGATGCGTCAGCCTTCCTTTTCAACATCCAGAACCCCGAAGGCTCCGTGCGCGCCGTTGCTGAAAGTGCGATGCGTGAAGTTGTGGGTCGTTCTGAAATTCAGCCGCTTCTCACCCAAGGTCGTCAGATTACTGAGACGGCTGTGCAAGAGTTGATGCAGGGCGCACTTGATACTTACGGTGCCGGTGTTGAAGTGACACAGGTTCAGTTGCTGACGGTTGATCCGCCAAGCCAGGTGATCGACGCCTTCCGTGACGTTCAAGCCGCACGCGCTGACAATGAGCGTGTGCAAAACCAAGCGCAGGCCTATGCCAACCGGGTGATCCCGGAAGCGCGTGGTGAATCGGCGCGTATTTTGGAAGCTGCTACTGCGTACCGCGAACAGACCGTTGCTGAAGCGCGTGGTCAGGCTGATCGCTTTACCGCTGTGTATCAAGAGTATGTCCAGGCACCGGAAGTGACGCGTCAGCGGCTTTATCTGGAAACGTTGGAGCGGATCTTCCGCGATAACGACAAGATCATTCTGGATACCAGTGAAGGTGGACAGGGCATCGTGCCTTACCTGCCGCTCAATGAGCTCAACCGCCGCACGGGGGGAACCCAATGATGAAAAGTCTCTTTGGAGGCGTTGGCCTCTTCATCCTCGTCATTCTGGGCGCTGCGATCTACTCGTCGCTGTTCGTCGTTGATGAGACCGAGCAGGCGCTTGTGCTGCAGTTCGGTGAGCCTGTGGATGTGGTCCAAGAACCTGGACTGAACTTCAAGCTGCCGTTCGTGCAAAACGTGTCGTATTTCGATCGCCGGGTTCTTGACCTTGATAGCCCGGCTCAGGAAATCATTGCCGCTGACCAGGAGCGTTTGGTTGTCGATACGTTTGCACGCTATCGCATCACAAACCCGCTTGCCTTCTTCCAAAATGTCGGAAGCATCGCAGGCGCTCAGTCTCGCTTGTCAACCATCGTCAACTCGGCAACACGCCGTGTGCTCGGTGAGGTGAACTTCACCACCATCGTGCGCGATGATCGCGCGACATTGATGAACCGCATTCGCCAGCAGGTGAACCGGGAAGCCAACGCTTTTGGTATGGAAATCGTAGATGTGCGTATTCGTCGTGCCGATCTTCCTGAAGCCAACAGCCAAGCCATCTTCCAACGCATGCAGACCGAACGTGAGCGTGAAGCCACAGAGATCCGCGCGCAAGGTGAAGAAGCTGCCCAGCGTATCCGTTCGCGTGCCGATCGTGAGGTCACGGTGCTTGTTGCCGATGCCACACGTGAAGGCGAGCAGATCCGTGGTGAAGGTGACGCTGAGCGGACCAACATCTTCGCAACCGCTTTTGGAGCCGATCCGGAGTTCTTCTCCTTCTATCGCTCCATGCAGGCCTATGAAGCTGGCTTTTCTGGCGGTGCGAGCCTGGTGATTTCACCGGACTCTGACTTCTTCCGCTACTTTGGCGATCAGCAGGGCGGGGACAATACAAGCTCCACCACGCTGAACCCAACGTCGGGTACGCAAGCTCCTGCACCTGCAGCATCCGCTGCGCAGCAATAGTTGAAGCCATAGTCAAAGATGGCAATTGTTGAAGTCATCCTTTTGGTCCTCGGCGGCGCTCTTGTCGCCGAGGGCCTTTTTTATGCGCTGTTTCCTGATCAAGCCCGCCGCATGGTGGAAATGGTGGGGCAGATGACGCCCGAAATGCTGCGTGTGGGCGGTGTTGGCGCGCTGGCGCTGGGCGTTATGCTGTTTTGGTTGGCACGCACGTTTGGCGCGTAACACGCCTTGATCTCATCACCGTTGGGCGACAGGTTGGTGGGGTTCGTTCCTGCCAGAATCTTCTGGTTGTTCTTATGGTCAAGGTGTTGTTTCATGGTCGCCACGTCCGGAGTCATTCAATCAGCCGCTCGTTCCCGGGTTTTTGGGCGCGAGGCTTGTTCGCCTCGGATCAAAGCTGCGCTGCTCGTCCTTGTGTGTGCAGTCGCGTTGCTGCTCTCTGTACCAAATGCCTGGTCGCAGGCCGAGCCAAGCACCCGGGCACAAGGACCCGTGCCTGTGGCCGATTTGGCCGAAGAGTTGCTGGACGCTGTGGTCAACATTTCCACCTCGCAGCGGGTTTCTGGGCGCAGACCAGCGCCGCTCCCCAACTTGCCGGAAGGCTCACCGTTTGAGGAGTTTTTTGAGGACTTCTTCAATGACGACAGTGAACGCGACGGACCAAGCCGTGAAAATTCCTTAGGCTCAGGTTTCATCATCGATCCCGAAGGCATCGTCGTTACCAACAACCATGTGATTGCCGGTGCCGACGATATCGATGTTATCATGACCGATGGTCGCTCTTTTCCCGCCGAAGTGATTGGTCGCGATGAAGCCACCGATCTGGCGGTTTTGCGCATCGTTGCGGATACGCCATTGCCTGCTGTTTCGTTCGGCAACTCCGATGATTTGCGCATCGGCGACTGGGTGCTCGCCATTGGCAACCCGTTCGGCCTCGGCGGCTCGGTGTCGTTGGGTATTGTCTCGGCGATGAACCGCAATATTGGCGCCGGGCCCTATGACTCGTTCATCCAGACCGATGCCGCCATCAACCGCGGCAATTCAGGTGGTCCGTTGTTTGATCTCAACGGCGATGTGGTTGGCGTCAACACGGCAATCCTTTCGCCCAATGGGCGTTCGGTTGGAGTTGGGTTTGCAATCCCTGCGGCCACCGTTGCGACCATCGTTACCCAGCTGGTGGATTTTGGTGAGACACGGCGCGGCTTGCTCGGCGTGAACATTCAAGAGGTCACACCTGATTTGGTGGATGGTCTTCAGCTCGACAGGCCGCGTGGGGCGCTGGTCTCGGTGGTCAATGAAGGCGGGCCTGCCGATGATGCTGGCATTGAGCGCGGTGATGTGATCGTGCGCTTCAACAACCGAGCGATCAACATGTACAGCGATTTGCCGGCCCGTGTGGCCCAAATTGCTCCAGGCACGCAGGTGCCGGTGGAGGTTATACGGCGCGGTGAAACCCTGTCACTGACCGTCGTGTTGGCGTTGCGTGATGGTGAAGGCGGTGAAGCGGTGGTGATCGAGGCCGGTCCAGAGCCGGTTTCGCTGCTCGGCATGGAGCTTTCGACGGTGCAAGAAGCCTTTGATCTTGGCTTCGAAATGGATGAAGGCGCGACCGGCGCGGTGGTCACCGTTGTATTTTCTGATGGGCCTGCCGCCGCTAAAGATATTCAGCCGGGCACGCTGATTTTGGAGGTGGGTCAGCAGGTTGTTGAGACACCGCAAGAGGTTGCCGACCGTGTTGATGCCTTGCGTGCGGAAGGTCGTAGCCAAATCTTGATGCTCATTCAGGACAATGAGGGCCAAAGCCAGTTTGTTGCGCTGCCTGCGGATTGATCTCTTAGCGCCTCGATCTACGTCCTAAAATCGCTGTCGGCGTAGCCTTGCAAGTACAGCGCGCCGGTTAAGTCCGCGGCGCTGAGGGCGGCGTCGGCACGTTCGACCACCGCCGGTTTGGCGCGGAACGCGACGCCAAGGCCTGCGGCTTCGATCATGCCCAAATCATTGGCGCCATCACCGATCGCCAACGTCTGGTGCAGGTCAATGCCAAGTTGCCTCGCATAATTTTCCAGATGGGTCTTTTTTGCTTCGCGGCCCTGGATTGGCTCTGACACAGTGCCGGTGAGCAAACCGTCTTCGACCAGAAGTTGGTTGGCGTAATTGGCAGAAAAACCAAGCATTTCAGATACTTTGGCAGTGAAGTGGGTGAATCCGCCTGATACCAGAACACAGGTTGTGCCGTGGGCGTTCATGGTGGCCAGAAGCTCCGCGCCGCCGGGTGTAAACGTGATGCGTTCAGCAAAAACCGTGTCGATGATGCTTTCAGAGAGCCCTTTGAGCATGGAGACGCGTTCTCGAAGCGCCGGTTCGAAATCGATCTCGCCGCGCATCGCCCGCTCTGTGATGTCGGCGATATGGGCTTTGATGCCCAGCTGATCGGCCAGTTCATCAATGCACTCCTGCTCGATCATGGTGGAGTCCATGTCCGCCAGAAACAGTTTCTTGCGCCGCCCTTCTGCTGGCAGAACGGCAACATCAATTGGCAGGGGGTCGAGCGCGTGGCGAACGCTTTCTTTCAGCGATTTCAGAGCGTTGGTGTCGTTCGCAGTGAAGGCCAGATCGTAGGCTGCATGGTCGGAAAGTTCGGTGACCGTCACCTCGGTGCTCAGCGTACTCCTGATCACTTGGGCAGCCTTGTCGCGCACGGCTGGCGTGAGGATGCGGGTGGTGCGGTCGGCGATCAACGTGCATAGGTGCGTCATGCAAAGAGCTCAAAAATCTGGGGGAATGGGGCAGGTGCTGCTTATCGCAGGACCAACGGCCAGCGGCAAGTCCGCGCTGGCGATGCGGCTTGCTGAGCGGTTGGGCAACGCGGTGATTATCAACACCGATTCCATGCAGATCTATCGTGATTTGCGCATCGTGACAGCCCGCCCGAGCGTTCAGGAGGAGGCGCGATTTGATCACTTTCTCTATGGGACGCAAGATGGTGGGCACGTGTTCAGCTTAGCGCTTTGGCGCGATACGGTGGCAGACCGTCTGCAAAACATGGCGGACGGTCCGCAAAAAGAAGCGGACTTTATGCAGACTAAGGCGGACGATGAGCGGACTAAGGCGGACGGTCCGCCTCAAAAAGCGGACCAATCGCTCATCTTCGTGGGTGGAACAGGGCTTTATTTTCGTGCGCTGACGGAAGGCATTTCCCCCATACCTGATATTCCCGATCATGTGCGCCGCACGGTTCGCGACCGGATGATCGAGGAGGGGGCGCCGGCCCTTCACGCTGAGTTGGACGAGGCGATGGCGGACCAGCTTTCTCCAACCGACAGTCAAAGAGTAGCGCGGGCGCTGGAGGTGTTGCTGGCAACCGGTAAATCGCTGGCCGATTGGCAGGCCCTGCCGCCAGAAGGCGCTTTGCTGGAGTTGGCCGATACCCGCCACGTTGTTTTGGCACCGCCGCGCGATTGGCTTGAAGCGCGCATACGTCAGCGTGCCGAGACCATGCTATGCGAGGAGGCGTTGGAGGAAGTGCGTGCCTTGTGTGCCCGCGACCTTTCCACCGAGCTTCCGGTGATGCGCGCCATTGGTGTTTCACTGATCAGTGCCTATCTGGACGGAGACATGTCGCGCGATGCGGCGCTGGATGCTCTGACCATCGAAACCCGCCGCTATGCCAAGCGGCAATCGACTTGGTTTCGCGGTCAGATGGGCGATTGGCCAAGGCTTGATCCGTCGGTTCAGTCGGTGGAAGCGATGGCCGACCAGATTTTGAATGAGGGTGATGGATGCGCTTTTTGATTGTTGTGCTGGCGGTGTTGATGCCTGCAACCGTGCCGAGCCAGGTATTTGCACAGGGCAGGGTGCTCACCGAATACACCACCCGCATCAGCGCACAGGATAAGGTGAATTCACGTGGTGATCGGCTTGAGACGGCTGCGGCCATATTGCGCCAGGACCGGGCAAACTTTCATCTTTTCGATCAGCCGGATGCCGAAGATGAGGGCGATGATGTGTTTCATGATCGTCATGAACGTGGCCGGTTCGAACGGTTGATGTCGCGCGGGGTTGTGCGCCCAGATACCGCCCGTGCGATCATCAATGGCACGCCGTTGGTGCGGGTGACCGTCTATGCCACGCGCATGGATGTCGAAATTCTAGAGCCCTAGGGCCTGCGCCCTAGCGCTGCTTCACCGTGCGGGCGGCCAACAGGCAATAGAGCGGCAGCACCGCCACGCAGGTGAAAATGACGGCGTAGTCCACGATCTCGGCGGCAAAGCCAATGAGCGGTGGCGCCACCAAAATTCCCGCATAACCGCAGAAGGTGGCGACTGAAATGCCGATGCCGCGCGGAATGCCGGGCACCCGATCAGCGGCGGCAAAAGCGATGGGCACAACGTTGGCAAGGCCAAGACCGGCAATAGCGAAGCCAAGGATCGTGCCTGTGAGGTTTGGCGCAAGACCTGCCAGCAAAAAACCAACCAGCGACAGAGTGGCAGAGATCTGCATGGTGCGCAGATCACCCAGACGGTTGCGCACCGGGTCGCCAACAAAGCGCACCAGCGCCATGGTTGCTGCAAAGGCGGCAAAGGCGTAACCGGCCATCCATTCAGGCACATCTCGGTCTTCGCGCAGGAACAGCGCCGCCCAATCGAGCACGGTTCCCTCGGCGGTGAAACCGGCAAAGGCGATGATTGCGACCAGATAGATGGTGAGCGTGCGGGGCAAAGCGAGCTTCGGCTTTTCGATGCCTTCGCCGCGCTCAACCACATCGCGCATCAGCCTGGACATGGCAATCACGGTGCCGATGAGGATCAGGGTTGCGACGCTCAAGGCCTGCGTTCCCAAACCAAAGAACCCGAGCAGCGTCCCGCCTACACCCGACCCGATGAGCGCGCCCAGCGACCAAAACCCGTGGCAGGACGACATGATGGCCTTGCTGTGTTGCTCTTCGATGCGGGCGGCATTGGCATTCATCGCCACGTCCATCGAGCCGAGACCGCCGCCAAACAACAGAAGCGCGGTGCCAGCAAGCCACAGGTTTGGCGCGAACAAGACCAGCGGCAAAACCGGCACGCAGAGCCACGCCGCGATGATCAAGATGCCGGTAGAACCGCGCCGCGCGATGATCCCACCGGTAATCGGCATGGTGAGCAGCGACCCGATGCCGATGAGCAAAATCATCAGGCCCAGCTCGCTTTCGGCCAGCGCGTGCTTGTCCTTGAACACCGGGATCGCCGGTGCCCAACCGCCGACCATCAGTCCGTTCATCAAAAACATGATCGAGACGGCCACCCGATGGCGGAGGAAAGAGGCGGGTGCGAGTGTGCTGCTGTCTGCTGCTGGGGCGGTGGTCATAAAAGCGCTTCCGGAAATTCCTGGTTCCCTCTGCGCTAGTCAGTTTTTGGTTGGGTGGATAGCCCCAAATTGAAGGTAATCGCGTGACCATAGGATTGGTAGCGTGGCACCGATACCGACCAAGCATTTCCCAATGCGAGAGAGGCCAGATGGCGGTTATGAGCCCTCTTAAGACCTTGGGGCAGATGAGCGTCTTAATCACTTCTGGCCCTTAACCGACCTTGATGTTGTCGCGCCCTGCCACGTTACAAACTCCCAAAATAGACCTTGCTTGTCTGCCAGATAGACGCCTTGACTTTTCTTCCCTTTGGCCTTGCGGTGTGTCTGGATAATCAAGGGAAAACACAATGGCAGAGCATGCAAAGACACGGGAGCCATGGCACAAACAATTCATGGTGCGCATCGCAATCATCATTGCACTACTGCTTCTCTTGCTCGCCACCTGCATGGTTCAGGAAAATGAGCCAGAGAATGCTCTGCTTCAGCACCTCATTGATGCGCGCGACTCCTTTGCCATTCCTGGCGAAACTGTCAGCCAAGCGGCTGCCCGGCTTGAAACCGTGGAGGCGATCACCGCCTTCATGCACGAGCAAATGGCCCCCGCTACCTACCCTGAACGTCTCTATACCCCGCAAGATGCGCTTAGCTTGCGTATGGCCAGCGATACGGATGCCGCCGTGCTTCTGTATGCTCTGTTGAGCGAGGCCGGTCATGAGGCAACCCTTGGCCTATCAAGCACGCTTGATACTGACCCCACCGGTTGGGTCACCGGCCAGCCGCTAACCGATGCCTACCAGGCTTTGGGCGACTATGTGGAGGCGGACCTTGAGGACAGCGCCAGCGCCACAGCACAATTGACCAGTGCCATCACAACCATTCAAACGGCCATGGAGGCGGGGATCACCGTTGCCCAGTCTCATTCATCGGCTGGAGGCTTGGATCTCACCATAGCGCCCAGACCGCGTGCAGGTGGTCCGCGCCCGGTGGTGATGCTGGAGGATGGCCGCATCTTCCGCTCCAACGGGACAGACATCACGGATACCCCTGATGCCAGCACCATCACGCCGTGGGATCCAGAGGCGGTCAATCTGCTGGCGATGGAGTTGTGGATGCGCACCGCAGATGGGCGTACCGAAACTCTGGCACAATGGAGCAGCAGTGCTGCCAACAACACGCAAATTTCCTTTCAGCCCTTGACCGGCGCCGCCACGTTCTGGGCCGGAACCTTCGACCGAGATACTGAGAGCCCGGCGCTTTGGGTTCCGATCATCCAGTCAGGAACAGAAGCCGTCGAAGGTGTACCGTTTGACATTGGTAATGGCGCTGTTGCCGACCTCTCCCGGTCAGCCTACGCCCAAAGCGAACCTGTGGACGTTGGACCAGCACCAACTGTTGAAGTGTGGGAGATAGCCTCAGCCTCTGTCCACGATACAGGACGTGTGTCGGTGCGTCTTGCGCATGACGCGCCCGCCGGCGCTTTGTTCAGCGCGGCCCATCTACGTGTCGACCAAAATGGTGAGCAAGTGCCCTTCCGCATCGAGGCACAGTCTGCCGCTGGTCGCCCACTGGTCATTTTGCTAGACCGTTCCGGCTCGATGAATGATCCAGGGCGTTTTACACGCGCGCGCCAAGCCGTTGAAGCGCTGCTTGCCAACCTGCCCACCGGTACCGAAGTTGGGGTGATCTCGTTTGGCAATGAGTCGCGCATTGAAATGCCGTTGCAACGCGTAGAAGACCAAACTGCGTTGGTGGAAGCCTTCGCGGAACGGGAGATCGTGCCTTATGGTGGCAATGTGACCAGCCAGGCCATTGCGGATGCGCAAGACTTGGTAGGGCCACGGGCGGCCGACTTTGTGCTTTTCAACGATGCAGATGCCGATGGAACTGCGCCCATTCCTGGCCTGCTGGCTGAGCACGGCTCGGCCCTTCATTCAATCGCACTTACCAACGACGCCATCGCCTATAACGCCGTTTCCACTACCAGTCGGACATTGGCGCAGCTTGGATCGATTACCAGGATCATTGATGAGTTAGGTGATGAGCTTTATGGCGGCCTGCGCCTATCGTTCGCACCGCCCGCTGCGGCAGCCCCACAGGACACGATCAACTTCACCATTTCCCTGACCGACGACAGCATGTTTGCTGACGGGCAATATGTGATGCTCGAGGTTCCCGAATTGGGTTTGGAGGCTATCGGCATCACCGCCTCGCTTGGTGAAAGTGGCTCTATTTCTACGGAGATTGCTCGTCTTGGCGAGCGTAACCCGCTGGAATTGATGATGGGGCAGCACCGCTTTATTGTCGGAACCGGTACACCGCGCGAGCAACATCTGGCGCGCCGCATGTTGGATGGCTGGATAGCTACTGTTTCTAGCCTTGAAGTGGCAGAAGGACGCGGCGCGGCCATGCCTGACGCCGACGGAACCATGGATTTTGATAGTTTGGCCATCGCTGGACAGGTGCGGCAGCTAACAGAATTTGCAGGGCGAGAAGGCCTCAACCACCTCCGCGGCCCCCTGATGCTGGTGCACTCCGTCCAGCCAGATTTCAGCGACCCAACCGAGCTTGCCAGCACCTCTGTGCTCAACGTGCTGTCATCTGAGAACTCTTACAGCGACCGGAACCCCTATGTGGTGGGCGGCCTGTGGCTTAGCGAGCAAGCGCGCGGAGAGGACCTCTGGCGTGCCTACGCTGCATTGGCCGGGGCTGAGGCAGCCACTCTGGGCGGCTTATCGGTCCCGCAACGGATGGTGGAAGCCGGTGGCACCCGCTACAGCTGGGGCTGGTATTACTCTGATGATCCTGCCGCCCGCGCTCGGGTGGTAAGCCAATGGGGCCAGAGTGCCTACCCGCTGTTTTTCACCGGTCCAACCAATGCCAAAGGTGCCATCGCTGCGCGGATCGCGGGCGAATACAAGGACATCCTCTCCAACCTGGAAGTTGCCGGTCATGTCGCCTCTGGCCTTGGCACTGTCTACGGGTTGCCCGGTGCGCCGCTTGGCGGTTTGGTAGGGTTCATGACTGAGAATGTGCGCCAATATTGCCATGCTGCGGTCCATCTGGGTTTCGTCAACGAGGTTATCTCCGGTGTACCCACTGAAACCGATGATTGGGGTGCCTATGCCCGTCGCGAATGCGGCATCACCGATGATAACAGCGATATTGCCGGGCGATATCTGCGCGAGTTTGGTTCAGGCTTTGCTGCTGGACAGGCTGCCGATTGGTACACATTGCCAGTGGGTAACTATGTGGCGGCTACATATGGCTTCCCCGCGCCGCGCAACGGTTTTGAAGGCGCAACGCAACGGCTTGTGGATGGGTTCTTCATCAACTCCCCTATCTCGGTCACCTTCTCTGGCATCATCGGTGGGGTACGTAGCAAGATTGGCCAACTATATGGGTCGGCTCCCTAGCGGCCTTGTCAGCTTCGTTAATCAAAGAGCTTAAGGAGTTTGCCCGCTTTACCTCAACTGTGTTGCGGACGTTACGTCTGCAGAGAGTGTTAGCTCTCCGCCCGTTTGGAACTTAGCAGGAGATCGTGTCTTGGTCGCTTTGTCAGCTTGGCCGACGGCCGTTCTGAGCCCTTAGCCAGGTAAACTTATTGAGCTTCAGGTGGCGGTGTGCGTCGCCTATTGGTTTCAGCCTTAGGCTTCTCCCGTTAAATCTTCGGCGAGCATGAGCGCATTGCCGTCGGGATCATAAAAGGTTGCCGTCTTGACCATACCTTCAACAACATCCGTTTCGCCATCGAACTTCACTTTCGCTTGTTCCAATTTCTGACGAGCAGAATCCAGATCGGCAATTCCAAAAACAGGAACGCAATTGCCGGGGACAGGCTGAGTGTGTTCCCCAAGTCCTATGGTGACCCCCTCAGTTTTCGTTTGCAGTTCAGACCACCCTGCTTCGTCTGCATGATAGATCGCCTCAAACCCGAGCATGGATCGGTACCATTCTGCACTCGCATGGCGGTCTTTGACGGACAGTGCGATCGTGATGGTTTTTTCTAATGAAATGAGTGGCATGGTCTTCCCTTAGGATTTTAAATATACTAACTATACTTTATGGACATAAAAACATTTGTCAACATCACGTCAAGAGCTTGGGCATTGCCCATCTTATCGAACTTGCACGAAGGTGTGGCCGGTCGACAAGCGCCGCTTCTGACAGCAACAGGTGCCAGTAGAACGGCCTTTGCCCAAAGCATGGACCATCTCATCGAAATTGGATTGTTGGAACGAAACCCTGGCCATGGTCATCCACTGAGACCTGAATTTCGTTTGACAGAGTTAGGCAAAACCGCGGCGGCGATTGCCAACAAAATTCATCGCGTTTCTAGGAATGAGGATCATCAACTGCTCCGACGATCATGGACTGTTCCCATTCTGACATCGCTGAGCACGCCCAACCATTTCAACGGCATCAAAAGAGATCTTGTGACGATTACAGATCGTGCATTGTCGCAATCACTCAGAACAATGGAGGATCGAAGTTGGGTTCGCCGCGATGTCGATGACGCTGCTCGCCCCCCTAGATCAATCTACAGTGCAGTCAATTTGGGTGGCCAGATCAGTAAGATAACTGGATCAGAAATTCGCCTCGACCGGTACTGATTGACATCTGGCTTTTCAAATCCAACACCACGCGTGCTGCGACGCCTTATCCCGTCTAGATTCGGAAAAGCCTCTATTGTTCAACTTTAACATTCAGTCGCTTCACCAGCGGAACTGCCGTCGTGCGACCGACTAAAAAGCCCCGGACGCTGACAGCGAGCCGGGGCTTCTTTTTTGCACTTCGCTCCGGGCCTTCTGCCCGACCGCTAGTTCTTCGCTTTATCCACCAGTGCTTTTTCGCTTATCCAGGGCATCATGCCGCGCAGCTTCGCACCCACTTCCTCGATGGGGTGGGCTGCGTTGCGGGCGCGGGTGGCCTTGAACGAGGTCTGCGAGACCTTGTTTTCCAGCATCCAGTCGCGGGTGAACTTGCCCGACTGAATGTCTTCCAGAACGCGCTTCATTTCCGCTTTGGTTTCTGGCGTGATGATGCGTGGGCCGGTGACATATTCGCCGTATTCGGCGGTGTTGGAGATCGAGTAGTTCATGTTGGCGATGCCGCCTTCATAAATCAGGTCCACGATCAGCTTGGTTTCGTGCAGGCACTCAAAGTACGCCATTTCAGGCGCGTAGCCTGCTTCCACCAGCGTTTCGAAGCCCGCGCGGATGAGCTCCACCATGCCGCCGCAGAGCACGACCTGCTCGCCGAAGAGGTCGGTTTCGCACTCCTCCTGGAAGGTCGTCTCGATGATACCGGCGCGGCCGCCACCATTGGCAGACGCGTAGGAGAGGGCGATGTCGTGGGCGTTACCAGTGGCATCCTGATGGATGGCGATCAGCGTCGGTACGCCGCCGCCGCGCAGATATTCTGAACGCACCGTGTGGCCTGGCCCTTTTGGCGCGACCATGAACACATCCAGATCAGCGCGTGGCTCGATCAAGTTGAAGTGTACGTTGAGGCCGTGGGCAAAAACCAGCGAGGCGCCTTGCTTCATGTTGCCGGCCAGGCTGTCGGCGTAGATGTCGCCCTGCAGCTCGTCTGGCGTCAGCATCATCACCACGTCAGCCCATTTGGCGCCTTCGGCGGGGGTCATCACGGTGAAGCCTGCGCCTTCGGCTTTCTTTGCCGTGGCTGAGCCTTCGCGCAGGGCAATGCGCACATCTTTGACGCCGCTGTCGCGCAAATTGAGGGCATGGGCATGGCCCTGTGAGCCGTAACCCACGATCAGGACGCCCTTGTCCTTGATCAGATTAATGTCCGCATCGCGGTCGTAATAAACGCGCATGGAAGTCTCCTGTTGGAAGCGTTCGATTAAAAGTCGGATTGGGTGTGAAGGGTTAGAAATTGGTCGACGGCGCGGGCGGCATGCGCCTTCTGCCCGTCTTCGTCTATCTGCGGATCATCGCCGAGAAGCGCGCGAATGTGCGCATCGCCGATGATGAGCCCGTAGAGGGTGGAA
This sequence comes from Hyphomicrobiales bacterium, assembly GCA_040219355.1. GTDB lineage: Bacteria > Pseudomonadota > Alphaproteobacteria > Rhizobiales > MH13 > MH13. The sequence continues at coordinate 577,608 of JAVJSN010000015.1, forward strand.
TAGGTCGTGGCCGCGTCATCAAAGGCGATGAAGCGTTGTCGTTTGCCGTGGGTGAGCAGATGGATTGCGCGCGCTTCAATGCGGCGCTTGCCTTTGTCGACGAGCACGGCGCCCAAGCCTGGATTGTCGCCACGCGTCGGTTCCCCACGGATATGGCCGATTGAAAGCCGGTTGAGGGCCAACGAAGTGTCGGAAAGCAGCACCGCCAGCAGATCCTCTGCAAAGGCGGTGAGGGCGGTTTTAAAGGCTTCTGGCGTTGCCGGGGTGGCGCGCTCGTCCACGCCGCGCACTTTGGATGCCTGGTAGACGACGATAGCGGCCAAAATGCCATCGCGGTCGCCAAACCATTTGTAGAGGCTTTCCTTGGAACAATTGGCCGCTTTGGCGAGGCCAGCGGTGGTCAGCGCCTTTTCTCCGCCTTCTACGAGCATGGTCAGCGCCACGGCGAGCACAGCATTCTGGCGCGATGAAAACTCTGCGCTTTCGTGCGGCTGGGCGCTGGTGTCTGCTGATTGGTTGTCGTTCGCGATGGCCACGGAGATGTCCTTGGAGTGCCGTACTGTACGGTTCGGTACGGCTTTGAATAGGAAAATGAGGAGTGGGTCAAGGGGGAAATCGTGCCGGCCACATCATACCGACATCCTCGCCGTTTTGGCGGGGATCCATTCCTTTGAGTCTTCCGCAAATCGCGATGACATCGAAAGTCCACTGGAATGGATTCCTGCGACAAGCACAGGAATGACGGAAGTGGGTGGGGCGTGAGGCCCCGGATACCCCATGGGTTCCGGGGCTTAGTGGCTCTTAAAGAGTTTGCCCGCATGCCTGCCGGTAAAGCCTCACCGCCTGCGCGTACCCATGGGTGAGGGCGTCAGCTGTCAGCGCGTGGCCAATGGACACCTCAGCGATCATCGGTGCAGCTTCAATGAGCGGCGGTAGATTATCGATGGTCAAATCGTGGCCCGCATTGATGCCAAGGCCGGCTGCGTGGGCGGCCTCTGCCGTTGCCTTCATTTTTGCCAGTTCTTCTGCCTTGGCAACGGGATCGAATGTGTGGCCATAAGGCCCGGTGTAAAGCTCTACCCTGTCCGTCCCGACGGAATTGGCATGTTCCGCCATCGATGGATCGCCATCGACAAACAGAGACACACGCGCACCAAAAATGTGGATGCGTGCGCACACATCTGTCAGCATCTGCGCATGGGCAGGAATGTCCCAACCATGGTCGGAAGTGGACTGGGCTGGATCATCAGGCACCAGCGTTACTTGGTCAGGCCTGATGGCTTCGCAGAGCGCCAAAAACCGCTCGTCCGGATAGCCTTCCATGTTGAACTCGGCGTTCTTGTAGGCCGGCTCCTGCAACAGCGCTTTCAGCTCGTAGACATCGCTGGTGCGAATGTGCCGCTCGTCAGGACGCGGGTGAACCGTGATGCCGACAGCGCCCGCGTCCAGACAGATGCGGGCCAAGTCAGTGATCGATGGCCAAGGCAGATCGCGCCGGTTGCGCAGATAGGCGATGGCATTGACGTTGACCGAAAGCTGGGTGGTCATAAGCATGCTCCAGTGGTTAGGCGGGCGAGTGATGCGCTTGTGCTTAAGCTTGGTCAAGGGTGTGGCTGGCGTTCCATCGGGGCGCGGCGTATGGGACGGTTTATGATCGATCTCATAACGTCCGCTTTCGCGGCGCTTGCGCCTGAAACCATTGCGCTGGCGATGATAATCTTTTTCCTGGCTGGCATCATTAAAGGCGTTGTCGGGTTCGGCATGCCGCTGTTTGCGATCACGCTATTGGCGCTCACGATGCCGCTGACTACGGCCATTGCCGCCAATGTCGGCCCGTCGCTCATCACTAATGTGCGCCAGGCTTTTCGCGGACCTTATCTGGTGGGTTTGATCAAGCGGCTGTGGCCATTTCTGATCCCTGCCATTGGGCTTATTTGGTTTGGCATCGCGATCCAGCTGCGGGTGAATGAGGCCTATCCTGGTCTGGTGCTCGGCATTCTGGCGGTGTCCTTCGCGGCGACCAGCGCACTGCGGTATGAAATCCGCTTAACGCCCGAGCAGGAGAGGCCCGTCGGCTTCATGCTGGGTATCGTCAACGGGTTCATCACCGGTATCACCGGTATATTCATCATTCCTGGCGGGTTGTTTCTGCAGTCGCTTGGCTTGAAGCGCGATGAGCTGGTGCAGGCGCTGGGCCTGCTTTTCATGCTCTCCACGGCCATGATTGGAATCGTTTTTGGTGTCAAAGCGATTATGACCCCGGCATTGCTGGTTCTTTCAGCGCTTTGCATACCGCCAGCTCTGGTGGGTTTGGCGATTGGCGAGCGGCTGCGCACCCGGCTTTCTGAAGAGATGTTTCGCAAGCTCTTCCTGGCAGGGATTGCCATTCTTGGCCTGTCTTTGATCCTGCGGAATGGCGCAACGTTGGTGAATGGCGGGTAAGGCGTTTCACGGGGCGCCAAAGTATTCATGATGTGTTAACCTTTCCTCGGAGGGCACTTTCATCAAGCTTTGAGGAGAGCTTTGCCATGAAACGATTTCTTTCGCTGGCGGCAGTGACGCTGCTGGTTGGTACTATGTTTGCGGTGTCGGTGGACACGGCGGACGCCCACAATGGACGGCGCGGTGCGTTGATCGCTGGCCTTATCATTGGCGGCGTGACGGCGACTATTCTGTCGAGCCAAGTGCAAAGGCAGTACTACCAGCCACAATATTATCGCTATCAAGGTCGGCAGGTGCGGTTTGGCCACGGCCAGGTGTGGCAGCAGCACGTGCAGTATTGTTATGGGCGCTACCGCTCCTACAACCACCACACCAACTTGTTTCTGGCCTATTCAGGGCATCACCGGCATTGCCGGTCACCTTGGATTCGCTAGATCTTTCAATCTTCAGTGCGGCAACACTCAAGCTAAGGAATATTTCTCATGAGACAGTTTGCCAAAGCCTGTTTTGCCGCACTGGCCCTCGTTCTTGGCTGGGGCCTATTGGCTCCGAGCGCCGAAGCGCATGGCACCCGCCATTATCCAGCGCACGGCCAGATGGTGGGCGGCGTGGTGGTGCAAAGCCGCACAACCATTGTCATTCAACATGAGGTCCAGGCGGTGCAACTGATGCATTATGCCTATCGCGGGCACCGCTATGCGTTTGGGTCTGGACCGCTTTGGTCGCACCATCTGCAGTACTGCACGCACCGTTTCCGGTCATACAATCCGCACACCAATTTGTTCCTTGCCTATAGTGGCGGTCACCATCACTGCCGCTCGCCCTACATTCAATAGGGCGGTCGTTGCGGTTGTCGGTTGACCACCGCTTGACCGCCACTTGCTGCCGCGCGTAGGCAGAACCTTCCGATTGATTGGTGAGGTTCTGCATGCCCATCCCCTATCGCATTTATGATGTTTTCACCGACACGCCTATGGCCGGCAACCCGCTGGCGGTCGTGGATCTGCGTGAGAACGATATGTCGGATACAGACCAGCAAAAACTGGCCAAAGAATTCAATCTTTCCGAGACAGTGTTTCTGCTCGGTTCGACGAATCCGGTGCATACTGCGCGGCTGCGCATCTATACGCCTGATCGTGAGTTGCCCTTTGCTGGCCACCCGACCATTGGGGCCGCTGTGGCTTTGGCGCGCGACAGTGTTGCTGATGGGCTTTCCACTGGCCTGGTGCTGATGGAAGAGCAAATCGGCCTGATCCGAGCCGCCGTGAAGGTCGATGGCGACCAGGGCGCACGCTCCGGGGGTTTTGCCGAATTCGACCTTGTGTCCATGCCAACGGAAAACAAATGGGGACCGGCGAAAGACGATATTGCTTTGGCGCTTGGTCTGGCGCCGCACCAGATTGGCTTTGAGAACCACGTGCCAGCGCAGTTTGATGGAGGCATGCCCTACTTTTGTGTGCCAGTGCACGATCTGGAAGCGCTGAGTGGTGTCACGCCTAATGCGCCACTGTTCGCCGAGATTTTTGCCGGAGGGCAAAACCACGACAGTGTTTATATGTACACGCGCGAGACCGTGAACGCCGACAGCGACTTTGCCGCAAGGATGATGTGGCCGGTCGGTGGGTCGGTGCGCGAAGATCCGGCCACCGGGTCTGGCGTTGCTTCACTTGCTGGCGCGATTGTGAAATTCGATGCGCCTATGGAAGGCCGTCATCGACTGAAAATTGAGCAGGGCTTTGCCATGGGTCGACCGTCTACGATCGAGCTTGAGCTGGAATTGGATTCCGCTGGCGATCTCAGCGCCTCGCGCTTGGGTGGTGATGCGGTGTGTGTTGCTGAAGGCACATTGTTGCTTTGACGTCTTTCTGCGACCGGTGACCCTTGCATGCCCGTTAAGGACTGGGTAACGATCAACCTGCACTTTGGTGTGCAACGAACGAGATATGGCGACCTGACGGATGCGTAAGCACACATCCTCTTCTCGGATCCTCGCAACGCTGGCCGCGAGCCAGCGCCTAGATGCTCGTTTCGACGATGCGCGCCTCAACGGGGCGAGCCTCCTCCTTATCTGCCCCTAGGCGCTGTCGGCTCTTTCACTCAAGAGCCGGGCTTCTAGGGGATTTCAAAAGCTGCTACCCCGCATTTTGAGATTGCGCCAATGATAGCGCGCACAAGGAGACTTCCCATGGCACCGCACTCAGCACCGGCCACATCAGACACCCGATCCGTTGATCCTTCACATCGCGACTATGTGCGCATTTTCGACACCACGCTGCGCGACGGCGAGCAATCGCCCGGGGCTTCGATGACACTGGAAGAAAAGCTGCAAGTTGCCGAACTGCTCGAAGAGATGGGCGTCGACATCATTGAGGCTGGCTTTCCAATTGCCTCCAACGGTGATTTTGAGGCGGTCAGCGAGATCGCCAAACGCTCCGATGGGGCGATCATTGCCGGTTTGGCGCGTGCCATCAACGCGGACATTGACCGGGCAGGCGAGGCGGTGAAGCTCGCCAAGCGCGGCCGCATCCACACCTTCGTGTCCACCTCGCCGATTCACTTGGCACATCAGATGCGCAAGAACGAAGATCAGGTTTTGGAGATTGTTCAGGCGACAGTCGCGCGGGCGCGCAATCTGATTGACGATGTGGAGTGGTCGGCGATGGACGCCACTCGCACGCCAATTGAGTTTTTGGCCAAGTGCGTGGAAGAGGCCATTAAGAACGGCGCGACCACGATCAACCTGCCCGACACGGTCGGGTATGCCACACCGGAAGAATACAAAAAGATGTTTGAGGACATCCGTGCACGCGTGCCGGATTCCGATAAGGCAATCTTCTCCGTTCATTGTCATGATGATCTGGGCATGGCGGTCGCCAACTCGCTGGCCGGTGTGGCCGGTGGTGCACGCCAGGTGGAATGCACCATCAATGGCCTGGGTGAGCGGGCTGGAAATGCCGCGCTGGAAGAGATCGTTATGGCGATCCGCACCCGCGGCGATGCGCTGCCCTATGCCTCGGCGGTGGACCCTTCCTTTCTCACCCGTGCCTCCAAACTGGTGGCAGCGGTCTCCGGGTTCCCGGTGCAGTACAACAAAGCCATCGTCGGTAAGAATGCGTTCGCCCACGAGTCCGGCATCCACCAGGACGGCATGCTGAAGCACGCTGAGACCTACGAAATCATGCGCCCGGAAGATGTTGGCGTACGTGAAACCAGCTTGGTGATGGGCAAGCATTCGGGTCGCCACGCGTTCAAAGAGAAGCTGGTGAGCTTGGGCTTTGAGCTGGGCGACAACGCCTTTGAGGATGCGTTCAACCGCTTCAAGGAGCTGGCTGACCGTAAAAAGCATGTCTACGATGAAGACATTGAAGCGCTGGTGGAAACCGAGATCACCGAACGCCGCGAGCGCAACCATGTGCTGGCTTTGACGGTGATCGCTGGTACCGGCGGGCCGCAGAAAGCCATTCTGACCATGGACATTGATGGTGTTCATGACACCCGCGAGGCGACCGGGACCGGTCCTGTCGATGCGGTGTTCAATGCGGTGAAGCTGTTGATGCCGCACGAAGCGAGCCTGTCGCTCTACCAGGTGCACGCGGTCACTGAAGGTACCGACGCCCAGGCCGAAGTCTCGGTGCGCCTGGAAGAAAATGGCAGCATCGTCACCGGTCGTTCCGCCGACGCGGACACGCTGGTGGCCTCTGCCAAGGCTTACGTGTCGGCGCTCAACAAGCTGGCCATGCGTCGTGAGCGGCCGCCCGTGGACGTGTTGCAGGCGAGCTGATTTTTTTCGCTTGGGCGCGGGGGTTTCTCCCGCGCCTTGATATCCAACTGGATACCCTATCCGCGCATGGCCTTCAGCCAACCGAGCCCACCGGCGGTGCCGTTGCGAGGCTTGTACTCAGCACCGACATGGCCCTCATAGCCAAGCCGCTCCAGATGTTTCATCAACCAAGGATAGTTGATTTCGCCCTCGTCAGGCTCGCCACGGTCGTGCGGGGCGGCGATCTGGATGTGACCGATTTTTGGCATCAGCCGCTCCAGGGAGGCTGCCAAGTCACCTTGCATGATCTGCATGTGATAGCAGTCAAACATGATTTTCAGTTCAGGCCGCGCCAACGCCTTCAAAATACGGTCGGCATGATCAGTGCCAGACAGGTGATAGCCGGGCACATCACGGGTGTTGATCGGCTCGATCAGAATGTGCAGACCATGCTTGGCTGCCAAGTCGCAGGCGTGATTGAGGTTGTCTCGAAACGCATCCTCCGCTGCACTGCCGCCATCGGTGCGGCCAGCCATAACATGCACGGCATTCATTCCAGTGGCAGCGGCATAGTCGACGGCGCGGGCAATCTCGTTACGGGCCTCTTCAGCACGATCTGGCAAGGCTGCCAGGCCAAAGTCTCCGGCATTGCGATCGCCAGGCCAGGTGTTGAGCGCCAACATCTGCAAGCCTGTCTCATCCAAGGCTTCGCGCATGATATCTGGCGGTGTGTCATAGGGAAAGTGACATTCCAGCGCGTCAAAACCGTCGGTCTTGGCCGCGCGGATTGCGTTAGGGAGCGAAAGCTCGGTGTAGAGAAATCCTAGATTGGCGGAATAACGCATCAGTCCCATTCCAGCTTGAATTTGCGAACGACGGCGTCGATCTGATTGGCTTCCAGAGGTACAGCGCCCGTTCCGCGAAGGATCATGGCAAGCTTGGCCGTCTCCTCCAGTTCCTCCATGGCGAAGATCGCCGCTTCTAAATCCTTTGACGCGACCACCGGCCCGTGGTTGGCGAGCAGAACCGCTGAGCGACGACCGCCGAGGCTGCGCACCGCGTCAGCCATCGCCGGGTCACCGGGCACAAAGAAGGGCAGCAGCGACACCTTGCCCACTCGCATCACAGCATAGGCGGTGAGCGGTGGGATCACATCGTCGGGATCGGTTTCCGGCAGCATCGATAATGCAACCGAATGGGTCGAATGCAGATGCACAACGGCGCCGGCGCCTGTGCGCGTTTCATAAAATGCTGAGTGCAGCGGCATTTCTTTGGTGGGCGCGTCGCCATCGATATGACGGCCTTGCGCGTCGAACCGTGACAGGCGCGCCGGATCAAGGCGACCAAGGCTGACCCCTGTCGGTGTCACCAAAAGGCCGCCATCGTCAGTGCGCACCGAAACATTGCCGGACGCTCCGCCGGTCAAGCCACGGTCAAACAGCGAGCCCGCCCAATAGCAAACATCCTCGCGCAGTTTGTTCTCACTCATGTGCCGCTCTCCAACGTTGTAAAGGCCTTGGTGAAGAAATCCGGAGCGCCAAAATTGCCGGACTTCAGCGCCAAGACAAGGTTTGGACCGGCTCGCATCACCGGGACGCCAGGGTCAATTTCTGGTCCGATTTCAAGAGTTGTGAGTGACAGACCTTCAACCACGGCGCCAGACGTCTCACCACCGGCGGTGACAAGGCGTGTCACACCGCCAGCGACCAGAAGGCGGGCCGTCTCGGCAAACAGGTTTTCGATGGCCGTTGCAGAGACGTCGCGGCCATGTTTGTCCTGCGCTGCGCGGACGATTTCGGGATCTGCGGATGTGTAGACAAGCGGCAGACCGTGTTGCGAAAGGGCCCAGTCTGCCAAGTCGGTGGCCGTCACAGCGCGGGACATTACCTCATCAGCGGTGACTTCGCGTGCTGAGTTAGACTGCGCATGCAGCGCGACCTGTTTGCGGGTTGCTATTGAGCAGGAGCCAGAGAGAATGGCACCACGCCCGCGCATCCCGGTCCACGTTCCGGGCTTGCCAGACAAGGCACCTGCGCGCCGAAAGACCTCTGGCAGACCAATCGCGATGCCTGATCCGCCGGTCAGCAGCGGCAAGCCTGCTGCAGCCTGCCCAATCGTTGCAAGATCAGCGTCATCGATGGCATCGGCCACAATCAGGCGATGACCTGCCGCATCTTGGTCCTCCAAGGCTGCGCGCACCGCATCAGCGCCTTTGGAAACCGTGGCGGAGGCAACGTGGCCGACCGTTCCACTGATCTGGTGGCCAAGCCAGCGGCGAATATCAGGATCGCTCATCGGGGTGAGCGGGTGGTTCTCCATGCCGCTTTGGCTGAGCAGCTTGTCGCCGACGAAGAGGTGGCCCTGGTAAACCGAACGGCCGGTCGCGGGGAAAGCTGGGCAGACAAGCACTTTGCGGGCGCCCAGCGCATCGGCCAGCGCTTCGGCGACCGGGCCGATATTGCCTTCAGGCGTGGAATCGAAGGTCGAGCAGTATTTGAACAGAAATTGCTGACAGCCCTGCGCCTTCAGCCATTTCAGCGCCTCGAGCGACAGACGAATGGCCTCATCGACCGGGATTGAGCGCGATTTCAGTGCTACGATACCAGCATCGACGTCAGAGGCTGCAGGCGTGTTCGGCACGCCGACATATTGTGCGCAGCGCATGCCGTATTTGGTCAACGTGTTTCCAAGATCTGATGATCCGGTGAAATCATCGCCTATGCATCCTAGCAACATCAAAGTCTCTCCCAGCCGCGCCCGGCACAATGACTGACCATGTTTCTATCCTCCAAAAATGAATTCGCCCGGCGCAAGCTTGAATGCTTGGATGAATGTGATGACCATGAGCGCTCCGAAGACGGTCAGTACAAACCAAAGCAGTCGTGGGATGATTAGCCCGAAGTGCACGGGATCGACCCTATAAGAGATGGCCATCGGCGCCAAAATCGGTGCAAGAACGAGTAAGGCCGAACTTACAGCCGCGCGATAGTGGCCGCCCGATCATGGACCTGCATCAGGCTGCCTACTTGGCTTGCCCAACCATCTCATCCTCCAGGTAGACCTCGATGATCTCGCGAAAGGATGTTTCGGCGCGAAAGCCTATTTGGTTGGCGCGTGCGGTATCAAAATCACGCGGCCAGCTTTCAACGATGCTGGCGATTGCCGGGTCATGCTCGCGGCGAATAAGCCCAACCGCTTTGTCACCGGCGACCGTGCGCAGAGCCTCAATCTGGTCGGCAACGGTGGCTGACACGCCAGGCATCGTCATGCTTCTGCGTGCACCAAGTTGCGTGCTGTCCAACGTCGCGCCATGCTCAATGAAACCGACGGCAGCACGGGGACTAGCGAACCAGTGGCGCACATCCTCACTGACAGGCAAGATCGCTGGTTGACCGTTCAACGGCTCGCGCAAAATGCTGGAATAGAAGCTAGACGCGGCTTTGTTGGGCTTGCCGGGCCGGATGCAAATGGTGGGGAACCTGATGCCCACACCGTCGAGAAAACCGCGCCGCGTATAGTCATCGAGCAGAAGCTCGCCCATCGCTTTTTGCGTGCCATAACTCGATTGGGGCGTGAGTTGAAAATCATCGGGGATGCGAGCGGGGAAGGGTGCGCCAAAAACGGCAAGCGATGACGCATAGATGAGGCGTGGCGTATAGCCTTCAGCGTGGCGCAGCGCCTCGAACAAGGCGCGGGTTCCGTCCAAGTTAACCCTGTAGCCCTTCTCCAGATCAGCCTCAGCTTCGCTGGAAACGATCGCGGCCAGATGCACGATCACGTCAGGTTTTTGCGCCACCAGCTCTGCTGCGGTTTCAGGATTGGAGAGATCGGCGGCTAAGGCCCTGCGTGTGCCGGCATAATGCTCCGCCACGTTGGGCGCGTGAACGTCGATCAGTGTCAAGGCATCGACCGATGCACCACCAATCTTGCCAGTATCGGCGATGCGTTCCGCCAATTTGCGGCCAATCATGCCCGCAGCGCCTATGATTGCAACGTGCATGGATTAGCCTTTCAGAAGAATGCGAGCGATGGCAAAGCCATCCAGAGTGAGTGTGTCGTCATGGTCGCCAAGGGTGTCGAAGTGGGTCGGGTTATGGGCCGCGATCGCAAAACTCTCTGCGTCCAGCACTGCGATGCGAGCAGCGCTGGGCAAAGCGATCGCCGTGTCGTCAGGACTGGTGTTGGCCGCCCAGATCTCGGTGCCATCCTGTGTGCGCGCTGCCAGTGCCGCAACAGGTCCGGAAGCAGGAAGGTCGAGCGTGAGCCTCCGCATGCCGTTCAAACGGGCGAGACCGCGCAGGACATGGAACACCGGGTAAAGGCCGCCATTGCCCTTGTACCAGGGGTCGGGGTCATTACCGGGCGCGGAAAGAACGCCGAAGGGACCGGTTGCCCCGCCCATTGCGATAGCCGAGGCGCCACCGCTTGCGAAATCTGAAACGTAGCCAAGGGCCCAAGCGGCTCCCATAAGGCCGCGCTGCCGTGGATCATTGCGGTTCATGGCCTGGCGAATGTTGCCGGGATTGTCCTTGGCGGATGCGCCATAAGGATTGTCGCGGATTCCAATGGCCGATGGCCCAACCGCCCATGGGGTGTTGCCTGCGATACCCGACACGGACGCGGCAATGGCGCTGTGGGCTTCGCGGGTCTCCATGACCGAGCGATCATCGCCTGCATGGACCATGGGCGAGGTAGTGAAAGAGACGAGGTCCAACGCATCGGATGGTGGCCGCTTGCGATTGAGCTCAGTGAAATAGCTGAACATGCCACCGCCAACACGCGCCTTGGGGAAGGCGCTACGCGTCGCATCATATAGTGCGCGCGCATCCGGAGTTGCTGGCCAGACAGAGCCTGGAAGCGTGCATTTGAGATCTGGCGCCGGCGAAACGAGGACCGTGGCAAACGGGTTGCCCAGATTGGCTGCGATCCTGCCCAGCGCAGCAACTTCGGCATGGGCGCCGTCATCGCTGGTGTTTTCAATCACTGCCTCAAGCCACGGCTCAGCACCGACGGTGTGCGCCACATTCACCATGGCTTGCAACGAAGCATGATCATGACCAGCGCGCGGATCGTGATGCAGCACCATGTAATGGGGTCCAAGGGCTGTTAGCGCATCTGTTGCCGCGGCTGCAGTGGCGGTGTTTTCCGGTCGCAGGCCGATGCCAATGGGTGGCACGGTGCCCGCTTCTGCGCCTGGTGTCAGATGGATGGGTCCAGACTTGGCCTGCTGACCGCCTTGGCCGCTGACCGATACCGTGATGGTTTGATCGATGATTTCGCCTGGATTGATTTGGTAGGGCCATGGGCGTGCAAGCGGACGCACATACGTTTTGTACGATGCATCGGTCCAGTTGCGCTGGTCCTCCATCTCATAGGTGTCGCCCTCCATCAGTACCTTGACGGCCAATCCACCAGGCGTGTGGTGGGAGAGGGCACGTAGATCCATCATCGGCTGGATGGGATCAATGATGCTTGGGAAATGGTCCTCAACCACGCGACCATCGGTGTGCTCTATGGTGACAGGTGCACCGGCAACGCCATCGATGGGATGCAGGATCACGAAGCCGGTGCGGTTGGTTTCGAAGCCTGTCTGCGTGGTGCCGCGACCATGGAAGATCAGCGTTCCATCCGCGCGGCCTTCGATCTGCGCATCATAGGCAAAGCTCTCACCTTCGCCCCGCGCAACGGCGTTCAGAGAGACTTTGAAAGCGTCGGCGGTTTCGTCGATGGTGAGGTTGGAAATCTCAGGCGCGTACGTGCCCCAATCCCGGTCACGAACGATGAAAGAGACAGCGCGCAGCACCTCTTCGCCATCCCAACGAATGTAGCGCAGGTTGCCTGCTTCCAACTCAGCGGAAAGCTTGCCAGCACCTAGGATGCGGGGCGGGGTGACCTCCTCTTCGGTGCCGTAGAGGGCGATCGCGCGAGACGGATTTTGCATGGTTTTCTCCCTCTAGGCGCGCGCAGAGCGCCAGTTGATGAGGCGTTCTGCCAAGAGCGCAAGAATGATGATCGATCCGATGGCAGTGCCCTGCCAAAAGGGTGATACCCCCATCAAGTTCAGGCCATTGCGGATCATGACCATGATGAGCACACCCAGCAGCGTGCCGATGATCGATCCGCGCCCGCCATAAAGGCTTGCGCCGCCGATCACGACAGCGGCGATGGCATCCAGCTCCAGCTGGTTACCGGCAAGGGGGTCCGCTGACATGATCTGCGCCAGGCTGAAGGTGACGGCGACAGCAGCCAGAGCGCCCGAGACCACATAAGGCATGATCGAATAGAACAGTGTGGACAGCCCCGCCGCGCGCGCCGCCTCATGGTTCGACCCGATGGCGTAAATGGTGCGCCCGCCCTTTGTGTAGGTCAGATACCCCCAGGCTAACAGGTAGAGCCCTATGAGGAAGAGCACGTTGGCGGGAATGCCCAAAAAGGTCGAGTAGACGATGGAGTCCAGCTCCGGCGGCAGGCCGGAGATGCTACGCTGGCCAGAGAAAATGAATGATAGGCTGCGTCCGATAGCCATAACGCCGAGCGTCACCACAAAGGGCGCCAAGCCAAAGACGGCGATCAGAATGCCTGAAAACAGGCCGATGCCTGCACCGGACAGAATGGCCAGCGGTATGGCCATCGGGATCGGCATGATTTGCAGCGCTTGGGCGAGGACAATGCCGGTGAGGCCAAACACCGCCCCAACTGACAGATCAATGCCGCCGGTGAGGATCACAAACGTCATGCCGACAGCCACAATGCCGATGACGACCGACTGATCGAGGATGTTGAAGATGTTGCGTTCGGTCAGGAAGAACGGCGATGAGAATGACAAAATTAAAGCAAGAAGCAGCGCAAGACACAGCATTCTGAATTCGAGGCTGCGGAAAACCGTTCGGGCAAGGCTGGAGCCGTTCGCGTTGCTTGTGGTTTCCGCCATTTCAGGTCTCCAGATGGGTAAGGTTGTGGACGCGCGCGCGGATGCCTGCAGGTTCTGGCACAGCGGCGCCGGCAGGCAGCGTCAGACCGATCCAGCCAAGATCGTGGCCTCGTCGGTCGGTCATTTGGGTCAATAGGGTGCGATGGCCGCCGGCTTCGGCAACGAAGGTATCGCCAAGGGTGCTGATCGCTTGGGGTATGCGGGTCTCATGGGCGGCTGCCGCCTGACCGGGCACCAGGCCTGAGAGTTGCTCACCGGCTTGCGCAAGGCAAATTGTCTCTTTCTTGTCGAGCAAGATCCAAAACGCATCGCCACCATGGGCTTTTGAAATCTCGCTGAGCACAGCTTGGTTGCGCTCGGTGGATGTGCGCGGGGCGGCAAGCAGTGTCAGCTTTTCTTCGGTCAGCAGCTCGGCAGGCAGGTCAGCGATGGTAACGCCATCGGAAACAACCACAATGCGTTCGGCCAGCCCCAACAGCTCTTCAAAGTCTGAGGAGATGACGATGACTGCCAGCCCGGCATCCGCGGCGTCTTGCAAGAGGCGGTAGATCGACGAACGCGTGCCGATATCCACGCCTTTTGTGGGCTCGTCCAGGATCAGGATTTCTGGTGCCGTGAGCAGCCATCGGGCGATGATGATCTTTTGCTGCATCCCGCCAGAATAGTTGAGAAGGCTCGTGTCGAGCCGGTCTGCCGGCAAGCCAAGGTCAGCGAGCAGCGCGGCAGTTTCCTCTGCCTTGCGACCGTATCCGCGCAAGAAACCCCGATGTTGACCCATTTGGGCGATCAGCAAATTCTCGCGCACTGAAAGGTCCGGCACAATGTTTTGTGCCCGGCGGTCTTCGGGCACAAAGCCGATGCCTGCGCGCACTGCATCAGCCGGTTTGCGCAGGTTTATCGGCTTGCCATGAACCAGAATTTCGCCTGCCTGCCTGCTGCGCAGGCCCCAGATCGCTTCCATGGTTTCTGACCGTCCGGCCCCAACCAGACCGCCAAGGCCCATGATTTCGCCAGCGCGAACGGAGAAGCTCATGTCGCGCACCCAAGGCGTTGCCTTCAGGCCTCGTACTTCAAACACGATGTCGCCAACGGCGTCTGGAGCGACCTCTCGCTTGCTGTAAATGGCGCCAAGATCGCGACCCACCATGTGCTGAATGATATCGCCCTGGGTCAGGCTGGATGTCTCCACATCCTCACAGACCGCCTGGCCTTCGCGCAAAATCGTCACGCGGTCGGTGATGGCGAACACCTCTTCGAGGCGATGCGAAACGAAGGCAAGTGCGTGGCCACCAGCGCGTAAGCGATCGACAATATCAAACAACCTGTCGACTTCGGTTGCCGACAGCGATGCGGTGGGTTCATCAAAAATGACGAGTCGTGCATCCAAGGCTAGAGCCTTGGCTATCTCGACCAGTTGGCGCTGCGCTGCCGAAAGGGTGCGCACCTCTGCATCGAGCGGCAGAGCATGTTCGTGTCCAAGGTCCGTCAAAAGTTCCGTGGCACGGGCGCGCATGGCGCGAAAGGAAAGCCGCCCTGGGTTCGCCAGATCGGGCAGGAACACATTTTCTAGGACAGAAAGATCAGGCGCGAGCGAGGTTTCTTGAGCAACAAGAGCAATACCCTGTCGCAAGGCATCGCGCGTTGAAGAAAGAACCAGCGGAACGCCATCAAAGGCCAACTCGCCACCGGTTGGCTGGATATGGCCGGATACGATGCGCGATAGGGTGGATTTGCCGGCGCCGTTGGCACCCAGCAGTCCGGTTACCTCACCAGGGCGAAGCGTTAGAGCCGCATCGACGAGGGCATGCGTTTTGCCAAAATGCTTGGAAACACCACGGGCAGTGAGCAATGGCTCAGCGCGCGCACTGGTGTCGTTTGAAGGCGGGACCTCTACCATAGCAGAAGGACCGATCCTGCCGGGGGGAGGACGCGCCTCGCCCCAGCAGAACCGACCTAATTTACTCGATTTCGTTCGCGAAAACCGTTTCGGTAATTGTCGGCAACATTTCATCAATGTTTTCCGAGGTGACGATCAAAATCGGAACAGTGATCTCTTTTTCCGGCGTGCCGCCACTCAGATGCTCAAGCATCGCCTCGGCAGAACGCACACCCATCAGATAAGGTTGCTGCATGCCAGAAACGACCAGGTCGCCAGACTGCAGCAATGGCACAAACTCAGGGATACCATCGAACGCTGCAACCAATACGTCGTCGGTCATCCGCGCGGCCCTGATGGCGCGTAGAGCACCAAGCGTTGGACCATCGGTCTGGACGAACATGCCGCCCAGATCTGGGTTGGCGGTGATCATATCTTGGGTAAAGCGAAACGTTTCATCAGCGGTGTAAGCTTGCATTTGCTGTAGGCCAGCATCGCCGGTTACACCGCCTTCAGCCATCGCATCCAGGAAACCTTGGGTGCGGGCTTGGCCGTTCAAACGGGCCTGGCTGATGCCGATGATGCCCACGCTTGCGTCTGCTGTGCCTGCGCTTTGCATGGCCGCTGCAAGAGCCTGACCAACACCATTGGCACCTTCGTAGTTGTTGGAGCCGATGACCGAAACAAATTCGCCTGAATCCGTTCCGATGTCCGCGATGACGACCGGAATGCCAGCATCCTGTGCCAGTTGAAGTACTGCCGGTGCTGTGGAGCTATCGGTGGGTGATAAGATGATGCCGGAAACGCCGCGGGCGATGGCATCTTGTGCATTCTGCAGCTGCGCCTGGGGATCGTTGGTGGAATCGAGCGCGGAAAACCCATATCCATTTTCCTCGGCAACCGAGCGCACGCCCTCTGAAACATAGCGCCAAAACGCCAGATCAAGGCCAGGCGTCATATAGACCAGTTCGCCATTGTTCTGCGCGTTTGCAGGCGCCGCAAAGGCAAGCATGCTGGTCGCGAGTGCCGCCGTTAGCGTTTTTCCAAAAGTTCTGCGGTTTATCATGTTTGGATTCCTCCCAGTAAAAGCCGTTTCGGCTGTTCAGAACGTCCCTGCCAGCAGATGGCAGGTCGCCCTATTTTTTCGACGCGATATTACGCCGTTTTTGGACTACTGGTCTGGACACTGTACCATTGATCTTGTGCTGTCAACACACAGTTGAAGCCTTTGCATCGGGGGTGTTTGCACAGTGGCTTTGCCTGCTGCGCTATCGCCTTCTGCACTGACCTGCTATCTGCTTTTGCGCATGCAATTGAGGACGAATGACACCATGGACCAGGTCAAACGGATGCCGCTTGAGCAAACAAAAGCCCTGATGGGTGATGTCTCGCGCCGTTCGGTTCGTGAAACGATTGCTGAAAAACTTGCTGCGCTTGTTTCATCAGGGGTTCTTGCCGTGGGCGATGAGCTGCCCGGTGAACGTGAGCTAGCAGCGTCGCTGTCGGTGAGCCGCGAAACGGTGCGCGGTGCTATTGGGATTCTTGCCTCACATGGCATTTTGCGTGTTGCGCATGGCGCGCGTACCACGGTGGCTACCGCTGACACCCGCTCGCTCGTGCGTGGTTCTCGAGCGGCAGGTTTTGACGGTCCTTACGATCTGGAAAGCGTGCACGAGGCGCGGCTGCTGGTTGAGCGTCGTATCGCCGCTGATGCTGCGCGACGCATCGGCAAAGAAGGTCTCGCCAAGCTGCGTGCATCCATCGCAGCACAGGAAAAATGCGGCGATGATCCGGTGCGTTTTCTTCTGTGTGACAGGGAGTTTCACGCCACGCTCTATCGCGCCGCAGGCAATGACGTGTTCTTTGATGTGGCGATGTCGCTGTACAATCATCTTCTCGATCATCGTCGTCGCATCGTCGCTGAGCCAGGCTCGATTGCTGAGAGTTTATCTGATCATCGCGCCATTTTAACCGCTCTGGAATCAGGAGACCCTGATGCTGCTGAGTGCAAAGTGGTGGAACACGCCACGCGCATCTATGTCACCACGCGGGCGTTCTTGGATGGCAAGCCGTTGGCCAAAGAAGCGCTCTCCATCTAGGAAACGCGCCCCAAAGGCGCCCCGTCCTACCGTTGTCTCCAAGGCCTCTTTTGGTGCAGCGCCCGGCAGCTGTCCTTCATCGTTGCCAAAAGTCCAGCTGGATCATCCCGCAACCCATCAGAATGTTTTGATCGTTGCGCGCGCGCCAATGGCTCGCAGTTGATTCAGTTTGGAGCGGACCGCGTCGACAAACACGGCGTTGGCTGGAAGGGCTGTCCCAAAGATTGTTTCTAAGCTCAGAAAATCACGCACGATATCGTCTGTGGTGCCAGCTTCAATCCGCCTGAATCTCTCGGCCATAGGGTCACGCACATCGATGGGCGCGCCTTGCTCGTCTTTGCCCAGCGCGTAGCGCATCCATGCGGCCACGCCGAGCGCCAGACGGTCAAAAGACTTGCCCACTGATAGCCGATCAGCGATGGTGCCGAGCAGTCTTTGTGGCAGTTTTTGCGAGCCGTCCATGGCGATTTGCCAGGTTCGATGTCTTAGGGCCGTGTTGGAAAATCGGTCCAGCAGCGCATCGCGGTAGGCCAGAAGATCAACACCATCGGGCATTGCCAGCGTTGGTATGATTTCATCGCTCATCATGGTGCCGATAAGCCTTTTGAAGGCTGGATCAGCCATCGTGTCGGCCACAGTCTCATCACCGGCCAAATATCCCAAATAGGCCAGTGTGGAGTGGCTGCCATTGAGCATACGCAGCTTCATCCGTTCAAACGGTTCAACGTCGCTGGCCATTGTCACGCCATGCTTTTCCCAGTTTGGCCTGCCAAGTGGGAAATGGTCTTCAACGACGAGTTGGGTGAACGGCTCGCTCATCACCGGCCATGCGTCCTCCAGACCCAACGCCTGGTTGATGGCTATGCGATCTTCATCCGATGTGGCTGGCACAATGCGATCCACCATCGAGGACGGGCAAGCGACATTGGCGTTAAACCATGCCGCATCCATCGGCGCCTTCAGCGCAACAAAGTCGCTCAACACCTGTTTGAGGGTCGCGCCGTTGGAAGGGAGGTTGTCGCAAGAGAGGATGGTGAAAGGCGCTATGCCCGCTGCTTTGCGCGCCAATACACCGCGCACCAGCCACCCTATGGCAGACTTAGGAAATCCATCCGTGGTCAGATCATGCTGGATGTCAGGGTGATCAGCTTTGAGACGACCGGTTGCTGGATCATGGCAGTAGCCTTTTTCCGTAACCGTAAGCGACACGATGCGCACATTGGCGTCTGTCAGGCGTTGGTCGAGAGTTTTCGGCTCATCTGGCGCCACAAGCAGCTCTGTTACCGCCCCAAGAACGCGTGGATTCAGCCCCGCGCTGGATTGCACGCCCAACGTGTAGAGGCCGTCTTGCGGACCCAGCGCTGTTTTGGTGGTTGCCGAGCGCAAACTCACGCCGCAAATGCCCCAGCTGAGATCATCGGTCAGTGCATCATCCACATAGGCCGCCAGATGGGCTCGGTGAAAAGCACCTATACCCAAATGCACAAGGCCAACGATCACGCCATTGCGGTCATAGGCTGGCGTTTGCACAGATGGGGGCACTTTGCCGAGGGTTGCGGCAGATAGGCGGCTCACAGTTTGTAAGCCTTCTTCGCAAGACCGTAGGCCAGGTCATGGGCAAGCTCATGCGCTTCATCTTCATCCAGCCGGTGATCGGCAACGCGCTCGGCCAGAAACCCGCAATCGATACGCCGGGCCACGTCATGACGGGCAGGGATGGAGGGGAACGCGCGGGTGTCGTCGTTGAAGCCAACGGTGTTGTAAAAACCTGCCGTTTCGGTGACCAACTCGCGATAGCGTTTCATGCCGTCTGGGGCATCGTAGAACCACCAGGCTGGCCCAAGATAAAGGCAGGGATAGTGCCCGGCCAGCGGGGCAAGCTCACGCGCATAGGCCGTTTCATCCAAAGTAAAGACGATAACTTTGAGGTCGGGTTCATTACCAACTTTGGATAGCAGCGGTTTGAGGCCATCAACATAGTTGGTGGGCGAGGGAATATCGGCGCCCTTGTCGCGTCCAAATGCTTGGAAAAGCGGGCCGTTGTGATTGCGGTGAGAGCCGGCATGGATCTGCATCACCAGCCCATCGTCCAGGCTCATGAGCGCCATCTCGGTGAGCATCTGGGCACGGAACAGTTCACCGTCCGCTTGGGTCGCTGAACCGGTTGTCACGCGGGCAAAGAGCGCGCGTTTCTCGCCGTCAGACAGGTCAGCAGTTCTTGCGGTTGGGTGGCCATGATCGGTTGACGTGGTACCAACCTGTTTGAAGGCAGCACGGCGCTTGCGATGAGCTTGCAGATAGCCATCCCAACTCAAGCAGTCTTCGTCTGTCAGCTCTGATAAGGCTTTCAAGTTGGCAAGAAAGTCTGGTGTCTCTGGGTCGATGACGCTGTCCGGCCGGTACGCGGAAATGACCCGCCCGTGCCAATCGGATGCCTGGATGGCTTTGTGATGGTCCAGCGTATCAAGTGCGCTTTCGGTGGTTGCGATCACCTCAAGATTGAACCGCTCAAACAGCGCGCGCGGGCGATAGGCGTCCTGAGTCAGGCAGTCAGCAATGCGGTCGTAGGTGGCGTCGGCGTTGGACGGTGACAGGCGCTCGTCAAGCCCAAACAGGTCAGAGAATGCGTGGTCGAGCCACAGGCGCGTCGGTGTGCCGCGAAACAGATGATAGTGCGCCGCAAACAGGCGCCAAATGGCGCGACCATCGGTTTCTACCGGGGTACCATCGGCACTTGGTATGCCAAGCTTTTCAAGCGGAATGCCTTGCGAATAGAGCATGCGGAAGACGTAATGATCAGGCACAACGAAAAGCTGCGCTGGGTCAGGGAAGGGTTCATTGCGGGCATACCAGGCCGGGTCGGTGTGCCCGTGAGGTGAAATCAACGGCAGATCTTTGATCGCGTTATAAAGGCGCCGTGTGATAGCACGTACCGCTGGATCGGTCGGAAACAGACGGTCTTCATGAAGCAATGCTGTTGCAGCAGTTTCGGTTGGCACGTCTCATCCCCGATGTCTTGCCTGCTGTTCCGACCAAATGTCCCGGCCAGCTAAGCTTTTGGGTGAGGAGTATCGTTTGGCCTTTGCGTGGACAAGTGCGCAAATCTGTTCAGTGAGATCATGACGGCGTCGGAGCTTGGCTGGCTTAATGGCGGTTCGTTTGTTCTTCGGATTGGGTCGCAGCGGCGATCTGATCCATGGCGCCGGGGCAAAGGCGCTCCACTTCGCCAGCGGTTAATGGTGCGCCAGAACAATCAAGCGCCTGGATATTTGATCCATGCTTGATGAGGATCGCGACAGGCTTTTTGGAAAGCCACAATCCTTGGCCTGGCCTCTGATTTTGAGAAAAACAGGTCGATTCAACCAAAATGGCGACCTTATGATCCGCGACCATCATTGTGGATTGGAGTTGAACTGTCATCGTTCGATCCTTTCGCGATCAGCAGGTTTCGACCAAAGCGAACAAGTGGTGGCAGCAAGCGGATCGGCGTTACCTTCACCGCGGCATCGACCTGCCCATCCAGGCAAGCGTGCTCGAAATTCGGCCGCAGATCCAAGCGAACATGGGTCCAGCCTGTCAGGCCGTACATCCAAGGCGACAACTGCCCAAACAGTGCGCCTGTGTCGGCCGGGTCGGCCAAACCAAAGACGGCGCAGGCGTGGAAACGTTCGACGATGACCTCCTGTCGTAGATCGTTGATTAGCGCTGGAGTTGCACGTGCCCATGCAAATTTTTGCTTGGGTTTCGTGCTGGACTGTTTGCGTTTGGTAGCCTTCTTCTCAGCTTTGTTCTTCTTTTCGGCTTTCTTCTTTTCCCGCGATGACTCGCCGCTATCGAACACGGGAAAAGCTGGGATCAAGCCGTCCAACAACGAAACCCGCACGCTCAGCGACATGTGGGGCTCAGTTTGCGCGTGGGCAAGAAATCGCACTGGTAGGCATAGGACGAGCAACGCTGCGATGAGCAACCCGCCCAACACCCCAAGCAGGTTCATCACCATGGCTTGCGACTTAGGTTTTGGCCGCAGACGCGCCTTTGCGTTTTTCCTGCTGATCCATGGCGCGCCCGGCCGTTTCGGCGATCACTTCGGCAACATTTGAGACGGCTCCGCGCACCGATTCAACACGCGCGCCGTCTTTGTCGAAGATTATGGCGCCTAGTGGTTTGATGCCACCGCCGCCGCCGGTGCCACCGCCTGTCCCGGTTTTTCCGCCGGTGCTTCCGCCCGCGCCAAATCCAAAGCCATAACTGACGATGGGGATTACTGTTGCGCCATCGCGCTCAATAGGGTCTCCCAACACATTTTTGGCATTGAGCAGCCGGTCCAGTTCCTCAACCGTGCCTTTGAGCAGTGTTTCGACATTGTCCATAGCTGTGGTCCTTTCATCATGCTGACGACAGGGCCAACCTAGCGCTCGACGATGCCAGTCAACTGACAATTGTCAGCGCTGGCAAGGCACACGTAAGCCTCCGATCACGGGTGATCACAGACGCGTTATCGCGCAAACCGTTTTGAAAATCACGCCGTAAGATGTTCGTCAACAGCAGCAACGCGCCACACATTTGGTGCGGGACATTCGGGGGTGCTGACGACACGACCCGCTTATGACTTTCGGCGTTTTACGTCCATTTCCAAGCCAACCAAAACGAATGTCCAGGGAGACATATCTATGCGTAAACTTATCCTCGCCCTTGCTGGCACCACCATGATCGCCACCGGCGCTCAGGCTTCCAACGTTGTCGAAACGGCGTCTGAAGCTGGAATTTTCAACACCTTGCTTGCTGCTGCAACCGCCGCTGGCCTTGCTGATGCGCTTGCCACCACAGACAATATCACCGTGTTCGCACCAACGGATGACGCGTTCGCAGCGTTGCCAGAAGGCACAGTTGAATCGCTGCTACTGGAAGAAAACCGCGACCAGCTGGTTGCGATCCTGACCTACCATGTGCTGCCGCGCGAATTGCGTTCCACGGACCTGCCTGGCCGCACCATTCCAGTGCGCACACTCAACACAGCTGATATGCTGCGTGTCACCAAATCTCACGGGTCAGTGACCGTTGATGGTGCCAATGTGGTGTCTGCCGATATCCATGCCGACAATGGCGTGATCCACGTCATTGATTCCGTGCTGATCCCCGATGCCAACGGCCACTAACCTCTTTTGGTCTGATCGTGTCTGCAGACCAATAAGGCACTGATAGACTCGGATCGGGCGGCTTTGGCTGCTCGGTCCGTTTTCTTTTGGCATTCCAATTGGTGGGCCCTACAGTTTGAGCCCCAGTCAATCGTCAACCTTGGACAGGTATGCCAGGCAAAAACCTTCCCCTTGTCAGTCCTCCAGCCCCGCCGGCTGTGGAAATGAGTGTTCCGCTTCCACCCTTGGATCGAGTGTATCCAGGAGGTGCTGGAAAAACACGCGGTGAGGGCGCTGTGTGGCGGCAGATCGCGGCGGCTCTGCGTGACCCCATTCAGCGCGGCGAGTGGCAACCTGGTGCGCGTCTTCCTATCGAGCTGGAGCTTGCTGCCCATTTCCGGGTGAATCGCCATACGGTGCGGCGCGCGCTCGCTGATCTTGCCCGGGACGGTCTGATTGCGACCATGCAGGGGCGGGGGACCTTCATCACAGCCGGTGAAAAGGTGCGCTATCACCTTGATGGTCAGGACCCGATCTCCGATGCTGTTTGGCCCGGCCTTGTGAGGCTTTCCAGCGCATTGGTGCGTGACCGCAAGGTGGAGGCGGGCGTTAAGATGGGCGCCAAGCTCGCTTTGCCCTCGATCCACGGGCTTCATGAGGTGGAGCTCCGCCTAACGGGCGATGATGTTCCATTGGCCTTGGCGACCGTAAGGCTGGCGCGCGATAGATTTCCGCACTTCATTGATGGCATGCGCAAGGCAGGCTCGTTGCAACAGACCTTGGCATCCTATGGATTTGACCGGTTTCAACCGATCGCCACCACAGTGTCAGCGCGGCTTGCTGATGATCGCGAGTGCGGCCTGCTTAAGGCCAAAGCGCCGACCATGCTCACAGTTGTGGAAACGGTGGCTGGCCATGTGGGCGACTGTGGATCGCGCGCGCCCGTCTTCGTTCTTCAAACGGCTTTATGCAGTGCGCGGGTTGATCTGCATGTGGTCCACGCCGCGCCAGCCTCTTAGCTCTTTGGCTTACCGTGCTTCATCTGGACCAGGCGTGCGCAAATCCAGCGTGTAGGGGAAGAACGGGTTTAACTTCTCTTCCTTCACTGTGACCGCGCCAGGGGTGTGTCCCATGGCTTCGAAGCGGGCCAATCGGCGGGCTTCGGCCTCATAAGCGTTCACTGGCGGGGTTTCGTAGTTCCGCCCACCTGGATGACCGACATGGTAGCGGCAGCCGCCTAGCGCTCGACCGTTCCAGCGATCGACAATGTCGAAAGTCAGTGGTGCATGAACGGGAATGCTGGGATGCAGGCCGCGTGAGGGTTGCCAGGCTTTGTACCGTACGCCACCGGCATGGGTGCCTGATCCGGTCGCATGCATTGGCACTTGGCGTCCATTGCACGTTATGGCGTGACGGGCCGAACTGTAGCCGGTCACCTCAACCTGGATCCGCTCCACGGAGCTATCGACGTAGCGCGACATACCGCCGGCAACACCGTCCTCACCAAGCACATGCCATGGTTCCAAAGCGCCGCGTACAGCCATCGAGACACCGTTGTGATGAATGGCGCCAAAATGCGGAAAGCGGAACTCGTACTGCGCGCGATACCAGTCTGGATCGAAGGCAAAGCCCGCCTGTTGCAGGTCGCTGATCACGGAGAGGAAATCTTCCCATAGGAAAGCGCCGAGCATAAACCGATCATGCAGCGCCGTACCCCATCGGGCGAGCGGTGGGGCTTTAGGCTCGCGCCAGCACATCAAGATAATCGCGCGAATGAGCAGCTGTTGCGCCAAACTCATGCGCGCAGATGGAGGCATTTCGAACGAGCGGAACTCCACCAACCCCAAGCGACCTGTTGGTCCATCGGGCGAATACAGTTTGTCGATGCAAATTTCCGCGCGGTGGGTGTTGCCGGTAACGTCTGTGAGGAGGTCGCGGAACAGCCGATCAACGAGCCAGGGAGCGGGCGGTTCATCCTCATCGGGATGCGGCACCTGCGCCATGGCGATTTCAAGCTCGTAAAGCGTATCGTGGCGTGCTTCGTCCACCCGCGGTGCTTGGCTGGTCGGGCCGATGAAGAGGCCGGAAAACAGATAAGAGAGCGAAGGGTGTCGCTGCCAATAGGTGATGATGCTTTTGAGCAAGTCAGGGCGGCGCAGGAACGGACTATCGGGCGCTTTTGATGCGCCAACGACCACATGATTTCCGCCGCCCGAGCCCGTGTGACGCCCATCGACCATGAATTTGTTGGTGCCTAGGCGCGTTTGGCGTGCCTCGTCATAGACTGCCTCGGTGATGGCCACGCTGTCGCGCCAAGACGATGCCGGGTGGACATTGACTTCGATGACACCGGGATCAGGCGCGACCTTGATGACACTGACGCGCGGATCGGCAGGCGGGTGGTAGCCTTCGATCTGGATTGGGTGACCGGTCTCTTTGGCCGCTTCTTCGATGGCTGTGACCAGTTCCAGATAGTCTTCCACGGTCTTGGTCGGTGGCATGAAAGCGCAGAGCTTGCCTTCACGCGGCTCGATGGTCAGCGCCGTGCGCACATGCTGCCTGTGGGGTTCGGGCGTGCCGGTTTTCGGCTCGCTTACACGGGCGCGGATCGCGGATGGATCGGACAGAGGCGGCTTGTCGGCGAGAGGATCCTCCGGCTCAATGTAGGGGAACTCGTCCGGTTCCAAGTGCGGCAGTGAGTCGAGCGGCAAGCGGTACCCAACAGGTGAGTCGCCCGGAATCAGGAACAGATGATCGCGACGCAGCGTCCAAGCTTCAGACACCCAGCGTTGGTCTGACTCCAAATTGTCATGGCGAGCGATGGGCAGCACATAGCCTGTTGGTACGGTGAGGCCGCGGTCGAACACACGGGCGATGCGCGCCCGGTCTTCAACGCTGGCGAGCTTGGCGTTTTCCGGTGTCACATTGTCCGGCAGGGCCGCTTCCTTGGAGAGCCAGGCGGCAGTGTCTTCATAGGCGGCCATGAGATGCGATGGATCGGCGCCCAGACGCGCGGCGATGGCCTTGGCCAGGCTCTCAGCTGCATGCGGCCCATCGTCCTTGGAAAGCGCATTGTCTGGCGTTTCCCCCTCGAGCGGCTCGCGGGCAAAGAGCGAGCGATCTTCCCAGATAGGCTTGTCGTCGGTGCGCCAATAGATAGCAAAGTTCCAGCGTGGCAGACTTTCACCGGGATACCATTTGCCTTGGCCGTAATGCAGAAACCCGCCTGGGGCGAAGCGATCTGCCAGCCGGTGGGTTAGCTCGTCTGCCAGTTTGCGCTTGGTTGGTCCGACGGCGGAAATGTTCCACTCTTCGCCTTCCAGATCGTCGATGGAGATGAAGGTGGGTTCTCCGCCCATGGTCAGGCGTACATCCTCTGAAACCAGCGCTTCATCCACTTTGTCGCCAACTGCCAGCAACGTTTCCCAAGCCTCATCGGCGATGGGGGCAGTGACGCGCGGACGCTCATCAACGCGGGCGACCCGCATATCGAAATGAAAGTTCACATTGGCGGCGCTTGCCACGCCTTCTATCGGCGCTGCGTTTTCATAATGCGGTGTTCCAGCCAGCGGGATGTGGCTTTCTCCGCACAGCAAGCCTGAGGTGGCATCAAGGCCGATCCAGCCAGCTCCTGGGATATAAACCTCGGTCCAGGCATGCAGATCGGTGAAATCATGATCTGTACCTTCCGGTCCTTCCAGCGCTTTTTCGTCAGGCTTCAACTGGATCAGATAGCCGGACGTAAAACGTGCGGCGAAGCCCAAATGGCGCAGCAAATGAACCAAAAGCCACGCAGAATCTCGGCATGAGCCTCGGCCATTCTGCAATGTCTCTTCGGGCGTCTGCACACCTGGTTCCATGCGAATGATGTATTCAATGGCGTCGCTCACCTTTTGATTCAGGCCAACCAGAAAATCCGTTGTATTTTGAGGGCTTGCGTCGATCTCCTGCAAAAATGAGTCAAACAGTTCGCCTTGAGATTCAACTTGGGTGTAGGCCATCAGATCGCGATTCAGGCGATCGCTGTAGACGACGGGTAGCTCTTCACTTTCTGGTTCGATGAAAAAGTCAAACGGGTTGATGATCGCCATGTCGGCCAGAAGATCGACCTCGATCGAGAATTCCATCACAGGTTCGGGAAAAACCACGCGTGCAGCCCAGTTGCCATGCGGATCTTGCTGCCAGTTGATAAAATGCCCGTCCGGCTTGATCGTCAAAGCATAGGACGGGATGCGCGAGCG
Organism: Hyphomicrobiales bacterium; assembly: GCA_040219355.1. GTDB lineage: Bacteria > Pseudomonadota > Alphaproteobacteria > Rhizobiales > MH13 > MH13. The sequence goes on from JAVJSN010000015.1 coordinate 604,092, forward strand.
CGTATGCGGGGCGGGTCGCAATCGAATGAGTTGAGGGCCGAGTGTAACCGGTCGGTCGTAGGTGTAGCGCGTCGTGTGGGTGAGCGAGGCGAGAAGAGACATGAATAGCCTTTGTGCGCAGCGGAAGCTTGGCCGAGGAGGATTGCGTGCTAACGCTTAACCTAGAGAGACGTTGCGAGCGCTGCTAGCGCAAAGTTTTACAATCGCCGTTCAACGCGTTTCTGTGGCCTGCATGCCAGGCATGCGGATGGGGTGGTGGTACACGCTACGAAATCCTGCCAGAAGACTACAGTCATCATGCGTTTGATTTATTGGACTTGTACGTGCCACTGGCCGGAATTGGTTTTAAGCTGCTTTCTGTGCTCGCCTTCACCTTCATGGTGACGGGCGTCAAAGTGCTTGGCGACAGTGTTCCGGTTGGACAGATCGTGTTCGCACGCGCGTTCTTTGGGCTGATCCCGCTTGCGATCATGATCCAATATCAGCACACATGGTCTTCGGCGTTGGCAACCAAACGTCCCATTGGCCATGTGGGACGTGCGATCATTGGTGCGTCGGCGATGACCCTGTGGTTCATGGCTCTCTCTCGATTGCCGCTGCCGGACGCGACAGCTATCAGCTTCGCGCAACCGCTTATCACTACGGCATTGGCAGTGGTTATTTTGGGCGAGGTTGTGCGGCTTTATCGTTGGTCGGCGGTGATCGTCGGGTTCCTGGGTGTTTTGATCATTTTGTCACCCAATCTTGGGCTCATCGGTGCTCTGGACGACGAAACCCGCTCGCTTGGTGCGATGCTGGCCCTGGCTTCGGCTGGGTTTATGGCACTTGCGCAGGTGTATGTCCGACAGCTCATAAAATCTGAGTCCACGACCGCTGTTGTGTTTTATTTCTCCGCAATCACAAGTGTGTTTGCGTTGGCCACCTTACCTTTTGGCTGGGTGATGCCCGATGCGACGACATGGGCTTTGCTCATTGGATTGGGCCTTTTGGGCGGCATTGGTCAGATCCTGTTGACCCATAGTTTCCGTTTGGCGCCAGCTTCGGTGGTTGCGCCGTTTGACTATACCGCCATGATCTTTGCGCTCATTGTCGGCTACTTTTTGTTTGATGAAGTCCCAGGACTTGCGGTGCTTGCTGGTTCGGTTCTGGTTGTCGGGGCAGGGCTGTTTGTGATCTACCGCGAACACCAGATCGGCATTTCGCGCGAAGCGGCCTTGAAAGCACGCACGCCCAGCTGATCCTTTTTTGATCCGGTGGGACCTACAATGGCCGATAAATCTCCGCGCAATGCGCAAAGCGAAGCCGAGGCGCTGGCCTTTTCTGGGCAGCTTGGCAAAACGATCCAGCGTTTGCGCAAGGCTTACAATCTGTCGCTGTCGGAGCTTTCTGAGCAGTCCGGCGTTGCAAAATCGATCATTTCACAGATTGAGCGCAATGAGACCAACCCGACGCTGGCCACGATTTGGCGGCTGTCACAGGCCCTAGACGTCTCGATTGATCGCGTGCTGTCAGCTGCGCATGACGCGGATTTCGTTGAAAATATTCCGCCCAATGACATGCCGGTTCTGACTTCAGAAGATGGAAAAATGCAGCTGACCATCATCGGGTGGTCGAAGACGGTTGAGTGGCTGCAATGGTATGATGTCGCGGCTGAAACCGGCGCGGTGCTGGAGTCCGAAGGCCATCAGCGCGGCTCCATCGAATGCCTCTCCGTGCTCTCGGGTACGTTTGAGGTTATCGCTGGCCAAGAGACGCGGCGTGTGGAATCCGGCGGCACGGTGCGCTATCGGTGCGACCGCCCGCACACGGTGCGTTGTTTGGATGCTGGTGCTGATGGCGCAAAAGGCCGCGCCACCATGGTCTGCATCCTCAAGGCAGCTGTGATGGAGTAACCAACCTAAGCGGTTGTGCTGAAAGCACAGAGTGTGGATTACAAGCAAAAGCCCAAAAGCGGTTGTGCTGAAAGCACAGAGCGTGGGCTTCAGATATCGGTACGAAGTTGCTCTGTTGCGAGGGAGCGACCGCCTTAAAACGCCCGTCCGAGCAGACCGCCATCAATCAACATATTTTGCCCGGTGATGTAACCGGCATGGCTGGAACAAAGAAACGCACACGTGGCGCCGAACTCATCGGCTGTTCCAAAGCGCTTGGCCGGTATGGCGGCGATGGAGCCTGCCTTGGCTTCATCAACGCTTTTGCCGGTGCGCTTGGCCTGCGCTTCCAAATTTCCACGCAATCGGTCGGTATCCATTTTGCCGGGCAGAATGTTGTTGATGGTCACATTGTACTCAGCGGCGTTTTTCGCCACGCCTGCAACAAACGCCGTAAGGCCGGCGCGCGCGCCAGACGACACATCGAGCCCCGGAATAGGGGCCAGAACCGAGGATGAGGTGATGTTGACGATGCGACCGAAACCACGCTCTTTCATGCCGGGCAGGGCGCGCTGAATGAGCATGATCGGTGTGATCATATTCTGCTCGACGCCGGCCATGATGGCGGCGCTGTCGAGATCTTCAAAGGGTTTAAGCGGTGGGCCGCCATTGTTGTTGACCAGAATATCTGGGTTTGGACAGGCGGCGAACAGGGCGTCCTGACTTTCTTGCGTGCCGATATCCTTGGCAACGACGATCACTTGGGGAGCGCCGAGGGATTTGAGAGCTTTGGCCTCGGCATCCAGCTTGGCGGTATCGCGGCCATTGATAACCAGATTGCATCCAGCCTTGGCGAGATGCTGGGCGCAACCCAAGCCCAGTCCACGACTGGACGCGCCAACGATGGCCCATTTTCCGGCAATGTTTAGGTCCATGAGGTTTGCATCTTTCCTGTTACCTTTGGTGAGCGTTGATGGCGGGTTTTGCGCGGCCAGGTCAAGACAGGGTGCTGCGGCGCTGTCACAAAAGTGACACCAGAATCCCAATATGACGTGGCAGGTAGAGTGCCTACTGGCCTTGGTTCGGGGAACGTCCTATGTACGGGCAAGCGATGCCCTGAAAGCGTTGGGGTGCGCCTGTCGACCGCCCTTGGGCAAGAAGGGATTGCACAATGAGCAATCAAGCCGGCATGCCGGAACTCACCGCTGATCCGAGGTCCGCCTCAAAGGAGCCGGATAGCGCGCCAGAAGAGCGAACGTTTCGTACCCTGTTTCTGTCTGATGTTCACCTTGGCTCTCGCGGTTGCCAGGCGCATTTGCTTCTTGATTTTATGCGTTTTCACGATGCCGAAACCATCTATCTGGTGGGTGATATCGTCGATGGATGGCGTTTGAAAAAGCGCTGGCATTGGCCGCAAGCGCACAATGATGTGGTGCAGAAGCTGCTGCGCAAGGGCCGCAAGGGCTCGCGCATTGTCTATCTTCCAGGCAATCACGATGAGTTCTTGCGCGATTATCTTGGCATGCAGATGGGCGGAATTGAGATTGTGGATTCCGCCATTCACGAGGCCGCCGATGGTCGCCGCTTCTTGGTCGTTCATGGCGACCAATATGATGTGGTGGTACGCCACGCCAAGTGGCTCGCCTTCCTAGGAGACTGGGCCTACAATTTTGCGCTCTGGACCAACATTTACGTCAACCTTGTGCGCCGCCGGATGGGCTTTGACTATTGGTCGCTGTCGGCTTGGGCAAAGAACAAGGTGAAGAACGCGGTATCCTTCATCGGGCGCTATGAAGAGACGCTCAGCCATGAGGCCGGTAAAGCCGATGTCGATGGCGTGATCTGTGGCCATATCCATCACGCAACGATGCAGGATGTTGGTGGGATCAGCTATGTGAACACCGGTGATTGGGTCGAAAGCTGCACGGCAGTGGGCGAAAATGAAGATGGTACATTTGAGCTGATCAAATGGACCCGTCTCAGCTCCCTTGGTGAAGCAGAGTTGCGGGCAGCCAAAGCCCAGCCAGACAATGTTGCCGATGACCCGGCGCAGGTTTTGGCGTTTGATCCGCAGTCTGCCTCATCGCGCGACGATGATGACCGTTCGGCAGCTGCCTAGGCTTCCGGTCCCGTTCTTGCTGCACCATGTTTGAGTTCAACGCTTCCAATCCCGCGCGGGCTTTGATCGTGTCGGATGCCTGGCATCCGCAGATCAATGGCGTGGTGCGCACGATTGAGTGGATGGTGAAGGAAGCGCCAAAGTTCGGCGTGGATCTACAAGTGCTTGGTCCCGCGCGCTTTCGCACCATGGCGATGCCCAGCTATCCAGAGATCCGGCTGACACTCGCCCACCCGCGTTCCATCCGTCGGGCCATTCGGGCCGAGGAGCCGCGCGCGATCCATATTGCAACCGAAGGCCCACTTGGCACCGTGGCGCGACGTTTTTGCATCAAACATGGGCTCGGATTTACCACCAGCTACCACACCCGCTTTCCGGAGTATGTTGCAGCGCGCGTGCCCATTCCTGAAAGCTGGAGTTACGCCTATATGCGCCGCTTTCATAACGCTGCGACCGGGGTGATGGTGGCAACGCCGAGCTTGGAAGACGAGCTGCGTGGTCGCGGATTCAACAATCTGGTGCGTTGGTCGCGTGGTGTTGATTTGGATCGCTACTATCCGCGCCCAGCGGTGAAGCTGCCTTATCCAGGTCCGATCTTCGTCTATGTGGGACGGGTCGCTGTGGAGAAGAATCTTGACGCGTTTCTCGATCTCGACCTGCCCGGTACCAAGCTGATCGTTGGTGGCGGGCCTGCGCTGGAGTCCCTCAAAGCGCAGTACTCTGATGCCGTCTTTGTCGGTCCAAAAGTTGGCGAAGAACTGGCGCAGTATTACGCGGGCAGCGACGTGTTTGTGTTTCCCAGCCTTACCGATACGTTTGGGATTGTGCTCTTGGAGGCGTTGGCGTCCGGGCTTCCAGTGGCGGCGTTTCCCATCACAGGGCCAATTGATGTGATCACCGATCCAAAAGTAGGTGTGCTTTCCAATGATCTGCGCGAAGCGTGCTTGGCCGCCTTAACGCTTGACCGAAAAGATTGTGCGGCGTTTGCTCAGAACTACAGCTGGCATGAGAGCGCCAAGGCATTCTTCAAGCATCTGTACCCGCTGAAGGCCGACTGGAGCCTGCCCGATTATGACCATTGATCATCCGACATTGTCGCTGGACGATATCCTGCAAGCTCAGGAGCGCATCGCCGGCGAAGCGGTCGTGACCCCGCTGATCAACAACACGCATCTTGATAGCGTCGTCGGTGGGCGCGTTTTTATAAAATGTGAGAACCTTCAGCGCACGGGCTCATTCAAGTTTCGTGGGGCTTACAATGCGATTGCCTCAATGAGCGAGGAAGAACGCGCCAAGGGCATCGTTGCAGTCTCTTCGGGCAATCACGCCCAAGGCATTGCGGAAGCAGCGCGGATGTTTGGTGTGCCTGCTACCATTATCATGCCGTCCAGCGCGCCAAAAATCAAAACCGAGCGCGTGCGCCGTTTGGGCGCCAAGGTTGTGCCGTATGATCGGGCGATCGACGATCGCGACAGTTTTGCGCGTGACTTGGTCGAGGAAACCGGCGCTGAATTTGTGCCGCCTTACGATGATCTGCGCGTGATGGCCGGCCAGGGAACGGTGGGCCTGGAAACGGTTACGCAGTTGGGCGCACTTGGACTGGAGGCCGATATCGGGCTTGTCTGCACTGGCGGAGGCGGCTTGTGTGCTGGCGTCTCCACCGTTTGGCGCGATGCATTTCCTGCGATGGATATCGTGGCAGTTGAGCCCGAGGGTTATGACGATACGGTTCGGTCGTTGGTAAGCGGTGAGCGCGAAACAAATGTGCCGGGAGCGTCGACCATTTGCGATGCGATCATGACCGATCGGCCGGGCGCGCTGACGTTTCCCGTCAATGTTGCCAACAATGTGCGTGGCCTTGCTGTCAGTGACGATGAGGTTCTGAACGCTGTGGCGTTTGCCTTGCAAGAACTGAAACTGGTTGTTGAGGCTGGCGGGGCCGTCAGCCTAGCTGCGTTGCTCGCTGGCAAGATCGATGTGAACGGGCAAGTGGTGCTGGCTCTGCTATCGGGCGGCAACGCCGATCCTGCTATCCTTGCCAGGGCCTTACAGCGTTAGCGGCAGGGGCTCGTATCACGAGAAAAGAGCGATCCGCTCTTCGTCCGTATAAGGCACTGGCTCCGCTTCGTCTTCTGCGCTGTTGGTGTTGTCAGCGTGTGTCGGCTCGGCCGTGAGGCTTTGATCGGATTTTTGTTCTTCAGCCAGCGCTGTTTCCAGCTCGCTCATGGCATGGTCGAGAACGGATTCCTCGGACTCAGTTTCAGCCATGTCGAGCGCAGATGGTGCTTTGGTGTCATCAGTCGTGTCCTGACTGATCGCGTCGTCTAATGTTTCATGACCATCAACGATGCTGTCAGAGTTGATGTCGGTCGGTTCATCGAACGCAAATTCATCAACGTCGAAGATGTCCTGCTCGGCGCCGGCATTGTCCGATTGGCTTGATGCTTGCAGCATCCTGTCGGCCTGCTTGGGCCCGGAATCAACAAACATGTCCGCCACGCCTTCATCGACCACAAAATCATCGGTCATGTTGACCAAGACTTTGCGATCATCGCGAGGCGATTGGACCTCTGACGCTGTTTCCTCTGCCTCATCCCAAGGCCCACGTTGGCCCATATCTGGGCCATCGAAATCGAGCGTTTCGACATCAAAAATGTCCTGTGCTGCTGTCGATTTGGTCAACGCATCTTTGATCAGGGCATCTTCTGATGGGCGTCGCAGAATTTCCGCATCGTGCAGCTCAACGACCATGTCGCCGGTGATGATATCGACCTCGTCCGAGGTGTCGTTATCCTCAATGCTGGCTTCTTCTTCTGAAGCCTCTTTTGCGAGGGTTTCTAGTGAGATGTCTTGTGCATCGGGCAGATCTGGTTCGGGCAGATCTGGTTCGAGCTGGTCCTCTTTAACCTGCGTGTCAGGTTCGTCGGGCACATCAACAGCATCGGACGCTGCGGCTTCAAGCTTGGCTTCCGCCGGCTCGTTTTCTGCCTGCTCTTCAGGCTCAGTGGTCAGCAGTGCATCAGCGGCCTTTGCCTCATCGGTATCGACACTGTCACCGACGGTGTCACCGCCGCCAAAAAGAGCATCGACATCGTCCTGCTCGATGCCTTCGCCTTCAAGGGCAGGGCCGTGCAGCAGATGTGCATCAGAGCGCCCGTCACCCTCTTGATAGGCCTCAGCGGTTGGGGCCTCTTTGTGTTCCTTCGACGATGCTTTGGTTTTCGACGAGGCTGGGACCTCGCCTTCCTTTGAGGAAAGGCCCAAAATATCCATCATCGCCGAAACGCGTTTCTCGACGTAGCCAACCAAACGTACCACTTTGCTGGAGCGTTGACCTGTTAGATCCTGGAACGAGCAGGCCGTGTACACATCGATGATCTTGCTCTCGATGATGTCGCACTGCGTTTCGTTGGCACCCTCTTCACGCAGGGTCCAAAGCACTTCTTGAATTTTTTCAGCCGCTTCGAGGATTTCACCGGTGGCTGTCTCGGTTTGGCTAACGATGGCCTCAAGTTCTTCTGTGGCCGAGTTGAAATGGTCTTTATCGTCGCCCTGACCACCTAGTTCCTGAACTTCGCGCTTCACCTGAGTGATGGCCTCGGCCAGATCAATCACATTATGGCTGATTAGCGCAACAGAGGTATCACTTCCGCTGGGCGCATTGGTCGCGATGCGATCCTCAAGCCGTTCCAGCGCATCGAGAACGGTTTGCGTGTCAGCATTGCGGTTGCGGCGCGCATACTCTTTCAAGAACCAGCGGCCACGCTCGGTTTCCATCACCGCATCGGCGATGGCCTCATAGTCGGCTTCGCTGATCGGAGCATTTGTATGCACGGCAGGCGTTGTGTCTGAGGTTGTATCAGGCGTACCATCGGTGGAGGCCGGACGTGCGTCACCTTCATCACCAACTTGACTCATGGTCGCCAGCGGCGTTTCGCTCATGGTCTGTCCCGTGGCCCCGAAGACCCTGTGTTGCAGCTTGACGGCTGCGTTGCAGGATCTACCCCCCATTTAATCGCCGTTACGAGCAGTCGTCGCGGCGGTTCACGTTCCTCTTGTCTGCCCAAACCGACCAAGGGTCCTCGCTTGCAAAAGCGAATCGGAGCCTTGTCCTCACAGTGTAAGGTCTCACCTCGTGCAGCCACTAGCCCCCATTGCAACCCAAGCTGGTCACCAAAGGGTTACCGTGGCGGCTTTGTTCGCAGCTTATTTTGCAGGATTCGGTGTATTTTTGCCGTTTTTTCCCGTCTGGCTGGACTGGTTGGGCTTTTCTGCAGGCTGGATTGCCGTTTTGGTGTCGGTGCCGCTGATCGTTCGTGTGCTGACCACCAGTGCGGTAACCGACGGGGCAGAGCGATTCGATGATCCGCGCAAGCCACTTCTCGGGTTATCGATTGCGGCCATGTTGGTGTTTGCCATCCTGCCACTGGCGACGCTTTTCCCAGCGCTTTCAGGGCTGTTCTCAACACCTTGGATGATCCTGGCGATCATCGCTTTTATGGCTATTGGGTGGAACGCATTGCTGCCGTTGAGCGATGCTTTGGGCATTCAATTGTCGCGGCAATCAGGGGTTGATTATGGCCGGGTGCGCGTCTGGGGCTCGATTGCTTTTGTTGTCGCAAGTTTTGGTGCTGGGGCAATTATTGAGCGTTACGGCAATGGGACCATTCCGTGGATGGTGCTCGCGACCTTTGCGGCAATTGTGTTGGTTTGTGCCGCCTTACCGCGCAGCTTTGTACAACCTAAAATAGAAAATGCTGACGTTGAAGGTTCTGCGAAGACACCAAAACTGCGCTCCGGTTGGGTCTTTTTCTTGCGGCGTAAGGGTGCGATGAGCGTTTTCGTCGGCGCCGGGCTCATGCAGGCGAGCCATGCGCTGCTCTATGGATTTGGCAGCTTGTCATGGGCTTCGCAGGGCTTTTCAGAAACGGCCATCGGCTTGCTTTGGGCGTTCAGTGTGCTGTGTGAAATTGTTCTGTTCGCGGTGTCTGCGCCCATCATCGCCAAACTGGGTGCGCGTGGATTGCTGATACTGGGCGGTGTTGGTGCAACGCTGCGGTGGGTGATTTTTGCTTTTTCACCCGATTTGGCTTTCACCGCAGCGCTGCAGATTTTGCACGGGTTTTCGTTTGGTATGACCCATCTGGCGCTGATCAGCTACATCCAAAAACGTGCGCGCCCTCGCGAGTTGCGGGCTGCACAAGGTGTTTATGGCGTGGTGTCCGGCGGTGTGATGGCGGTGGCGACCTTGTCGGCCGGTCCGCTCTACGAAGCATTCGGAGCAATGGCTTATCTGGCCATGGGCGCGATGACCGCGCTTGGCGTTGTCATCATTTTCATCAACCGCTGGCGCATACCGGGCGGGTTCGTGCCTCAACCGAAATGTTAGGCTTGAACGACGTCTAGCCCCACAAAGCGCGGCTGGGTGGTTGCAAAACACTGCCCTCAAACTCTAGGGCAGGGTCACGATCTTCGGCCAATAGCAACGGTGCATCCAGGTCGACATAGTCCGCGTCGTAAGCGAGCAGCGTGCCTGGCGCCATGGCGAGCGATGATCCCATCATACAGCCAACAAAAATGCCAAGCCCGGCAGCCTTCGCCTCTGCTTTCAGAGCCAAGGCTTCGGTAAGGCCACCGGTTTTGTCGAGCTTGATATTGATGACATCATAAAGCCGCGCCAATTCTGCCAAACCTTTGCGGTCATGGGCGCTTTCATCGGCGCAGATGGGCACAATGTGCGGTCGGTCGGCAAGGATTGTGTCGTGGCCAGCGGGTAGGGGTTGTTCAACGAGCGCAATGCCAAGTTCGGCTGCCAGATCCATCCAGGCCCAAAGGTTTTCCGGTGACCAGGCCTCGTTCGCATCGACGATCACCTTGGCATCTCCAGCATGACCGCAGACGGCGCGCATGCGATCTGGGTCGCCGTCGCCACCAAGCTTCACCTTCAGCAAAGGCCGGTCGCGATGCTCGTAGGCCACGCGGGCCATTTCATCGGGTGTATCAAGGCTGATGGTGTAGGCCGTTTCAAGCGGCTGAACAGCGGGAACACCCGCCAGCTGCGATGCGGTTTTGCCGGTGCGCTTGGCTTCTAGATCCCACAGGGCACAATCCACAGCGTTGCGAGCCGCCCCAGCGGGAAGCAACCCTTGCAGTGCTTCGCGATCAAGACCGGATGTCAGGGCATCGCGAACGGTCTCAATTTGCGCTGTGACGCTTTCAACGCTTTCATCGTAACGTGCATAGGGGGTGCATTCACCGCGCCCTCTATGTTCGCCTTCAGTCAGCGTGACGGCCACGACATGCGCGTGAGTGCGTGATCCACGGGCGATTGAAAAAAGCCCGCGAATGCGAAAGGCGTCATCTGAAATAGCAAGTGATATCATGATGTTGGTGTCATATCCTGAAGCGGCTTGACGAGGCTTTCAACGCCAAAACGTACCGGATCTGTGGCAGGCAGGCCGTGCGCTTCGGCCAGATCACTGAGCAGGGCATGAGCAGCTTTCTCGTCCAAGGCAGCGGTGTTTACAGCCAAGCCGGTGCAGCGGATGGCGGGATTGGTCAGCTTGCCCATGGCGATGTTCGCGTCGATCACGTCTTGAATGCTCGGCAGCGGCGTCGTCACCCCGCGCATGGTTTTGCGGGTGGGCTCATGGCAGACGATGATGGCATCGGGCTGTGAGCCGTGCAGCAAGCCCAGGGAAACACCGGCAAAAGAGGGATGGAACAGCGAGCCTTGGCCCTCAATGACGTCCCAATGATCGGCATCATTGGCCGGCGAAATCCACTCCGCAGCGCCGGAAATAAAGTCAGCCACGACCGAATCGATGGCCAATCCGCGCCCGGATATCAGCACGCCTGTTTGGCCGGTGGCGCGAAAACTGGCTTTCATGCCCTTCGCGCTCATGCCCTGCTCCAACGCCAGGGCGGTGTATTTTTTGCCCACTGAGCAATCCGTACCAACCGCCAGAACGCGCATACCGGTGCGTTTGGTGCCTTTTCCGGTGGCCAGTTTCTGTTCAACAAGGCGAACATTGTGCAGGGCGGCACCTTTGGTGGCGGCGGCTTCTGCGATCGCGGGTACATCCTGCAAACGAGTGTGCAATCCACTGGCAACATCAAGCCCAGCATGGATCGCGTCGACGATGGTGGCCACCCAGTGATCGGGCAGGACACCGCCAGCGTTCACCGCGCCGATCACCATGGTTTTTGCACCTATTTCAACGCCCTGTGCGATGCTCATATCCGGCAGGCCAGTGTCGGCTTGGCATCCGTCCAGGCGAACTTGGCCAACACACCAGTCGCGGCGCCAATCGACAACACCAATTGCTGTTTTGGCCGCCAAGGCATCCGGCACATCGCCGAGAAAAAGAAGGTAGGGTTTTTGAAGTTCAGCCATAAGATCGCGCCCGCGCACATGTTACGATGAAAAGAAGGACGAGTTGACGTCGCATATTTTGTCAGACTGCGAAATGGGCTTTGCGCATGGCGGCCGCGCATGGCACGTATAGGATCTTCTTTTGAGTGAACTGGCAGCCTTTGCGTGACAGTGACTGATACCCTTTGGTCTGGGGCCCCAACCGATGTTCCTTTTGCCAAGCGCGGTGGTGCAGCACCGCGTGCAGCTGAAGTGCTGCGCGATGGCGATGGCTTGTCGATTCTTGGCGATTGGATAAGGCCGTGCGTGCGCATGGTGCTGATGGACGAAGGGTTCGCCAACGCTTCGCGCTGGGCCGATGCACAATCTGCTGACATACCGGTTCGGGTGGATGCTTCTGGTCTTGGCCAGTTGGACACGCTTGGATGCCTGGCGCTTGCCGACCTTGAAAAAGAGCTTAGCGCGTCCGGCAGGACCGTTGAATTGATCAATTTGCCTGCCGACAAGCGCGATCTCTATGAGGTTGTGCGGGAGCGCGCCGATGTTCGGCGCCCTGATGGCCCGCGCTTTGGTCTTGATACCGTCGTGGCTGCCTTTGGCCGGGGCGTCGTGGCCACGTGGGATGATCTGCTCGGCATTGTCGGCGTGCTTGGATTGGTGCTCAGTTCCGTAGGTCGCACGTTGATCAATCCGTCGCGCTGGCGGTTCAATGCGTTTGTCACGCAGCTCGATAAGAGCGCGTTTCGAGCTGTGCCGATTATCTTGCTCATCCAGTTCGTGATCGGTGGGATCGTTGCCCAACAAAGCGCCTATCAATTGCGGTTTTTTGGCGCGGAAATTTTCACCGTCAACTTGGTCGCCATTCTGGTGCTGCGCGAAATGGGTGTGTTGATTTCGGCCATCATGGTCGCCGGTCGGACCGGGTCTGCCTATACAGCCGAGATAGGCGCCATGCGCATGCGCGAGGAGGTGGATGCTATGCGCGTTATCGGCCTTGATCCGGTGGACGTGCTTGTCGTGCCACGGATCATAGGTCTGGTGGTGGCGCTACCATTGCTTACCGTTGTTGCCAATGGTGCGGCTTTGCTTGGCGGCATGCTAACCCTTTGGGCGTATTCGGGAATTAGCCCGGTGGTGTTTATCGATCGGATGCACGACAGCGTTTTGGTGGAGACCGTGATGGTTGGCCTCATTAAGGCACCGTTCATGGCTCTGGCCATTGGCTGTATTGCCTGCATGGAGGGCTTCCGCGTCAGCGGCAGCACCGAATCGCTTGGCCAACGGGTAACGGCGGCTGTGGTGAAGTCCATTTTTGCGGTGATCGTCATGGATGGTATTTTTGCCATCTTCTTCGCCTCGATCGACTATTAGAGGCGGTTGTGGCTGTACAAGAATCCCAGGCTCATCAAGACCAACGCAAACCCGTGATCGAAGTGCGCGGACTTGAGGTTGGTTTCGGCGATGTAACCGTGCTCAAAGATCTCGATCTGACGGTGTACCGCGGTGAAATCCTGGGATTTGTTGGGGCATCGGGTACCGGAAAGTCGGTGCTTTTGCGCGCCATTTTAGGGCTCAACCAAAAGCGTGCAGGCACCATTGATGTGTTTGGCGAACCCTATTCACAGATGGATGAGCGCGAGCGTGTCCATGTGGAAGAGCGGCTAGGTGTTCTGTTTCAGCACGGCGCATTGTTTTCGGCGCTGAACGTCATTCAAAACGTGCAGGTACCTATGCGTGAGCATTGGCGTTTGGACAAACCGATGATGGATCGGCTGGCTGCCGTGAAGCTCTCCATGGTCGGGCTGCCGGAAGATGCTGCGCTCAAAGCCCCGTCAGAGCTGTCGGGTGGCATGATCAAGCGTGCGGCCCTGGCACGGGCTTTGGCGCTGGACCCTGATGTGGTTTTTCTCGATGAGCCGACCTCAGGGCTTGATCCGCTTGGCGCGGCTGCGTTTGACGAGTTGATCTCCGATTTGCGCTCTGCGCTGGGGCTTACCGTTTTTATGGTCACCCACGATCTTGATAGCCTGTTTTCCGTGTGCGATCGCGTGGCTGTTCTGGGCAATCAGAAGGTGCTCACGGTTGGACCCGTTGAAGAGGTGCGACGGTTCGATCACCCGTGGGTGCAAGACTACTTCAACACTGGTCGCGCCGTGGGACGGGGTCATTCGCCGACCGTGGCGCCGGATTAGGATGGCAATGCGCAGTCAAAATGCAACGGTTGGTCGAAAAGTGCAGCATTTGGTGTGCCCGCGCGCTCATGACGCTTTGCGCGTCATGGTTGCCACGGTAAGGCCCTGAGGCATGGAAACACGCGCCAACCATATTGTGATCGGTCTGTTTACCTTGGCGGTGATCGCTGCGGGCATGGCGTTCATCTATTGGGTTGCTGAGATCGGCGGGCAGGAGAACACCGCTGAGGTGATTTTTCAGTTCAATGGACCGGTGAACGGGCTCAGCGCCGGTAGCCCAGTGCTGTTTAACGGCATTCAAGTGGGCGAGGTGCGAACGCTGTCGTTGAACCCGAACAACCCGCAAGAAGCGCTGGCGCTGGCGGTTGTTGAAGGTGACACGCCCATTCGCTCCGACACTGAGGCGTCGCTTGGCATTACCGGTATCACCGGTACGGCGTTCGTGGCGCTGCGCGGCGGTTCGATGGATGAGCCAGCGGTGCTCGACCCTAACACGCCGGTGATCATCGAGGCGCAGGTGTCGGCAGTGCAGGATCTTATCGACGGCGCACGCAATGTGCTTGGTCGCGCTGATGATGCTATGCAGACGATTGAGAATTTTCTGCTCGTCAATGAGCCGTTCATCACCCAGACCATTGCTGACATCAACGAAGTGACGAGCGCTGTGGCCTCGCAGTCGGACAATATCGAACTGCTAATGGAAGGTGTCGGGTCGATCGCGAGCGAGATTTCCGGGCTTTCCGGCCGCTTGGAGGGAATTATTGCTGGCTCCGAACAGTTGATCGCTGCTGTTGATCCAGAAAGCGTTGGCGAAGTGGTGGAAAATGTGCGCGTCGCCTCCACCGAGTTTCGTGGTATTGGCGAGGACGCCCGTGCCTTGATGTCGCGCGGTGAGGTTGTTTTCGACAATCTGGAAGCCTCGTCTGGCACGCTGGTTGAAACACTGGATACGGTTCAGGCTGTCGTTGAGGCGGTTGATCCGGCGATTGTTTCCCAATCTGTTGCTGATATTAGCGCGTTTACGACCCAGCTTCCTGATGCTGGTGCGCGCGTTGACGCTGTGCTTTCCGGTGCGCAGGAGGCAACCGAAAACATCACGACCTTTACCGCCAGTTTGGAAGACAATGCTGAGCAGGTGGATGCGATTTTTGATGACGCGGTGATCATTGCTGACCGATTGGAAGTTGCTTCGCGGCGTATCGATGGTCTTTTGGCCTCCCTTGATGGCTTGCTTGGCGAGGACGAAACGCAAGGGTTGATCTCCGATGCACGTGAGGCGGCCCGCGCGCTGCGCAATGTTGCGGTATCCTTTGAGGGTCGCTCTGATGAAATCGCTGCCGGTCTTGCGCGCTTCACTGGGCCCGGTTTGCGCGATGCCGAAGCTTTGATTGGTGATGGACGGCGTGTGCTGAACCGTTTGGAGCGGGTGGTGACCTCGATTGAGCGCAATCCGCAGCAGTTTATCTTTGGTGGTGATCGTGCCCCCGAATACTCGCCACAGAGGCGATGAGGCCATGATTGATCATAAAATCAATGCTGTATTAAGCTGGTTCGCTGAGCTGGGATGTGTGAGTAGAGTACCATGAGTGATGTACGGCGGAAAAACAGAAGTAGGCGTCTGCCATTGATTGGCGGTGTCTGTGCCGTTTTCCTGCTGGCTGGGTGTTCGACACTTGGCTTGGAATCAGCGCCGACCATTTACGATCTACGCGCCCCCGCTTCCATCGATGTCGGCAACAGCCGCACCAGCCGCCAGCTTTTGGTCGCAGAACCATCGGCTGTGCGTTTCTATGCCACCGATCGCATTGTGGTCCGCGATAGCGCGGCGACTCTTGCCTATTTCCCTGGAGCCTCCTGGTCAGATGCGTTGCCCGACCTCCTGCAGGCCCGCTTTGCTGAAGCGTTGGAACGCACCGGACGCGCTCGCGCCGTGGGGCGTCCAGGGCAGGGGTTGCTGATCGATATTCGTTTGGTGCCCGAAATCCGTTCGTTCGAGATCGCTATCACTGATAGCGGCCAAGCCAATGCTGTGATTGATATCGCGCTGAAAGTCATGAACGATGCCAATGGCCGCATTCTGGCCGGTCAGACCTTTGCAGCCACTGTGCCTGCAGCCAGCGATGGTGTGGAGGATGGTGTGGAAGCACTGAACGCTGCGCTTGATGCGTTGCTACGCGAGATAGTGGTGTTCGTTCTCGACGCTGTTTAAAGCGTTTTGCATTTTATCTAAGTCACTCCAATACAATAAGAAAAGCCGCCGGTCAGGATTTTGACCGGCGGCTTTTTCGTTGTTTGCAGGTTGGGCCTGGGCGTCAGCTGCCGAAGCGACCGAGAGCCTGACCGAGCACCGTGTAGAGGCGCCCCTGGTCTGACATCAGCAGTGTACGGGTTTCCGATCTGCTTGCCCGGCGTGATGCCATTTCCCGCAGAGTTGCCTCAAACGTTGTCAGATGCTCCTGCGCTGCGGCCCGCAAATCTTCATCGCGGCTGATCTGGCGGCGAATGTCGTCAAAGACTTGCTGCCCATTGAGCGTGTAGATGCGGCGTGAGAAGCTTGCTTTGTTGCCTGACAGATAGCTGTCCCATTGTTGGGCGTAAGCCCGTTCGTCCAATGCTTCAGCAAGCTGGCCATGGATATCTTCCAAAGGACCGTCCTTGCCTTCGTCGCTCGATGCGCGACGCAGCAGATCACTGATCCAGCCACCTGATGGGGACGCTGCATTGGTGTTGGATGCCGCAGCAGGTGCTACCGCCGGTGACACGGCTGGAGAAACTGCTTGGCGAACATCTTCCATGCTGCGGGCGATGTCATCATCCACGCGCTGATCTGCCAAGCTTAGTGCGCTGGCTTCAGCAAGCTGTGCTCCGCCACGTGAGGAGGCGATGGCTGGCGCTGGAGGCGGGGCTTGAAGCTGACGAGAGGATGCATCACGCGCATTGCCTTCGTCGGAAACCAGGCTGGAGAGCTCTTTGAGCGCAGCAACCTGCTCATTGACCACTTGACGAAGCGCGGCTGCGCTTTCGCGCGCTTCCTCTGGTAGTTCAAACACGCCGCGACGAATGTCGGCGCGTGTGGTTGCAAGTTCAGAACTCAGATCGCTTGTCATGCGGCGCATGTCTTCGATCGAAGAGTGGAATGCTGAGACTGCGGTTTCCAGACCGCTCTGAAGCTCGCGGGCCACCTCTTCCTGCGTCGTGCGCACGATGTCGCTGGCCTTGGCGCTTTCGCTGCTGGCGGTTTCACGCAGATTGGTGAACTGCGCAATCACGCCTTTGGCGGCATCGTCTGCGGCCAGTGAAAGGGCCGATGCGAGGGCAGCTGCACGCTCTTCGGCGTCAATCAGCGTGGACGCCAAGCGTTCTGAGGTTAGCTGAAGCGCTTGTTCAGCGCGGTTTGTCCGGTCTGCAATTGTTTCACTGACAGTGTCCATCTGGGCCACTTGTGCCCCGACAGAGCTGTCCAGCTTTTCGGTGGAACGCAGGATAGCTTGCGAGGCGCCCGACAGCGAACGTCCATGCACATCAAAGCGATCAGACAGGTCAACGATTGAACTGAGCACTTCAGTTGAGATGCCGCTGAGCGCTTCAAGTTGCTTCTCAAGGGCTTCAGACGTGGTGGCCGTGTCATTGCTGATGGATTGAACCGAGGTGCTGAAACGGGCAATTTTCTCCTGCAAAACCTCGCCCATAGAGCCGAGCGTGACCGCAGAATTGCTGAGCAGCTCCTCAATCGAGCTGTTCACCGAGCCGATCTGGCCAGTGAGTTCCTGCAAGTCCTGGTTCAACAGATTGCGAGCACGGGCAAGGTTGGACGAGGCATCGCGCGTGCGCTCTTCCAGCGTTGTGTCCATAAGATGGGTGGCCGCCTCGACCGACTGGTTGAAGGCGCTGGTGCGCGTATCAAGCGCACCAAGCAGCGAGTGACCACGGCTGTTGAGCACCGTTTCAATGGATTCAGTGGCAGCGGCAATGCTGGCTTCCAGTGTTGACCGACGATCATCCAACTTATCGGTAAGCGCCTGTGCGCGCGTGTCGATAACGTTGGCGACAGCGCCAGTTGCAGCGTTGATGCTATGTTCCAGCGTGGAAGCGCGATCTTCCAACGCGCCAGATAGCTCCTTGGTCCGGCTGTCGAGAACCGAACCGAGCTGGCTGGTGGCCGATTGCAGGCTTTGTGCCAGTGTGTCCGTCTGGCCAGCCAGCGAGTCGATCATCTCACGCTCGCGCTCAGCGACATTGCTCTGCAGAGACTGTGTGGCAGCGTGAATGGAGCGTGCGAACTCGCTGGTACGGCTTTCCAAAGCACCAACCAGGGCTTGACCACGGTCATCAAGAATGGACTCCATCGCCGTGGTTTGACCGGCAAGGGCTTCGCGCAGTGCATCCGCGCGTTCGGCCAGTTGCTGGCTGGCAACGATAGTTTCATCGTGCGCCGCTGAGCGTACATTCGCGGCAGCAGCAACCAACGCGTTGGTGGCCGACCCGACCTGATGCTCAAAGCCTTGCAGTGCGCTCGCTGCTTCATTGGAAAGCGTTTCGCTGAAGCTGCTGGCACGCTCTGACACCATCGCTTCGAGGGCATCGCCCTGTGCTTTGATGGTTTCTGAGACTTCCATCACCCGGTCGCCAAGCAACTGATTGATGTCGGCAACACGGCCTGCCATCAGATCGGTAAGGTTGTTGGTCTGCTCGTTCACCGTCTCGCCAACGGCCTCAATGCGCGCAGTGATGGCCCGCTCGATATCGTCGCGACCGCTGACAAAGGCTTGCGCCACTTCGCGGGTGCGTTCGATCAGCGTTTCGGAAATCTCGCGGCCACGGTTGGACAGGGCGCCGTCAAGCTGATCGGCACGCTCCACAAACGTTGTCGTTGCATCTTCAATCCGCTGATTGACGCGCACATCAAAGGCCGACAGTCGCTCATCGACCGTGGTTTCAAGCTGAACGGTGCGCATCTGAAGCGCGCTCGAGAGGCTTTCGATCTGCTCTCGCAGCTGGTTGTCGATGGCTTCGGCGCGTGTCGTCAGGTCACCGCCAACAGCGCTCATGGCATCGGTGAGGCCCTGAGTGCGATTGTCGATGGTGCTCACAAGGTTAGAGGTCGCCTGATCCACCTGGCTGGCCAGGTTGGCGGTCGTGCCCTCAACGCGGTTCACCAGATTGGTTGTCGTCTCATTGACGTGGCTTGCAAGGCTTGTGGCAGCCTGATCGATGCGGCCAGTGATGCTGCTTGAGGTTTCCTCAACCTGGTTGGTGAGGTTGGTCGTGCTTTCATCAACACGGATGACGAGGCCAATTGCGGTCTGATCGACGCGGTTTACAAGGCCGGTTGCTGTCTTCTCAAGCTGCTCGACAAACCCGTCAGCAGTATCGACCACGCGATTGTTCAACTCGCTGGCGATGCCAATAATGCGCTCTTCAGTGTTGCCGGTCACCTCCTGAAGCGATTGCATCAGAGTGTCGGAGCGCTCGTTGAGCGCGTCAATCAGGCCGGTGGTGCGGTTATCCATGGCCTCCAAATAACCGGTGGTATCGGTGCTGATGCGTTCAACCAACGTGTCAGATAGCGCGTTCATACGGCTCTCAACGCCCGAATTGGCTTCGGTCAGAACGCTCATGAAGCGCTGTGTGCGGTCGTTCAGCGTTTCCAAATACTCGCGAGTGGACGTGTTGATGTGTTCAGCAATGACAGCTGAGCGCTCGCCAAGCACAGCGCTGGCCTCTGCGGCTGCACGATCAATGCTTTCTTCCAGCGCCGTTCGCTGATTGAGGAAGGAGGCCTCGATGGCGCCTGATCGGTCCGCCAGCGCCAAATCAATCGATTGGGCTTTATCGTCCAGAAGTGCACGGATGGCATGGGCGCGCGTTTGCATCTGCTCATCAAGCGCGACTGTGCGGTCATCCAACGCTGAGACCAGCGCATCGCTGTCCGATTTCAAAATGTTGGCGTACTCTTCGGCACGTTGCGTGAAGGCCAAGCCAAGGTTTTCGCCCTGTTCCAGAATAATCTGAACAACGCGCTCACCAACCGCCTGCACGTTATCCGTCAAATTGCCGGTGCCGTTTTTGATAAGGTCTTCAACAGCGTCACGGCCCTGGGCCAAGCGCATATCCACCAGATCAAGGTCGCGCATAATGCTCGACTGGATCGTTGCGCTGGTTTCATCTGCGGTCTTGCGCAGCTCTTCCAGTTTGGCATCGACAGAGGAGATAAGCGATTGCGCCGACATCTCAAATCCGTCGCGCAGCTCAACGCCACGTTCCACAACGGCATCATGCAGACGCTCCGCAGAGGCCTCCATGCGCTGGGCGAGGGCGCCACCCTGTTCGGTGATGCTGTCGGAGATTTGTGTGCCAGCGTCGTCAAGCTTGGCAGTAATGGCCGTGCCACGCAGTTCCATATCGATCAGCAAGGAATCTGCGGTCGTTTTGAGCGTCGTGGTGACGTCTTCAGCGCGAGCGGCAAAATTCTCAGTCACCGAGTGACTGATATCATCGAGCTCACGGGTCACGTTGCTGCCGCGTTGCTCAAATTGGCTGACAATCGCGTTTGTCGTTTCGGTTAGATCAGCAGAAATTGCAGCCGAGCGATCCTTAAGGACAGTGTCGACTTCTGCTGATTTTTCAGTGATTTCGCGAACAATGTCGCCACCGATGATGGCCAGTTTGTCACTGACATCAAGGCCAGTTGAGGATAGCTGTTCGACCAGGCGGTCACCATGCGACTGCAATGTGTCGCTCATGGTTTCACCGGCTTGCGACAAAGCGTTGGTGATCTGCGAAGCCTTATCGGCGAGGCTGTGGGCAACGGTTTGGCCGGTTTCGGCCAACGATTGTGTAAGGGCGTCGGAGGCGGTCAGAAGATCAGCGTTCAGACGATCGTGCGAGGAGGAGATCGCTTCGCGAACTTTCTCGGCATTGAGAAGAATGTCCTGACGCTCGCTGGTCAACTGACCCAAAAGGGTGCGCAGCTTGGTTTCATTGTCAGAATAGGCGCGTTCCAGATTGGCAACTTCGCCCTGAACCATGGACTCAAGCTCGCCGGCACGGGCTAGGGCGCGTTCCACGCCATCCCCCATTGCAGCCACCTCGCGGCGGATCGCTTGGCTGACAGACAACACCTGTTCTTTGGCCAACTCGTCCGGCTGGGCCATGCGCATAGTGACGTTGGCCATGGATTTGGCAACAATGCGCAGCTCAGCAGCCCGGTAAACCAGGAAAGCGATGGTGAAGAACAGAAGAACGGGCGCAAGTGCGGCAACAGCATATGCAATGAAGCCCGGTGAGGACATCGTTGCGCCATCTGAAAACAGGCCACCAAAACTTGTGTTGAACACAGCGGGGGCCAGGAGAGCCGCGATGCCCACCCACAGAGCGCTGGCGGTCGCGGCAAAAAGATAAGGCGTGTTGGCAGGGCGGCGCTGAAGCTCATAGACCAGGGCGCTTGTGGCGCGGCGATCATCATTGGCAGGAGGGCGACGTTCCCGCAGACGTTGGTCTTCCGAGCGTTCGCGCGCAGAAGGCTCCTGTGCCTGAGCGATAGGAGCGGCCAATGGATCACCGAGAACATCGTCAGCACGTGGCATCACCGCTGCACCCTTGGTGGACGATGTTTTGGCCGATGCTTGGCCCGTATCGTCCGCAGAGCCACCAAAGTCGTCGTCTGCAAAGTCGATGGCCAGGGCCTCTTCGACTGCATCGAGCGCTGCTTTGTTCGCTTCGGAAGGTTTCTTCGCCATTGATACGCCTCACGCTTTTTGGGCATCCTCTTGTCCGCTTGCACCAAACGCTGGGCACACGGACGGCCACACTTGCCCACAATTGAGCGGACAAACTATTCCTTTGACCGTTCAAATTGAAGACACTTGCGTCGCTTTGTTAGCAATTTGTTCATCATAGTTAATGCTGGACAATGCGACAGATAAATCGAGATGGCCGTTAACGTCGATGAAAGGGCAGGAACCTACCGTTGCTCTTGGGGTTCGGTACGGGCTGGCAGGCAAAACATGTCAGGCAAGGGAAAAGACGATGGGTACACATCAGGTACCACGGCCATCTGAGAATGGCGAAATCAGTGTGGACAGGCCTTTGGACCGAAAGCCCAAGCTTCTCGATCTGGTTCACTTAAGCTGCCAGACCTTTGGTGATTCAGATCTAGAGCGCGATGTTTTGCGGCTCTTTCTCGAGCAAGCAGAAAGCACCGGTCGTGCTTTGCGGTCCACATCCAACGCAGTTGAGCGCGGACGACTTTATCATTTGGTGAAGGGCAGTGCGCGTGGTGTGGGCGCTTTTCAATTGGCGGCGCTTGCGCAAGCGGGTGAAAATCAGCCGCAGAATGATGCCCATCTTTCTGGCACACTCAGCGCGATTGAGGCCGTTTCCACGCGCGTGAGCGAGCTTCTGGGCTCCTAACATACTCTGCCTGCGACATTGCAACCAACGCCAAGCTGCTGTTGAAGCTATTGTTGTGCTTCACAAGGCAAGGTTCGCTTTGCTAGGACGCGCCATCTCTTTGCGCCTGATTGAACGCTCAATAGGTGCGACGCCCACGGACAGGCAGGTTTATGATCAAGATTACATTCATCGAACACAATGGAACACAGCACGAAGTTGAGGCGCAAGAAGGCTCGACCGTGATGGAGGCTGCTGTGATGAACGGTGTGCCCGGCATTGAAGCAAGCTGCGGCGGCGCCTGCGCTTGTGCGACCTGCCATGTTTACGTCGACCCCGCTTGGAAAGAAACCACCGGTAGCCCGGAGGTTATGGAAGAGGACATGCTGGACCTTGCCTATGACATCCGTGATGAAAGCCGCTTGTCGTGCCAACTGCGCGTGACACCTGCTTTTAACGGCTTGGTTGTACGGGTGCCGGAATTCCAAGCGTAAGCGCTTTGAGCGATGCATCGTTGGCTCCTGCCGGGGCCATCGAAACCGATGTTGTCATCATCGGTGCAGGTCCGGTTGGCCTGTTTGCAGTCTTTGAGCTGGGTCTCTTGGACGTCAAAACCCATTTGATCGACATCCTGGATCGGCCAGGTGGTCAATGCGCTGAGCTTTACCCAGAAAAGCCGATTTATGACATCCCAGCTTTGCCGGAGGTTTCAGGGCAAGGCCTGGTTGACCGGCTAATGGAGCAGATCAGGCCTTTTGAGCCTGTGTTTCATTTCAGCCAAATGGTCACTGCGCTTGAGAAACAGGGTGATGGTCGGTTTGCGCTGGAAACAGACATCGGCCAGCGTTTCCTATGCAAGGCAGTGATTGTGGCCGCCGGTGGCGGATCATTTCAGCCCAAGCGTCCGCCAATAGCGGGGATTGAAGCGTATGAGGGTACGTCCGTGGCGTACTCAGTGCGCAAGATGGACGTTTTTCGTGACCATGATCTTGTGATTGTGGGCGGTGGCGACTCCGCGTTGGACTGGACGATCAATCTTCAACCGCTCGCCAGATCTCTTACCCTGGTTCATCGTCGTGATGACTTTCGTGCAGCGCCTGACAGCGTCAACAAGATGCGAGCCTTGGTTGAACAGGGCGCGATGCGGTTTGAACTTGGCCAGGTTTCGCAGCTTAACGGCGCGGACGGTCTGCTGACGTCGGTTGTGGTGAAAAACAAGGACAGCCAGAGCGAGATTGCATGCTCGCGCTTGTTGCCGTTTTTTGGCCTCACCATGAAACTAGGGCCGGTTGCCAATTGGGGGCTGAACCTGCATGAGAATCTGATTACCGTGGACACCGAAAAGTTTGAAACCTCAGAACCGGGCATTTTCGCCATTGGGGATATCAACTGGTATCCTGGCAAGCTGAAGCTGATCCTGTCGGGTTTTCACGAAGCAGCCTTGATGGCGCAGGCGGTTGGGCGCATTGTGTTCCCTGATAAACGGGTTGTTTTCCAATACACGACGTCCTCGTCCAGCCTGCAAAAGAAATTGGGTGTTCTTTGATCACTGTTGGCCCCGCGTATAGATTTCGCCGCTGCGCTGCCTTTTTGGCTGCGTTGTGCATTGGTCTATCGGCCGGTGTGCCAGGCTATGCCGGGCCTGCGGAGGTCAGCTTTCTCCAAACCCTAGAAGGTCGATGGACGGGACAGGGCCGCGCGGCAACCACACAAGGTGAAACGCCGGTGCTTTGTGATGTCGAGAGCCAGATGCAGGCTGCGGCGCGGATATCGTTTCGCGCCAACTGCCGGACACAAGGCCAGTCAGGCAACATCGGCATATCGCTGTATTTTAGCGATATGACGCAGCAATTTCATGGAGAGTTGACCAGTCCACTGAATTACATCAGCGGCGGGTTGAATGGGCAGCTCTCGCGCGGCGATTTGTTCTTGCGGCTTTCAGCCGATGATGGATCGGAAGGCAGATTGTTGGTGGTGGCCGAAGGGTCGAACCAAGTTCGGCTTTTGGTGACGACCATTGTTGATGGCGCGAACATCACCGTGTTCGATCTGCCGTTGGCGCGCGCTGGCTAGCCGTCTTCGTTTTTCTTTTCAGCTTGTCCGCCAAGCCCGGCGATCCCTTTTGTGACTTCGCTCAATGTCGGTCCGTTGCCTGCGATGTGCGGCATAGGTCTGGTGACCGCTATGGCGGCGATGCCGACCCGTGCGGTGAGCAAGCCGTTGATAACGCCTTCGCCCAATCGTGTGGAAAGCCGTGCTGCTAGCGAGTGGCCAAGCACCTGCGAAACAAGTCCTTCGGTGGCGGCAATGCCGCCGGTGATCGCCAGATGCGCCATCATGTGGCGGATCAATTTCATCGCGCCCAACACGCCTGGCCGTGCTCCATAAAGCTGAGCAATCTGCCGGGTAAGCGTGACGCATTGAAAAGCCACCATCGCGATGTCGACCAGCGCTCGCGGCGATAAAGCCGTCACAAGCGACACCCGCCGCGCTGACGTTGAAACAAGACGAACGGCCTGCTTATCGAGCGGAGCCATCAGCGTTTCTTCGGCGATGACGATCAGATCTTGCGCATCGAGCACGCCCACGCGCTGCTGTTCAAACGCCGCCCTTCCGTGCGCTGTGTTCGGGTGGCCGCGATAGATGGCTGTGACCTGATCGAGAGCTTTGCGTGCAGCTGGCGTATCTTCCTCGTCATAGGCTTTTTGGAAGCTTTCACGCAGATCATCGAGCTTCTCCAGGCGCATGATGGCGCGCATTTCTTTGGCGATGAAGCCAATCAGTCCAAGCGCCGCCAAAGCCAGCAAACCCAGCGCCACCCAACCGAGCGCTGGTTGGCGCTCCAACAGCGTGCGGACGAAATTTTCTGCCCACAGCGTGATACCGAGCACCGCCAACCCTGCCAAGCCAGAGCCAAACAGCGCCAACCATTTGAACCCACGTGATGGTGACACACCTTGGCCGTCGGATGCGCTCGGCAGGTCGGTGAACACAGGCGCTTCGCTTTCTACCTCTACAGAGGTGAGTTCGAGAACCTGGGGTTTGCGCGTTTTGGTCATGGTGTCTGGCCTAGGCTAACTTGTCGCCGAGAAGGAACTGCAACAGCCGGTCCAGCCTGATGTGTGGCAGACCAGGTTTGGCTGTCGGGCGGGTGTCGAGCTTGGGCGGTCGAAAACGCACAAAGCGTAAGGGGTAGGTTTTGGCGGTTGGCCCCATCAATTTGGATGGATCGCTTGGAAGGTCGCCGGGAAAGATCGCCACTTCGCGCTCGCCATCAAAGGTTTGCCCGTTGATGGTCTCACCTTTCATCGGCACGCCTGCCACAGCGCCAATGGTATCGCTGCCGGTTTTGGCGCTGGCTTCTCGCGTTGCACGTACAGATGCAATGGCCATGGTCTCGACCTTGGCGCCGGAAAAGAGCGCCTTTTTGCGCGCATCATTGACCAGATGATCGAGGATGGCTTCCAACTGATCATGCTGGGTGTGATGCAGATGATCTGCTTTTGTTGCCGCGAAAGCGATCTTGTCGATGCGCGGGCCAAACAGCTTGGAAAGGATCGAATTTTCACCTGCCTTGAAACACGAGAGGATGGCCGACAGCGCATCGCGCAAATCCTGCAGCGCACTTGGTCCTGCATTGATGGCTGCCAACGTATCGACCAAAACGATCTGCCTGTCTAAACGCGCGAAATGGTTGATGAAGAAGGGTTTGACGACCACCCGCTTGTAGGCCTCAAAGCGGTGCTCCATCGCTGCGTAGAGGCTGTTTTTGCCTGGCTTGCCGTCAATGGTTTGATCCAGCGGCACAAAAGTGAGGGCGGGAGAGCCTTCCAATTCTCCGGGCATGAGAAAACGACCCGGCGGCAGCATGGAAAGCGCGTTTTCACTTTCTTTGCAGGCGCGCAGATACGCAGTGTAGAGCTCGGCCAGCCGTGTTGCTGCCTGTTCATCCAGTGATGCGGCGCCATCAGCTCGGCGCATGGCATCGAGAAAGGGCTGGGCAAGAGCTTTGCGCTCTGGGTCGCGGGCACGCTTGAGAGCCTCGCGGGAAAACGTTTCATAATCCTGGTCGAGCAACGGCAAATCCAACAACCACTCACCGGGATAGTCCACCAAATCCAAATGCAGGGTTGTGCGACCTAAGGTGCGTGCCAGCGTGGAGGTTGGCTCAAAGCGCAACGTGAGACGCAGTTCGGAAATCTGACGCGTGGAACTTGGCCATGTGCGATTGTGCAACAGATCATGAACATGGTCTTCTAGAGCGAAGCGGGCCACATCATCGTCGGGCTGTTGGGTGAGGTCCGCGCCAATCAATCGGCCTGAACGTGATGCCTGAAGAGCTGGTAAATGGCCGCCATGGAGCAGAGCATGCACCAGCGATGTTAGGAAAACCGTTTTGCCGGCGCGTGACAGGCCCGTGACCCCAATGCGCAGCGTTGGTGCCGCCAAGTCAGCTGCGCTGCTCAGAAGGCTGTGCGCACCAAGACGGACATCATCAAGAAGGGTGAGATGGGGCAATTGAAGACAATCCAGGCATCATGTCTGGGCCGTTGTATGACCCTTGAGGCGGAGCACTCATATTTGGCCGCCTGCCGTTGATTGCAAGCTTTAGCTATGTCCTAACAGATCGCGCGGGCGAATGGTGTCGCGCAGGTTGGCGCAGTGCGATGCCAGATCAGACCAACGAGCGATGGCACATTCCAGAACCACGAGCGTGCCTGTTGGGAACTTCTCAGAAATACGCTCAAGGGCCCCGGGTTCGGCAGAACCGACAAGCAAGTGCGTCAAGTCTTCCATCACAGGGTTGTGGCCAATGACCAATGCGCGGTCGATGGTGCTGGGCAAGGCGCGCAACATGCGCAGATAGGCGGCTTCGTTGCTTTCATAGAGCGCTGGCGAAAGCAGTATCTCGGTCGGCGTTGGCAACGCGTCCACTATCGGAAGAAGCGTTTGGCGCGTCCGCTTTGCGGTCGAACAGCCGATCCAGTGCGGTCGCCAGGCGGCGATCAGCGGAGCGACAGCGCGCGCTGCGTGCTCGCCGCGCTTGTTCAGTGGGCGCTCGAAATCGGCGAGTTCGGCATCGTCCCAAGATGATTTGGCATGACGCATCAAGAGCAGTGTTTTGCGGCCGGTCGGCGTTGCGGGGTCGATCTCTTCCATGGCTGAGGCTTAGCTCACAGGGGGCGGATTGGAAAGCTCGCGGCGGACCCCGTTAGCAGGGAAAAACTTGCCGGGCAGGGTGACAATTGCCGGATAGATGCGGTTCACCCTGGCCTCCTGATCCTCGTAATATATTGAAAAACATACATAAAAAACTCTGGCACGGAAACTGCTTCTATCTTCGCAGTAGACGCGTCCCTGCATGCCAGGGGCAAATTCACAGATGACAAAGGCTAGGGCAGAGTTATGGGTATCTTTGGTGCACTCAACAGCGCGGTTTCAGGTTTGCAGTCGCAAGCCTACGCACTGGAGCAAATTTCCGGCAACATCGCTAACTCGCAGACGGTTGGCTACAAACGTGCCGAGACAAGCTTCGCCGACATGGTGGCCGATGCGGCACCTTCACGGCAGTCCCCCGGCGGTGTGACGGCTTCGACCCGCGCTACTAATGATGTGCAAGGCTCCGTTCAGCGCAGTGATGTGGAAACGTTCATGGCCATCCAAGGTGATGGCTATTTCGTTGTTGCCCAGCAAATTGGTGAGGTCGACAACCGGCCGGTGTTCGACGACACCGACGCTTACACCCGCCGCGGCGATTTTCAGATAGACCGATCAGGTTATTTGGTGAACGGGGCAGGGTACTTCCTGCAGGGCTTGCCCATTGACGCCACCACCGGCAACGCATCGGGCTCCGCGCCGCAAACAGTTCAGGTTCAAAGCGACTTCTTGGCGGCTTTGCCGACCAGCCAGATCGACTATCGGGTCAACCTTGCAAGGTTCCCACTGACGGCGGACGCCGATCCGGCTGTACCGGGTTCTGAGCTTCTTGATCCTACAGACTTTGCCAACGATCCGACAGTCATACCGGCAACGGCGACTGATGGCTTTATTCAGGCCGCGGATGTGCCGGTTTTCTTGCAGAACACAGTGGCCGGCGGCGCGACGACTGTTTTCGACGAGTCCGGCGCACCGGTGAATATTCAGTTCCGCTGGGCCAAAACGGCCTCTGTTGGCAACGGCGATCCTGCCGATCAGTGGCAGCTTTACTATCTCAGCGACTCCACAGCCACTGGCACTGATCCAGCCTGGCGCAACACCGGCACCGACTACACCTTCGCCACCGATGGTACCATGACGGCTCCGGCCACGGATCCAGTGGTCAGTTTCCAGATCAACGGCTCTACGTTGAACAGCGTGCGCATGCGGCATGATGGTGATGGCGTAACCCAATTTTCCGATCCCAGCGGGAACGCGCAGCTGACCAGCCTTAGCCAGAACGGTTACGCGGCTGGCGAGCTGATCGGTGTGTCGATCTCTGAAGCTGGACGCGTGGTTGCCGCCTACTCCAACGGTCAGGTGACCGATATCGCTGAGGTTGGCATCGCCACCTTCAACGGCGACTCGCAGCTTCGTAAGCTTGAGGGTGGTGGCTTCTTGGCCACCCGTGAATCGGGCGATCCAATCCTGGTTGATGCCAGTGATGTGGTGGGCAGTGCATTGGAGATGTCGAACGTCGATATCTCCGATGAATTCACCAAACTGATTGTCACGCAGCAAGCCTACTCGGCCTCCACCCGCATCGTCTCGGTTTCCGATGAGATGATGCAAGAGGTGCTGGGTATGGTCCGATAGGGCCACCCAATTTTGGTTTCGCGGGTATAGAGTAAGGGCAACACAATGGGTGTATATGGCGCGCTTGGCGCTTCACTTTCGGGATTGTCGGTCGCCAAGGCACAGCTTGATGTCTTGGCGGTCAACATTTCCAATGCTGACACGCCTGGTTATACCCGTAAGAGCCTTTCGCAATCGACAACAATTGCTGGCGATAGAGTCATCGGGGTTCGCACCGAGTCACTCGATCGGCAGCTTGATGTGCTGCTGCAGAAGCAAATTCGCTCCGAGCTCGGCGCTTCTGGTTATGTGCAGACCACGGCAAGTTATCTTGATCGCTTGAATGCTATGATGGGCGAGCCTGGCTCGGCCAGTGCATTCGATACGTTGATCAGCAATTTTTCGACCAGCCTTTCTACTTTGAGTGACAACCCATCCTCCTTCACCGCACAGCAGGCCGTCATCGGTGATGCTCAGGTATTGGCCCAAACGCTCAATTCCATGAGCGATGATGTTCAGCAGCTGCGCACCGAAGCTGAACAGGGCATCGCTGAGAGCGTGCGCAACATCAATGATGCGCTGGCGCGGATAGAAGACGTCAACAACACCATTTTAGGGGTTGCTGGCGACTCCAAGGTTCCCGCTGACCTTCTCGATGAGCGAGACCGCCACATCGATGCCCTGGCCAAGGAAATCGATATTCAAGTGATCGAGCAGCAGAATGGTTCGGTCTCGATTTTCACAAACTCCGGAATCTCGCTTTTCACTGGCGAAGCGCAGAGGCTGGAATTTGATCAGGTGGCCAAGCTGAACCCGCTGTCTCAATATTCCAGCATTCCTGGTGAGCGTACGGTTGGTACGGTGACTATCGGTGCGCTGGGCAGCGATTCCATTGATTTGTTGGCTGGCAACAACATCCGCTCTGGCCGATTGGCCGGGTTCGTTGAGCTGCGTGACGATACGCTGGTGGAGATGCAAAATCGTCTGGATGAATTTGCGCACCATTTGGCGCTTTCCATGTCGACGGTCACACAGGAAAGTGCGGCACTTGATCCTATTCCTGGCGATACAAGTGCTGATTTCGGTGGGACGGGAACGTTCGCGCCTCTTGATTTCACCAATGCAGGGTCCAATGACGGCCTGATCTCTTTTGATTTGACCGTTGATGGCGTGACCCAGACGGTTGATATCATTTATGCTGAGGCTGCTGCTGGCGCGGTTGACCCTGCCGCTGTGACGCAGGCTGAGTTGGTGAGCCTTATCAATCAAGAGGCCAACACAGCGTTCTCAACCGTTGGTGTGACTTACGCAGTTGCTGATGGCACGGCCGTCGACTTGCGGTCTGGTACCACTGGTGCTGGCTCGAACGTTGGCGTTGCCTCCTACACGGAAACCAACCTGGCTGGCACCACCACCCTCGCCAACGGCAGCGTGACTGGCGGCTCGGCCTTTGATGGTTTGCAAGTTGATCTGACGAACATTCAGCCGGGCAATCAGGTCTCGTTGAACGTTACCGATACTGTGGCACCCTCGACGCAGCAGATCACGCTGGTTCATGTCACGGATCCTGCATCCTTGCCGCTCGACCACAGCCTGACCACCAATCCCAATGATCTTGTGATCGGAGTCGATCTAACCGATCCCGCCGCTGTCGAGGCAGCACTTGCGGCCAACGGCATCGGCCTTTCTGTGGGAACTGGCACAGGCGGCGCCTTACAATTCATCGACGATGGCGCGGCTGGCCAATACGACATCAATTCGCTGTCAGCGCGTGTGTCGGTTACCGACCTGCAGAGCGGATCGGCGCAAATGCCCATGTTCAACGACGGCATCGAGAACAATGGCTTTTACACCAACAGCCAGGATGGCCAGGACCAGAAAGTGGGATTTTCCGCCCGCATTCAGCTTAACAACGAGATTTTGAGCGATCCGTCGGTGCTATCCAAAATGACGCCAACGACAGCGTCCGGCGATGCGACGCGCGCGACCTATCTCTACGAGCAGTTCACTTCCACCCAGTTTGGTGTGGATGCGAACACCGGGATTGGCTCAGAAGCCAATCCAATGGACATCAGCTTGGCGTCTTTTGGCCGAGAGATCGTCAACAAAACAGCATTCGACGCTGCATCCGCCCAACGTGCCCAGGAAGGCCAAGACATCGTCACCAATGGCTTGCTGGCCCGCCAAAGCGCGGAGTCTGGCGTCAACATTGATGAAGAAATGGCCCGTCTCACCGAATTGCAGGCTGTCTACGCCGCCAACGCTCAAGTGATGAGTGTGGCGCGCGAGATGATGGACCTGCTGCTCAACATTTAAGGGAGCGTATCGCAATGACCGTGAATTCCGTCACGCAGACCTCCATCAACACAGACCGCTTGCTCTCGATGCGGTCGCAGCTTGATAATCTTCAGCGTCAGCTCGGCACAGGCATGCGTGCCGACAATTACGCCGATCTGGGTTCATCGCGTTCCACGTCGCTGGCGTTTCGCGCTGAGCGCGCCGCTTTGGACGGCTTCCAAGAGGCGATCTCGCGCACTGAGGTTACGTTTTCGCTGATGTCGAAGACGCTGGAGCGGTTGGATGAGATCGCCAGCGATATGAAGGGCGACGCAATCCCAACCTCGTTTGTCATCCAAAATGGCGATCGCACGACGGCCCAGGTCTCTGCGGAATTTCGATTCTATGAAACCGTAACGCTGCTCAACTCCGATGTTGAAGGGCAGTACATGTTCTCCGGGCTTTCCACCGACACCAAGCCTGTGGCGCCCGCCGCGGAGATCATGGAAGGCGCTGGTGCGCGTGATGGGTTCAAACAGGTGCTTGACGAGCGCCAAGAAGCCGATCTGGGCGGCAAGCTGTCCGATCCGCTGCTCACTGGGCGCCTTGATCTGGCGACGGTGGGAACCACGACGTCGCTTACCGAGGCAGGTGGCGATGTTTTTGGCTTCCAGCTTGATACTGTGGCAGGCGCATCGTCTTCCTCGCCATCCATCACAACAACCGGTCCTGGCGGTGCGCCGGAAGCGCTGAGTTTTGATGTGACAGGTGCTGTTGACGTTGGCGAGACGGTGCGGTTCGCGGTCACGATGCCTGACGGCACGCGCCAAGATATCACCCTGACCGCTGCCACCAGTTGGGATGATGGGGAGAACGTCTTCCAAGTCGACGCCAATCCAGCGGCAACGGCTGCAAATCTTGGCGTTGCCATCCGCAATGCGATTGATGATTTGGCGCGGACAGACCTGGCGGCATCATCGGCGGTGAAGGCGGGGCAGGATTTCTTTGACAACAACCCACCACTGCGCGTTGTACCCGATGCGCTGAATGGAATTGCAGGGGCAACCAGCACGGTTGCCGACGCGACCAACACAGTGATTTGGTATAAGGGCGAAGATGGCCCGCTGGATGCTCGTTTGACCAACACCACGCGCGTCGATGATGGGGTGCAGGTGGCTTATGGCGCCCGCGCCAATGAAGATGCCCTGCGTACGACGCTGCGCGAGCTGGCGGTGTTTTCGGCGCAGAGTTTTGATGTTGATGACCCATCGGCAGCCGACCGATACACGCAAGTGTCTGGCCGTACCCGCGAAAATCTTGACGACCCTTCAGGGGGTAATCTGCCGCGTTCTATTGCGCTTGAGGTTGGCACCGCAGCGACCTTGGTCGAGGCAACCAGAGAACGCCACATCGCGACCCGCGCTGTTTTCAACGATATTCTAGAAGGAACCGATGGCATCACTCAGGAAGAGGTGGCCGCCAGGCTGCTCAATCTGCAAACGCGTTTGGAAGCGTCGTATTCGGTGACGGCTATGCTGCGCGATCTTTCGCTAGTCAATTTCCTGCGCTAGACCGCGTTTCTTTCTAAGCATGAAACACAAAAAACCCGGCGATTGAGCCGGGTTTTTTCTTGGAAGGTTTCTTGGAAACTGGCTTAAAAGGGGTTTGCCCTTAGGCGGCTGAAGGCGCCTGCGTCTCGGCACTTTCAATGCCAGTCTCAGCATCCTCGCTCACACCGCGAAGGCCAGCGGCAATCTCTTTGTTGATGGAGATGAGGCTGCGAAGCTTGGCAGCTTCGGGTTTCATCTGAATTTTCAGCGTGTGATTGAAAACAAAGAAGCCCAGGTTGGCCACGTTTTGCGCGACCGGTTTGGGCAGCGGGCTATCCTCGGCGGTTACCGCATCGAGGAAAACGGCCCAGAGGCGCCTGTTGTAAAGCAGGGCATCGTTCAGCGTTTCTTGAAGGTCATCCCAATTGTCAAAGATGGTCTGCAACTGCGCGGCTGATTTCATCAGCAAATGCGCTTCAAGGTCACGTGGTTGGACCGTCGCCTGTGTTGTCCGTCCGTAGGCCGCTGCCGCTGACTGTTGCATCCTGCAATCGCTCCTCTTCGTGCGAAATCAAAGCCTTAGCTTCTCTTAACGCTTTGTAGAGGTCACCCGTTAATATTTTGTTATTAATGCGCTCAATGATGCCAGCACTGGTGGGGGCGGCGTTCATAAAGTCTTGGCTCAGGGCCAAAAAATCATCGGCATGGTTGTCGATGTTGCCATCCAAATACATCAGTTGAACAGCGAAATAGACGCGCTTGGCCGGTGTGTCGGCGGTCTCTGCGGTGAGGATGTCTTTTTCCCGCAGAATGGGTGCATCGCCTTCGATGAACAGCCTGGTGCGCTGATTGTCGTTGGTGATGACGCAATCGCCCAGGATAATGCGTTCGCCGGGCTTCAGTTCAACTTTCAGGGCCATTCTAGCCAACTCCATCGCCAGTGATTCTACGGCGCTGCCAACCTATCACGCTTAGCCGATATTCAGGCCATTTTTGGGTCAGGAGGCGCAGACGCTACGCCAATTGGTTGAACATCCAGTAGGAAAGGGTGCTGGTAGTCGAACGGTTGGCTTAACGCCTGGGCAAGGATGCGAGCGGGCAAAGAAAAAGGGCGATGCCGAAGCACCGCCCTTCTTAGAAGGTCTGATAGGAAGACTGGTCTTAGAAGAGACGCAACACGTTCTGGTCGGCCTGCGAAGCCAGCGACAGAGCGGTCGAAGACAGCTGCTGGCGGGTCTGCAGGGCCAGAAGGTTTGCACCCTCTTCGTTGGTGTCGGCCAGTGTTAGGTTGGCAGCACCGGTTTCCAGCGTGTTGATCATGGACTTGGTGAAGTCTTCACGGGTCTCAACGATGGACAGGTTGGAACCAAACTCAGAAGCCTGCGAGCGCAGAGAACCGATTGCGGTATCCAGAGTGTCCAAGGTGGCATTGATCGCCGTGTCGGTGTCCAGGCCCGTTGAGGCCAACTGACCCAGACCCAGACCGGCAGCGTCGAAAGACACACCGGTGATGGACAGCGTGGACGAACCATCTTCGTTGAAGATCACTGACAGATCGTCACCATCGAGCAGGTTCACACCGTTGAAACCAGCATCTTCTGCCAGCTCATCGATTTGACCCATCAACTCATTGTACTGCGTCACGAACTCGGCACGCTCTGGGTTGATCGACGTGGTCGTGCTGGTATCAGTACCGGCGTTGGTACCGTTAGCGATCCCGGTCGAACCGCTAGCAGCGGTTGCGCTGAAGTTTGAAATTGCAACAGAGGAGGACGCGCCGGTCGTACCGGACGTGATCGTCAGGTTGCCAGACGTACCATCCACAGCTGCCGTTGCGCCGCTGACTTGATCGTTGATTAGGGCTGCCACATCGGCTGCCGCCAAGGCTGAGGAATCCAGCGAGGTGGAGTTGGCAGTGTTGTAGGCGTCGACTGTTGCAGCATCGATTGTAACGGTTGTAGCGGTGCCACCGTCAACGGCAATGTCGAAGCTGATGGAGTCGGTAGCGGGATTGGCTGCGGCACCGGCATCAGTTCCGTTGGCAAGACCCAGTCCACCGCCGGTGACGCTCTCGGCGAAGCTGCTGATGGTTACATCAGAGCTTGTGCCAGTAGTGTCGGACGTTATGGACAGTTCACCACCGGAGAACGTGGCAGTCGCGCCCAGGCTGGCATCACCGATTTCTTGGTTGATAACAGCGGCCAATTCAGCGCCGGTGATTGCCGTGCGGTCACCAATCGTGCTGCCCGGGTTGGCAGTATCGTACTGGTCGAGCGCCGCGGTATCGATGGTGATTGTTTGTGCGCCACCACCATCGACGGCCAGATCGAATGAGACCGAATCTGCTGCAACCAGAGGCGAACCGGTGTCGGTTCCGTTGGCAATGCCTGTGTTATCGGTGAAACCGGACGCGTTGGTATCGACAGTAGCCAGGTTTGCGATGGTCAC
>JAVJSN010000016.1:0-37258 GCA_040219355.1 Hyphomicrobiales bacterium
AGCGCACTGTTCCAATACATCAACGGCTTCTACAATACCCGCCGCCGTCACTCAGCAATAGGAGGGCTATCACCCGCAGACTTCGAACGTAAAACGGCCTAAACGAGAACAGGATGCGGAATTAAAACGGGACAAGTCCAACCCACCTACATCGCCCCCGCACTGCAATACCTCACGCGATGAAGCCGGCAGCATGGATGAATGCTTCTGCCAGTCACAACCCAAGATAATCGAAACAATCGAGACAAAGACATGTCCAACCCGACCATCCTTATCACCGGGGCAACCGGTCAACTCGGCACTCTGGCCATTGGTGCGCTTATGGAGACAGTTGATCCCTCGAAGATCGCCGCACTCGTACGCCCAAACAGTGATGGCTCCGATACGCGCGTGGCCCATCTTCAATCTTTCGGCATTGTCACGCGCGAGGGTGATTACGACGATCCAGCATCCCTGCGCGAAGCCTTCGCAGGTATAGATCGTCTGCTCTTTATTTCTTCAAATTCATTCGAGCCTCGCGGCGCTCAGCATCGCAACGTCGTCGATGCCGCAAAGCATGCCGGGGTCGGATTCATCGCTTACACAAGTATTCTGAATGCGCAGGATACGCCGCTTCAGCTGGCGATCGACCATCGTGAAACCGAAGCAATGCTTGCCGCATCCGGGATCAATCACGTCCTGTTGCGCAATGGCTGGTATATGGAAAACCACTTCCTCGCATTGTCTAACGCATTGCGGGACGGCGTCATCATTGGCGCAGCGGAGAACGGACGCTTTTCGGCGGCGATGCGTTCTGACTACGCCGCTGCTGGCGCTGCGGTCATTCATCCGGATGCTGAAACGTCGACCCGTATTCTCGAACTGGCAGGCGATACGGCCTACAAGTTGCATGAACTGGCAGAAGAAATGTCCCGACAGTCTGGCAAGGCCGTGCGTTATGAGAATATGGCACCGCACGTCTTCAGATCAGCGTTGACCAGCCATGGATTGCCCACGCATTTGGCGTCGTTGCTCGCCAATACCGACGCCGGAGCGGCCGAGGGTGCGCTTTTCAACGACAGCGGAACGCTCGCAAAAGTGATCGGCCGTCCCACAAAGAATCTGGCTGAAGGTCTTCATTCGACCCTGGACAGCGCTAACTTTGACGGCAGACCCATCCAAACCTGAGCAACCTTAACTCAACCAACCCAACAGGAGAAATCGACATGACGACCGGCAATACAACCCGCCGCACAATCCTTGCCGCCACCGGGGCGGCTCTCATGATTGGAGCATCGGGGCTGCGTGTCCCTGCCCAGGCGCAATCGCTTGCTGCCACACCCACGATGCGTGGTGGCCGGAACAATTATCGCCCTGGCGCACCGATTGTTGAACGGATCGGCGGCGGCGGGTTCTGGACGACAGGAACAGTGCGACGGGCCAGCGATGGCGCTCCCTTGGCTGGCAGGCGTATTCAAGTTTGGGCTCACACGACCGAAGGCCATGAAAGGGATGAACGCAGCCATGGCGCAACATTAACCGATGCAAATGGGGTTTTCCGTATCGAGATGCCGCAGATCGTACCTGCCTTTGGTCAGCCGCACGGACATTTGGCATATGATGCAGATTATGATGATGGCGGCTTCCAGACAGTCTTCCTGCGGCCTGTCATGCCAAGCGCGTCAGATACATCGTTAGACGTTGATTTCGTACTGATCCCCGCTTGAGCAAACTGCGCCCAGTTCTAATTTGGGCGACGCTGGTTCTCGCCATAAGCGTGCCCATCATCGTGGCCGCCAACAGTGCGCAGCTGGCATGGCGGGAGCCTGTCTACATTGTGGCGGGTTTTGCAGGGATCATCGGGCTGGCCTTGCTGCTGCTCCAGCCGCTTCTCATCATAGGTGTCTTGCCGGGCATTAGACGGCGCAAGGTGCACAGATGGGTCGGCGCAGGGCTCGTCGTGGCGGTTGTCGTGCATGTTGCGGGTCTGTGGATCGTCAGCCCACCAGACGTCATTGATGTGCTGTTGTTCAGGTCGCCAACGCCTTTCGCGGTATGGGGCGCGGTGGCCATGTGGGCTGTCTTCGCAGCCGCCGCCTTGGCCCTTGTGCGAGGTCGGATCAGGCTGCGGCTCTGGCGGTTGGCGCATACACTGCTAACGACCATGATTGTTGTCGGTACCATCATTCATGCCTGGCGCATTGAAGGCGCGATGGGGACCATCTCGAAGAGTCTATTATGCGCCCTCATCCTGATGGCGATGGTATGGGCGATCGGCAAGATGCGCGTATGGCGCGGTTTGCTGGTGAACCCCTACCGCGCGCGCTGATCAAGGTGCGTTGGTTTTTGCGCCACCGCGAGAATTGAGCAGCCTTCCATCGCGCGCATACTGCCGCGGCGTGCAGCCCAATGTTCGTTTGAAGGCCACGGTAAAGGCGCTCTCGGACGCGTAGCCGACATCAGCTGCGACTTGTGCAACAGGCTGCCCAGCGTGCAGCAGTTTTTCGGCGGCCAGGAGTATTCGCCACCTCATCAAATAATCTATGGGTGTCTGCCCAACGACACGGCGAAAACGAACGGCAAAGGACGTGCGCGAAAGCGCAGCCGTCGATGCTAGGTCCTGCACAGTCCAGGCGCGCGCGGGATCATCGTGCAAAGCTGCAACGGCGGCTAAAATGGGTGGATCGGAGAGCGCAGCAAGCCATCCATCGATTTGCGGCGGCGAATTGGACAGGTGATCGCGCATAACCTGCAAAAGCAGCAGATGAGATAAATGCGTAATCGATAGCGTGCTGCCAGGGCCGCAGTTGCGCAGCTCAGCGGCAATTTGATCAAGCACCCAGCGGATGGTTTGCTGCTGGGGACCGGGGTGCACGTGGATAACCGGTGGCAAGGATCGCATCAGCATCACTGCTGCTGGTCCCGACAAAAGGAAACGGGCGCCCGTCATGAAGAAGTCGCCGCCGCCATTGTAAACCGCTGTCCCGCCATGGGAGACCGGCTCGTAGATGGTCTGCGCGTCCTCGCCGAACTGCGCAGGTTTTGACGACAGCAAAAAGGGTCGTCCCCGTGGCAGGATTGCGCAGTCGCCTTCCTCCAAATTAACGGGTTCCGCGCCGTCCGCAGCAAGCCAACATCGCCCACGGATCACCGCATTGCATTTCATGCCTTCATGACCGTTGAAACGGATCGACCAATTGCCGCCAGCATCGAACCCCGCCGCAACGCAGTCATGGGGCCGAAGCAAAGCGATGATGTCAGATAGGGGGTCCATGCAGTATATCGCCTTTATTTGAACGATAGCGACAGAAAATTGTACCTTCGCCGATACATCGTACAATCAGACATTCTTAGATCATGTGCAACCAAAATGGAGCTTGCACGATGATCCCCGAAACTTCCTCGTCCACATCATCGACCTACGGATTGATATCACGCATCAATCATTGGGTCGTTGCTGCGGCATTCCTTGTGGCCTTAGGAATTGGTCTGGTGATCGACTACGGCAACCTGCCTGAAGAGCGGGTTTTCACCCTCTACGATTGGCATATGTTTTTTGGCATGATCGTTCTGGTTTACGGCGCGTGGCGCGTGGGCTGGCGCATGGTCCACGGCTTTTCTGACAATCTGGCGCCCATGCCACGCTGGCAGAACGTGCTGTCCAAAGCGGTCCATATTGGCCTGCTTGCAGCCATTGTCCTGTTGCCATTGTCAGGTGTGCTGATGATGATTTCAGATGGCCTCGCTGTTGCTATCTGGAATGTAACGCTCATCCCCTCGATTGGTGAGATCAGTTGGCTGAACAGAGGTGCAGGCGCGGTTCATGGCCTTTCGCCATACGCCTTGGTGCCCTTGCTGGTGCTTCACATCGGCGCTGCGCTGCGACACCATTTCGTCAAGAAAAATGCCACACTAACCGCATGATGTCCGTCGTCAGATAATTTGGGACGCTTGAGCGTTTGTCGTATTGGGGGCGCCCGCTGATCCCTTCACGGCGGCAGAGCGCGGCGATGCTCTCCTCCCCGCGAAGGCCCGTTAATACGATCCTGATCTTCTCCTCGGCCGAGTACTGTCCGCGTGACAATAGAATGCTTTGTTGGCGCCGTCGCATAAGCCTGGCAACTAACAAGACAATTTATCCAGCAATCCTTCTAGCCTGGCAGTTTCCGCGCCAAATTACGCGACCAAGCTAGAACTTTTTGCGGCTAATGATGTCCGGCCCGGATCGGTTAAGCACTTGGCCAATGAGGTGCCGCCAAGGGGTCGATCTGCATCACTGCATTGGCGATTCGCCCCAGTCTTTGGCAAGCGCCAGTCCAGATTACATGTCTCTACAGTCCGAGCTGTTTGCGGGCGTAATCAAGGCTTTGTTTCAGCCACTCATTCTCCTGCCGACGCGCGTCTGCCATATCATCCAGGCGTGGCAGCCAGTGCTCCATGATGACGGTCATATCCTGCGTCGGCATCGCATCAAGCACTGCTCGGGAATCCGCACGCCCCTGCCCCAATGGACAGCCATGAATAACGAAGCCCACGCCAAAAGGGTCAGGCACAATCACATAGTCCTTCAGATGCAGATTGATGGCATGTTCCGCCAGCATGGCAACGGTTTCCATCGGCCACTCGCCAGCACAGATGGAATTGGCAACATCCAGGCATACACCCACGCCATCATCATCGATGGCATCGAGCAACTGCACCAATCGTGGCGAAGGGTAATTGAAATGGTTCTCAATCGCGATGCGTAGACCGGCATCCCTAGCCTTTGGCAGCAGCGCTTGAAACGCGGCGGCGAGGTCAGCAATCGGTGTTTTCGCGTCCGGACCGTCTAGGGCAACACGCAAAATCTTGGCACCAACGCTCTGTCCGATAGCGATGTAGTCCTCAACCTCTTGGGCATTGAACGACTGCGTACCAAGCTCAATGGCAATACCGAACGCATCAGCCTTGGATTTGAGGCTTGCAAGCTCGCCGGGCGCCAGCAAATGCAGTGGGCAGTTATCAGCGTACTGAACCACAGAGAGGTCATGCGCCTTGGCCACATCAAGCAGGTCTGTCGCAGCCAGAGGTTCTGGCGGGTTCAACCCCTTGTGCCCGATAGACCAGCGGAACGTGTAAGAGCCAAGACCTAGAACCATCCTAGAGAAGGCCCTTGATTAGGTCGCGATAGCCCTGCTGCGGCATACCCCCGGCAATGATACCCTCAATCGTGTCGTGGCCGAGTTTGTCCAGAAGCTTTTCAAGATCCTCCATGATCTCGAAGGTCGAGGCAATCGCCTCAACATTATCGCCGGTGCGCGTGAACACGTCATAGGCAACCCAGCCATCATAGCCGATGCGACGCATGTAGTGCAGTGTTTCAAGAGTCTGCCACAGGTGAACGGAGGCTGGTAGCATATCCCAGTCGGCCCCACGATCATTGTCGTTGAAATGCACATAGAACAAGCGGCCCGCATCATGGGCGATGGCAAGCTCCGCCGCCGGACATTCCCCGGCAATCAACGCATGACCCACATCCATCGTTACGCCAAGGTTTGACGCCCCTACCCGATCACACAGGTGCAAGGTCTTGGCCATCGTCGGCAGCACAATGTGGTTGCGGCTCTCATAAGCCTTGTACTCAATGCTAACCTTCACATCGGAGCGATGCGCCGTTGCGGCCGTAAAAGTCTCAATGGTCCAGGCCCACTGCTTCTGATGATCGGCTTGAAACGCGTAATCCCAGCCATCGATCAGCGGGCAAACGGTGATCATGTCCGTGCCAAGGTCAGCGGCAAGGTCCATCGCGGTCTTGATGTACTGCACGGTTTCCGCGCGCACGCCTGCATCGGTGCTGGTGAAAGACCCATCACGGAACTTCGGTTCGGTCTTGATGTTCACGTTCACCGCCGAGACCGCCAAGCCGGACGCCTTGACCGCCGCTGCGCCGGAGCCATCAGCACCCAAATCCTGCGGATAAACAGGTTCTACCCCATGGGTGCGCGGAATGGTCTTGGCGATCTCCAACCGCTCTTCCAGGCTGCGGTCTTTCTGGAATTGATGGAACCGATCACGGTAGCCACCAATCGTGCCCAGCAAAATGGAGTTCTTGTAGGTCATACGGCGTCCTTTGAAGGTCAGAGGTCATAAACCTGATCTGGGATGAACATCACCAAATCAGGAAAGAGCGTGATCAAAATCAGCACCACCAAATGCACCGCCAGAAACGGCAGAATGGCCTTGCAGATCTGCAAAATGGAGATGTTGGCGATGCCCGCCGCAATGTAGAGGGAAAGGCCCACAGGCGGCGTGATCGTACCGATCATCAGATTGACCGTCATCATCACACCAAAGAAAATCGGATCGATGCCAAAGGCTGTGGTGACGGGCAAAAGAACCGGGGCAAAAACGATGATGGCCGAACCGCCATCGAGGAAACATCCGGCAACGAGCAGCAGTATGTTGATCACCAGTAGCAGCAGCAGCACGTTGGTGATCCTGTCAGAGAACCAATCAGAAAGAGCCAGCGGTATCTGCTCGATGGTCAGAACGTAGCCAACCAGATTGGCAACGCCGACAATGACCATCACAACCGCGGTGTTCAGCGCGGCTTGACGAAACAAGGCAGGCAACTGAGAGAACGAAAGTTCGCGATAGAGGAAAAGCCCAGCAAACAGCGCGTAGACTGTTGCCACAACGGCCGCTTCGGTCGCGGTGAAAATACCGCCCAAGATGCCACCAACAATAATCAGCGGCATCATCAGCGCACCGATGGCAGAAAGAAATGACGTTCCAAGCCCGCTCATCGAAAAGGGTTCTGTCTCAACCTCCCAGTCGCCGCGGCTGGCCTTTATATAGATCAGGAACATCAGGCCGATCGTCATCATGAAGCCTGGCACGATGCCGCCCATGAACAGCGCACCGATCGAGACGCCTGAGATCACGCCATAAAGTACCAGCGGGATAGAGGGCGGGATGATTGGTCCGTTGACACCTGAGGCGGCCACAACGGAAGCGGCAAACGAGGGATCAAACCCGCGCCGCTTCATCATCGGGATCATGGTTGATCCAATGGCTGTTGTGTCAGCGACAGCCGAGCCGGAAATACCGGCAAAAATGGTTGAGGCGATAACAGCCACATGCCCCAGCCCGCCGCGTATCCAACCAACGAGATAGGAAGAGAAATTGACCAAACGTCGCGAAATGCCACCGCGCTCCATCAAGCTGCCAGCAGCCATGAAAAACGGGATGGCGAGCATCGGGAAACTATCAAGCCCGGCATAGACCCTTTGCAGGACCAGTTGCGGTGAGAGAAAGTCAATGGAGGCAAGCACGACCATCGCCGCGCCCATCAGCGCAAACATGATTGGTGTGCCGATGATGAGCAGAACAAAGAACACACCAAAAAGCAGCAACAGGCTCGTCATGGCGCGTCCTCAGGACCTGTTTCTGGCCCTTTCCGGTTGTGAGGTGCGCCTCTTGCCGCATCGGACAAGCTCGCAATCGTCGTCACGGCAAGCCAAAGAAACAACAACACGCAAGATACGAGGATCAGCGTGAACACCACGCCCATCGGAAACTGAAGCGCGGGGGTTCGTTGATCCCACTCGCGCAGAAGTGTCGCCCAAGCTCCGCGCACCAAGAAGTAGGCGCAGATCAACCCGACGCCTGTCGCCGCTGCATCGGCAAGATGGCGCGCTCGATCGGGCAACATGTCGACAAAAATGGTGACGGTCAGATGGTTGCGTTGGCGCGCGAGAACCGCCGTGCCGACGAAAACCAGCGAAATGAAGAAGAGACGCGCCACTTCCTCTGACCAAATCAGCGAGACATTCAGCAGGTAGCGCGAGGCAACCTGCATGCTGACAACCACAACCATGCCAGCAAGCAAAACGATCAGAAGCCAACCAAGGGCCGCCATCAAATGATCCTCGGCACGCACAAGCGCGCCGAGAATGTTGGTCTTGGGGGGTTGCGGCAAGTTAGTTGGCCGTCCGTGCCGCGTCGATCAGTTCAATCCAGCGGGTTGCATCCTCACCAAATTCGGCAACGGCATCATCGCGCAAAGGCGCAACCGCCGCAGCCAGGGCATCACGATCAGGGCGGGTCACTTGCATGCCCTGCTCTTCTAGCTCACCAAGCAGATTGGCGTCATCTTCAGCAACCTTGTTTCGTTGCACGACTGCACTGTCGAGCACAGCCTGCCGAACGATCTCTTGATGTTCCTCGGATAGCTCGCTCCAAAGATCTTCAGAGTAAAGAACCATGTGGGTGAGATGCAGATGGCCGGTCAGCGCCAAATGATCATTCACTTCAGAAAAGCGCGCATTGTAAATGTTGCTGAGCGGGTTTTCCTGCCCGTCCACAACGCCCTGTTCCATGGCGGTGTAAAGCTCGTTGAACGCCATCGGTGTTGCATTTGCGCCCATCAGTTCAACCGTGCGCAGGTGATAAGTCGAACGCGGTGTACGAATGCGCAAACCTTCGATGTCGTCCGGACCGTCGATGGCACGCACCGAATTGGTCATGTGACGCATCCCAGCTTCATAAAAGCCTAGAAGCTCCACGCCGTGGCGTTCCACGCGTTCAGCAACCTCATCACCTAGCGGCCCTTCAAAAGCGCGAAATGCATGTTCCCGGTTTTCAAACAGATAGCCGATTTCAAGCGCACCCATGATGGGTTCCCAAGACCCGAAAAAGCCCGTCGTCACCCAAGTGATTTCCAGATCGCCAGAACGTAGCTGCTCGACCATCTCGCGTTGATTGCCAAGCTGGCTGTCGGTGAAGACGCGCACGTCAATCGCACCGCCAGAACGCTCTTCAACCAGGCGTTCGAACTCGCGCGCACCGACATTTTCAGGGTGATCGCCCGAGACGACGGTGCCGACTCGGATCGTCGCGTCCTGTGCAAGCGCAGGGCCGGCAAGACACGTGGCAGCCAGCAAAGCAGCCGTCAGGTTGAAATGTTTCATGGTATTCCTCCGTGGGTTTTGCAGTTTCTTGTTAGTCTTGAGAGACATTGGGCATCACCGGTTGGTGCTTTTGCACAAGCCCCACAAGCTCAGCGGTCGTGCGATCCCAATGGGTGGTGTAGATCGCTGCCAGCTGGTCCTCATCGCGAGCAACCAAAGCCTCCAGCATGGCGCGATGCTCCTGCGCTGATTTCAGCGGCAAGGGACGCAGATAGAGCGCGAAATAGCGGGCCCGATCGGTCAGCCCGCGCTGTGCATGATAGAGCTGCGAAAGCCGCGTGTTGCCGCATTGATCGACAACGGTGAAGTGAAAGCGCGTATCAGCATGCGCCCACTTTTCCCGATCATCTTCCGCCAACGCTGTGTCCATATCGTCGACCGCTTTATGCAGTGACGAAAGGTCAGGCTCATCTTGCCGCGCCAACAGACGTGCTGCTTCAAGTTCTAGCGCCTTAGCAATCTGGTGAATTTCCAACACGTCGCTGGCCAGCAAGGGCAGAACGCGTGTGCCCCTGCGCGGGATCACCTCGACCAGCCCTTCAGCAGCCAGCCTCTGCATCGCATCGCGAACCGGCGTGCGCGACAGATTCATCCGCGCAGCAATCTCTCGATCAGACCAGAGCGTGTCCCCGGGAATGGCACCCGTCAGGATGCCGCTTCGCAACGCGTCATAGGCATTCGTGGCCAGGTCAGCACTCATTCGCGGATCTGCTTTCATTCGTGAATTCTTGGCTTAGCATCTGGTATGCCAGATGAAATGTCAATAAGATGGGCGACCATATAGAGAGAGCGCACCAAGCGATCACGAACTGGTTCCTCTGAATGCGCCCATTCCTAGGCTGGCTCTGCTACGATTTTGGTGATCCATGATCCAACATACCATTGCTTGACAAACTGGTATGACTTCCTGATAATTAGATCACTTTG
Organism: Hyphomicrobiales bacterium; assembly: GCA_040219355.1. Taxonomy (GTDB): domain Bacteria; phylum Pseudomonadota; class Alphaproteobacteria; order Rhizobiales; family MH13; genus MH13. Next base: position 9,858 of record JAVJSN010000016.1, read on the forward strand.
AAGCGTCGCGACACATCGACGGGGCACAAGGGAGGAGATCAAAATGGGTGTAATGAATCATGTAATCGGGACCAGCATGCTGGCCGCAGCCGTTGTTGCCGGAGGCGTAACGGTATCATCTGCCGACACAGTGTTAGAGATATCGGCGACCCAGCCGGAGTTTTTCGCGCAGGATCGCGCGATTTGGGACATTTATGAGGATGAGAATCCAGGCGTCACGATCGAACTTTTCTCGATCAACGAAGACACCGAGGCGGCCTATCAAGCGCGGGTAGCAGCCGGTGACCCCGGCGATGTACGTTCGCTCGTTTTCCCGACAAGCGACAACTATCAGACCTATGTGAATCTGCTGGATATCGATTATCCCTATTGGGATCTGTTCACCTATGATGTGCGAAATATTTTTGCGCAGACCAATGGTGTTGAGGGCTATCTACCTGCCCTCAACGTACGAGACGGCCTGTTCTTCACCTTCGTGTATTATGAGGACGTGCTGAACGAAGCTGGCCTCGACCCCAAAACCATCGAAAATATTGATGATCTGCGGGCATTTCTTGATGAGATGAAAGCGTTTGTCGAAACGCAGGATGACATCGAGTATGTCCTTGATATCGCTTGGCATCCCCGCGTTTGGGGTCGCTGGATGATGGAAGCCTGGGGCATTGGCCTTGGCGCCAGCAAGCAGGACTTCCGTGATCTCTGGGCTGGAAATATCCGCTGGGATGATTTGGAGAACAACCCTTTTGTTCCTGCGTTTGAGCTAGCACGAGAATTCACCGAAGCCGGTTATTTTCCCGAGAACTGGTGGACCCGAACATGGGAGCAGGAGTATGAAGCATCCTTCATCTCTGGTCGCTCAGTGCTTGCGTATCACGGGCCCTGGCTCTGGGGTAAAACCTTGGCGCAGAACCCAGACGCGCAGTTGAACGGCTTCTTCTTCCCAGCCAATGATCGTGGCGAGATCTGGCAGGACGGCACCACAGCTGATCGCGGTACAGCGCTCTATGTGGCCAACCTCAATGATGACAATTTCGATGCGGCTAGAGATGCGCTGATCTGGTGGACTAGCCCTGAAACGGTCAAGATCCGTGCTGAGGCGATTGGCTTCCTACCAGCAATGGATCTTAGCTCAGTCGGTGGGGTTAATCTCACTGATCCACAGTATCTGAAAGTGCTTCAGCCAGCGATTGAAAGTGGAGACTTCACTTTCGACAACTCGCTTGGCGGTCAGTCCGCTGCCGGCGCAAGCCAGCGAAGCGGCACACCCTTCGTGATCGAAGACAACTCCGTTGCGCCTATCGTCGGTCAGTACATGACCGGTGAAATCGACATGGCTGAGTTGATGGGTATCATGCAGCAGCGCTGGGAACAGTCCTACGGACAGTAACACTGGCAAATCATATGGCCGGGCGGCACGATAAATGCGCCGCCCAGCCAAGCGCCGCATAATGGTGAGCTGGCAAGGCAATCAGGCAAGACAGCACGATAGCTTGGCCATGCAGCCCAGCGGAACACGAGAAAGCCATGACAGTCGATAACGAGCTTTCAGGTCAAGTCCTGAGCGAAGAAGCCAAAGGCGGGTACTTTCGCACCCGTAATGGGCGCCAATTGCTGATCGACCTGATCTACGTCACGCCGCAATATGTGATTTATCTCGGCCTTCAGATCCTGCCCTTTCTCATAGCTCTGCCAATAATCTTCACTGATCAGGTCGACTTTCTCGATCAAGACATCGACTTCATCGGCACCGCCAACATTGAAAGTGTGTTCCAGGCACCACTAAACGAGCGCTTTTATGAGGCTTTGAGGCGAACCACCATCTTCGCGATTATGAACTACCTTATGGTGTTTGTGTTCGGCTTCGTTCTAGCCCTGATGATGTATGAGTTAACCTCAAAGCTCAAAGGCGCCTTCTTCACCATCATCTATCTGCCGTGGATGGTGTCAGGTATCGGCATCGGCCTTATCATGACGATGCTGTTCTCCACTGACACCGGCAGTGTGAACGTCATCCTGGAAGAGCTGGGTTTTGGCCGCAATTTGCTGGATGTGAAAACCGAAGCCACCGCCACATATTACCTGCCAATCATGTATGGTTGGAAGACCGCTGGATTCAACATGGCATTGTTCTTAGGTGGTTTGCTAGCAATACCCAGCGAGACCATAGAGTCAGCACGCCTGGACGGCGCAAACTATATTCAGCGCGTCATTTACATCTATATTCCGCAAATCATCCCGAGCATCATTATCGCGACCATTTTTGCGCTGGTGAACTCTTTTGGGATTTTCGATGAGTTGGTTGGGCTGGGAGCCTTGGCAGGCAATGCAAACGCCGAGTTCCTGTCGACCTTTATTTATCAACTCGGCTTTGGCTCTTCCACCGTGGGTGGCGCCAAGGTTGGTACGTTGGCGCAGGGTATCACTGTTTCGTTGGTGGTGTTTATGCCGCTTGTTGTTGTCGCGTTTTATCTGAACAGGCTTCAGAAAAAAATGCAGTACCATTGAGATCGTGATGCGCAAGAACATCGTCCTCATCACGTTTTTATCGATCTATTGCTTGGTCACGCTGGCACCATTCTATCTGCTGGTGGTGCGCTCTTTCACGCCGACCATCGAGAGCACGCAGTTCCATCTCTTGATCCCCGAGCGCCGTCCACTGAGCATGAACGCGCGGATTGGTGATCTGGCCACCATATACAACGTCAATCTGCGCGAATTTCGCCGTGAGATGGGTATCAGTGGTTACATGAATCCGCAGCTCACGTTGACCCAGATCGCCGAGACTTATGACAATGTCACGCAGGAAGATATCCGCACCTGGCTGGAGCCGCTTGTCCACTACAACGGCATTTATGCCATCCTCAACAACGGCTTCCTTACGTCGCTGTTTGGTACCATTTTCGTCACCGGCGTCTCAGTGATCGTCGGTGGTCTGCTGGGCATCATGACCGGATCGGTCCTGGCTGGTTTTCGGTCACGTTGGCACCTGTTTGTCTACAATTCTTACCTGCTCAATATGATCATCCCCCCGATGATGGTTATCCTTCCGCAGTACTTAATCATGACCCGCGTTCTTGGGCTGGGTGACAGCTATTGGTCAGTCATCTTACTGCACATCAAGGGCGGGGCACTGTCGACGATGGTGTTCACATCTTACATCGCGACAATCCCCAAAGAATTGCGTGAGGCGGTGCAAATGGATGGTGGCAAACACTATCATTATTTCCTTTATGTTCTGCTTCCGTTGATGGGCACACCGTTTGCGGTATTCGCCTCTATCACCATGCCGTGGTTCTGGAACGACCTCCTGCACCCGCTCGTGCTTTTGAGCCCCGAAAAATACACCTTGCCCGCGTTCATCGCCTCCATTGGCGGAACCTTTACCACCAATTTTGAGGCGATTTTCACCGGCGTGCTTTTCTCGCTGATGCCGATCCTCATCGTGTATCTGGTGTTTCAAAAACTGTTCATTCGCTCGGCCATGGCCGGCGCGGTAAAAGGCTAGGCTATGTCGGAAGTTCTCGTTGAAAAAGTGTACAAAAAGTACGGCCTCACTGAGGTGCTCCACGGCATTGATCTTGAAATACCAAAGGGCCAACTGACAGTTTTACTTGGCCCTTCAGGCTGCGGAAAATCGACGCTTCTGCGCATGATTGCCGGGCTGGAAGACATCAGTGGCGGTACGATCCGTATCGCCGGGCGCAAGGTGAATGATATTGATCCGTCCAATCGCGGGTGCGCCATGGTGTTTCAAAACTATGCGCTTTATCCGCACCAAACCGTGCGCAAGAACCTCGCTTTCCCCTTAAAGATGGCTGGCGTGCCAAAGTCAGAGATTGAGCGCCAAGTTCAAGCAACGGCGGCGGTTCTGCATATCGATATGCTGCTAGACCGGCTGCCACGCGACCTGTCCGGCGGCCAACGCCAGCGCGTTGCTATGGGCCGTGCCATGATCCGCAATCCTGATGTGTTCCTGTTCGATGAACCATTGTCCAATCTGGACGCAGAGCTGCGCGTAAAAATGCGCCTGGAGATCAGCAGGCTTCAGGCCGATCTTAACGCGACAGTGGTTTTCGTTACCCACGACCAGGTGGAGGCGATGACGCTCGCCCACCGGATCGTCGTGATGCGCGATGGCCACATTGAGCAGGCTGGCACGCCGCTTGAGGTCTATAATGCGCCGCAAACAAAGTTTGTCGCCGGTTTCTTGGGCTCGCCCGCCATGAACTTTTTGCCAGTGGGCGACGTCAGCCAGGATGGTGGGCAAAGCAAGGTGACATTGACCGACGGAACAATATTGGTGTCCCCAATACTTGTGCCGCAAGCAACACGCACGATTGGCATCCGCCCACAGGCTTTATCAGCTGGTCGTCATGCCGATCAGATTCAGATCGACCTCAAGCAGGCCAATGAACTGGGCGTGGAACATTTGGGTGACCGCGCGTTCCGCTATGTGTCCGCGCCTTTTGGTGAGCTTTCACTTCTGGTGGAAGAACCAGCAGGTGCTGGCAGCCAAAGCGATTTGGCTATGTCGGTTCACGCAAAGGACATGCAGTTCTTCGATGCCGATGATCGCGCGGTGGAAGCTGCCGGATGATTGGTCTCATCTTCCGCAAGACAGCGTTCGAGGTTTGGGACAACGGCGTTATCGTCTTTTGTCTCAATCTTGGGTTTGTCGCCCTGGTGCTTTCAATTGTTCTTGCCGTCGGTCGCTGGGCAGCTCATCCGATCGTCCTAACCAGTGTGATCTTTCTGCTAGCGATTGTGATCATGGTCGCAATGGGTTTTTTGGCTGGTTTGTTTGATCAGATCGTCAGGCAAGCGGAAATTTCCCGAGTAAGCCTGCAAAGGCGGATTGCGCGATTGACGCCCTGTGCACTGGTGCTATCCCCATTGCTGCTGGGCGCAGCAGCACTCAGCACAAGCATCTATCAAAACATTGCTGGCTTGCCTGTTAGCGTGCAGATCGCTGCTGTGACAATGCTGGCTTGGCTTTGGTTTTTGGCTTTACAGATTGCGGTGCTTGCGATGGTTTCTATGGCTGTCGAGGGCGCTGATATGCGCAACGTTTTGGCGCACTCATCTGGTCTGGCGCTTGGCAGACCTTTGGTCGCAGCGACAGCGTTTCTCGGCGGACTGCTGCTCGCAGTTCTAACGCTTGGCCTATACCCCGGCGTTGTCGGCGGTCTGCGCCTCCTTTCAAATGCAAGCCAGTTGCACACCCGCATCCCCATAAATGCCGACCCAGCGGCACGCGCCAGCCTGATCTCCAAAGAGCGGCAATTGCTGTCACGGCGAACGACCGGGTCCATCATCTTTCCTTGGCGCCTTCGTTAGGTGCGCAACGTTTTGAGGCTGACATGAGCGAGCGACCCAACATTGTTATGATCGTGACCGATCAGCAGCGCCTCGACACTGTCGGTGCCTATGGCAGCACCATGTGCCAAACGCCGAACACCGATCGTGTGGCAGAAGAGGGTATGCGCTTTGACAAGGCCTACACCCCAACGGGCCTATGCTCACCCGTGCGTTGTTCCTTGCTGACCGGTGTTTACCCGCATGAACATAAGGTGCTTACCAATGTCGGCCTTCACCCTGTGCGTGAGCAATTGGACCCAGAAGATGAGCGGCTTTCCAAATCCATTAAATCGGCGGGCTACACGCTGGGTTATGTCGGCAAATGGCATGTTTCCAAACTTGATCCGCCAGCCTTTGGCTACAGCGACTATGTCAGCCTTGGCGATTACGGTCCGTGGCGCAAACAGCAAGGCTATGATCTGCCCGACGCGTTTTCTAACTACATGGTGCAGATCGGCGTGCGCGACGAGATACCCGCAGACCTTAGCAGGCCAGCCTTCTTGGCAAACAATGCTATTCGCTTGATCGAAGACTATTCAGCTGAGCCTGACCCATTCTTCTTGCGGCTTGATTTCCATGGCCCGCATTTCCCGAATGTCGTGCCGGAGCCATATTTTTCCATGTACGATCCAACCGACATCGCGCCATGGCCCAATCATGATGATGATCTAGCGGGTAAACCTGCGGTGCAGCGCACCAAGAAGCGCCATTGGAAAACCGATGACATGAGCTGGGATGATTGGGCCAGGCTCGTCTCGGTTTATTATGGCGAAATCACCATGATCGATGCGCAGATCGGCCGCGTTCTGGATCGATTGGATGATCTTGGATTGAGCGAAAACACCCTGGTTATTGTCACCACCGATCACGGCGAGACGATTGGGGCCCATGGTATCTGCAACAAAGACTACACGATGTACGAGGAAATCTACCACGTGCCGATGGTGGCGCGCTGGCCGGGGCATATCAAACCTGGCAGCGTGTGCGATGCTTGGGTGCACCACTTCACAGACATCTGTGCGACACTGATTGATCTCGTCGGCGGAGATTTGAGCGACCCGATGTACACGCCCATGCACGGCCGCACGCTTCTGCCGATGATGCAAGGTGCCAGTGCGCCGGATGACTGGCCAGACAGCACCTATTGCGAGTTCCATGGCAGCCATATGGGCCTCTATTCCATGCGGCTGCTGACCACCGACGATTACGCGTTCATCTACCACACCAACGATATCGACGAGCTCTATGATCGCCGCGTTGATCCCTACCAAATGAACAATCTTGCCGAAAACCCAACCTATGAGCAGGTACTTGATACCTTGAAGCGACGCATGGTCGGCTGGATGGCAGACACCAATGACCATCTGCACAATGAATGGACGGTGGAGTGGCTGACCAAAGATCCTGAGCTGATGGCGCAGGCGCCCGGTCGTCGTCGCACCAAGTGGTGAGCCAAGTGAGCAAACGCGTTGGCATCTCTGGGGCGGGTTATATCGTGCCCTTCCACATTCGTGGATGGCAGCAAGTTGGTGTTGATATCATCGCTATCGCTGATCCGGATAAAGATCGCGCTTCGGCGCGTGCCGCTGAATTCGGTATTCCAAATGTTTATGGGTCACTTGAAGAGATGCTGGCCACCGAGCAACTCGATATTCTCGATGTTGCCTCGCCGCGGCAATTGCATGTGGCGCAGGCTAAAGCCGGGGTAGCACTGGGACTTGCGGTAATGTGCCAGAAGCCCGTGGCGCCGACGTTGGCTGAGGCGCAAGAGCTGGCGGGAGTTGTTGAGCCCGATAGTCGTTTGATGATCCACGAAAACTGGCGGTTCCGCAGAGAGTATCGCACCATCGGCTCATGGATTGAGGCGGGTCATCTGGGCGACATCCGTCATGCCGCCATAACTATGCGGACCTCTGCCATGCTCCCGGATAATAAGGGCATCCGCCCGGTTGAGCGCCGTCAGCCTTTCATGTTGACGGAGCCGCGTCTTCTGATGGCAGAAGTGCTCATTCACAACATTGATGCCATGCGCTCGCTGATTGGCGACATGGAACTTTTGCATGCAAGCGCGCGTCGCGCGTTGCCAGATATCGTCGGGGAAACATCAGCCAGTCTGCTGCTGCAATCTGCGTCAGGTTTTCCGGTGGCTATCTCCGGTGACATGGCATCCTTTGGAGCACCGCCGGGCGCCACCGACGAGATCGAGATTATTGGAAGTATGGGTCGTGCCGTCTATCGCGACGAGACGATCACCCTGCATGGATCAAAGCAAGAGGTTATTGACAACTCCGGTCGTGACCATCTGGCGGACTGTGCAGCACGCACGATTGCGCACTTCGTATCGTGTCTAGATAGCGGCGAAGAATTCGAAACCAACCTACACGACAATCTGAAAACACTGGAACTTGTCGAACAAGCCTATACGGCCGCAAATGCAGGCTAGCGATTGATTGCTGGATCTTGACTGTTGACCTCGGGTCGCAATTCTTTGGTCAACCGCTGCTGAATGAAAAAACAGGCGAAGGCTCCCCCCACCCATGACCACACATTGTGCCGGACAACCGACACCGCGGTCGATGAGCCCCCCCCTTGTAACGCCTGGGCCCAGCGCGGTTGCGACGACCATGATTGTGGAGGCCATGGATCGAATTGATCCAAGATAGCGGGTGCCATAGACATGAGGTAACAAAACACCCCAAAGCGCGATCAATCTGCCTTGTATAACCCCGATGAGGCCCAGAGCCAGGTACCAGCACCACCGCGACGATGACCCAGGTGGGTTGCAAGCCGACAAGGCCAATGGCGAGAACCGCCAGCAATGGCAGCACGACTTCACCGAGTGGGTGACCAAGATTGGCGAGTGCCACGGCCTGCCCGCGCCTTACCTCGAACCAGCGACCCATCGCCGTCATAGCGATATGGCTGCACATGCCTTGGCCGCAAAATCTCAGCCCGAACAGGGCAACGCCAAGAAGCCAAACCCAGGGCGAAAAGGCTATCAAAGTGCAGAAAGGGCCAAACCGATGGCTATCGCCGGAACCAATCGCGATAGCGCGATGCGGTCGACGACAGAACCGCGCCAAAACATGAGCGCCGCCGCGGCCAGTGTGCCAACGGTATAAAGCGTTCCCCAGCTGCCGTCAGTCAGGCCGTGTTCCTGTTTAATAAACCCGGCGAACAGCGAGATGAAACACGTTTGGCCGAATGAGGAGACAAACGTCAGCAGGAAGCCAGCGCGCGTTCTCTTTTTACAAAGCGAAACATGGATGTCGCCTTGCGGCGGTCGAGAATTACGGACTCTGAACGTCGTAGACGCAGCGAAACCCGATATGTCCGGTTGTCGTGTCGGCCGGATTGCCTATGCGCGCCGCGATCCGGTAGCGGTAACAGTAACTTACGTGGCACAGATACGAGCCACCTTTGAGGGCTTTGTGCCCTTCAGATTTTGCCTGCGCATTGCGAGCCTTCGCTGCGCGGCTCAACGATTTGATGCGCATCGCATCGGATGTCCACTCCCAGCAATTGCCAACACTGTTGAACAGGCCATAGCCGTTCGGTGCGAAGCTTTTCGACGGAGCGAGGAAGACATGGCCGTCAGCTTCGGTGTTGTCTGTCGGGAATCTGCCTTGCCAGATGTTACAGGGAAAGAAATCTGTGTCGTCTGGCTCTTTGTCACCCCAGGGGAAGCGCTTGTTACGAAGACCGCCACGGGCCGCATGCTCCCATTGCGCTTCGGTCGGCAACTGCCCGCCCGCCCATGCGGCAAAGGCTACCGCGTCGTTCCAGCTGACATGCACGACCGGCCAGTCACCTCGACCAGAAAGATCGGACCAAGGTCCGTCCGGATGGCGCCAATCCGCACCATCCACACAGCGCCACCACTTGGCATCCACAACAGCAGCGGTGGCCACATCGTCGGGCACCAACTGGAAAAACACAAAAGACCATCCGAACCGCTCCGCTTCGGTGATATAGCCCGTGTCGGCGACGAAGCCTTCAAACCGATCATTGGTGACGGCGCAGACATCAATCAGGAAAGGCCTGATAGGCGCATCGCGTCTGGGGCTTTCGCCATCTTGGGTGAGGATGGGCGCATCGGTGCCCAGATCGGCACGCCCACCGGGGATCGCGACTGCGTCGTCTGGAGCCGCCACGGCCCGCTGAGTTACAGGCGCAGGTTTCTTTCCGCTTCGCTCCACTTGCGGCACACAGCACGCTGACGGTTTTGGTGTGCCTGGAAGACCGTTTGTGTCGCTGCGATCAACCATTCTCTCTCGTTATATCGGCTCCGATCACGGCATATAGCGCTCTACGATGCCACGGTCCGGCTCAAACACTGGCTGATAGTGCCAGGTTGTGTTGTTTTTCTTCATCGCTCCATCGATCAGGAGACGCTGGCGCACACTTTTTCCCACATCAACAGCAATCGCGTCAGGATCGAAGCGTTCGAGAACGCGCGCGCGCATGGCGGCTTCGATTTTTGCATGAGCAGGATCGCCAACACGGTTCGACCATTCGTCCGGATCCGCCTCCAAGTCGAAAAGCTGGCAGGGGTGATTGTGGATATAGATATATTTGTATTTGCCCTGCCGCAGCATGAAGCACGGCGTTTGAACCATCGCGTCGGCGTGGGTTTCCGATATAGCTTCCCAATCATCAGCGTCGGTCCCGTCGAGCAAGCCCATCAGGCTGCGTCCATCCATGGGAAGGCGTTCGTCCTGCGGATACTCTGCCAGATCCAGAAATGTCGGTAGAAGATCGATCAGATTAACCGGATCCTTGCAAACGCGTCCGGCTTGATAGCCATCGGGAAAGCGAATGATGAGCGGGATACGGGTCGACATCTCATAGAGATAGCGCTTCTGGATCATGCCTTTCTCGCAAAGCATGTCTCCGTGATCGCTGCAAAAGACGATGACCGTGCTTTCCCAAAGGCCATTTTCCTTCAGTGAAGAGACAAGTTCACCAACTTTCTGGTCGATATAGGTGACCAGCGCATAGTAGGCGCGGCGTATGCGGTACATGCTCTCTTCGTCGGTCAAACCTTCCTGCTCATCGACCCCGTGATAGGTATTGAGCCAAAGGTCCAAAGCGCTGAACGTATCGCGATAGTTTTCCGGGAAGTGCGGCAGTTCGATTTCCGCACCTTCATAAAGGTCCCAGAACTCTTGTGGAGGCCAAAACGGCTCGTGCGGATGGTGATAGGATGCAAACAGGAAGAAGGGATCAACCTGCTTGCCCTGGTCACGGGCTTTAGCAATGTCGAGACCCTTGGCGTGCAGATATTCCAACGCACGATAATGCAGTTCCTCATCATAGCTCAGCCCGTCATTCCAGGTATCGATTTTGACGTGCCCGCCGACATAGGAAGGGGCCTGATTGGCAGGCGTTCCATGCTCGCCCATCTGCCACGTCCAACGGAAATCTGCCGGGTAAATGTCAGTCGTCAGGCGGCGATTGAAGCCGTGCAACTGATCGGGGCCGACAAAATGAAGCTTGCCGGAAACAACCGTGTCGTAGCCAGCAAGGGTCAGATAATGTCCCATTGCAGGCTCGTTAGCGGGCAACAATGCGGCATTGTCATAGGCGCCATTTGAGGATGTGTATTTGCCGGTGACCATGCAGGCGCGCGCCGGTGAACAGACCGGGCATGGCGTATAGGCCGCATCAAAGCGCACACCCTCCTTGGCCAGCGCATCAATGTTGGGGGTTTTCACCACTTTGTGGCCGTACGTGCCCATCAACAAGGGCGTCAGCTGGTCTACTTGAATGAGCAGGATGTTAGGTTTCTTGGTCACTGTGGCTCACTCCTAAGCATCTTCTCGGGTTGCTTTGCAGGATCGTCATCGATGCCGCTCAGCTTGAGTTCCTTGGCAAAATGACAAGCGGCCAGACGCTCCTGCCCATCATTGTTCATGGCAGCCATTGGCGGTTCATCTGTGCGGCATATGTCCTGCGCGTAGCGGCAGCGTGGATGGAAGCTGCACCCCGATGGTCGGTTGGCTGGATCGGCGACATCGCCTTCCAGAACCATCGCGTCGAGCGGATGACCTGGGTCTGGGCGCAGCACGGCAGACAGCAACGCCTCGGTGTAAGGGTGACGCGGGCTGGTGAAGATTTCTTTGGCTGGAGCCCATTCCACCAGCTTGCCCACATACATGACCGCGATCCGATCAGAGATGTGGCGCACCACCGCCAAATCGTGAGAAATGAACAGATAGGACAGGCCGCGCTCTGCGCGCAACTTCATCAGAAGATTGATGATCTGACCCTGCACGGAGACATCGAGCGCGGAAACCGACTCGTCGCACACCAGCAAACTGGGATCGACTGCCAAGGCCCGGGCGATGCCGATGCGCTGCCTCTGACCACCGGAAAAAGCGTGTGGGTAGCGCTCTGCGTGCCGACGATTGAGCCCGACGACCTCTAGCAGTTCAAACACACGGGCGCGGCGTTTTTTGGGTGAAAACTCCGTTAAGCAAATCAAGGGCTCTTCGATGATTTGCATCACCGTGCGGCGCGGATTGAGCGAGGAGTAAGGATCCTGAAAAACCATCTGCACGTGGGTGAGATAGTTATTGAGCTGATCACCGCGCAGCGTCCCGACATCCACGGGATCTCCGTCAGGGTTATTGAAGCGCACGCCACCACTCGTCGCTTTGTGTGCGCCAGCAACCACACGACCAAGCGTCGTTTTTCCGCACCCGCTCTCGCCGACCAAACCCACAGTCTCACCACGGTTCACGGTGAACGAGACTCCATCAAGCGCTTTTACATCGCCGACATGACGTTGCAAGAAACCTTTCTTGACCGGGAAATATTTGCATACCTCCTCGATTTCCAACAGCGGCTCCATGTCAGGATTTTGCGCTGGCATTGCGTTTTCCTTGGCTTAGTCCTTGATCACCGTAGAGATGACAGCGCGCGCAATGGCCTGGCGCGACCTCGACATTAGGTGGCGATGTTTGATCACATAAATCCGTCATGACCTCAGCGCAGCGCGGGTGGAAATCGCATCCCGGAACATGGGTGAGGGGATGCGGAACAACACCAGGAATGGTGTGAATTAGCCCTTCGCCATCACCTCCCATTTCAGGCACCGATGCGATCAGACCGCGGGTGTAAGGGTGGCGCGGAGCAGCGAAAATCTCGCTTGTGGTGCCGTGCTCGACGATCCTGCCGCGATACATCACCGCGACATGGTGGGCCAAGTTGGCAACCACGCCCAGATCGTGCGTGATCATCAAAATCGCCATACCAAGCTCGTCTTGAAGACGCCGTAACAACCGTAAGATCTGTGCCTGTATGGTGACATCAACCGCCGTTGTCGGTTCATCAGCAATGAGCAACTTGGGATTGCCGGCCAATGCCATGGCAATCATGGCGCGCTGGCGCATACCACCTGAAAGTTCAAAGGTGTAAGTGTTGATGCGTTCGCTGGGGTTGGGAATGCCCACCAGTTGCAGCAGTTCAATGGCCCGGTCGCGCGCATCCTTTTTGGTAGCATCAGTTGCCAACCGCACCCGTTCAACAATCTGGTTGACGACAGTGTGTACTGGGCTCAGCGCGCTCATCGGCTCTTGCATAATAAGTGAAATGTCCTGACGTCGATTGCGCAGCAGTTCACGGTCACCGTCTGGTAGAGTGGCCAGGTCAATAGGCGCTGCACCAGCCTCGCGACGGAAGTGGATGTGCCCCTTAGAGATATGTCCAGGGCGCGGAATGATCCGCAGGATCGCTTGTGCCGATACGCTCTTGCCGGAACCACTTTCACCAACCAGACCTAGCGTTTCACCAGGTTGGATGGAGAAAGAAACACCAGAAGCCGCGTGGATCACGCCCTCGCGCGATGGAAAATCCACATGCAAGTCAACAACATCAATCAACGGCTCGCCATCGCCCGTTTTTGAAGCCGGGTTGGCAACAGTGACGGGTGGCATGTCTAAGACTTGGGCTGTGCTCATCTGGAAAGGGTCCGGTATCAGGCGTGACGCGAATAGGGGTCAGCGGCATCACGCAGTCCGTCGCCAAGGAAGTTGAAAGCAAGGACCGTGATCACCAGAACAACACCTGGCAGGAACAGCCATGGCGCGGCCATCAACGCTTCGACATTTTGCGCTTGTTGCAGCAGCACACCCCAGCTTACGATTGGCCGAGCAAGACCTATGCCGAGGAAACTCAGCGCTGTCTCAGCCAAGATCATTGCAGGCACCGCCAACGTTAGTGTGGCAATCACATGACTGGTGAATGATGGGACCATATGGACCCGTAAAAGCCGCATGACGCCGCACCCGTTTAGCCGTGCTGCGGTGATGAAATCCTCTTGGCGCAAGCTGAGCATCTTGCCGCGAACCTCGCGTGCCAGCGTTGTCCAGCCTATCAATGACAGGATGACGATGATCGCGAAATACACCTGCATCTGCGTCCAGGTAGGCGGCAGAGCGGCAGCCAAAGCCATCCAAAGCGCCAATGACGGAAAGGCGCGGATGATTTCAATGACGCGCTGGATAGCATTATCCACGACACCACCGATATAGCCGGAAATGCCACCGATCGTGACGCCGAGAATTAGGCTGATGAAGACACCCAAAAGACCGATGAAAAGCGAAATACGCGCACCATGAATGGTTTGGCTGAGCACACAGCGCCCAACACTATCGGTGCCCCACAGATAAATGGTTGCTCCATCTTCAACGCCAAAAAGGCGGATGTTGGCCGGTATAAACCCAAGAAGTTGGTAAGGCTCACTGGTCACGAAGAACTGCACGCCGTGGCGTTCGCTGCGATCCTCGCTATACTCAGCGCGTCCAGTCGTGAAGCTAAGCTGCCGGTCCACGCTGTAAACGAACGGGCGCAGCTGGAAGCCATCTTCGCTGAAGAAGTGGATGGCCTGGGGTGGCATATAGGCGTTGCGGAAATCGCGTTCATTCGGCTCGTAGGGCGCAAAGAATTCTGCGAAAATTGCCAACAAATAAAGCGTCAGGATCAAGAGACCTGAGGCAAGCGCGACCTTGTGTTTAACAAACCGCCACCAGATGAGTTGCCATTGCGAAGCAACCGCTGCCTCGGCTTCGGCTCTGCTTTCACCTGTCAGCGTACCAGATACCTCATCGGGGGTCTCAAGCGACGGGTCGGCATGGGTGGCAGGTATGTTTGTGGCCAGGTCTGGATTGCTCATGATCACTCCAGACGTATGCGCGGGTCGGCAATGGCCAACAGGATGTCGGAGATCAGCGTCCCGATGACCGTCAATGCGGCGATCATCAGAACGATGCTGCCAGCCAGGAACATGTCCTGATTGAGTAGTGAATCCAGGTACATCGGCCCAATGGAGGGCAGCGCCAGAACGATGGAAACGATGATAGTGGCGCCAAACAGATCGGGCAGCAGAAACCCAGTTGTGCTGAGCAGCGGGTTGATCGCGATCCGAAACGGATATTTGAGCAACAGCTTCCATTCATTGACGCCCTTAGCCCGCGCCATCTGCACATAAGGCTTGTGCAGTTCATCCAGCATATTGTTGCGCAGGATACGGATCGCGGCGGCTGTGCCAGCTGAACCGATCACCAGTGTTGGAATCCAAAGATGCGATAGAAGGTCAACGAACCTCGCCCAACTCCATGGCGCGTTGTTCATCGCGTTTGAATAGAGCCCGGTCATGATTTGCCCGGTCATATTGAAGAAGAAGAACAGCAGCACCAGTGCCAGCAGGAAGTTCGGGATCGCCAGGCCAAGAAAGCCGAAGAGCGTGAACACATAGTCGCCGATGGAGTATTGTTTGACGGCGGAATAAAAGCCGATGGGCAAGGCGAAAATGAAAATGAACAGAAGTGATGCGACGATCAAAATGATCGTGTTGGCCATCAACCCCCACACAAAGTCTGAAACTGGGCGCATAGCTGAGAAGGAATAACCGAAGTCTCCCCGTGTCAGAATGCCCTCCATCCAGCGATAATACTGAACATAGAGAGGCTGGTCGAAACCATAGCGTTCACGCAGCGCCTCGATCTGGCGCATCATCTCAGCCGACTGCCCGCCGCCTGACTGTTCGGCAGACAAGGTCATGTGAGCGGACAGCACATCGCCGGGCGGCAAGATGACCAATATGAAGCTAACAAATGACACGATGATCAACGTGATCACCGCGACCAGCGACCGCTTGACGATGTAGGTGACGAGCATCAAGCCTCCCCAGGGTTAGCATCAAAGTTAAACGGCCAGTGTGCGGCGTGCACGCACTTGACGTGGTTCCATCAGCGATCGCGAATGGCCCGACGCCGGGAAAGAACCCGGCGCCGTATTCTCATTTGGTATCTTCGCTGATCAACGGTCCCAGAACCACTGCTCGGGATACTGCGAATGAGCCGACGGATCGGTGTTCAAACCATAAGGAGCGGGAGGGATGTTACGCAGGTCGCTGTGCGCAACGTGTGGCCGGATATCCATGCCAGCAAGGCCGATCACCCAAAGGTTCTCACGATGCAATCGCCCTGCCGCGCTGACAAGCTCAGCGCGTTCCTCGATACTCTGGGCGGTCTGCGCAGCGTCCACCAGATCGATCATTTCACGCATATCGCCGGTCGGCTCTTCACCTTGGGCTCCGTCCGTGTAGTACCATTGCGACCACAAGACACCAAAAGGACGATGCGGTGTCTGATCTACAGCGCCTGGAATAAGTGCCCATAGGCTGTAGAAACTTGGCTGCATGGACCAGCCGGCCCACTGGATGGAGTTGTCTTGCGTGCGCTCACGATAGAGAGCCGATGCAGAGGGTCGAAGGCTTAGTTCGATACCGACATCTGCCATGTACTCTGGCAGAAGCTCGATGGCCTGGGCGTGGTTGCCAGCACGGAACTCCATGATGATCGTCAGGCGCTCGCCATCAGACCGCAGACGGAAACCTTCATTGTCTCGCTCGGCAAGCCCCATCTCATCCAGCAGTACATTAGCTTCAGCAGGATCGTACTCGATGAAGGCGTTGACCCATTCTTCGTCGAAGACATAAGGATCGACTGGCGGGAAACCAGCCTGTCCTGGCTGCGAAAATCCACGGAATCGAGCTTCCGATATCTCTTCTCGATTCACCGCAAGCGAAACAGCCTGACGGAAACGCACATCGTTGAAGATTTCGCGCAATGCGGGATCATCGACGGTGTAGTTCATGTAAATGGCCACTTCGCCGGTCTTGGCGTTGAGGTTGGGGATGACTTGAAGCTCGGCACCACGATTGTTGATCGCATCCAAGATCGACGGCAGTGAATCAGCGCGCATGAATGTGTGAACCAGATCAAACTCGCCACCAATGGTTGCCAACAAGAGCGCCTGATTGTCGGTGATCTGAACAAACTCAAAGGTATCCAGATAGGGCAGTTGCTGCCCCTGCTCATCAACTTTGTAATAGTAGGCGTTGCGCGTCCAATTCCATTGGCCATCAGCCGCCGCTGGCCCATCGGGGACAAATGGGATCATGTAGGGCCTGCCAGGAGAGGCGGTATGGGCATGCACTTCGCGCACATAGAGGTCTGGCCAGCCACCAACGCCCAGTTCAGCGACCCTAGCGTTCAACTCGTCCTCGGAGGTGAAATCGGGGTGGAATTGGCGCATATAGTGCGCAGGCTGATTGGCCCAGTTGGCCCAGCCACCATCAGAGATGCTGTATTCCTCGGTCAGGCCAAGCAAGAAAAGTGGATGTGATTGGGCGAAAGTGAGCTGAATGGTTAGATCATCCAACGCTTCCATCTGCACGAGTTCGCCACCGGGACGCCAGTAGGCCGGTTTGCCGGGCATCAGATTATCGTTCTGCAGCACATGCTCATACCAGAACATCAGGTCTGCCGTGGTGAATGGCTCACCATCCGACCAGCGTAGACCTTCACGCAAATAGAATGTCCAGACAGTTGAATCGTCCGATACTTCCCAACGCTCGGCAAGATCAACTTCGAATTCACCGGAGTTGCCGGCTTGCTGGCGAACAAGATCTGCATGACCAAGTTGGCGCGCAGCGAGCCACCAGAGGCTCAGATTGTGCAAATGTTTGACAACATTACCGCCGTAACGGCCTTCAGACTCATAGGGAATGACGACGGGGGGATTGGCGGGAAGTCGTTCGGCAAGTGGTGGCAGCTGACCAGCTTCGACCATTTCTGTCAGCATGGGTGCTTCGGAAAAATCACCTGAAAAATCGTCAGCATTGCGCTGATACGGGGTCGAGAAATCTTGGTTCATCAGATCGCCGAAAGGGCCATCTTGCGCTGTTACCGGCACCAACGTACTCAACGTCAGCGTGCTTGACAGCACCACCCCGCCGACCAGCTTTGAGATGTGTAATCGCATATCTGTTCCTCCCGGATGTATGTTTGTAGTCTTTTTGTCAGCTCAGATTTTTCTCAGCCGGTTATGCCTTGGTGCCCCGTGTTTGATATTGCCTGAATGTTAGACGTCGCTACCTCTTTGTCGCCAGCAGCAGGCTGTCGGCATTAGATCGCAGCATCGGGACTTGTGAGCGGGCGCCGACGGCGATCTTGGGCGTCGTGACGCGCCGCTTTTCCAGATCGATCTGCACGCAGTCGTAACCCGTCAGGTCGATATCTAGATCGATGTCAAAGCCATAGGGTAGATAGACGGCCAGCTTGGTGCGGTCCGGTGTCATCGACGCGCGTATTTCGGGATCATCACCGCCGACGATGTCGGCTGGCTCAAGGTCGAAGAGCCCGTTGGTCTCAAAAACCCATTTCACGAAGCCAACGTCCCAACCACCATCAAGGGTAAGCGCCTCATCCCAATCATAAGGCTCAAACGAGCGCGCCTTGTTGAGGAAATCCATGCCGCGACGATGGAAAGACCAGATGCCGTGACCGCCGTAGCAGATGCCCATTTTTGCGCCGGCGAGCAGGCTTTGCCATGTTGCTTTGCGAACATCGAAGGCGTTAAAGCGGGTGTTGGTTCCGACCCGGCCATGGCCTTCATAAGGCGGCTCGCTGTTCACGATGGGTCGTTTGATCGGGTAGGTGGTGAAATAATCGGCGAGCGTATAGGGACGATCTAGCCGATCATTATGGTGGCCGGACTGATACATGAAGTAGTCAATCCGCTCACCAAGGCTCAGGGGGAGTTTTGCGTCGGGACCCAGATGCATTGTCAGCAAGGCATCGGAGTCGACCGCTTTCACCGCTTCAAGCGCCGCCATGTAGTAGCGCTCCTCATCGGCCACATCGAAATGGGTGTCACCGCTTATGAAATAGGTCGGGTTGTAGGGTTTGAAGAGTTTGGCGGCGTAGGTCGCGTACGGTGCGACGGCCTGTAGCGGCATGGCGGTTTGAACCGGGCTTTTTCGCTCAAAGCGTGTACCGGGCACGTAATTGGCCCAGAGAACACCAAGAACCGGCACAAAATCATGCTCAACCGCAGCTTCGATCATGGCGACGGCTTTATCGAAATACTCTGGATTGTACTGATCAAAGACCCAATTGCCCGATTGATCAGACAGGAAGGGAGCAATGTTGCTGTCAGCGACGCTGTCGTCGTGGGTGATTGGCAGAATGCTGATTTGAAGGGCGTTGAATCCCTGGAGCCTTCTAGCTTCCAGATAGCGCCCCCAGTCTTCTATCGGCAGGTTTGCGAAGGCTGCCCATGCCGTGTCGGCCAAATAGAAGAACGGCTTCCCATCACGAAGCAGGAAATCCGAGGTGGGAGATACAGTTAAACGCGTCATTGACACCTGGCATTCTTTATATGGCCGCCGGCGCTGTCGATCGGGGCATTTATCCAACTTTGAGGGTCATCAGCCATGCCCCAAGACGGTAGCTCGAGCCTTCAAGGCCAGAACGCATTCCGGTATAGTGTTATAGTGTTATAGTGATGATACCAGATGATGATTTGACCGTCAATCCGATGCTTGAGCCATATGCGCGGCGCCAAGCCTGCTCATTAGACTCTGAAATTAAAAGGAATTTTTTAATATCGCCGGGGGGTCATACTGAATCGGCAAGGTGTGCTGACAGACCCCGCACGCAAACCGTAGACGGGTTGCCATCACACTCAATTTGGTGGATTGGCTCAAAGCCTAGATGCAATGAACAGGACGCAATTGACCGGCAGAGCCTAGTGAGACCAAGCCTGCAACCTTGAAGCTTTTTAGACGCGGGCAAGCCGACATACCCAAAATGCTCATCGAGCAAACACATCTGGAAAGGATTTCAGGCGTTTTGCTGATGATAGAGCGTGTTGGCCCGGTTCAGATGGTCTGCCATCTTTTGGGCGGCAGCATCCGCGTCTTGCGCTTCAATTGCTTCAAAAATGGATTGGTGCTCGTTTAAGCTCAGACTTTCCATTCCTGGAGTGCTGACCATGTCGGCATGAAAACGGGCCATCCAATCAAAGACCGCGTGGGTCAGGGAGGAGAGAACGGCATTGCCACTGATCCTGGCTACGCGCTCATGAAAAGCGCCATCCAGATTCATGAAATCGGGGCTGTTGGCTTCGGCCGCAGCCTGTTTCTCCAAAATCTCGCGAAGATCATTGATATCTTTATGCGTGCGTCGCTCAGCTGCCAGACGTGCGATCTGTGTTTCCATAAGAACCCGCGCTTCTTTCAAGTTGTTCAACGAGGCATCCGAATGGGTCAGCACATGGCGCATGGTCAGCGCAAGCTGTTCCAGCACGAGATCAAAGGATGGTTCGGCAACTTTCGGGCGCTCGCCATGACGCACCGTTATGAGGCCAACGTTCTGGAGCGCCTGCATCGCTTCGCGAATGGCCGGTCGCCCAACGCCGAAGCTGGACATCAATTCGCGTTCGGACGGTAGCAAGTCGCCAGGCTGCAGATTGTCGTTATGGATCCGGTTAAGAATGCGCTCCTTGACCTCGTCGGATAACTTGCGTCTTTTGATCGGCAGTGTTTCCACGTCCACTCCGGGCCTCTTTTTAAGGTGTTCTGGTCGCATCACCGATGCGGTCGCCTCCGGGCGTGTCGAACTATCACAATCATAATGAGCATACCAGAGATGGAGCCTTGAGCGATGCAGTTAAGGCTCGTCCAATCGTATCGGATCAGGCGCGGACGTCAAATGGCGCTTGGCGGCACAATCGACAACAATCTTCTGTAAACCGCCGTCTGAGGTCTGCCGCCGCGACTGTTTACAGTAGCAGGTGGTCAGGCATGGTCATTGACAAGTCATACCAGTTTGACTACTTAATTGGATCGGCGCAGTGTCCCGTCTTCTAGGGAACTGATGCCGATATTCGGTTCGCTTGAACCAAACGGAGACGGAATGACAGCAACGGTAGCCATACTTGGTGCAGGCGGCAAAATGGGCTTGCGCATTACTAGAAAGATCCATGCCGCTGACTATGATTTGAAAGCGGTCGAGATCGGCGCTGCCGGTCGTGAACGTCTTGCCGAACATGACATTCCAACGGTTGACGATGACAGCTGGATCGCTGGATCGAACATCGTGGTTTTGGCTCTGCCTGACAATGTGATCGAAAAAGTAGCCAATGATATTGTGTCGAAGCTGAACCCCGACACGATTGTCGTGATCTTGGATGCAGCGGCGCCATATGCTGGCGTTTTGCCAAAGCGCGATGATATCACCTATTTCATCGGTCATCCTTGTCACCCGCCGCTTTTCAACGATGAGACAGAATGGGATGCGCGCCGTGATTATCATGGCGGCGTCGCTAAGCAGGCCATCGTTTGTGCGCTTATGCAGGGGCCGGAAGAGCACTACGCAATTGGAAGCGCCATTTGCGAAGCCATGTGGTCACCGGTCATTCGAACCCACCGTGTTACAACGGAACAGCTTGCGATCCTCGAGCCTGGCCTCTCCGAGATGGTCGCCATGCCCTTTATCGAGACAATGGTAGAAGCAGTCGATGAGTGCGCAGCAACATACGATATTGACCGCCAGGCTGCCTTTGATTTTCTCATCGGACACCTCAATGTCGAGATCGCTATGTGGTTCGGCTTCTCGCCCAAGGTGCCCTCCGAAGCCGCTCTACAGTTGATGGAATTTGCCAAGGGCGTGGTCGTCAAAGAGAATTGGCGCGAGGCGCTGAATCCCAAGAAAGTCAGGGAAGCGGCCGAGCTGATCGTGAGCCGATAGCTCAATTGCTTACGACGTCGATCGGTCTTTCCATGTCGCGTAAAGCGTTTCCTGCCAGCAAAGCGTGTGGCGATCTATGATCTCTGTTTCAACAGTTGTCTGTGACGGTTACGAGATGGCCCGCGGCTTTGCGATCCTCGCAGATGCTGGCGTGCAACGCGTGGAACCAGCTTTCATCGAGGGCTATGTGGAGTTTGACGAAACGTCCTTCTCCGATACGCATGCTGCACAGATGCGCAGCGCTCTTGCCAATGCCGGTCTTGATGCCTTGGCGCTGTCTGCTCACGTCGATTTAGGATTTGAGGAAAGTGCCGATCAACTGAAGCGCCGACTGGACTTCGCGTCCGCTATCGGCGCGCGCATTTTGATCACAAACGCCTCCACCCTGCCCCACTTGTCGGCCTTCTACACAGCGCTCAATGTTTGTCTGCCCCACATAGAAAGCCTAGGGATAACGTTGGCGTTGGAAAATCCGGGACATGGCGAGGCAAGCATCATACCAGATGGCAAGACCGGGACGCGCCTGATCAAGAGGCTCGGTCATCCTCAGGTGCGTCTCAACTATGATGTCGGAAATGCCATTACTTATGGCCATTTAAGAGGTGCCCTACAGGATGACCTTGCTGCCGCTTTGCCGTCCTGCGCCCATCTGCACTTCAAGGATGTCATAGAGGATGGGCGCGATTGGAATTTCTGCGCCATTGGCGATGGGATCGTCGACTATAGGTCCGTTTTAGCCACTATGGCGGACACCCAAATCCCGCTGCCCATCGGCTTGGAACTACCATTGAGACTTACCCGACCTAAGCGTGGCGACCCCGTGCGTCGATCTGAGCACGCGACCATTCCTGCAATCCACGAGGCTGTGCGCACGTCTATGCAGTTTGTTGTTTGACCATCGCGCGCGCGTTGTTATCGCAACAAGTCAGATCATGAGCGCAAAGTGCCGAATGCCGGTTCGAGTCAGCACACCGTGGCACTTTGCCCGACGCTTGTCCATCGCGTTGGTGGGCCAATACGCCTTCACTGTGCAGGGCCCAACGTCCAGAAACAAATGTGTACATTCTGCCCGGGTCGTACACGCTCATTATACCAGTTGATTTGGCGCACTGACGATGACATTGCCGATGTTTTGATCGTTGGTTCTGCCCTTAATCCACGTTGTCTCAACCGGTTAAGAAAGCCGATGGAAATGAAAGCTCCAGATTGGATGCAGACGAGAGCTGATCCCGCGGCACACGGATGGGAGGTCGCACGCCCCGAAAACATCGGCATGAACGCTGCGAGATTGAACGAAGCCATCACAGCCTTTGAGAACGCTTCGCCCCACGATAAAGCCGAAAAACTGATCATCGTGCATGATGGAGAGCTGGTTCACGCCGGGCCACAATCGCATATCGCCCAGGGTGCCTATTCCATCACAAAAACATTTCTCTCGACCGTTTTCGGGTTGCTGTATGACGATGGAAAATTCCAGCCTGATCTACCAGTCGCCGATGCGTTGCCAGAGCTGAAGCCGGTGTTTGAAACGGCGACATTTGGCCAATTTCTGTCGATGACATCAGGCTACATGGCGGTCGACGATGATCGGCCGGTCAACGCCTATGTCCATGGGCCAACCCGCACGCCGTTTTGGCCCGCCATTCGAGCGCAAAGTGCACCAGGCACCACGTATTCCTATTGGGACAGCGCACCGACGCTGCTTGCGCTTGCGGGTACAAGGCTGGCCGGTGAGCCGCTTGTTGATCTTTTCCATCGCCGCATAGGTGAAGTGGTTGGGATCGATATCGAGTGGGGCGCTTGGCTTTACGATGGCCTTCGCGTCAATGGCGGCTCGGGTAACCATTATGGCGCCGTTCAGATCACACCGTTCGACCTGGCAAAACTTGGCGAAATCTATCGACTTGATGGGGTCTGGCAAGGCACCAGGATCCTTAGTGAGACCTGGTGTCAGATGGCAACAAAGGTGCAAGCCCCGGCTGAACTGAAGCAGATCGGAACAGCGTTTCAGGGCCGTGGTTGTTACGGCTATTTCTGGTGGGTGCAGGGCAAGAAACCCGATGGAACGTTGAAATGGCCAGGACTGGAAACTCACGTTTTTTCCGCTGCCGGACTGAACAACAATGACCTGTTTGTTCTGCCAGAACACCGATTGACGGTTCTGCGAATGGGCCATGATGAAGACACAGGATTCCAGATCAGTGACGCCACTTACGCCGCTCTTTTGAAGGATGTCATCCAAGCATTGGATGTTGGTTGAATACGCACGGAATCCCGGGTGAAACAGAAAGACGGTCATGACGACCCTTGTTGAAATCGACGGCACCGATTGGCGCATCAATGGCGAACTGACCTACGCCGGTCGCCAGCACAACGGGCGGCGGATCGAGGGACTGTTGTTGAACAGCCGGATGGTCCAGGCGATGTTTGACGACGCGTGCAAGGAAACGCGCGACCAGTGGGTCTACCCCGACACCGGCGTTTGGGATGCGGACCGCAACACCGATGAGTTTTGTGCCATGCTGCCGATCTATCGCGCGCATGGGCTGCTGGCGGTGACCGTCGGCATGCAAGGCGGAGGGTCTACCTACCGGCCCAATATTTTTCAGAGCTACATCAATTCAGGATTCAATGCGAATGGTTCGCTGAAGCGGGCTTATCAGGATCGCCTCGAACGCATCCTCAAGGCCGCCGATGCATGCGGCATGGCCGTCATCGTCAACTACTTTTACTGGATGCAGGAAACTCGCTTCGATGACGAAAACGCCATCAGGCGGGCCGTCGAAGAAATGACAGCATGGCTGCTAAACACTGGGCACAAGAACATACTTGTCGATCTTAAAAATGAGATCCAACAGAAACGGGATATCTTGTCATCTCGCCGTATTCACGAGCTGCTTGATATTGCGCGTTCCACGACCTTGGACGGTCGACGGCTTTTGATCTCCACGTCCATTCATCCGGTCAAACATAAGCCCAACGGTGCCTGGCATCAATATTGCGATTTTCTGATGCCACACGGCAACGACAGCTTTGCTGGTGAATTTTACAAGGAACTCATTGCGTTCAAAAACGACCCCGACATAGCCGCCAACCCACGGCCCATATGCTGCAATGAAGACAGCATTGATATCGCAAGCTTCGATGCCGCACTCGATGCCGGTGTGTCCTGGGGCTACTATGACCAAGGCTATGGTTGCGGCGAAGAACAGACCAAATGCAACTGGCTTATCCATGAGCGTGAGAGCGATTTCAAAAGCCTGAGCGGCTTTCAAACCGTGCCGGTTAATTGGAGCATCAACACAGCGCATAAAAAGGCGTTCTTTGATCACCTCAAGGTGGTCACCGGCATATCTTAAGCCATCGAAAGCAGTAGCTCAGGGTAGTCCTTGCACGGTGCGCGGTGAGTTTGCCCTGGATTCTTTCTACTACGTCCAGCAGATCGCGCAGCGAACGGGCAAGGTAGTGCGAAACGGCAATACCAACGCACCCCATACATGATCACATCGGGTGGAAACAGGTGATGATTGAACGAATTGGCTGGATGATGGGTCTCCAGAAAGTGGCCTGACCCCAAAACTGCTATCTGACGAAAACCAGTGCAAAAGGCCCTTTTGAACACAGCTAAATTTCGGGGGGATTGCCAAGATTGAATCCTCCCATTGTTCAACCAATCTTCCACTGACCACCGCCGGGAAACTTGTGTTCGGCGAGGCTGGCTTCATACATTGTGATTGAATATCCCGGCGCGCTCGGCGGCATATAGTGACCATCCTTCATCACCACCGGATCAACAAAATGATTATGGAGGTGGTCGACGTATTCAAGGACACGGTCGTCGAGCGAACCGGACACGGCAATGTAGTCGTAGATGGAAAGGTGTTGCACATACTCGCAGAGACCAACACCGCCAGCGTGTGGACAAACCGGCACGTTGAACTTGTCAGCCATCATAAGAACCCCAAGAATTTCGTTTGGCCCAGCAAGGCGGCAGCTATCAAGCTGCAAGAATGAGATGGCGCCAGCTTGAAGGAATTGTTTGAACATAACGGCGTTATGGCAGTGCTCGCCGGTCGCAACCTTAATGGGGGCAATTTCGCGCGCAATCCGAGCGTGACCTAGAATGTCGTCCGGACTTGTTGGCTCTTCGATCCACCATGGATCAAACTTCGCGAGATCGCCCATTTTCGTAATGGCCTCATCCACGCCCCAAACCTGGTTGGCATCCATCATGAGTTTGCGATCGTTTCCGATCATTTCACGCAAGATCGTTGCTCTGCGAATGTCGTCTTCATGGTTGCCACCGCATTTCATTTTGAAGTGAGACCATCCTTCGGCCAAGGCGTCAGCGCAAAGCTGACGCATTTTGTCATCTGAATAACCAAGCCAACCTGGGGAGGTTGTATAGGCAGGATAGCCACTTACCATCATGTGCTTGGTGCGTTCGGCGCGACCGCTGAATTTCTCTTGAAGGCGCTCGAGCGCTTCTGCCGGGTCCAAGGCGTCGCTGAGGTACGTCCAATCAACCAACTTAACTGTGT
Organism: Hyphomicrobiales bacterium; assembly: GCA_040219355.1. Taxonomy (GTDB): domain Bacteria; phylum Pseudomonadota; class Alphaproteobacteria; order Rhizobiales; family MH13; genus MH13. The sequence goes on from JAVJSN010000016.1 coordinate 35,860, forward strand.
CCTCGGGACTCATTTCGGCGAGAACCTTCCAAACAGACTTCTTCAACGCCTTGGAATAAAGGTCCCAAATGGCGTTGATGATTGCTGCGCCAGCAAGATGGACGACACCTTTTTCGGGGCCAACCCAACGCAGTTGGCTATCGCCTGTGATCAATTTCCACACGCCACCTAAGTCGCCAAAAATATCATCGACGTTACGACCTACTAAGAGTTTTGAAAGGGCTTCGACGCCAGCGACACAAAGCTCGTTGCCGCGCCCGATTGTGAACGTCATGCCGTGACCTTGATCGCCAGCACTCGTTTCAATGGTCACATAGGTGGCTGAATAGTCTGGCGCCTCGTTCATTGCGTCGGAGCCATCAAGTGAACGAGATGTTGGGAAGCGGATGTCGCGAGCAACGACGCTCTTTATAGTTGTCATATTTTTTCCTTCATGGTGCCCCTAGACTGGGCAATAGCCAGCAAAAAACGACAATCCAGATACAGACATAGCCGTGCTCTAATTTCGGTGGCGTCAAATGCCGCAAACCTTAAGGCGCGACTGCATATGTAGCTGAAATGGTTCGATAACTTTGATGAATTTCGGGTGCAATTTCACCTTGGCGCCTGAGCCCACAACCCTTCTATTCTCGGGTTTTCAACTGACACTTGTGGATGTTGAACTGATAAGGACCCCGGGGAATACAAGAGTACAGTAGGTAGAAGGACAACCCATCATCGCTGATCCACTTCGATGGGATCCGCGGTTGGAATCTATCTTCATCTGCGTTCCAGTTTCGGTCTTTGACGACTTCATTCCACGGCCCCCACGGGTTTTCGCTTTCGTAGACGGCGAAGTAACTTGCACGGTGTGGATTGTCGTTGAAAAACCATTTCCATTCGGTGTGGGGACAACTGATCAGCAGCATGTACCGGTCGATTCCGGAATTGTACTCCAGCCCAGGCCGGAAACACCCCTCAGGATTGGAGAAGATGGGTTTTCGATCTTCGTATCGTCCCCAGGTCGCTGGTCCAGCCTCCCGCGCGCCTCCAAAGAATTCATACGCTGCTTTGAAAGGCACATTGTCTCGATGGACCCGCCCCATGATCAGGTCCGGGTAATCCGCGTAAGCGCTCGGCCCATCGGTGGCCACGAAGTAGAGAAACTCGTCCTTTGCATCAGAGTAATTTTTGCCAGCATTCATCCACACCGGATACCCAATGTTGTTCCACCGCCAATCGACCTTGGTCCACGTTGCCGCGTTGTCCTTTGAGTACATTGGACTTGTCCCGTTTTAATTCCGCATCCTGTTCTCGTTTAGGCCGTTTTACGTTCGAAGTCTGCGGGTGATAGCCCTCCTATTGCTGAGTGACGGCGGCGGGTATTGTAGAAGCCGTTGATGTATTGGAACAGTGCGCT
>JAVJSN010000017.1:0-351140 GCA_040219355.1 Hyphomicrobiales bacterium
AGCGCACTGTTCCAATACATCAACGGCTTCTACAATACCCGCCGCCGTCACTCAGCAATAGGAGGGCTATCACCCGCAGACTTCGAACGTAAAACGGCCTAAACGAGAACAGGATGCGGAATTAAAACGGGACAAGTCCAAATCGAGAGAGCAAAGTACCTCTTCTCTTGCAGATCGAAAACCGCCTACGCCGACTTCGCGCCTGCCATTTATCGCATGGCAGAAGCTTATGGCCGCGACGGCCGTTTTGGCCAGCACGATAGAATCCTGGATCTCGCAATTGTCTTCGAACGGATGTTCAAGCCTCCAAAAAGCGAACCAATCAGCAAGTTCCTTCAGAAGGAAACGGCAAATCTGCTTGGTGGCACAGAAGAAGAAAAGGAGCGTATCAAGTGCGAAGTTAAGCACCTGTACGATGTTCGGTCTGCCATCATTCATGGTCCCTCGGACGATCGAAAGACCCAGCTTCTCAGAGAAGTCGAGCAAGCGTGGGTAGCTGGAGCCGAGCTGGCAAGAGAAGCGCTGTTGCGCAAGCTTGAGTAACACCACGGCCAGACCCATTTCGACGACGACGTTTAGTCATTGGTACTTGAACCAGGGTTGAGCCCAAGGTTTGCCGATAACGACAACTCAAATCAACGTCCGCTTTGGTGAAGCTGCGCTGCGGCATTGGTAAGCGCGCTCAAGTTCCGGTAGGCCATTCAGGACAATGGTCACAGCGTCCAAAATCGGCTGAATCTGTGCGCCGGTCTAACGGCTGCTTCGCCGCCAGAGGCAGCCTAACCTTGGTTGCCGTTCAATCCCCATAGCGGAAATGGGGGGCTGCGCGCGTTTGACCTGCAGAGAACACTCCAGCAGTGTTAGTTCTGGGCTCTTTCGTCCAATCGGCGATGCTGCTCTTGAAGCTCTTCTGGCCAATGGCTCTTAGTGAAGGACAGAACCGCTTCAATCTCGCCGTCAGTCAGAACGCCTTCATACGCCGGCATGGCTGACTGATACCCTTCGAGGTTTGCAGCCTCGACGATCCCGTATTTCGTGATTGCAAAGAGCAACTCGGTCGTGTGGTGCCAGGTATGTCCGGTTTCATCATGCGGTGGCGCCGGCATCAGCCCATCTGCGCCAGGGGTTTGCCAGTTCGGTTCGCCCTGCAGGTTCGTGCCATGGCAGGCAGCGCAGTTCGTCTGATAGACATTCTGACCGAGCTGAAGCTCTGCCCGTTCTGTGCTGTTGAGCCAACCAAGAATGCGTGGCTGATCAAACGCATATTCCACCCATAACAACGCCAGCATGGGCGCTATGATCAGTACTGCACTTAAGGCGACCCGCTGGATCATCCAACCTGAAACCAGCTGTTCATACCGGCCGCAGCATGCTCGAGCATGTGGCAGTGATAGAGCCATTGACCGGGATTGTCGGCGACGAAGGCGATTTCCGTGGTCTGCTGCGCGCCGATAAGAAACGTGTCGCGCCAGGGCTGACCATCATCCACGTCCGCACCGCTTCGGCTGATGACACGGAAGTGGTGGCCGTGGACATGCATGGCGTGCACCCACTGCGTTTGATTGATGGTTTCGATGAGAACGGTTTCACCGCGCTCGACTTCGAACATGGGATCATCGGTCAGATTTGCGACGCCGTTGAAAGCCCACATTTGCCCATGATCCTGCATCACTTGGCGTGTGACCGGACGGCCTTGAAAGGTCATATCGACCCGCCCACCCATGGCTCCGCCCTGCATCTCGACGCGAACACGGCGAGCATTTGCGAGATCAGGTTCAGGCAAAGTGCTTGCTGTTAGGGTTGGAATCGGCGCCACGGTCTGGCGGTTTCCTGTGACCTCGAAGCGGGTAATAGGGTAGGCCCGACCTTCGACGAAGGTTTCCAGCGCAAAGTCTTCAGTGGGTGTGACCAGCAAATCGACCCTTTGAGCCGGACCAAGCAGAAGCGGCGCATACTCAAGCGTCTTTGGTTCCGGGAGATTTTGGCCGTCAAACCCGATGATCTTCGCTCCGAAGCGGTTGGGATCGAACTCAAAAACACGCGCATTGGCGGCGTTGATCAGCCTTAATCGGTAAGGTTCGTTTGCCTTGAGTTGAAGCGTTTGCGCCACCTTTCCGTTGACGCTGATATAGTTGCCCAACCGTCCCCCATGGCTCCAATCCATAAGCTCGCCAAGGCTTTCAACGTCCAGCGTTCCTTGCCCAACAAGACGCCAGTCGTCGATCATCAGCGTAAGATCATGGTCGGCATCGAAAGGTACCTCAGCCTCATCGATGATCAGCGGCCCATAGAGGCCACGAGCCACTTGGTTCCAGCTGCGGTTGTGAGCATGGTACCAATAGGTACCCGGGTCGGGCGCGACAAAATCGTAAGCAAAGCTCTCACCAGGCATAACCGGTCGCTGAGTTAGCCCAGCAACACCATCCATGCTGTTCTCAATCCGGATGCCGTGCCAGTGAACCGATGTTGGTTCTTCCAGTTGATTGGTGAAGTTCACCCGAACCCGTTCTCCGCGTTTGACACGAATTTCAGGTCCAGGAAGACCGCCATTGTACGTCCAGAGTGACGAAAGTGGTCCTTCGTCGCCTACCAAACTCAGCTCTTGCGGTGCCGCGGTCAGATCAAAAACACCGTCGTCCACATTGGCCAACACGAGCTTTGGCATGCTGAGCAGCAGGGAGAGGGCGGATGCCCCCAGCAAAAAGTCGCGACGGGTCGGTTTCACGGGTGGTGACTCCTAGTCAGTTGTAACAGTGAACGATGTGGTCAGCAACGCGGTTGCTGTGAAGATCATGAGAAACACCAGAGCTTCCCACCTCAGTGAAATCTGGAAGCGTTTGGCCGCACCGGCAGCTTGGGCTTCCATAGCTGGAACAAGACGCAGCTTGTTCAGCGCGGCGATAGCAAGCACCACGGCAACGATCACCAGCTTCAGCAGAAGCATCTGACCATAAGCCGTTGCAAAAACCGCCTGCAGCGATCCCAGGAGCAGGTACGCAAACACGCCCCCCACCGCGATGAGAAGCGGAACGATGCACGAAGCCTGCTGCCCGAACCGATGCGACAGGCGAGCCGCTTCGACAGTATCGTGGCCTGGTCTTGAAAGCTGATAGAGCGGCAACAGCGCGCCGAACCAAAAACTCACGGCCATCAGATGCACGGTGATCAGCGTCAGGAACGCCCATTGTGGATCACGTGTCGCGTGGCCTGTCAGACCAAATGATAGGGCAACCGCCGCCGCCCCAACCATAGCCGCAATGGTGCGCACCGAAGGCATGAAGACCGCAAGCAACAAGATCGCCAATCCGATCAGTCTGGCACCGGTGGAAGTGCCAAGCGGGCCTTCCAGGCTGATGGCAATGATCTCCGGATCGATCATGAAGGCCATATCATCCATAAGCCGTCCTGCCTGGACCATGACCCGCCAGAGGGATGCAATGCATGAAAAGGCGATCGCTATGACGATTATCCAAGTTAAAGATCGGGTGATCTGTGCTTGCTGGATAGGGAAGGCGACCAAAACAAGTGCGAGACCGGCAGCAAGGAAACTGCTGAGGTAAACAGCCAGTTTTGCTGACGCAGCCATCAATCCCCAAAAACTGAAGCTCGGCCCGGATAAGGTTGCCCAAAGCGATACATCCATATCCATGACAGGTTATTCAGGCGCCACGTTATAGGTCACGGTGCCATCGATGGCGTGGCCGTCCTCACCCAACACCCGCCATTCAACGTGATAGCTTCCTGCGCCCATATCCGGGGCCGGAAACTCCATCATCTCCGTGATGTCACGGCTTGGGATCTCTAACTCCATCATGTGGGTGGAAGACCCGTCTACCGTGGTATGTGTCACCTCAACCTTCATGAACCGGCCTGGCTCAGCCAGCATCAAGGTGAGTGTTTCGGGTACAGCTTGCACAGTTGCGCCATCAGCCGGGTTGGAGCTGTTGACCGGCGAATGGGCCAAAGCAGGCCCTGCAACAGAGGTGAGCAGCATAGCTGCCAGAAGAAGACGTTTCATCGGATGGTCCTTGTTGGTTAGAAAATACCGTTGGCACGCTGCAGTTCGCGTACATAGGCAATGATGTCGCTGACTTGGCTCTGGCTCACACCTTCGATTGCAGGCATGTTGCCAAAGCGCCAATGGTGAGCTCGAACGCCATAGCGCACGGCCTGGTAGAATGACTGATCACTGTGGTGATTGGGCTCATAGATGATGTGCACCAGCGAGGGAGCAACACCATCCTGGCCAGCTGCATTGGCGCCGTGGCATGCAGCGCAGCTGACTTCAAAAAGCTCCTTGCCAGCCTGTGCTGTTGCCGAGAGTTCAGGAACCACGACGTCGACCAGAGGCATACCTGCCTCGCCCGCTGTGGTCTGGACGGAATGCGGATCCTGCTGATCTTTCTCCATGCTGTGCGGAAACAGACCCTGGTAGAGGTACATCAGCCCGGCTAATCCGAAGAAGCCAAGAACAAGATACTTAGGATTCACGCTCTCGCTCCCGACAGATCATCGAGGATGGGACAGTCGGGACGGTCATCACCTGAGCAGTTCTCGACCAGTGATTTGAGTGTTCTCCGAAGGCCTTTCATTTCCGCCAAACGGCGATCAATCTCCGAAATTTTCTCGCTGGCTAGCGCCTTCACGTCGGCACTCGCACGAGACTTGTCGTGGTAAAGGCAGAGGAGCCGACGACACTCTTCAATGTTGAATCCGAGGCCGCGTGCTTGCCCGATAAAGCCAAGCCGGCGCACATCCTCGCCACTGTAGTCGCGATAGCCATTGTAGGCCCTGGCTGGCCTCACCAGACCGATCTGCTCATAATAGCGAATGGTTTTTGCCGGGAGTTTGCAGCGTTTAGCCGCTTCGCCAATGTTCATCGGCGCGCTCCCATTAGGTAGCCCACCGTCAGTCCTGCGGCAAAGATTAGCGCAACGATTGCCAGCATCCCGAGGCCCATCCCCCAGCCGCCCATCATTCCACTTCCATTCATCATACCGTCTGTTCCAATAAACATGATGTTTCAGGTCCTATGCTCGCTTGGCGACATTTTCCCTTCGCTAGACGTTCAACCGTAGACACCTGGCGTCGATGCATGAGGTCACAACAACTCCGAAAGATACGGTATGCGTGCCGAGCCTCTGCTGACGAGGAACGACGAAAGATCGCTAGAATACGGGGCAGTGATCCCAAGCCTGCAACCGCAACACTGTTGCGTTGCAAATGGAGGAGAAGAACAGGTGCCTGCTCTTCGGTGACTTTGAAGACAGATACGCCTGAAAGGCGCTGGGTCGGTCACAGCATACGCGGGGGATCAAGCGGGCCAGACGGCTGTATGCCTGTCAGCATAAGTTCGCATGTATCAAACAAAGCATCAGGTAAGGGCTTTGCATTGTAATAAGCCCCCGCACCTTCAAACATCGCAGGCATGGTGAGACAACTGTGCGCACGCTCCACGCCATTATCACAGCACGTCAAGGGATCGTTTTCGACGCTTTCAACGGCGGTGTGATCATGATCTTGCATGACCGAATAACCGGCTCCCAAAGCACCGGAAATGGATGCTGAAAGTGTAAGGACAACGATCAGGAGCAGGCGAACCATGGCGATCAGCGATACAAGTGGTGGAGCATTAACGAAATGCCGAGCGAACTTCTTTGCTCAGCTTTTGAACTCTAATCCTTCCCCTTGGTGGAAGGTCAAGCGTCCAATTTTGCCCGTTTCAGGCGCAACGCATTGGTGATCACTGAGACAGAAGACAGGCTCATTGCTGCCGCGGCAAACATAGGCGAGAGCAGAGCCCCGAAAACCGGGTAGAGGACGCCTGCAGCAAGCGGCACACCTGCCGAGTTGTAGATAAACGCAAAGAACAAGTTTTGCTTGATGTTGCGCAGCGTTGCCTCGGACAGTTTTCGTGCTCGGACAATCCCCAACAGATCACCCCGGAGCAGGGTGACCCCCGCGCTTTCGACGGCCACATCGGCACCCGTTCCCATGGCAATACCGACTTCGGCCGCTGCCAATGCTGGTGCATCGTTTACGCCATCGCCTGCCATGGCTACTTTGTGGCCCAGCGCGTGTAGATCATCGACGAGAGCTTTTTTGTCTTCGGGCAGAACCCCGGCGCGGACTTCATCGATACCGAGCTGATTGGCCACGGCTTGCGCTGTACGCTCGTTATCCCCTGTTGCCATGATAATCTTCAGACCGGCATCGTGCAGCGCTTGGATCGCGCCCTTTGTCGTCTCCTTGATTGGGTCTGACACCGCGATCAGTCCTGCCAAAGCGGCGTCGAGCGCAATGAACATAACGGTCTTGCCCTCGGCGCGCAGTGCGTCGGCCTTGGCCTCAAGCTCGCGATGGTCGACACCCATCAGATCCATCATCGCACTGTTGCCCAAGCCAATGGTTTGCTCGCCAGAGCGTCCACGCACGCCCTTGCCTGTCACCGCTTCAAAATCGGACATGGCGGCAGCTTTGATATCGCGAGCGGCAATACCTTCAACAATGGCCTCAGCGAGCGGGTGCTCAGAACCTGTTTCCAGACCTCGCAAAAGTGCCAAGATTGTCTTCTCATCGCGCCCCGCCTGCAGGGCAACATCCGTGAGAGTTGGCTTGCCCTCGGTCAGCGTGCCGGTTTTATCAACCACCACGACATCGACCTTTGCCATACGTTCGAGTGACTCTGCATCTTTGATGAGAATACCTTCCTGAGCACCGCGTCCAGTCGCGGTCATGATCGACATGGGCGTGGCCAGCCCAAGCGCACACGGGCACGCGATGATCAACACAGAGACGGCAGAAACGATGGCGAAGGCAAACGCAGGGTCAGGGCCCACCAACAGCCAGACGATGAACGCGACCACCGCTATGATAACAACCGTCGGTACGAAGTAAGACGAGACTTTGTCGGCAAGACCCTGGATCGGAGCACGCGATCGCTGCGCAGCAGACACCATCGCCACGATGCGCGAGAGCACCGTGTCTTCGCCAACCTTTTCAGCGACAATGATCAAGCTGCCGTTTTTGTTGAGCGTACCGCCAGTAACATGATCGCCCTCTTCTTTTTCCACTGGCAGGGGTTCACCTGTCAGCATGCTTTCGTCGACCGCCGATCTGCCTTCTCGCACGACTGCATCCACCGGAACCGCTTCGCCAGGCCGAACGCGCAGCACATCGCCTTCGATAATGTTCTCCAATGGTGCGTCATACTCGTCACCATCAGGCGTTATCCGGCGGGCGGTCTTGGGAGCCAGATCAAGAAGCGCGCGAATAGCGTCACCGGTGCGCTCACGGGCGCGCAGTTCAAGCACTTGGCCAACGAAGACCAGTGCCACGATGACAACGGCTGCTTCAAAGTAGACCGGCATATGCCCGCCAGGCATTTGTAAGCCAGCGGGAAAGAGATCAGGCAGGAACGTAGCAATCGTGGAGTAAATATAGGCCGTGCCGACGCCGATCATGATCAGCGTCCACATATTCAGATTCCAGGTTTTGAGTGATGTCCAGCCGCGATGAAAAAACGGGGCTGCAGCCCACACAATGACCGGCGTTGCCAGGGCAAACTCAATGTAGAGCGTCCTCGTCTCTCCAAGCCACTCTCGGATCGGCAGACCGAGCATCGGCCCCATCGTCAGGACCAGCAGCGGAATTGCGGCCAGGGCTGACACCCACAGTCTTCGGGTGAAGTCGATCAGCTCATGATTGGGGCCTTCCGCGACGCCATCCATCGGCTCAAGCGCCATGCCGCAAATCGGACACGTCCCAGGGCCTTCCTGGATGATTTCCGGGTCCATCGGGCAGGTGTAAAGGGCGGTCTTGTCAGCGGGTGGCTTTTTGCGGGCTTTGTTGCCCGACAGGTAAAACCAGGGGTCGGCGGCGAACTTCTCACGGCAACCCTTGGAGCAAAAACGATAGGTATCGCCCTTGTAATCCAGAGAGGGCTTGCCCGCATCGAGCTTGACGGTCATGCCGCAGACTGGATCTATGACTGTACCGTCTTGCGGCTTCGTCGCGCTCTCATAGACATTGTATGCCTGCGTAGCTTCGCTGTTGTGGTGTCCCCCGCAACAACTGCCAACTGTCGCGTGGTGGTGCTCGTGATTGGTGGTCTTTTCCATCTGAACCTCTGTTGTTGAGATCAACTTAGGGGTTCCTGTAACTGTAAGGTCAAGCACATCGGATGGGCCGCTAACGACGGAGTACAAGCCCATGGCACTCGAGCCCGCCTTCGCGAAGCGGCACGCACCTCTTTTTCGGGAAGGTCGGTGAGTTCCAATGGCGATGTCGCAACCGCAGCGCAGTTATAGCGAACCGCGAAGAGAGAGATCCTTCGGCGGAACCATTGCCTGGGCATGCCCTGTCGAGGACAGCAGCGCTGCTGCTGGATTCCGCTTGCCGACTGGGGTGAACATCTCGGCAAACACGAAAAGGCAAACAAGGCCAGTTTAACAATGCTCGAGATACCCTGGTCGGTTAGCAACCACCGTTCGAAGTCATAGGCGCTTGTTATGTCGGTAGGCTTCGCTGTTCCGCGCTGAATTTCCCCTGTTTCAAAGGTTGGGGAATTCCGGCTTAGGTCGCTGACAGGATTGATCAGGTCTGGCAGCCCAGCCAGCCTTGCAAAAAACTCTCATTCGACAGTTTCGATGCGCAGGTACAATTGCTCGATTTACTCGACTGGTCGCGCATCGTTGAGAAGATCTTCCTGATCGCCTTGGGCGCGCTCTTCATCGACCTGCTTTTGAACATCCAACTCAGGCGTCACATCCAGAGCCGCCGCGTCGACATTCTGCGTTTTGGCCTTGGGTGGCTGAGCAGGCTGTCGACGTGCTGTTGCGTCTAGGAAGCTGCCGGCATCCATTCCATCGATGCGAAGCCGGTAGATCGGCTCAGGCAGCGTGAACCCCTGCTCTTCCAAAACCTGTTTGACAGCATTGATTGCGCCACTGCGTGCCTTCAGGAAATTCGCATCGCGTTGATCCACCCAAGCGGCAAACCAGATGTTGATACTGGAATCGCCAACTTCGTGGATGCCCGACAGTGGCTGTGGATCGTTGAGAATGAATGGCAGCTCTTTCAACGCTTGTTCGCCAGCCTCCATTGCAGCCAGTGGATCATCATCCGCGTCGACGCCGAGCTGGAACTCCAACCGGCGTTGCGGATTGCGCGTATAGTTGAGAATGATCCCCTTAAACACCTGCGAGTTGGGAATGCGCAGATGATTGCCTTCAGGCGTCATCAGAATAGTCGCGCGCGACGTCAGTCGAACGACAATGCCCTCCAAGTCGTTGATGACAACATGGTCGTTGGCACGGAACGGCTGACGCAAGCTCAGCATGACGCTGGCAATGTAATTCTCGATCGTGTCACGCACCGCAAAACCGACAGCCAGACCAATAAGTCCAGCGCCGCCAGCCGCCGCGCCGAACAGCGCCATCGCATCAAGAATGCTCAGCGCCAGCAAAAGTCCCAGTAAAATGCCGACAATGCGGATCGTCTGTGAGATAAGCCGGGCAATGAATGGGTTGGGCGCAACGGTCGTCCATAGGGTCGAGGCCGATGCTATGCCGTAGGCAAGCAGGGCCACGAGCACGAATGCTGTCAGCGCCAAAGCATACAATGGCCACGCACGCGCCAACCCTTCGAGGGCTGCTTGATAGCGCTCCAGCAACGGACTGAGATTGTCTTCAACACTCAAGGTTCGATCGATCTGATCCTCAACCGCGACAATCTCCTCCACACGCTCGGCCAACGAAAGAGCGCGTTCAGCGGCACGCTCGTTGGGAACAGAGCCCGAAAGCACCACGACACCTTCACTGACGCTCAGGCGAACGTCTTGCAGTTCATTGATCTGTGAAAAAATCGCGGTGAGGCGTTCGCGGATGTCGGCGTCTGTTGTGCCGTTGGCCTCAACTGAGATGGGGGATGATGGATCGCCGCTGTCAACCGTTTGCGCCAGCGCCACTGATGGCAGCAGACACAATCCAAAAAGGATGGTGCAGAGAAGCGGGATGGTGCGAGACAGTGCGGACATTCAATGGTTTTCTTGCTGGTAAATTGGGACTGTGGATATCGCCCTGTGTGCAGACCTCAACCGGCTTGCCTCGGTGGTTGTGTCACAAATGAGTTTGTAACGACCCTTCATCGTTTCACCGACACCTGCAAGCGTTTGAGAGCACCGCGCAGGCTGTCATAGCGCGCAGCGCGGTTTGATGTTTTGGTGAAGATGGCAGCACCATTGGCTGTACGCTTGGGTGGTCCGTTGGTTGCAACGCCAACCCATTAAGCAGACCTGATCTACCGCAAGCCGCGCAGCAGCGATCCTTTGCCGATAGCGCTGAGGCCTACCGCCGCCAAGATTATCGCGCCAACCAGGATTTCGCGGACATAGCTGTCAACGCGCATCTGGGTCAGCCCGTTGTCAAGCACGCCAAGCACGACCACGCCGGCCAATGTGGCCAGAACGCGCGGTTGGCCGTCCCGGGTCAAGGTCATGCCCAGAAACACCGCAGCGATTGCAGTCAGCATCAGCCCATCGCCCTGCGTCGGGTTGGCTGATGCGACGCGACTTGCGTACATGAGCCCCGCAAAAGCTGCCCCAACGCCAGTGAAGGCAAAGGCGGTGAGGCGAAGCTGAACCACCTTGATGCCAGCCAGCTTGGAAGCCTCGCGGTTTCCCCCAATGGCGTAAAGGCGGCGGCCATAGCTTGTCTGTTCCAGCACCACCCAGATGACAAAGACAACCACAAGCGCGACGATCACCAGGTTTGGCAAAATCAATGCGCGTTCGGCCACCGTGCCGATCTCAGGGCCTGTTCGCGCGAAATTTCCGAAGGCTTCAGGTATGTCGCGGCCAAATATCGTGCGGCCATCACTGATAAAAAACGCAAGGCCGCTGAAAATCGTCAACGTCGCCAGGGTGGCCACAAAGGGCAAAACCCCCAAAACGCTGACGATGAAGCCGTTGAACAGACCGCCTGCCAGCCCGACCATCAGAGCCATGGCCAGCGCCTCGGCAATCGACCAATCTTGCAGGAAAAGCGATGCTGCCACCACGCCAGCAAGTGAGGCCATCGACCCGACCGATAGGTCAAAATCGCCCATAACCATAACAACCGTCATGGTTGCTGCCACCACGGTCAACATACTGATTTGCTGGGCGATATTCAGCCAGTTGCGAACGGTCAAGAACGTGTCGGGCAGGCTGATGGCAAAAAACGCGATCACAGCCACCATGCCGATAAGTCCGCCAAATCGTCGAAGGAAGCGCATTATGCGGCCACCTGCGGTTCGCTCTTGTGGTAAAAACGCGTCAGCAAATCAGCTTCGGTCATCCCGTCCGTTTCCATCATCTCGGCAAGCTCACCATCACGCATGATGGCAATGCGGTGGGATAGGCCCAAAAGTTCAGGAAGGTCAGAAGAGGCAATGATGACGGCCAGCCCGTTTTCGCTCATCTCTTTGATCAAGCGGTATAGTTCAAACTTCGCGCCAATATCGACGCCGCGGGTGGGTTCATCCAGCAGAAGGACTATTGGGTGACCAGCAAGGGCTCGGCCAAACAACACTTTTTGCTGGTTACCGCCAGACAGTTCATCGCAGTGTTGCGCCACTGACGTGGCTTTGATCCGTACATCCTTACCCATTCGGTCGGCGAGCCCACGCTGGCGGGGCTGATCTAGAAAAATGCCAGCCCTTGTCAGGTCAGAGAGGTGCGGAAGGGCGATGTTTTCAGAAATCGAGCGACGCAACATCAAGCCTTGGGTTCGTCTTTCTCGTGGCACATAGGCGAACCCGTTTGCCCAACCCTTCGCTATCGTGTTTCCGGCTGGTTTATCGTTAAGCACAATCTGCCCGCCCTGAACCGGTATGGCCCCGATCAAAGCGCGCAGCAGTTCGCCCCGCCCAGACCCGGCAAGACCAGCCACGCCGAGAATTTCTCCGGCCTGGAGGTCGAAGTCAGCGCGCCTTATGGGGCCAGCCTCCAGATCACGCACCGTCAGAACCGTCGGTACCGCAGCATCGATAACGCGGCGTGCCGGAAACAGATGGCTAAGGTCGCGACCTGTCATATCTTCGATGATTGTCCGCGCGTTGGTATCGGCAAGACTGCGGCTTGATATGTTGCGACCATCGCGCAGGACGGTCACACAATCGGCCATACGCATCACCTCCGGCATGCGATGCGACACATAAAGCACGCCGGCACCTTGTTTGGTGAGCTCGTGAATAACAGCAAACAGCCGGTCCGCTTCTTGTGTGGTAAGCGCGGCAGTTGGCTCATCCATGACATAAAGCCAGGGATCATCAATGTTGCTCGCGATCAGCGTGGCTGCGATCCTGACCAGCATCTGGTCGCCAAGACCAAGGTCCGACATCGCTGCACGCGGATTGAGATGGGCCAGGTCGAGGCGCTCTAAAGCCTGAGACGCGGCGCGGCTGAGTGCTTTCCAATCGACCAATCCCAAGCGCGTTGGATAGGGGTGATCCAAATGCATGTTCTCAGCAATTGAGAGCCCAGGAATAGAATGCAGTTCTTGATGAATGAACCGCAGTCCCGCTTTGCGCATAACAGCTGGGTCGGTTTGCGACAGCGGATCACCATGGAGGGCAAGAGACCCTGCATCGGGTTGTTCCAGGCCAGCAAGCAAACGAATAAGCGTCGATTTTCCAGCGCCATTCTCACCCATCAAGGCGTGCACCTGCCCAGCTTCAATGGTCAGTGAGACACCATCAAGAGCTTGAACCGTGCCGTAGCGGCGGCACACCTTTTGAACGACGAGTTTTTTCATGGCTAAAGCCTGCAAGCGCCTAACTCAGGACGTTAGGACGGGGTGCCTGCTTGGCGCGCCTTTACTGCGCTGCGTTGGCTGACGTCACCAATGTCGTTGGTACATAGATGATTGTCTGCACCAACTCTTCGCCAGCAAGGATACGGGCAACCGTGTCGGCGGTCGTCGATCCGATACCATCGAAGTCCTGTGCCACCGACGCCTCAAAATTACCGCCAGCGGCGATCGCATCGCGTGCTTGCGGATTTGCGTCAATTCCAGTGATCACGATGCCTTCGTTCTGGCGTCCTGCCGCCTCAATGGCTTGAAGCGCACCCAATGCTGGCTGATCCCAAGCCGCCCAGACGGCGGCAATGCTTCCAGGTTCAGGATTGGCGGCAAGCACCGCTTCCATTTGCGCGCGGCTGTCGGCAATGCCGCCGTCGCTAACGTCTGGGGTGATCCGATCAATGACCTCAATGTCTGGAAAGTTGGCGAAGATAGCGTCTGCAATCACTCCGCGCACCTGAACCGGCGGAAAGGGATCGAAGGTAAACATCACGACATTGCCTTCACCGGCGATGCGGTTGGCAACATAAACAGCCGTTTCGGTTGCCATAGCGTACCCGTTGGAGGTGATGTTGGCGGCAACAAGTGGATCGCTGCCAGCATCCATGCCGATCACCGGGATGCCCGCGTCAGCGGCTGTGCTGAGGCCGGCACCAACTTGCGCAGGATCGACATTGATGACAATCGCGTCGACGCCTTGGGTCACAACGTCTTCGATGCGGCTAATGACGGCCGCAACATCACCTGCTGTATCGATCACGTTGACATCCCAGCCCAGCTCATCGGCCCGCGCTGAGAAACCATCCACGTAGAACTGGGTGCCCGGTTGAGCCAGGTAAGGCGTAATGACAGCAACCTCTTGAGCTGCTGCAGGTGCAGAGAGCCCTACGGCCGCGAGCGACGCGATAAGGGTGAGACGAAAATTCATGTGGGTTTGCTCCCGGTCGTTTTCTTTAATAGGTGAGCCTATCTTTGGCACCCGCACCGGTTGTCGTCCACGGCTTTGTTGCCCAAGGAGAATTCATGTCGCAGCGCGATCCCGTTTTTATCGGAGTTGATGTGGGTACAAGCTCCGTCAAGGCCGTTATCGGTAGCTCGGGTGGTGATGTGATCGATGACTATACGAGCACACATGCAACGGCGCGGCCCAGTCACGGCGCCGCTGAGCAGGATCCCAACGTCTGGATGCGCCATGTTGGCGAGGCCCTTGTTCAGTTTGCCGCTCATCCACGAGCGGCCGATGTCGTCGCCATTGGGGTCACCTCACAAGTCAACACACATGTGTTTTGCGATGCCAATTTGCAGCCGCTGCGCCCGGCAATCACCTGGCAAGACACCCGTCCCGGAGAGCATGCCTCAACATTAGATGGCCTGTTGACGGAGCAGACGAAAATTGAAGCGCTCGGCGCGCCTATCCCAATTGACGCCAGCCACGCATTGTCACGCATGGCCTGGTTGGCGCACACAGATGCTGCTGTTTGGAAGGCAACGAACCACGTCCTGCTGCCAAAAGACTACATTATCGCCCGACTCACCGGTGTTTTGAGCGCTGATCCGATCTCAAGCATCGGATTGGTTGGTGAAGACCACAGCTACGCATCACCGGTCCTCGATTTGGTGTCGCGCGCTGCCGATCTTCTACCCTCGCTCATCGATCCCTTGTCGATTGTTGGAACTGTCACCCCAGACCACCCTTTTGCAGGCACGCCCGTTTGCTGCGGCACAATGGATGCCTGGGCCAGCATGTTTGGCCTTGGTGTCGCAGCCGACCGGCAAGCCATGTACCTTTCGGGGACCAGTGAAGTTCTTGGTCTGATTTCAAACCAGGGTGTTGGCTATCCGGGCGTCATCACCTTTCCGACTTGGCGCGGGATCCGACTTCATGCTGGGCCAACCCAGTCCGGCGGCGCGTCGCTCACATGGCTTTCGCGTCTCCTTGGACAGGAGGTTTCGGCGTTGGCCGGCCAAGCTGGCGACGTTTCGATCACCTCAGACAGTCCGTTGTTTTTGCCCCATCTGGAGGGTGAAAGAGCGCCGCTTTGGGACCCAATCTCGCGGGCTTCCTTTGCGGGGCTGACAAGCGCCCACGGACCAAAAGATGTTGCTGCTGCCGTGATGGAAGGGGTTGCGTTTTCGGCCCGTCTGGCAATCGACGCGATTGAGCAAAGCGGTTGCCAAGACATCCAACAACTGCGCCATGGAGGAGGAGGGTCTGCCTCTGATGTTTGGTGTCAGATCCGAGCGAATGCACTTGGCAGGCAATTGGAGCGCGTTACGAGCCGACACGCGGGAGCCATGGGCGCATTGGTCATGGCTGCGGTCGCGTCAGGTGAACTTGGCGGTCTGAGCGAGGCGACATCATCTCTTATCAACACAGAAAAAATGTTTCAGCCCGACCCGAACCATCGCATCGTTGCCGATGAGCGATTTGATCGCTTTCGGCAGCTCTACGAGCAGTTGAAACCAATCAACATGGCAAGCGTGGTGACACCTTGATCAAATGGACGTGAGATTTGACTTGGCGTTTGGCGCCTTGAACAGGCCTCTGTTGAAGAGGCGAGACGGCGGTGCGGGGCAACAGGCCGCTGACTAGTCTTGCGATCGCCAAGCATAGGCATGACGAGACGCATTGAAACATGACCTTTTTGCCCTTTGATTGTATCGTCGTGCATGGGCTCAAGGTCATGCTTAAACCCTGAAGGAGACGGCCTGATGGAGAACCGGCAAACCGCCATTCAGCGCGCCATTGATGGCGTGATCGCAGCGGGCACTGAAATCCGCAAAGTGGTCGGTGGCTCTACCTTCACCGAAGGGCCAATCTGGCATCCGCGCGAGAATTGGTTGGTGTTCTCAGACATTGCCGAGAGCATTCAATACAAGTGGAGCGAGGCTGGCGGCCTAAAAACCTTCCGCCACCCCTCGAACCAAGCCAATGGCAATTGTTTTGATCGCGAGGGCCGGATCATTACCTGTGAACATGCCTCATCCCACCTTGTGATCCATGACCATGGTGGCAAACGCGTTACGGTGCTTGCTTCTCATCATGGTGGCAAAGAACTCAATTCACCCAATGATGTGATCTGCGACAGGAAAGGGCGTGTCTGGTTCACCGATCCAAGCTTTGGACGAACCCGCGAAGATCTGGGTTTGCTGCGCGAGCAAGATAATCCTGTGCAGGGCGTCTACAGGCTCGACCCGGATGGTCACCTTACGCTGGTGTGCGATGATTTTCTCCAGCCCAATGGGCTTTGCCTTTCAAACGATGAGACCGAGCTTTTTGTCAACGACAGTTGGGGGCCGACCATCCGCCGGTTTCATGTCGGCGAGGATGGTAGCCTGTCCGGCGGCGATGTTTGGGCAACAATTTCTGGCGAGGGAGAAGGTGTCCCCGACGGAATGAAAATCGATCTTGACGGGCGTCTATTCTGCAATGGGCCTGGCGGCGTGCATGTGCTCACACCCGATGGGCAGGTCATAGGCAAGATCGCAACGCCTGAGAAATCGACCAATTTTTGCTTTGGCGGACCGCAAGGATGCACGTTGTTCATCACCGCGTGCACGTCCGTTTATGCCATCGACACTTTGACACGCGCCAAGCCAATGATCCCGGGTATGGAGTGAGGTACCCCTACACTTTGGCGCGCTGCTCCAACCTTACTCCCCGACGTGAAATTCGCGGTCCTCTTTGACCACTTGCATCACAGCGAATGAGTTGGTTTGGCGGATACCAGGCAAGCGGCTGATCTGTTCGCCCAACACATCGCGAAAATGCGCCATGTCGCGCGTACGCACCAACAGAACATAGTCAAACGATCCGGCGATCATCAGGCAGGATTCCACTTCCCGTACCCGTTGAACGGCGCGATTGAACTCTTCCAGATGGTTGTCTGAGGTCACCGCCATAGTGATCTGCACCACCGCCAAATGGTCGTAGCCAAGCCGGGTGGGATCGACGATGGCGGCATATTTTTTGATGTAACCGGCATTTTCCAAACGCCGCACCCGCTCCGTGCAGGGCGTGTTGGAAAGGTTGACCCGCGAGGCCAATTCCACAATCGACAACCGTCCATCGGCCTGAAGCTCGTCCAAAATGCGTTTGTCGATCTTGTCTAATTCCCTGTCCATCCAGTGAAATTATCCAAAAATCCCTATCAAAACAAGAAAATTGCCCAGAGAAAATTGTATTTTGTTCGAAATTCCTAGTGAAAATGCCTGATACTATCCCATGGGGGGCACTACCTACGCTGTATGGGGTTGTGCGGACCTCATTCCGGCGAGACGCTGATCCTCGCCACAATGATAAACAGGGAGGTGGACATGCCCACCAAAATAATAGTTGGCCTTGATGGCGCCGGTTCAGGTAGCAGAGCGCTATCCTACGCCGAACGCTTAGCCAAACTCATCGGGGACTGCGAACTGGTCGTGGTCTATGTGATCGAATGGTCGCCCTTCACATTTCAAACAGCTGAAGAAAATGCCCAGCGCCATAAGCGTCGCGAGGAAGAGCTGAAAATCGCCCACGAGCGCGTCGTAGACCCAGCGGTTAAACAGCTGGCGGACGATGGCTTTACCGCCAGCGGTATCGTGCGTCACGGCGATGTTGCCGACACGCTCAACACCATCGCGATGGAGCAAAAGGCCGATCAAATCGTGGTTGGTCGCGCATCGGATGGTGGCTTTGCCAAGCGCATTTTCGGCAGTTCAACCAGCAACCTTGTCATGCATGCAAGCATGCCTGTCACGGTCGTTGGCTAGGGGATAGAACCATGAAATATTTGAAAAAATTTGGGCTGGCGTCCGCGCTGGCAACGCTATCGGTAAACCCGGTCTTTGCGCAGGAATCCATGTCCTTGGATCAACGCGTCAATGAAATTTTCGCAACCGCGACAGGCCCATTCGTGAGCCTTATCTTTGCGCCGTTTCCCGGCACATCATTCCCGTGGATTGTTATGTGGCTGGTGATTGCTGCCACCATCTTCACGCTCTACTTCGGCTTTGTGCAGCTACGTTTTTTCTCGCACTCCATCTCATTGGTCAAAGGCGATTATTCTGACCCCAATGATGCCGGCGAGGTCAGTCACTTCCAGGCTCTTGCAACGGCTCTTTCAGGCACCGTTGGCCTTGGCAACATCGCCGGTGTGGCAGTTGCCGTGGGCATTGGCGGGCCGGGTGCAACGTTCTGGATGATTTTGGCGGGCTTGCTCGGCATGGCGTCCAAGTTCACCGAGTGTACGCTGGGTGTGAAGTACCGCAATGAGTACGAAGACGGCACGGTTTCCGGTGGCCCGATGTACTACATGTCCAAGGGCTTCAAAGAGCTTGGGCTGCCGGGCGGTAAGTTCCTGGCTATCCTGTTCTCGATCTTCTGTATCCTGGGCGCACTTGGCGGCGGCAACATGTTCCAAGCCAACCAAGCCCACGCTCAGATTTCTGGCATTTTCGGCGATTATCCAGGTTGGATCACCGGTCTGGTTTTTGCCGGTGTGGTGTTTGCCGTGATCGTTGGTGGCATCAAGTCGATCGCCAATGTGACGGAGAAAGTCGTTCCGTTCATGGGCATCATGTATGTCGGCGCGGCGCTGATCATTTTGATCGTGAACTACGATTTGATCGGTTGGGCCTTCGGCCAGATCATCGAAGGTGCTTTCACCGGTCTTGGTGTTGCCGGCGGCTTTGTTGGTGCTCTTATTCAGGGCTTCAAACGCGCTGCCTTCTCCAACGAAGCTGGCGTTGGGTCAGCGGCTATCGCTCACTCGGCGGTGCGTACCAAAGAACCCATTACCGAAGGTTTTGTGTCTCTGCTTGAGCCGCTGATCGATACCGTTGTCATCTGTACGATGACGGCGCTGGTCATCATCATCTCGCAGCAGCTTATCACAGACCCTGAAACGGGCCTTTATGTGCTCAACGAAGCCGGCACATCGGTCGCCACAATCGACGGAAACTCCGGCGTTGCCCTAACATCGGCTGCCTTCGGATCGGCCATTAGCTGGTTCCCGTTTGTGCTGGCGATTGCCGTGGTGCTGTTTGCCTTCTCCACCATGATCTCCTGGTCGTACTACGGCTTGAAGGCGTGGACCTATCTGTTTGGAGAGGGCAAAACGACAGAGCTGATCTTCAAGATTATCTTCTGTGTGTTCATCGTCATTGGTGCCGCCGCCAGCCTTGGGCCGGTCATCGATTTCTCCGATGCGGCGATCTTCGCGATGGCTGTGGTGAACATCTTCGCCCTCTACTTCTTGATGAAGTTGGTGAAGAAAGAGCTTGAGTCCTACAGCGCTCGCCTGAAAGCTGGCGAGATCAAAAAGTTCAAACACTAAAAAACGTGGGTCTTGACCCTAAGGTTCGGGGCGGGCTTGCTCGCCCCGAACCAATTCATTGAATGGCCTATTCAGCCGGAGCAGGCAATGATCCTTGAGCGCGTAACTCATCAGCTTGATCCGCAGGCGCCCGCAAGCAAAGCCGCAGCAGTGGCGGCACGGTGAGCAACGTCAAGAATGCTGACATCGAAAGCCCGCCAACCACAACGGCACCTAGGCCGCGGTAAAGCTCCGCACCTTCACCTGGAATTACCACCAATGGCAGCATGCCCATGATGCTGGTGAGCGTGGACATGAAGATCGGGCGGATGCGGTTGCGCGTCGCCTCTTCTATCGCCTCGACAGGCGCCATGCCGTCCTCGCGCAGATTGATCAATGTCTGATGCACGATGAGGATCGCGTTGTTCACCACAATGCCGATGAGGATGATGAAACCAAGCAGCGTTAACATGTCCAGGGGCTGCACCTGGAACGTATTGAGCAGCGCCAGACCGCCGACCCCGCCAGCCGCCGCGACCGGCACGGACACCAGGATCACCAGCGGTAGGATGAAACTTTCAAACAGAATCGCCATCACCAAAAACACGATAAGCAACGCCACGATCAGATTGATCTGAATGGCATCCCATGTCTGGCTAAGCTGATCGGCGGTGCCCGAGACGGTGAGGCGAATGCCAGGCGGCAGGCCCTGCGCTTCCAGCGCGTCGACGACTTGCGTTTCCAGCATCGCAACCGCGGTTTCTAGTGGCAGCGCGTCGGAGGGGCGCACTTCCAGTGTGACGGTCCGCAAACGGTCGCGGTGGCGAATTTCCGTCGGACCTGCGGTCACCACAACATCGGCAAGCGCAGACACCGAAATGATCTGGCCGGACGGCGTGACGACAGGAAAACTGCCGACATCTTGTGTGCGCAGACCTGTCAAAGCCGAGCGGTCTCCAAGCAGAACCAAGTTCAGCCGGTCTGCACCTTCGGTGATCTCCGCCACGCGCAAGCCGTCATTGTAAGCATCCACGGTTGCCGCCAGCGCAGCAGCATCAAGCCCTGCATCGGCAAGACGCAGCCGGTCCGGGATCAGCCGAATTTCCGGCGCACCCAATTCAAGGCCAGGAATAGGCCGGAACTGATGACCTTCTGAGCGCGGCAGAATGCCGGACACCATGCCAGCGGCCTGCCCAGCAACAGCAAGGATCGTCTCCAAATCCTGACCAGAGACGTTCAGCTCAATCGTGCGGCCACCGCCCACACCCTGACCAAACAGAGAAGGTTGGGTCATAAAACCAAAGGTGCCCGGCTCGGCAAAGATGGGCTGCGATAAAATTGGGATCAGATCACCCGCACGGGTCCCATCCATCGCTGTGGCGCCGACAAAGCTGTTGCCAGGCGTTGCCACAAAAAAGAAGTTGTCGATCACCGGCGAGCCGTCTTCCAGTTCCAGCGCTGGAGCTGCCTCCCACATCGGTCGAGCGGTCTGTTCGATGCGCTCGGCAATGGTCTCGGTGGTGTCCAGATTGTAGCCGGGCGGCGGGATGATCAGGCCAAAGACAAGATTGCGGTCGCCCTCTGGCAGATACTCCAGCTGGGGCAGGAACATCACGCTGGCAGTGATTGCGGTACCAGCGATCAGCGACACAAGCGTGATGCCCAAAGCGCGGCTGCGCACCGTGGCGCGCACATACATCATCACCAAGGCCTTGAAGCCACGGCCAAGATGATCGATCCCAGGGAGCGCAAGTGTGGTCTGCTGTCCGCTTGCGAGCAATCGGCTGGAAAGGGCGGGAATAACTGTCACGGCGACCAGCAGCGACAACAGCACCGAAACCGAGATCGCAACCGCAATGTCGCGGAACAGCTGACCTGCCTCAAGCTGCATCACCAGGATTGGCACGAACACCAAAACGGTTGTCAGCGCCGACACGAGAATAGCGCCCCACACCTGCTTGGCCCCACGATAGGCAGCTTCGCGCCTTGGCATGCCGGTTTCGCGAAGACGATAAATGTTTTCCAGCACCACAATGGCGGCATCGACGATCATGCCGACGGCAAAGGCAATGCCGGCGAGTGAGATAACGTTCAGCGTGCGCCCGGTCGCCGCCATCACAACAAACGTCGCGACTATCGATACCGGGATCGCCAGGGAGACCACCAACGTGGCGCGTAGACTGCGCAAGAAGAGCAACAGCACAAGAGCCGCCAAACCGCCGCCGATCCAAATGTTCTGTGTCACCAGATCAATGGCGCCTTCGATGTAGATCGTCTCGTCGTACACCTGGTCGAGGATGAGATTTTGCGCGGCAACTGGTCCAGCAGAAAGCTCGTCGAGGGTGCGACGAACCTCTTCCATCGTTTCGATGACGTTGGCGCCGCGTTCACGCACCACGTTGAAGGCAAGGCTAGGTTCGCCATTGAAGCGCAACCGCACAGCTGACTCTTCATAGGCAAACGATACATCGGCCACATCGGCCACCAACACCCGGCCCAAAGGCGCTGACACGGATCCGCTCGTCGATGCACCATCGTTTTGCGAGCGCAGTACCACCGACTCCACCGCATCGATGGTGTTAAGGTTGCCTTCCGCGCGCACGACGTAGCGCCGCTTGCCTTCTTCGATGTCGCCAGCCGATAGGGAAATGTTCTCAGTGCGCAGCCGGTTCACCACCTCTGGCACAGTCAGACCGAAGCGCGCCAAGCGTTGTGGATCAACCACGATTTGTAGCTCGCGGCTGACGCCACCAAACACGTTGACCGCCGAAACGCCTTCCACGCGTTCCAACCGGTCTTTCACGATGTCTTCAATGAAGTCTCCATAGGTCGGTAAGGACCGCGCGTTGCCCTCACCAGCCAACACAAGCACCCATGCGATGGGGCTATCATCGCCGCCGGAGGTGTTGAGCGTCGGTTCAGAGGCTTCATCGGGATACGACCCCACCCGGTCCAGCCGGTTGGAAACCAGCAGCAAGGTTTGGCTCATATCCGTGCCGATGGCGAATTCTAGCGTGATCTCTGCCTGTCCCGATGAGGACGAGGAGGTCATGATGTCGAGCCCTTCCAGCCCGCGCAGAACATCCTCTTGCGGGTTGATGATTTCTCGCTCGATTTCAACTGGTGCTGCCCCTGGCCAACTGGTCGAGATGGTCACCACTGGGGAGCTAACATCTGGCGCCAATTGCACCGGGATGCGTGACAACGCCAAGCCGCCAAACAGGATTGCCATGATGACCGTCGCGACAACGGCGATGGGGCGATCAATGGCGAAACGGATAAGATCCACGGTGCTCGCTCCCTAGTTTTCTGACTCTGGCTCAGGCTCTGCAGTCTGGGCGTTGGTTGCTTGGATCGGTTGGCCGGGGAACAAACGTTCATTGCCGCGCACGACCACAAAGTCGCCTTCGCTGAGCCCACTGAGCACCTCAAACCGGTCGCCCATGGCAACACCCACTTGAACGGTGCGCGGTGTGGCAATTCCTTCTTCGTCAACAAAAACCGACCAGCCATTGGCGCTTTGCGTCAAGGCGTCTTTGGGAACCGACAGCGCATCGCGCGGTGCATCCGTGGGCACTGAAACGGTGATCGACTGGCCCACAGCAATGCGCCGGGTCAGTGCCTGTAGATCGGCGGTAAAACGAACCGGACGGGTTCGGGTGCTGGCAAACTCGGTCGGAAGGATGGCGCGTACTGTGAGCTCCAGCGGCGTGCCTTCTTCTGTCTCGCCGCTAAGAATCAATTCCGGCGAAAGCCCTGGGATGTACTGCGCCGGAACATTGGCCTCGATCTCAAGGGTTGTGATGTCCAAAATCCGGGCCACCGGGTTGCCAACGGAAATGAACTGGCCGGGATCGGTTTCCACCGAAAGCACCACGCCACGAAACGGTGCGGTGATCACCGCGCGTTCAAAATTGTAGCGCGCCCGCTCAAGGGCAGCTTGCGAGTTGAGCAATCGTGCCTGCGCTTCGGCCAACTGGCCGCGCGCCTCAGAGAAAGCACCGCGCGTGTCTTCCAACCGACCTTCGGAGAAGGCGGCGCTGCCGCGCAAACTGTCGGTGCGCGTGAACACATCCTGGGTGCGGGTCACGCGTGCTTGCGCTACCTCGATGCCCGCTTGCGCTTCGGCAACGCTCGCTTGAGCCTGCTCCAGTTCAATGCCGATCAACTGGCGGTCGAGCACGGCCAGGACATCTCCGGGTTCCACCAGGTCACCAACCAAAACGCCGACTTCATCCACGATCCCGGCAACGCGTGCTGCGATGGCACTGTCGCGCTGGGCAACAATCTCGCCAAACACGGGGCGGGTTTCGGCCAGTGTGCGCATGTCGACCGGCTCGGTGACAACCAGAGATGGGCCGCCCTGCGCCAGAGCGGCGCTGGCGAGCACGAGAAGAAGCAAAATGGCGGCAATGTGAGTCGCACTAAGGCGGGAAAAGGACATGATCTATGGTGCTTTTTGGTTCGGGATCACGCGAACCAAAACTGTGGGTTCAGCGCTTTTTTCCTGGCTGATGCCAGAGTGATCATAGGATTAGTGCGAAATCTAGTGGCGAAGACTGCGGATGCCAAAGCAAAGTGACGCGCGTGTGTCGGTCACCACGTTGTTCATCTGTTTCACACCACGTTCGGCAAGTCGTGACCTAATTTTTCGCAGGAAACAACACCGGCGCGTCACCCTCCTGCCATTGGGCATACTTCACCATCATCGTTTCAAAGCGTGGCGAGGCCAAAAACCGCGCAAGCCAAGCTTGGAGGCTTGGCCAGGGTTGAGCGTCAAACCAGTCTTTGTCGATAAAAGCAAACTGCCGCACGAACGGCAAAATGGCGTTGTCGGCGAGGCTCTCCCGGCCAAACATCCAATCGTCGATTTGATCGTTGAGGTTGGACAAGAAAACCGAGGCCTTGTCGCGTTCCGTGTTCGGGTCAGTGCCAGGATAGCGCGTCTCGTACTTGGTGCGATCAAGCGCTTGCTTGAACGGGCCATCGACCCGCGCAATCCAAGCGTGGCCCTCGTCGGGCATGGAAAGCCAATCCTCGGGGTCGTTTTGCTTCAGCGCCCAGAGCATTACGTCCAGGCTTTCATCGATCACTTCGGTCTGGGTGACGAGGCATGGCACAGTTGCGCTGGGCGAGACATCCAAGAACGCTTGCGGTTTGTCGCGCAGAACAACTTCGCGCAGTTCCACCTCAACGCCCGAAACCTGCAGGGCAAGGCGCGCCCGCATGGCATAGGGGCAGCGGCGAAAGGAGTAGAGAATGGGGGTCATTGCGGAGCCGGTTTACACCGCGCAGATCGTTCAAAAAAGCGTTTTCAGCGCAATAGCCACGAGGCCGTGTCTTCGTCGGTCACCAAATGCGTGGCAAATCTGCCGCGCAGCGCCGCTTCGATGGCCCCACGCTTGCTTTTGCCACAGGCGACCAGCATGCGCATGTCAATGGCGCGCAGTTGGTCCAGGGACGCGCCAATCAACCGACCTGTCAGTGGCCCGTCTAAGCCGTTGCCTTCAGCGTCAAAAAAGTGCCCCCAAAAAACGCCTTTGGCACCCATTGCCAGATAGGTGTCCAACTCGTCCTGGGTGGCCATGCCCGAGCCCACCAGGGTGAGTGGGTGGCTCAAACTGCCAACCG
Organism: Hyphomicrobiales bacterium; assembly: GCA_040219355.1. GTDB lineage: Bacteria > Pseudomonadota > Alphaproteobacteria > Rhizobiales > MH13 > MH13. The sequence continues at coordinate 24,773 of JAVJSN010000017.1, forward strand.
AAAACAGCGCTTTGGTGAGGTCGGCCAGCTCATTGAGCTGCCGGGCAATGATCGGTTCTTCGCGCAGCTGCGATGCCAAATCAACCGAGGAAACAACCGCAGGTGCGTGCAGCGTGCGGCACGGCGCCAGCGTGCGCCGAGCGATTTCAATCGTGCAGGCTTCGGGCGCAAACAGCGCGTTGAAGTCCATCGAGCCGATCAGTTGGTAGCAGGTGAGATCGGGCACTGGCCCATTGGGAAACGTGTTCGCCACGTGCTGGATGGTTTCACCCCAGGCAATTCCAAGCTTGTCGCCTGGCTCCAGCAGATCACGCAAGGCTGACGCCGCCACTTGCCCCACCCGCTCCAGCATCGCTTCGCCGCGCTGCGGTTCCACGTCGTTATGGGCGATGTAGCAATCGGTCAGGCCAAAGCGCTCTGTCAGTTTGCGTGACAGAGGTGAGGCGGTGAAGCTTTCGCCGCGAATGCGGATATCGACGATACCAAGGTCACGGGCGAGCCGCAGATAGTTCACGATGGTGGCGCGCGACAGTCCAATGCGCTGGGCAATCTCGCTCTGCGTCAGCCCTTCACGATAGTAGAGCATGGCCACATGGGCGAGCTGCGCCTCGGAGTGGCTGGCATCCTTGGCTGTCTTCCCGTCCGGCATGTGATGACCTTAGCGTTTGTTCAGCAAAAGTGGGAATCGGTTTTGCGCCCGGAACATGAGCCAAGAAAAGGCAAAAGAGCGCATCACATTGTTTCGCCTTAACACCACGGGCTCTATCGCAAAGCGGCTTCGATGTTGCCGCCATCGACCGTTACCACATGGCCAGTGGTGCGTTCCATGCGTGCTAAGGCGGTAAACGCATCAGCCACATGGTGGGCCTCGACCTCGCGTTTCAGCAAATTGCCCGCCATGTAGGACGCCTCATCCGTGCCGCGCGCTTTGGCCCGTTCTGCGATGAAGTCATTGGTCAAAAGCCCGGAGCGAATGCGATCCGCATTGACGCCATTGACGCGAATGCCTTGATCCCCAAGTTCCAGAGCCAGTTGCCGCATTAGAAAGAAAGTCGTTGCTTTGGGCATGCCGTAAGCGCCGAAATTTTTGCCTGGGTTCACTGCCTGCTTGGAGATGTTGAAAAGCAATTGCCCACCGCGGCCCTGAAGGGCGAACAATGCCGCCGCTTCCTTGGCAAAGCGCTGGTGGGAGAAGAAGTTGAGCTCAAACGCCCCACGCAACTCTTCATCGGTGAGATCAACCAAAGCGCCGCTCAGTGCAGCACCAGCGTTGGAAACCAGAATATCCAGTCCGCCGAATCGTTGCGTCACCTGATCCATCGCTTGTTCAGCAGCATCGGGATCCGTCACGTCCAGCGCAAGGCCATCATGACCGCCACCCAGGCTTTTGAGCGCTGCCGCCAACTGCTCCTTGTCGCGGTCCACCAAAAAGACACTGGCGCCAAGGGTTGCAAACGCCTTGGCAATCGCATGCCCAATAGCCCCACCACCGCCGGTGACCATCACAACGCGGCTGGCAAAGGCAGCCGGTTTGCCCTTGCCGAGCTTGGCCTGCTCCAGCGACCAATACTCCATATCGAAGAGGTCGTTCTCTTCGATAGGCCTGAAGCCGCCCGCATCCTCGCCAATCGCGCGCACGCGCAAGTTCTGCTCACCGAGATCGGCGGCAATGTGGGCTGCCTTGTCGGAAGATCCGACGCCGATCAATCCAAAACCCTCTGCCCAAACGAGATTGGGGCTCGGTTTCAGCATCGTGCGGTCATTGCCAACACGCGCATTCTGCCGCGTGAAGTAGACTTCATAGTCTGCTTTAAACGCATTGATCTTGGCCGTGATCGCCGCCTGCGAGGCAAGATCACTTGCAGAAAGAACCAGGGGCTTGGCTTTGGTGCGGATCACATGATCGGGCGAAGCTACCCCGCGCGTTGCCAAGTCGGCGGCATCACCGCGTTCAAAAAATGCCATAACATCCGGCCCATTGCGCAGCGCCAGAATTGGCAGGGGTGCATCGCGGTCGCCCGGCGCCAAAGCGCCGCGCAACCGCGCCAACCCATCGGGAGCCTGGGCTGGCAAACGGACTTGAAGCGACGTTGTGTCCTGCATTGTCAGGAAATCTGCCACCTCATTGGTGTGCGAAACAATCAAATCGTAGCTGGATTTGGCATCTGGCCCGAAAGCGAAGTGGCCGTGCTTCAAGAGCAATAGCCCCTCAACATCGGGGTTGGAATCGTAAACTTCCGCAGCAGCCTTGGCCAAGGCAAAGCCAGGCATGATGTAGGGCACGATGCCCAATCGGTCGCCGAAAATCTGCCGTGCAACGTCTTCCGCATTCGGCAGGTTGGCGAGCACCAGAAACGGCGTGGCGTGTGTGTGATCGACAAAGGTGTGCGGCAGGAAGGCGTGCAGCAGCGTCTCTACGGACGGGTTCGGCGCAGTGGAATCAAGAAGGTTCTGCCGTTGGACATTGACCATCTCTTCGTCCGACAGGGCGTCGAGCGCTCGCAGCGCCAAAAGCGGGTTAAGGCGAACCCCCGGCAGACCAGGCGCCTGAATGGTATCAAGATCCCAGCCAGAGCCTTTGACGTGCAGAACGCGTTGATCGTTTCCGAAAAGATCAGGCCGCGACACCTTCACTGACGTGTTGCCCCCGCCATGCATGACGAGGTCTGGGTTCTGACCAATGATGCGGCTTGTGTAGACGCGGTGCGCCAGCAGCTTGTCGGCTTCGCTTGCGTCCGGCCCTAAATCATCCACCCAGGATTGTGCGTCCGCATCACTCCAACGATTTTCAATCATATCTGTTAGGCCGCCGCGCGTTCAGGAAACAGCGTGGCCAAGCCCTCAGGCGATGCCGCGCAAACACCGCGTTCGGTGATGAGCCCGGTGACGAGGCGGGCTGGGGTCACATCAAAGGCGGGATTGCCGAGGGGCGATCCGTCTGGCGAAACCTGCGCTTCACCAATCGATCCGTCTGCCAATACGCCTTGGATGTGCGAGACCTCACGGCCTGGGCGCTCTTCGATGGGAATTTCCTTCACCCCATCCTGCACCGTCCAATCGATGGTTGGTGACGGCAGGGCAACATAAAACGGCACGCCATTGTCATGCGCGGCCAGCGCTTTGAGATAGGTGCCGATCTTGTTGCACACATCGCCGCGTGCCGTTGTGCGGTCGGTGCCGGTGATCACCATATCCACTTGCCCGTGCTGCATCAGATGGCCGCCAGCATTGTCGGTGATGTAGGCGTGGTTGATGCCGTGGCTGCCCACCTCCCAGGCGGTCAGCGCGCCTTGATTGCGCGGGCGGGTTTCATCCACCCACACATGGATCGGCAGCCCGGCATTGGCCGCGTGATACATCGGGCTTGTGGCCGTGCCCCAGTCAACGGTAGCAAGCCATCCAGCATTGCAATGGGTGAGCAGACGGACCGGCTCGCCAGCAGGTTTCTTCGCTGCGATCTGTTTGATGATCTCCAGCCCATGGACGCCGATCATACGGTTGATCTCAACATCCTCGTCAGCGATTTCATGCGCCAATCGCATGGCAGCGTCAGCGCGATCAGCTGGGGCAAGCGGTTGCAAATGCGTGCGGCATCGGTCCAGCGCCCATTTCAGATTGATCGCGGTAGGACGGGTGTCGTGCAGCACGTCCCAGGCGCGTTTCAGCGCAGCGTCTGAAGGGTCGCGCCGCATCTCTTCGGCCATGCCATAGGCCGCAGTCGCACCGATCAGCGGCGCACCACGCACCCACATGTCACGGATGGCCGTGGCAAAGCTTTCAAGGCTTTTCAACGTTTCAATTTTGAACGCGTGCGGCAGCCAGCGCTGGTCAATGATGCGCACCTCATCGGTGCCCGCATCGTACCAGATGGAGCGGTAGTGCGTGCCATCAACTTTCATAGCAAATCCTTTGAATTTGTGGAGCGCGCAAGCGCGATCAGCGCATCTGTATCGGCGGGGCGCTCAAGCAGAATGGCGCGTCCCATGTCCAAGCTGCGCGCTTCCAGCTTGGCGCGCGCGGCAGTGTTTTCAATGGTTTCAAAATCGGCATTGTGGGCGAGCGTCAGGATACGCCGATGCAGCTCCACGCCGCAAAAGCCCATCGCATCGTTCCAGATGTGTTCCAGCAGCGCATTGCGCGCGCCATAGGACGATTGGCCTTGGTCTTCCCAAAGCGCCGGTGGGTAGAGAATGCCCGTGCGCTCACTGGCCCACAGTCGCTCAAACTCAGAGCGGAAGGTTTGGCTGGTCTCTTGAGCAACCTCAAGCAGCCAGTCTTGGTAGCTGTCCAACTCATCGGCGGAGCGATGGGCTGGTTGACTGAAATAGGCCATCAGATAGTTGGCGATCAGCATGCCAAGATCGAAGCCCAACGGCCCGTAAAACGCGAACTCCGGATCGATCACTTTGGTGTCGGTGTCGGTGCACATCACCGAGCCAGTGTGCAGGTCGCCATGCATCAGGGTTTCGCCACCGGAGGTGAACCGCATCAGCATGAATTGTGCAGCGGCCTTCAGGGCAGGGTCGGCGCGTAACGCGTCCACAATGGGTTGAAGTTCCGGTGTGTGGTGGTTGCGCTCGGCGTCATAATAGCTGTCGGTGAAGACCAGCTGTTCGGTAATGTCACAAAGCTCCACATTGTCGCAGAACAGCGCTGTATCAGCTTTCTTCTCGCCTGCGCTCATCGAAAGGTCAGAGCCGCGGAAGGCGGTGCGGGCGCAGAAAAGCCCGAGCGCTTGCCCAAGACCGTCTACACGTTCGCCTTTGATGAGCTTGCCGCGCAAAATGATGTGCGGAGAAAGATATTCCATCACGATCAGCGCCTGGGCTTCATCGAAATGGTAGATGTCCGGCACCATGCCAGGGTCACGCGTCGCTTGGCGGGTGAGGGCGTGATACTCAAAGAACGCGCGCTTCAGCGGCAATGGCCAGCTATCGCCAACCAGGCGCACATAGGGCAGGGCCTGCTTGACCACGACGCGGCCCTCTGGCCCGGTGACAATGAACACCAAGTTCAAATTGCCATCGCCAACTTCTTCAACCGACCAATTGGCCGGATCGGCACCAACGCGCGTTGAAAGATCCGCCACACCGACAAGGCGGCCAGGCAGCGATTCAACGCTGAGTGCTTCATAATCATGTGGAGTTTGAGTGGTCACCACGGGTCCGTTCCTCCTATGCTGCACATCTCATTGGGTGGATGCGCCTGCTCGAACCTTGTTCATTGGCCGTAAGTCTGGTCGTCCAATTCGCCATTTGTCAAGTACTCTTGACTTTTGCTATTTGGGCGATCACGATCATGGTCCGGGAGCAACCATGGACAAACCATGGGCGAACAACAAACAGGCCACTAGCCTATGCAACACGCCGCGTGCCGCGTCGTCGGAATCGAAAAAGCCTTCGGGCCGAACCGCGTTTTGCGCGGCATCGACCTTACGATCCCAGCCGGTCAAATCACTGTGCTGATGGGCGCGAACGGCGCTGGCAAATCCACATTGGTCAAAATTCTCTGCGGCGTCCACGCACGCGATGGCGGCAACATCGAACTGTTTGGCGAACCGTTTTCCCCCGCATCCCCCAGCCAAGCGATCGAAGCTGGCGTGGTCACCGTCCACCAGTCCATCAATGATGGCGTGATCCCTGATTTGGATGTAGCCTCCAATCTGATGCTCGACCGGCTGAACGAACCGGGCGCCGGTTTTTTCATCAATCGCGGCAAGCTGCGCGGTGAAGCGCGCAAGATCGCCTCGGCCATGGGCCTGGATATTGATGTGCGCACGCAGGTCTCTGATTTGGGCGTCGCAGAGCGCCAGTTAATTGCCATCGCCCGCGCTATGGCGAAGGACCCCAAAGTTCTGATCCTTGACGAGCCGACATCTTCGCTCTCAGCCACCGAAGCTGAGCGTCTCTTCAAGTTGCTCGATCACTTGCGCGAAACCGGCGTGGCGATCCTCTACATTTCCCACCGCATGTCTGATATTCGCCGGATCGCCGACCGCATCATCTCCATGCGCGATGGCCAGATCTCCGGCACCTTTGAAACTGAGCCGCTGGATTATGAGGGCGCTGTCACCGCGATGCTTGGCCATGCCATGACGGCGGTTGATATCAATGTCGCCGCCAAAGGCGAGCCAGTGATCGAACTGGACGGCATCAAGCTCTCTGAGGGCGGCGCGCCGATCACCTTGACAATCCACCGCAACGAGGTGGTTGCGATCACCGGTCTGCTCGGAAGTGGCAAGACCAAAATCGCATCCATCCTCTTCGGTATGGAGAAGCCACTGGCGGGCCAAATGCGTTTGGCTGGTAAGCCCTACACACCGGCCTCGCCGGAGGCTGCCATCGCTGCCGGTGTGTTCATGTCGCCCAAAGACCGTGCGTCGAACGGCGTTATCCCAACCTTCGATATTACGCAAAATCTCACCTTGCCGTTCACCGCCCGCCATGCCCCTTTCTCCTTTCTGAGCAGGGCCAGCGAAAAGCGGACGACACAATCCATGATCGAACAGCTTGGCGTCGTTTGCCAATCACCCGCCGATGACATCGGCACGCTGTCGGGTGGCAATCAGCAAAAGGTCATGGTTGGCCGTTGGATGGCCGAAGCGAGCCAGCTTCTGGTGCTCGATGAGCCATTTCAGGGCGTCGATATCCGCGCTCGCCGCGACATCGGCCGCTCCATCCGCAACACGGCGAGCGAACGCGCAACCATCGTTTTTGCTGCCGAACTGGATGAAGCGTTGGAAATCGCTGACCGCATCCTGGTTCTCTACGAGCACAGCCTGGTGGGTGAACACCGCAACGAAAATGTCGACCTGGGCGCCATGCTGGCACAGGTGTCAGGTCAAGCCGCCCAATATCCCAACACAGAAACACACGCTTCATGACAACTGATACGCAGACCTCGCAGCCTCAAGCTTCAAAACCTGTGCCGCCAAGACCTGTGCCAGCAAGCGTTGATCGGTCCCAGACGCTGGTGAACCTGGCGATCCGCTACGGTTTTTTGTGTCTGCTTCTGGGGTTGATCGTTTTCTTCTCGCTGGCCACCAATGGCTTTGCCGGGCCGCGCTCCGCCGCCTTCATTTTTCAGTCCGTGGCGATCACCGGAATTTTGGCGCTAGGCGTCACCTGCACGCTTGTCGTCGGCGGCTTTGATCTTTCCATCGGCTCCGTCGCAACATCGGCGTTGATGCTTTCAGCTTACATGATGGTGGTGCTCGAACAGTCGGCCTTTGTTGCCGTGCTTGCCTGCCTGGTGATGGGGGCCTTCGTTGGCCTCATCAATGGCTTGCTGATTGTGAAAATGCGCGTGCCGGATCTGCTGGCCACACTCGGTATGATGTTCCTGCTCATCGGATTGCAACGCATCCCCACCGAAGGGCGCTCGATTTCCACCGGCATGACTTTGCCCGGCGGTGAGGTGGCCGAGGGGGTCTTCTCGCCCGCCTTTTTGTGGCTTGGTCGTCACCGGTTTGACTTCGTGCTGGAGGATCTGATCCCAGTGCCTGTCATCATTTTCCTGATCGTTGGCCTGTTTGTCTGGGTGTTCTTGGAACTCACCCGCCATGGTCGTCTGATGTACGCCATCGGCTCAAACGAGCGCGCCACTGCGCTGGCTGGCACCAACGTCAACCGCTACAAAATCACCGCCTATATGATCTCCGGCGTGATGGCCTCTATTGGCGGCATCCTGCTTGCCGCTCGCCTTGGGCGTGGCGACATCGCATCGGGCAACAATTTGCTGCTCGACAGCGTGGCAGCCGCTTTGATTGGCTTTGCGGTGCTCGGCGCCGCCAAACCCAACGCCTTTGGCACCGCGATTGGCGCGCTGTTTGTCGGCGTGCTGTTGCAAGGCCTCACCATGATGAACGCGCCTTACTACACCCAAGATTTCGTCAAGGGCGGCGTCCTCGTCGTCGCGCTTATGTTCACCTTTGCCCTTTCCACGCGTAAGCGCGGCGGGGGTCACTAACCGAGCTGAAGGCTCGCAAAAAGACCGAACTTCACAAAGGGAGAAACTCCAATGATCGGCACAAAACGAACTTTCATGAAAATGCTGGCAGGCGCACTTGTCGCCTCCACCGGCATGACGGGCGCCGCACATGCCCAGGATATGCCAGCACCGTTTGACAATGCTGGCGACGTTCAAATCGCGCTGGTGCGCTATCTTTCCACCGGTGACTTCTTCCAGGCCTATCTGGCAGGTGTGGAAGCCCAGGCCGAGGCACTGGGCGTCGACCTTCGTGTCTTTGACAGCCGCCAGGATGCAGCGTTGCAGGCCGATATGGTCGATCAGGCAATTGCGCTTGGTGTGGATGGCATCATCATCCAGCACGGCCTGACAGAATCCATGCGTGAAGCTGCGCAGCGCGCTGTCGATGCTGGCATCAAGGTCGTTGCGTTCGACGTGAACGTGGAGAACGAAGCCATTCCGCAGATTGAGCAGTCCGATTATCTGCTTGGCCGCATGGCGCTCGATCAGGCCATTGAAGACAATGGCACCGAGTGGACCGCAGGCTACGTCTACGTTCCCGGCATCGCCCCACTCGACCGCCGCGATGTCGCTTGGCAGGAAATCCGTGAGGAAAACCCTGGCATCGATGAGGTTGCTCGTTTCGGCACGCTCGATAATCCGATTGCCAACTCCAACGCCAACCAGGCGCGTTCGGTCCTTCAAGCCAACCCGAACATCAATGTGGTGTTTGCACCGTATGATGAGTTCGCCAAAGGCGTGGTGATTGCAGTGAACGAAGCTGGCATGTCCTCAGACGTCTCGATTTATTCCGCTGACGTGTCCACCGCCGATATCTCTGTCATGCGCGAGCCGGGCAGCCCATGGAAAGCAACCGTCGCCACCAACCCAGCCGTGGTCGGTGAAGTCTCGGTCCGCGCGCTGGCCATCATGCTGGCAGGTGGTGATCCAGGTGCGCAGGTTATCGTGCCACCAACCCTCATTACCCAGGACTTCCTCAATGAGGCCGACATCTCCAACATGGAAGATCTGTCGTCTGCGATGCCGCAGTTCCAGCACGCCGATGTGGCGATGACCGACTGGATGCCGCTGCCACCACGTTAAGGCTGACCAACCAAAGCGATTGCAAGGGGGCCGTGTTGGCCCCCTTGTTGTATCCGCTGTGCTAAAAAGCGACGGAAACCAAGCTGCAAAAAGCCTTTTGACAATTGTCAGGTAAACTGACTTATGCCAAAGTGATATGTGACATTCCTGATGAAGAGGTGACGATGGCCATGATCCGTCGGAACGCAAAAACCACCGAAGAGATTGCCCTTGGTATTCGCCGCCGCGTGTTCGAGCACGCCATGCACAACAATGGCGGTTATCTCAGCCAAGCCTGTTCTTCCGCCGAGCAGTTGGCATGGCTTTACAACGAGCAATTGGAATTGGGTGCGCCGACGCTGCCGATGATCCCAAAACCCTTTGGCGGCGTGCCTTCGGCTGACAACCCCACCTATCACACCGGCGCTGGTTACAACGGTCCTGAACGCAGCGATCTGGATCGGCTGTTTATTGCCCCGGCCCACTACGCGCTGGTTGCCTACGCCACCTTGATCGAGGTTGGCCGCATGGCGCCCGAAGGCCTTGAGATGTTCAACAAGGATGGCTCCTCGGTCGAAATGATCGGCGCGGAGCATTCGCCTGGCATGGAAGTGCACAACGGCACACTGGGCATCGGTTTTTCCACCGCAGCGGGTCTCGCCTGGGCGCGCAAGCGCAAGAAAGAAACCGGCAAAACTTGGGTCTTCATGTCCGATGGTGAGGTGCAGGAAGGCCAGACATGGGAGGCCATCCAGTGCGCCGCCCATCACGGCATCGATAATCTTTACGCCATCATGGATGTGAACCGTCAGCAGTGCGATGGCGCCATGAGTTCTGTGATGGACGTAGGCGACATCAAAACCAAGATGGAAAATTTCGGCGCTGTCGTGGTTTCCATCGATGGGCACAAACTCGATGAAATGCGCGATGCCGTGGCCGAAAAGCACAAGGGCAAGCCGCTGATCATTCTGGCCAACACCTCGCCCTTCCGCGGTATGCCCACCCTTCAGCGCCGCTTCCCGCGGCTCCACTATGTGCGCTTCAAATCGGAAGAAGAGCGCGCTGAAATGAACCACGACATTGCCCGCGCCCTTGGCGTTGATCCTGTCGATTACCAGGGAGCGCACTGATGCAAAAGACCGGCATCCAGATGGTCAGCCGCCCCTATGAGCGGGCCTTTGAAGCCTATGCCATGGCGCACCCCGAAGTGCTCTGCCTATCCGCTGACCTCACCTCGTCCTGCGAGATTGACAAGTTCCGCGACAAGCATCCCGATAAGTTTCTGTCCCTTGGTATGGCCGAGCAGAACATGCTCTCCTTTGCCGGCGGGCTGGGCATGGCGGGCTTCCGTCCGTTCCTGCACACCTTCGGCGTGTTCCTCTACCGTCGTCCTTATGATCAGTTGATGGCGTCCATCGCCTACCCACGCAGGAAAGTGCGGTTGATGGGCTTTTTGCCCGGTGTCACGACACCAGGCGGCATGACCCACCAGGCGATTGAAGACATCTCGGTGATGCGCTCGATCCCCAACATGACGATCCTGGAAACAGGTGATGCAACGGAGGTGGAATCGATCTGCGAGGCTGCCGACAGCATCGATGGTCCGGTTTACTGCCGCGTGCTGCGTGGCTCCGTGCCACGCCTGTTCGATACGCCGATTGAAGTTGGCAAAATGCGCGAGCTGGCGCTGGGCGAGGATGTCCTGATCGTCACCGCCGGGATCACAACCGAAGAGGCGCTGCGCGCGCGCGGTGCCTTGGAACAGAAGGGTGTCTCGGTTCGCCATCTGCATCTCAACACCATCAAGCCGTTCGACGCCAAGGCGATGCTCGACCACATTCAATCGGTCAAGGGCGGTGTGGTGACGCTTGAAAACCATGTCACCGAGGGCGGCATTGGCTCACTGCTTGCCGAGATCATGGCCGACAATGGCGTCGGCAAACGGCTTGTACGTCTTGGTTTGAAAGACACCTATGCCCATGGCGGCTCGCGCGGCTATCTGATGAAGTATTATGGCCTGGATGCCACGGCGCTCGTCGCTGGTGTGGAAGATTTGCTCGGCACCCAGTTGGGTATCACCGAGGATGATCTGACCACCGCACGCGTCGATGCCGTCCACTCCACCGTCAAAGCCGAAGGTCTCTAATGGCGGGCGTTCCTGAGGGCCGGTTCAAGGTCACGTACCACGTTTTTGCTGGCAGCCAGGCGCAGGCCGAGGACCGTGCGGTTGGCATCGCCTTGGAGCAGACCGTCGAGATACCGCGCGACGTGGTGCCGGCGGGATTTGTCGAAGACACGATCATGGGACAGGTAGAATCCGTCACGCCGGCAGGCGAGGGCGTGTTTGAAGCCGTGATCAGCTACAGCCCGGAAAGCACGGGGACCGAGCTACCGCAACTTTTAAACGTGGTCATGGGCAACACGTCAATCCAAAAGGGCGTGAAAACAATCGGCATCGACCTAGGTCCGCTGGCCGAAGTCCATCCGGGCGCGCGTTTCGGCATTGCAGGCCTGCGCAAACTGGCCGGAGCACCGCGTGGCCCTCTGCTTTCTCCGGTGTTGAAGCCGCAGGGCTCCAGCGCCCAAACCCTGGCCGACATCGCTTATCGCTGTGCCGTCGGTGGCGCGCATCTGGTGAAGGAAGATCATGGCCTGACCGACCAGCCTTGCGCGCCCTTCCGCGAGCGCGTGCGACGAATTGGTGAGGCGGTGGCCAAAGCCAACCAGGAAACGGGACGCACCACACTCTACTTCGCAGGCCTTGCCGGTCACAGCGAAGATCTGATGGAAAACGCCCGCTTCGCCAAAGACCATGGCGTGCATGGGCTTCTTATCATGCCAGGGCTTTTTGGCTTCGATCTGGTGCGCCGCATCGTCCGCGATGACAAACTGGCCATGCCGGTGATGACGCACCCAAGCTTTCTCGGCCCCTATGTACTTTCACCCGATACCGGTTTTACCCACGCTATAATGTTCGGCACGCTGCAACGCATTGCGGGCTCGGACATTTCGGTGTTCCCGAACGTGGGTGGTCGCTTTGGCTTTACAGCTGAAGAGTGCCTTTCCATTGCCCATGCCTGCCGCGACACCACTGCACCAGGACCGGGCATATTCCCGTCCCCTGGCGGCGGCATGAGCGTTGAACGCGCCACCGATATGATCGACATGTATGGCGAAGATGCTGTCTTCCTGCTCGGCGGCAATCTCTTACGCTATGGCGATAATATCGGCGAAGGGCTCGCCGAACTGCATCGCGCCATCGATAACAGCCTCTGAGGCCTCTAACGGCCAGCTTCCTCTGACGCCATAAACGCCTGCACCTCTTCAGGTGTGTTGAGGTTGAGGAAAGGCGCGCCCGTGGGCCAAGCGACCGGCCACGCGCCCACAGCCTCAGCCAAGCTGTGCAGCGAACCAGATGCATCAACGCCTTCACGTGCCTCGACCAGCTCGGACACATACCAATGCGCAAAGGTAGGGTGAACCCGTTTTGGATCAGCCGCCATCGCGCTGCCGGGCATCTCGGTCAGCTTCGCGTAGAGATCAAGCGGGCACTGCGGGGCATCCACCGGCGCTGTCAGAAAGCCTTCAACCTCGCGATGATGCTCCTGCATCCAGGCCAACATGCCGAAAATGCCAGCCAGCGGACCTTGAAAGTTTGGATCGTCCGCCACGTTGGCAAGGCCAGTGCCGTAATCGCTTGGCCCGACCATACAGACCAAATCGACCTGTGGCGCGATTCTGGCGATCACGCGGTCCACCAGCCGCTCACCACCAAAATCAAGCAGTGCTTTGTCTTCGCCCATGCGGCGGCTTTTCCCGCCAGTAAGAATGGCTGCAATACGCATGACATTGGCATAACCGCTTTTGCCGGACGAGCGAAGTGCTATAGCAAAACTTCAAACCGCCAGCGCAGCAGATGCACAATTGACGCTTGATCAGATCAAAACCTTTCTCTTCATCGTACGGTACGGATCGGTGCGCGCCGCCGCTCAGCAACTGCACATCACCCAGCCCGCCTTGTCCGCGCGCCTAGCTGCGCTGGAAGAAAGCTTGGGCGCGCCGCTGTTTGAGCGCCGCGCCAAAGGCTTGATCCTCACCAAATCTGGGGCTGACTTTGCCCCTTACGCCCGGCAAATGATGGACCTTGTCGGGCGCGTTCGCGCCGAAATCACCCCGCGCGACAAGCTCACTGGTCAGCTGCGTATCGGCGCGGCAGAAACCATCGCCCAGGCTTGGTTGCCCGCTTTGGTGTCAGCGGTGCAGGCGCGCTACGATGCGCTGACAATCGAGGTATCGGTGGATATCTCCGTCAATTTGCGCGACCAACTGCTTGATCGCTCTATCGACCTGGCGCTGCTGATGGGACCGATCTCTGAATACAGCATTGAAAATATCGAGCTGCCTTCGTTTGAGCTGGGGTGGTTTTCAGCACCCGATCTTTGTCGCAATGGCGCGCCTGATCTTAGCACCGTGGCGGTCATTACCTATGCCCGCAACACGCGGCCTTATCGCGAGGTGCATGCCGCCTTGGTGGATCGCTTCGGCCCGTCGGTGCGCTTGTTTCCCTCCAGTTCGCTGTCTGCCTGTTTTGAGATGGTGACCGCCGGGCTAGGTGTTGGGGTTCTGCCCATCCGTCTGGCCCAGGCCCGCATCGCCCGCGGTGATCTCCAGCCGTTTGATCCGGGATGGTCGGTCAATCCGCTGCGCTTCACCGCATCATATCTTGCCGAACCGGTGGATCGTGTGGCCGCCCAGGCGGCTTTGATCGCGCGAGAGGTTGCGTCGAAGTGATAACAAAAATCTATCAATACCAACAAATAATCACGATTTGACGTTATCGCTGACAGGTGACCACTCTTCACGGATACGAAGAGGAAATCGTCTTGCTGCAAATGCCTGCCCCATCATCGACATCGCACGCCGCCTTGAAAGGCAAGTCGTTGGAAGCGGTGCGCGAGGCTATCCGCCGGGGCGCTTATACCCGTCATACCGCCGGTTTGGGCGCTGGGCATTTGCAATGCAATTTGGTCATTCTCTCGCTGTCTGACGCGGCGGATTTTGAAGCCTATTGCGCGGCCAATGCACAAGCCTGTCCGTTGGTCGGGATGAGTAAGCCTGGTGATCCAACGATCCCGTCTCTTGGCGCCGTCATTGATCTGCGCACCGATGTGCCGCTCTACAATGTGTACCGCAACGGTGTGCTCGACGCCTCGGTCACCGACCTGAAGACGCTCTGGCAGGACGATTGGGTGGCCTTTGCCATAGGCTGCTCCTTCACTTTCGAGCGCGCCTTGATGGAGGCCGGCATTGCCATGCGCCATGTCGAGCAGGACCGCACCGTGCCGATGTTCATCACCAATCGCCAGACGGTGCCAAGCGGCGTGTTCCAGGGAGCGATGGTTGCCTCTATGCGACCGATCGCTGAGCCTGACGTGGATCGCGCCAAATCCATTTCCGGGCGCTATCCCCTGGCCCATGGCGCGCCTATCCATATCGGTGATCCCGACGGTTTGGGCATTGCCAACCTTGATGCGCCCAACTGGGGCGACCAGCTGGATGTGCTGCCAGGCGAGGTGCCTGTGTTTTGGGCCTGCGGAGTGACGCCGCAAGTTGCCATCACCAACGCAAAGCCCGCTATTTGCGTAACCCATGCGCCCGGCTCCATGCTGATTACCGATCTTGATGAGTTCCATGGAGCCGTCGATGGGGCCACTGATGCGGCCTGACACCGATCTCAAAACCATAAAAAACACTGCAAACAGGAGAGACTTTCGATGAAACGCACTCTGATCCTCACCCTTTCCACTGCCTTGGGCGCAACGCTCTTGGCTGCCCCGGCAATCTCAGACGAGCTGGCCGTTGTCGGCTCATGGAGCGGCCTGCCGCTTCACCGTCAATTCGAAGCGCCGTTCTGGAACGATGTTTTGAGCGACGTCAGTCAGGGAAGCCTGACATCAGCGCTCACGACCCATGACCAGATGGGCATTGGCGGCGGCGATGTGTTTCGCATGCTTGGCGATGGCGTCTTTGATGTCGGCATGACCGTGGCCGACTATGCCGTGTCCGATGCCCCAGAGCTTGAAGGCCTTGATGTGCCGCTTATCGCAACCGACGCGGCCTCCGCACGCATCATGGTGGATGCGGCTCGCCCCATGGTCGCGGACATTTACGCCGAGACGTTCAACGCCCATGTGTTGGCCATCGCGCCTTACCCACCGCAAGTCGTGTTCTGTAATGCTGAAGTGAACAGCCTTGCAGATCTTGAGGGCAAAAAAATCCGCGCGTCTGGTCGCATGACAGCGTTGTTCCTGGAGGCGCTGGGCGCCGAAGGCATCACGCTTGGCTTCGGTGAGGTTCCAGGCGCGCTGCAACGCGGCGTGGTCGATTGCGCGATCACCGGCGCTGGCTCTGGCTACAATGCTGGTTGGTGGGAAGTCTCCACTCATCTGCTTGCCATTCCCCTTGGCGGTTGGGACCCGGTGGTGACAGCCATCAACATGGACACCTGGAACGGTCTGTCCGCAGAGGATCAGGCAACCCTGGAATCAGCCATCAAAGAGCAGTTTGAAGATCCTGCCTGGGAAGTGGCACAGGATGGTTTGGCCATGGATATCGCCTGCCTGACCGGGACTTCAGAATGCACCCTGGGCGATGCCCGCGACCTGACGCTGGTTGAGGCCAGTGAAGAGGATGTGGCCCGTGCTCGCGATATCTTGGTCAATCAGGTTCTCCCTGATTGGGCAGAACGCGCAGGCGATGATTGGGCGCAGCGTTGGAATGCCAGCGTCGGTGAAGCAACCGGCGTTTCCATTCCGCTGAACTAGGGTCTTAGTTCCGAGACCATGACCACCAACAAGCAACCCGGACCCAACCAATGACCGCTGAGTCCCCTCTCATGGATCACCTGATTGACCGGGCTGTTTTGAGCCTCCGCCGCATCAACGACAAACTCGCTGTTGTGGCGGGGCTCGCCCTTCTTCTCACCGCCGGATACATTCTGGCCGACATTATCTTACGCCGGTTCGATGCATCATTCGGCGGCACTGATGAGATATCCGGCTATGTCATGGCCGGGGTCACCAGTTGGGCCATGGCCTATGCGCTGACCAAGCTTGCCCATGTGCGCATCGATCTTGTGCGGGTGAAACTTCGCCCGCTCGGCCGCGCACTGATGGACTGCTTGGCGCTTTGGACGCTCGCAGCCACCGCCCTTTATGTCGCCTATCAAGGATGGCCAGTGCTGGCCCGATCCATACGGCTTGGCTCCACCGCCAACACACCACTGGAAACGCCGCTCTGGATTCCGCAGGCCATCTGGTGGTCCGGCTGGGCCTGGTTTGCTTTCTCGGCTTCTGTTCTGGCGCTGGCACTGCTGTGGAACACCTCACGCGGCAGGGTGAAAGAAGCTGAAGCCGCCGGTGGCGTGGGGGCGGAGCTATGATAGTCTACATCGCCCTTGGTTTGCTTGGCCTGCTGGCCGCCTCCATCCCAGTTGGCATCGTTCTGTTTGTGCTGGCGTTCGGCATCGATGCCTTCTTCTCACCATTCCCGCTGATGCGCGGCCTCGGCCAAGTCGTCTGGTCCTCGTCCAACAGCGCCACGCTCATCGCTATCCCCTTCTTCGTGCTGCTGGGTGAAATTCTGGTACGCAGCGGCGTGGCCGAGCGCACCTACACAGCGCTAGACCGCTGGGTGTCCTGGCTACCCGGTGGGCTGATCCACGCCAACATCGGCACCGCCACGCTGTTCTCCGCGACCTCTGGCTCGTCTGTGGCGACCGCTGCGACCGTGGCCACCGTCGCCATGCCGCAGGCCGAAGCACTCAACTACAATCCACGACTTTTCTCCGGTGCGATCGCTGCTGGCGGCACGCTGGGCATCATGATCCCACCCTCGATCAACCTCATTGTGTACGGCTTCCTGACCGAGAGCTCGATCCCACAACTGTTTCTGGCCGGGTTGCTACCAGGCCTTTTGCTTGCACTGATGTTCATGGCGATCACCGCCATTCTCTGCATCATCAAACCATCGCTTGGCGGGCCATCACGATCGTCCAGTTGGGGTGAGCGCTTTGCAGGCCTGTCAGACTTGCTGCCGATCCTGTTTCTGTTCGGCGCGATTGTCGGGTCCATCTACACCGGCTGGGCGACACCCACCGAAGCGGCGGCCATTGGCGTGGCCATCGCGCTGCTCATCGCAGCCGTGAACAAGGGCTTGTCAGTGCGCATGTTGGTGGACAGTTTGCGCGGCGCGGTGCGCATCACCGCCATGATCATGCTGGTTGTGATTGGCGCCTATGTATTGAACTTTGCGCTGTCATCCGCCGGGCTTGGGCGTGCGCTTCAGGACCTGATGGCCAATCTTGGTCTGACGCCGTTGATGACACTCTTCGTCATCATCCTCATGTACATCATTTTGGGGTTCTTCATCGAAACCCTGTCACTGATGGTCGCCACCATCCCGATCATCGTGCCCATCGTGGTGGGGCTTGGTTACGATAAAATCTGGTTCGGCATTTTGATGATCATCCTGGTGGAGATGGCGCTGATTACACCGCCAGTGGGCTTGAACCTCTTCGTGGTCCAAGGCGCGCGGCGCAGCGGCTCCTTCACCGATGTGATGATCGGCGCGATCCCCTACGCGCTGGTGATGCTGTTGATGGTGGGACTGCTGATCCTGTTCCCGCAGATCGCTCTGTTCCTGCCCTCTGGACTCTAGGATAACTCATGCCTCTGACCTTCTCAACCGACGCTGGCCCGCTGACGGTGACGCCAACCGCTTTGGCAACAGCGGGTTTCACGGGACGAGATGAAGCGGCTGTGCGCCACCACATTGATGAGCTTGCCGAACTGGGCGTGGCCCCGCCTTCGCAAGTGCCATTGTTTTACCAGTTGTCGCCAAACCTGCTCTGCCAAACCGAAGAGCTGACGGTGATCGGCACGGAAAGCTCCGGTGAGGTAGAACCCTTCCTGCTGCGTGCCGACGGAGAGCTTTGGCTGGGCCTTGGATCCGACCATACCGACCGGGCCTTTGAGACCACGTCGATTGCCCATTCCAAACAGCTCTGCGGCAAGCCGGTGGCTGGAGAGCTTTGGCGCTATGCAGATGTGAAGGATCGACTGGATGCGCTGGAGCTTTCCTCGACAATTGAGGTGAACGGTCAGCAAGTCATCTATCAGGAGGGCACGCTGGCGGGCATTCGCCCGCTGGAGGAATTGCTCGAACGCCACCCGCTTGGCGAAGGGGAAGCCATGCTGTGTGGCACTCTGGGTGCTATCGACGGTGTTCGCCCATCAGCTAAGTTTTCGATGAAGCTTGCCGACCCGCAGAGCGGGCGCGCAATCAGCGCAGCGTACACGGTTCGCACACTGCCTGTTGTGGCGTGACGCCGGTTCCAGAACCGGCGCCACAATCTTGTCCGTCTAGACGGTGCCGCCGAGCGAGCCTTCCAGGGTCGCCAGTTCCTGGCCACCGGCCATCAGATCCTGCAGCTCTTCCGGCGTGATTTGACCGCGCTGTGCGGTGCCGAGGGTCTGACCACGGTTGAGCACGGTGAAACGATCGCCCACCGCCATCGCATGGCGCACATTGTGGGTGATGAAGACCACTGCGACATCCTGCTTGCGGACCTTGTCGATGGTGGCGAGCACGTTGGAGGTTTGCCGCACACCCAGAGCTGACGTCGGCTCATCGAGGATGAGCACTTTGGCCCCAAAATGCACCGCGCGTGAGATCGCAACCGTCTGGCGCTCACCGCCCGACAGCGTGCCTACCGCCTGATCAGGACCACGCAGATTGATGCCCATCTTGCGCATCTCTTCCATGGTGATCGAGTCGGCTTTTTCCCGGTCAAAGAAGTTGAAACCGAGGATTTTCTTCACCGGCTCATTGCCCATGAAGAAGTTGCGGCTGACCGACATCAACGGGATCATGGCAAGGTGTTGGTGCACCGTTGCAATCCCCGCATCCATGGCGTCACGCGGATCGTCGAAGTGCATCGGTTTGCCTTCGAACTGGATTTCGCCCTTGGTCGGCTTATGCACGCCGGACATCGTCTTGATGAAGGTCGATTTACCGGCGCCATTGTCACCCAGAAGGCAGTGGCATTCGCCGGGATAGACGTCGACCGAGACACCGGCCAGAGCGATCACCGAGCCGAAATGCTTCTCGATGTTCTTCATCTGAACGATGGGAGCGTGTGTTGTACGGGCGTTCATATCAACGTTCTCCCGTGATCATGCGTCGGATGTAGGTGTTCAAGATCACCGCACCGAGCAGAATAACGCCAAGGAACACGCGGAAGAGCGAACTCTCCACCCCGGCGAAGAACAAGCCTTGCTGGACGACGCCGAAAATGAGGGCACCGAGCGCAGCACCGATGACCGAACCATAGCCCCCCGTCAGCAAGGCTCCGCCGATCACCACCGCGATGATGGCCTCGAACTCCTTGAGCAGACCGCGGTCGGCGCCGGCTGAGCCGAACTCGAAGATCTGGCACATGGCAAAGACCGTGGCGCAGAAGGCGGTGAACATGAACATCAGGATCTTCACGCGGTTCACCGGAACGCCGGAGTTGCGCGCGGATTCCGCATCGCCACCTGCGGCAAAAATCCAGTTGCCGAAGCGTGTCTTGGTCAACAGCACATGACCAAAGATCACCAGGCCGATGGCCCAGACAACAAGCATCGGAATGCCGTCCACCACGGGCTGACCCTCGCGGGTGCCACGTTCGAAAGTGTCGATCAGGCCATTATTGCCGAGCCACACAAAGAACCCTTCGCCGACCTTGCCGCCAAAAATGGGGGCCAGCCAATCACCTTCGGCGGCCTCACGAATGCCGCCGATAATGGTTTTGTTCTCCACCGTTTGTGGAAGAAAAATCGTGAAACCGCGCAAGATGAACAGGAAGGCCAACGTCACGATGAAGCTTGGCAAACCGGTGCGGATAACGATGATGCCGTTGATCGCGCCGATGGTCAGGCACATTGCAAACGTGATCAGGATCGCGATCCAAACAGGCCAGCCCATTGTAACGGAAAAGATCGCCGTCATCATGCCGGCAAAGCCGATCATTGAGCCGACAGACAGATCAAATTCGCCGGCGATCATCAGAAGACATGCGCCAACGGCGATGATCATGAACTGGGCCGAAACGACCGACCAGTTGATCACACCCTGGGCGGCGAACATACCGCTGTCGAACGCGAACAGCAGGAAAAAGGTAAAGACGGCGATGGTGCCGACAATGCCGCCAAGCTCGGGACGGATCAGGGCTTGGCGAAAGCGGGATATCTCTTTGATCCGCTCATCGCTCTCAGCCGGTGTGGTGGAAGCTGTCTCAGACATTGCACGCGACCTGACTGTTTTGAGTTCTGGAAGGCGGCAAGAAAAGCAGGCTGCCGCTTAAGCCTTAGGGGCCGTCAAAGGCCGAAGAAGAAAAAGGCGCCCCATCCATGGGGCGCCTTTTCCGGGAGGTCGCTTAGCGGTATTCGCCAGCGAATTCTTCCACCAGTTCAAGACCTCCAGCGGTCACAAAGCCTGGGCCGGAGTTGATGTTGTTGCCTGGCAGCACGCCGTAACGGTCATAATTGGCCAAGATGACAACTGGCAAATAGGCCTGCAGGAAGGGCTGCTGGTCGATGCCCCACTCGATGATGCCGTCTTTGATGGCCTGCACGATTTCATCGCCCAGATCGAACGTTCCAAAGTGGATGTCACCGGCCATGCCATTTTCCTGCAACGCCTGGATTGTCGGGTTTGCCGACACAGGGCCGAGGGTCAGGATGCCATCGGTTTCAGGGTTGGCGGACAGATACGCCAGAACCTTGTTTTTGATTTCTGCGGGGTCAGTGCCCGAATCCATCATGGAGTTACCAAGATCAACGCCCAAGCCATCGGCATAGCCGCGGCAGCGTTCGCCAACGGTTGGCTGTTGGATGGCGTGGTTGACACACAGGAAGCTTGTCACGCCTTCGCCAGCCGCGCGCAGACCTGCTGCGTAACCAGCATCATATTCAGGCTGACCAACATACATCAGCGCACCCACTTCGCGGGCCTGCTCTGGTGTGCCGGTGTTCATGATGATGACGTTGATGCCTTGGTCAACAGCGTCGGTGATGGGGCCTTGCAGCACATCAAAATCAGCCAATGTGGTGATGATGCCATTGGGGCCGGAGGCGGCGGCCTGCTCAATGATACGCGCCATATCGGCGATATCACCGGTTGGCGGGTTACGGTACTCAACTTCAACGCCCATCTGCTCGCCTGCGAGCGCGATGCCGTTTTTGATGGTGTTCCACCAGCTATCTGAATCAGGAGCGTGGCTGACAAGCACATAGCGCTCGCCTTCAGCCGAGGCGGTGGTTGCAGTCATCAACGGTGCGGCGATGACCGCCGTTGCAATGGCGAGTTTCGCGAGAAGCGACTTCATGATTGTCCTCCCAGACAATTGTGGTTGTTCTTTTTGAGAGGGGTTGATCCCCTTCACGATGGAGAAAAGCACAGCGCAACCAAATTTGCAACCGGTTGCAAAATTGATGCTACAAAGACGTTCTGTCAGGTGATAGGTCAAACGCTTTGAGACCCGCAGTATGAGGGGAATATGCATGAGCAGCGCGCGGAAACGGCGCGTCTAAACCTGCGATGCGTATGGGCTGGAATGAATGTAACGTTGAAAGATGTGGCGCTGCGAGCCGGTGTCTCTCGCTCTGCAGTCTCGCGCACATTCACCGATGGCGCATCGGTGTCCGCCAAGATGCGCCAGAAGGTTGAGCGCGCCGCGCGCGAGCTTGGCTATCACCCCAATGCGTTGGCCTCCAGTCTCACCACCGGTCGCACCAAGCTGATTGGACTTATCTCCAACAACTTCCACAACCCAATTTTTTTGCAGGTCTTTGATCTGTTCACCCGTGGCCTTCAGGAGCGTGGACTGCGGCCGCTTCTGGTTAATCTGAGCGATGAAACCGATCCCGAAAAATCAGTGCGGATGGTCCGGCAATACTCCGTTGATGGTGTAATTGTTGCCTCCTCCACGCTAAGTCCAGATTTTGCCAAAGCCTTCAAGGAGGCAGGCATTCCCGTCGTGCATTCCTTTGGGCGCCACACCACCAGCCCTAAAGTGCATGTCGTCGGCATCGACAATGTGGAGTGCGGGCGTATGGCCGCGCGCGCATTGATGGAATGCGGGTACACAGATGTGGGTTTCTTGGGCGGACCGGAGTCAGCCACCTCCACGCAAGATCGCTACACCGGCTTTACCACCGAGATCGCGCGCCATTCTGGCATCAAGCTGCGCTACAGTTTTGCCAAAGCCTATTCGTTCGATGCAGGCCGCGATGAGATGACGAGGCTTCTGAAAGATCAAAGCGCGATGGCGCAGGCCTATTTCTGCGGTGATGATGTGCTGACCATTGGCGCGCTGTCCGCGCTGCAAAAGGCGGGCAAAAAGGTGCCAGACGATGTCGGGCTCATCGGCCTCAATGATATGGAAATGGCGCGTTGGGAGAACATTGACCTCACGACCATTCACCAGCCGATTGCGCAGATCGTCAGCTCATCGATTGAGCTTGTGGTCTCCATGCTCGAAGAGCCAGACCGCTATCCCGAAGCACGTTTATTTCCTTGCCGCGTGGTCCGAAGGGGGACCTTGCCGATAGTCTAGGCGGCGATTCTGGCGCATAGCCATAGGCGAGACCTCATGTCTGTGGCCCAGAAATCGGTCGTTATGGCGGCGTGTTTCGTTGGGCTATCTTAAGAACGGTCCATCTAATTTTCGCAGTGCCCAGCCAGATCAATGGCCAGGACTTGCTCCGCGTCGGTATCGGCAATGTAGACGCGGCCATCTCGGCCTACGGCAATATCGTGCGGGAGCAGAAAATCCTCCGGTCCATCAACGGTATTTCCCCAACGCCCTATTGGAATGCCGTCTTCTGAGAAAACAGAAAACCCAGCGCGCATGTTAGGCGAGAAGTTGTCATCCTTTAGGTCGAGGCTATCACCGCCGTCAGCGATGTAGAGACAGCCATTTGCGGCAACGTCCACACCGTACGGACGTCCGGCGAAAGCACCGCTGATCACACGCATCAACACGCCATCATCTGAAAATACTTGCACGCGAGCGTTGCGACGGTCCGCCACGTAGATATGACCGGCGCTATCGGCGCTGATACCGTGGGGCAAATGGAATGCCCCGGGCTCAGAGCCGCGCTTATTGATCTGCCAAACAAGATTCCCGCTGGCGTCGAACACGGCAAGCCTGGAGTTTCGATATCCGTCCGTGACGGCAAAGCGTCCATTGGCCAGCGGGACGACATCCGTCGGCCGAGCAAATGTATTGTCGTCCATTGGCACAGGTAGCCGCGTGAACACGTTACGCAAGCGCAGTAAGGCTTCCAGGTAGAATGGGTAGGGCTTGCCGTAGATGGCGATCAACCGGCCGGTTGTGTCCAGATGCGCGACAATATTGAGCGATACATCGGCAACCCAGATTGAACCATCCGCCGCCACGGACATTCCATGCGGACTGACAAACAGTCCGGCACCAAATCGTTCGATAATCTCTCCCGTTTCGACATCCAGACGAAAGATTACCGGTTCATTGATCGGAGTATCGTCAACGCCAAAGGCGCGGTTTGCGCGGTGCAGGACATAAACGCTTCCGTCAGGCCCTATCGCAACGGCTGTGACAATTGCGCCATCCTCTTCCTCATGTGAAGGCCAAAAGACTTGGCTAGAAAAAGAGATGTCAGGCGTGGGTGTGGTGGTGCTTTCCATTGCATTGACCGGGACAATGCTGGCCGTGTCCGTCGCCCCCCACCACAGGGCGAGCCCAACACAGATGACCAATCCAAAACTGGCCACCTTGATCTTGCGTTTGGATGTTTTCATGTTTGCGGTTCGCAGTGTTTTAATAGCCGTATCTCACCATACCACTGACAATGACCGCCCTGCGAACAGTCGCGCAGCCGGATGGCTGCGCCGGCCCTGCACTTATCGATTTTGGCTGCTGTGACGACCGTTGAGACCACCGGGCATCTGCAACCCAGAAAAATCACTTAACCATCCAAATCAAAACCTACTATCGGCTGGATCATGGCTTACGACTACGACAAATTGTATGGCGAAACGCAAAATGCTCTGGGAGAGCCAAACCCGGTTTTTGCCAAATTTTTCGACGAGTTTGAACGACGAGGTGCGCGAGTCCTAGACGTTGGATGTGGGCAAGGCCGCGATGCTTTGCTCATCGGGAGACAAGGGCACATGGTGGTTGGTGTCGACATCTCCGCCAATGGCATCCGAGACTTCCTAGCAGCAGCAGCCAAGGAGCACATGGTTGTGGAGGGCATCGTTGCCGATATCACAACCTACACTCCCGAAGGAAAGTTTGATGTCATCTTGATTGATCGAACATTGCATATGCTGCCCAAGGAGCAGCGATTATCCGTATTGAATCGGCTATGCGATCACGTTGATGAAAACGGTTGGGTTTTGATTGCTGACGATGCGTCAAACATCGATGGCTTGAAACACATTGTCTCAAGCCATCCCCTCAATTGGACGATTCAAACTCCAAGACGCGGGTACTTGTTCGCCCATCGCACGTCGTGTCCAGAGTAGGTTCAAATCCTACGCTTGTCAGCCCAAAGGCATATTTCGTCGACCGCCCCTACCGAAACATCGGCGGCCTTGCATCCACCCAGGCCCCGTTCTGTTTCGCCGATTCGACACTGGCGTAAACCGCCGCCATCGAGCGCAAACCATCCTCAGCTTTGGGGAAGTGGTTGGCTACTGGATCGATGGCCTCGCCAGATGTCTGCGCCCTGATCGCCGCTGCTAGATCGACATAGATGTTCGCCACTGCCAGCGGGAAACCTTCCGGATGGGCAATCGGCACACGGCTTAAGCGCGCGGCCATGTCGGAGATGCCAGCCTCACCCTTTTCGATGATCTGCGTGCGCCCGCCAAGCGGCGTCCAATAGGCTTGGTTGGGTTGTTCCGACGCCCAGCGCAGCCCGCCTTTTTCACCGAAGATCTGGATGTCGAGGCCATGCTGACGGCCGAGCGCAATCGTCGACGTCCAAAGCCGTCCCACGGTGCCCCTGGCGGTGCGGAAGTTCACCATCGCATCGTCTTCCAGCACCCGGCCTGAAACGGTGGAGGCGAAATCGGCCGACAGTTTTTCAACCTCGTCAGCGGTGATGAAGCTTGCCAGATGCAGCGCGTGAATGCCGCAATCGGCCATCTGACCCGACACGCCGGCCTGCACCGGGTCGTAGCGCCAGCGCACACGCGGATTATCCGCGTCATCGCCCGCCGCGTGGTGGCCATGGCTGAAATTGGCCACAACCGTGCGGATGGCGCCAAGGTCTCCGGCGTCCACCATGTGCCGCATGTGACGGATCATCGGGTAAGCACTGTAGGCGTAGTTCACCGCACACACCTTGCCGGATGCCTTGGCGGTGCGCACTATGTCCTCGCCTTCTTCGACCGTCATCGTCATCGGCTTTTCGCAGAGCACGTGAAAGCCTGCCTCAAGAAACGCCTTGGTGATTTCATAATGGGTGGAATTCGGCGTTGCGACAGTGACCAGATCGATGCGATCGGGGCGAACCGTTTCGCCTGCCAGCATCTCTTTCCAGTCGCCATAGGCGCGGTCGGGTTCGATCCCCAGCTCCCGGGCAAAAGCGCGCCCAGCCTCCGGGTTGTGGTCCAGCGCGCCGGCCATCATGGAAAAATGCCCATCGGCCATTGCGCCCATCCGGTGGGCTGGGCCGATCTGGCTGCCCTTGCCGCCGCCGACCATGCCCCAACTCAGTCGTGCCATGAATGCTGTCCCTTAAAAGCCGATGGAGGAAAGATAGTTGCGATTGGCCATTGCATCGGCGAGCGGATTGGTGTTGCCGAGCGCCGGATCGCAGTCCTGCTCGACGGTGCACCAACCCTCGAAGCCGGCATTCAGCAGAACCTGGCGAACTGCTGGAAAATCCACATCCCCTTGCCCAAGATTGCAGAAAATGCCCTGACCACACGCATCGTAAAAGCCGGTGCTCTTGGCGATTACATTGGCCTTCACGGCAGGATCGATATCCTTGAAGTGCATGTAGCTGATGCGGTCGATGTGTCGCTTCATAAAGGCGACCGGATCGAAGCCGGCATAGGAGTGGTGGCCCGTATCGAAGCAGATTTTGAGAATGCTGTCGTCCACCTCGTCGAGCAGGCGCTCCAGCTCCGGCTCGAAATCCATAAAGCCCGCTGCATGGGCATGGATACCAACGGTCAGGCCAAACTCCTCGGCCCCCAACTTCGCCACATGGGCGATGCGGTCGCGATAAGCTGCCCACTCGGCCTGGTCCATTTGTTCGGCGGCATCGGCGCGCCCGGCGGTCGGTGCACGGCGTGGTGAGATGGAGTCGATGATCACCAGATGCTGTGCGCCGTGGGCGGTGAGCGCCTTGCAGGTGCGCACCGAGCCATCCAGGACATCATCCCAGGCTGCCGGGTCGTGAAACGCGCGGAAGATCACGCCGCCAATCAACTCCAGATCGTGCTCGGCCAGCGCTTCGGCGACCTGTGGCGGGTCTTCGGGCATGAACCCAACCGGCCCCAGCTCTATGCCTTTATAACCTGCCTGGGCATTTTCTTTCAGCACCGTGCGCCAGTCCGGGTTGCGTGGATCGTTTGCAAATTCCACGCCCCAGGAACAGGGCGCGTTGCCGATTTTGATGGTCATTCTGTTTATCCTATGCCGAGCCGCCGTTCGCGCCGACTTCTGCCCATGTCTTGGTTTTGACGGAGGCCCGGATCGCCTCGATAACTTCACTCACTGCCAGACCATCCTTAAAGGTGGGCCAGACAGGCTCGCCGGTTTCAATCGCTTTCAGAAAGTCCCGCGCCTCAATGATGATTTGATCCTGATAGCCGGTCCCATGCCCCGGCCCCTGGCAGAAGGCCAGATAGTTGGGATGCGCCGGACCTGTCAGAATTTTGGTGAAGCCGCGCTGCGCCTCCGGCCCTTCAGCCTTGTAAAGCCACAGCGCATTCTGGTCTTCCTGATCAAAGCGGATTGCGCCTTGAGTGCCGTGGATCTCATAGGCGTAGCCCATCTTTCGGCCGGTCGCGATGCGGCTGAAGTAAAGATGACCCATCGTTCCGCGGTTGAATCGGCACATCATCTGGGCGTGATCATCATTTTTCACAGCCACGCCGCCGCGCGCTTTATGCACGGTTTCGAAATCGCCCATCACGCTTGCAATCGGGCCAAGCAGCGCAAGAGCGCAGTTGATCATGTGTGGCGCCAGATCGCCCAGCGTGCCCGACGCGTCGTCTGCGGTGCGCCAATTGGCAGGCAACTCGGGATCGGCCAAAAAATCCTCGGTGTGCTCACCGCGAAACCAGGTGACGTCGCCAATCACACCCTCTTCGATCTGCTGCCGGGCGTAGCTTGAGGCGGGCGTGCGGATATAGTTGAAGCCGACCATGTTGGGTTGGCCGGACTCTTCGGCTGCCGCGACCATCGCCCGCGCATCTTCAATGGACGCCCCCAATGGTTTTTCGCAAAACACTGGCTTGCCAAGCGCTAAAGCCGCCTCGGCGATTTCGCGATGAAAGGCTTGGGGTGAGGCAATCACCACCGCGTCAACGGCAGGATCATTCACCAGTTGCCGCCAATCAGCAGCGGCGCGCGCAAAGCCAAACGCATCGGCGTAGCGCTGTGCAGACGTGTGGCTGGAGGCGGCAATCATCTCCAAACGTGGACGCAACGTGGTCTCGAACACCGCACCGACAGCGCTCATCGCAGCGGCATGGGCCTTGCCCATATAGCCGCCACCAACGATGCCGATGCCAATATCTCGGCCATTTTGCATGGCGTGCGCTCCCGGAGATCCGTTGTTTCGGACGTGTTTTCTTCGGTTGATTATGAAAACATATTGCAACCGGTTGCAAAACCGCTATCCTCACATCGCGTTTAGGTCAATGGGCAAAGTAAGCCCATCAGCATCGAACGCCAAAAACAGCAGAGCCAGAACATGGCGACAGACTATGGGGAGGGGCGCAATGTCTCACGGTTCGAGCCAAAGCGGCACCATCACATTGACCGTCGCGCAGGCCATCGTGCGCTATCTAAGCGCGCAGTTCATCCAGATCGATGGCGCCCGCTTGCGTCTGTGTGGTGGCGGCTTCGGCATCTTTGGCCATGGTAATGTGCCGTGCTTGGGTGAAGCGCTCTACGATGTGCAGGATATTTTGCCGCTCTATCGTGGACAGAACGAACAATCGATGGGCTTCGCGGCGGCCGCCTACGCCAAATACCATTTGCGCCAGCGCTTCATGTTCTGCACGGCCTCAGCCGGTCCAGGCACCGCCAATCTTTTGACTGCTGCTGCGCTAGCGCACGCCAACCGCCTTCCAATGCTGATGCTCTGCGGCGACACGTTTCTGACACGGCTGCCAGACCCCGTGCTCCAGCAGTTGGAGCACTATGGCAATCCAGCGCTCGGCCTCAACGATGCCTTCAAGGCTGTCAGCCGGTATTGGGACCGGATCACCCACCCGGCTCAGATCATCCAGTCGCTGCCGGCGGCCATTGCCACCATGCTGGATCCTGCCGATTGCGGCCCGGCATTTCTTGGTCTGCCGCAGGATGTCCAGGGCTGGACCTTTGACTATCCCGTGGAATTCTTTGAAGAGAAGACCCATCGCATTCGCCGCCAGACGCCCGATGCCGCCGAGATTGCCGATGCCGCCGCCGCGCTCAAAGCCGCGCAGCGTCCGGTAATCCTTGCCGGTGGCGGCGTACAATACTCCCGCGCAGTTGCTGAACTGACCTCGTTTGCTGAAACCCACAACATACCGGTGATCGAAAGCATCGCAGGGCGCGCCAACTTGGTTGCCACTCACCCGCTGAACATCGGTCCCGTTGGCGTGACCGGCTCCAACAGCGCCAACACCATCGCCGAGCAGGCTGATGTGATCCTTTCGGTCGGCTGCCGCCTGCAGGATTTCACCACAGGGTCGTGGACGGCTTTCGCGCTCGACGCACAGATCATCGGCCTCAATGCCGCCCGCCATGATGCCGGCAAGCATCGCTCGCTGCCTGTGGTGGGTGATGCCAAGCTTGGCCTTAAAGCTCTCGGCGAGGCGATCAGCGGCTACCATACACCTCGTTCCTGGACCGAAAGCGCCAAGGCTGAACGCGCCAATTGGGATGCCTATGTCGCCGACAATGTCAGCACCACGGCAACCGACGGTTCCAACCGGCCCAATTCTTACGCCCAGGCCATCGGCGTTGTGAACGCGCTTTGCGACCCACGCGACCGTGTGGTCACCGCAGCCGGAGGCCTTCCAGCCGAGGTAACGGCCAATTGGCGCACGCTCGACATCGGCACAGTTGATGTGGAGTTCGGCTTCTCCTGCATGGGCTATGAAATCGCAGGCGGTTGGGGCGCGCGCATCGCGCAGAGCGAAAACGAGCCAGACGCAGAAACAATCGTTTTCGTTGGGGACGGCTCCTATCTGCTGATGAACTCCGACATCTATTCATCCGTGCTCACAGCCAAGAAGCTCATCCTTCTGGTGCTCGATAATGGCGGCTTCGCTGTCATCAACAAGCTGCAGAACAATATGGGTCAGGAGAGCTTCAACAACCTCATTGCTGACTGCCCAACGGTTCCTGAACCCTTCAACGTCGACTTCGCTGCCCACGCCGCCTCCATGGGTGCGCTGGTCGAGCGCGTGGAAAACCCAACCGAGCTTGGCGAGGCCTTCAAGCGCGCCAAAGCGGCCAACTCCACCAGCGTTATCGTCATGAACGTCGATGCCTATGAGGGCTGGACCAAAGAGGGCCACACCTGGTGGGAAGTCGGCACGCCGTTCGTGTCCGACAAGCCAAAGGTACGCGCTGCCAACGCCGACGTGGAAAGCGCACGCAACCGCCAGCGGAAGGGCATCTGATGAAGCGCTACACGTCGGACACCCTCGACGTTGATGAGATCGTTCAGGAGCTACTGAACGGCGAAGGCGTGGTGCTGCTTTCTGGACTTTTCACCCCAGAGCAGATCGCCGAGGCGCGCGCGATCATCATGCAGCATTCTGAGCAGGCCGCCGAAAAGGTCACCCATTTCCAGGGCGCGGCGCAAGCCGAAGGCACCATCAGCCTGCAACGGCGGGTGTGGAACCTGCTCGCCAAGGGCGAGGTTTTTTCGAAAATGGCAACGCACCCGGTGCTGATGCAAATCTTGCGTAAATTCCTTGGCACCGAGTTCATCATGGGGTCCATCGCGGCCAATCGCCTGTTGCCCGGCGGCCCTGGTCAGGAACCGCATGTCGACTATCCCTATTGGGATTTCCACGCGCCGGAAACGCATCCGGTTGGGCTCAATGGCTCCTTCCCGATGAACGCTCAGGTCTCCGTGATCCTCGACCCGTTCACCAAGCAGAGTGGAGCCACCGCCTATGTCCCCGGGTCACAGCAGGAGCTGCGCTACCCGCAAGAAAGCGACAAGTTTTTCGAGCGCTGCGCTCAAATGGAAGGCGAGCCAGGCGATGTCGCGCTCTTCTATGGTGTCACCTGGCACTGCGCGATGCCCAACAAATCTGATCATGATCGCAACGCGGTTCTGATCCAGTATCTGCCGAAGTTCGTGAAGCCGATGGAAGAAATGCCAGCCGCGCTGCCGCAAAGCTTCATCGATGAAGCGAGCCCCGATATGCGCCAGCTTCTTGGCCTCAACTACCCGTATCCTGAAGTCCTCGATGCCGCCAAAGCGGGCAACACCGAAGGGCGCACGTAAGTGAGCTTAGAAACCGTACTCACAGGCATTGCCAAGAACCGCTTCATCATCGTCGGGCGGGTTGGGATGGACGTTGTGGCCGACCCGCCAGGCACGCGCACCGAAGATATGCAGACCGCCATCGTTGCCATGGGCGGCTCGTCGGCCAACATCGCAGCGGGCATCGTCAAGCTTGGCGGTCATGCGGATCTGGTCACGCGCGTTTCCGACGATTCCATCGGTCGCTACTGCACCAACCAGTTGAGGCATTACGGCGTAGGAACACAGTATGTTCGGCCCATAGGGGGCGAGCATCGTTCGTCCTTGGCCGTTTACGAAAGCACCATCGAAGACCATCAAACGGTCATCTATCGCAATGGCGCGGCAGACTTTGCACTGTCTGAACAGGATGTCGAGGCGGTCGACTACAGCGCCTATGGCGCGTTGATCACAGCAGGCACGGTGTTTGCCGCTGAGCCTTCCAGGTCCGCCACCTTCCGTGCCTTTGAGCTGGCCAAACAGGCAGGCTTGCCGATCATTTTCGATGTTGATTACCGACCCTATTCCTGGCCCTCACGGGAGGTGGCTGCGGACGTGTTGTCACGTGCCGGTGCGCTGTCGGATGTCATTGTCGGCAATGATGTCGAGTTCGGTTTCATGGCCGGCGACTACGACAAGGGCCTTGATAAGGCGCGCGAGCTTGCCGGGCGGAGCGCGGCCATCACCGTCTACAAGATGGGTGAAAGGGGTGCGATTACATTTGCCAACGGCGACGAGGTTCGCACCGGCATCTACCCGGTGGATGCATTGAAGCCCGAAGGGGCTGGCGACAGCTTCATGGCCGGTTTCATGGCCTCCCTCGCCGGTGGCCACACCATGAAAGCGGCGATCTTACGCGGTTCGGCCTGCGCCTCCGTCACCGTGTCGAAGCCGGCCTGCTCGCCAGCCATGCCAACCACCGCCGATCTCGATACCTTTCTGCGCCAGCACCCCGGCCCAACAGAAGCATAAGAAACAGGCCCGCAAAGGCCGAAAGGACACGCCATGCACATCCCGCCCTATGACAACAAGAACAAACCCATTGTCGATGTGGAGAATGACGTCGTCCCGCTCAACTATTTCAACATCGTCAAGCTGAAGAAAGGCGAAAGTTTTGGCTACGCCGTGCCCGGCTATGAGACCTGCATCGTGCCCGCCACGGGCTTGATCGATGTATCGGTTGGTGGCTTTGAGGCCAAAAACCTTGGCGGTCGCGGCGTCGATGTCTGGGATGGTGAGCCAGAAGGCGTGTACGTGCCGACCGCCGCCGAGGCGCGTTTTACCTGCCTGTCAGACGAAGCAGAGGTATTCATTGCCGGTGCCAAATTCGATGAAACTCTGGAACCGTTTGCCGTACGCAAAGACGAACTGGATCTGGTCCAGTACGGCTCGGACGACACCAAAACCCATCGCAAGATCAAACATATTCTGGGGCAAAAGCAGAAAGACCGTGTCGGCCGCTTGCTGGTCAGCGAGCTTTACACGGTAGGGCAGGGTGGCTGGTCAGGTTTCCCAAGCCACAAGCATGACACCGACCGTTTGCCTGATGAAACCAGGCACGATGAAACCTACAATTTCCGCTTCCGGCCCAACTATGGGTCGGGCGTGCAGATGCTTCAGCGTGTTGATAACGAACCGGGCGATGCCTACCACATTGTCGATGGGTCCACGATCTGCCTCGACAAGGGTTACCACCCGTGCGCGGTGCTGCCGGGCTATGAGATGTACTATTTTACCATTTTGGGCGGCCTCTCGCAGCGCTCGCTGATTCAATATTTCCAGCCAACGCACGCGGCGCAGTTGCACACCATTCCAGGCATTCTGGACATGGTCGCCAAGTTTAAGTGAGCCGAACGCGATGACGGTTGCAACGCTCGCTGAGGTTCTTCAGCCCGCCTTGAAAAACGGCTATGCCGTCGGTGGTCTTGTCTGCCTTGGGTGGGAAGATATGCGCGCCTATGTGGCAGCCGCCGAAGCCGAAAACGCGCCGGTAATCTTGCAGGCCGGACCAAGCTGTCGGGCGCATACGCCGCTGCCTGTACTAGGCAAAATGATGCGCTATTTGGCGGAAAACGCCTCTGTGCCGGTCGTGCTGCATTTGGACCATGGCTACACGCTCGAAGAGTGCCAGGAAGCGCTCGATAGCGGCTTCACCAGCCTGATGTACGACGGCTCACGCAAACCATTGGCGCAGAATATCGAAGAAACGACACGCATTGCCCAGATGGCCCACAGCGCTGGGATTTCCTGCGAGGGCGAGATTGGTTTTGTTGGTTATGATGGCGGCGAGGCGTCGGCTGGAACCGATCCCCAGGAGGCCGCTCAGTTTGCCCGCGAGACCGGCGTCGATGCCATGGCGATTTCGGTCGGCAATGTGCATCTCCAGCAGGAAAGCAGCGATGGGCTGGACGAAGATCGTATCCGGGCCATTGAAGCTTTGGGCGATACGCCGTTGGTGATCCATGGCGGCTCGGGCGTGCCTGTGGAGCAGCGCGCACACTTGGCGATCACATCGAAAATTTGCAAGTTCAACATCGGCACCGAGCTGCGCATGGCGTTTGGTCAGGCCCTGCGGACCGCGGTCAATGCCGACCCGGATCGCTTTGACCGGGTGCAGATTTTGAAAGAAACCCACGACCCGGTGGAGCAAGCCGCCCGCGCTGTAATCCGGGCGTTTTCTCTTCGCTGAGGTTCTTCGGATTAAGCTTGATTTTGTCGCTCCGTTCCTACGGATCGACCACTTCAAAAAGGATATCATTCATGCTGCGTATCGGACTTTTGGGCTGCGGCCGCATCGGCCAGGTACATGCGCTCACACTGGCCAGTGTTGAAGGCGCAAGGCTTGCCGCCGTCAGTGATGCCGTTCCCGCCGCTGCCAATGCGCTGGGTTCAAAATATGATGTGCCGGTCATGACATCGGATGAACTCATCGCGTCAAGCGATGTGGATGCGGTGGCGGTTTGCACGCCGACCACCACGCACTTCGATCTGATTCACCAGGCGGCGAGCGCCGGCAAAGCGATCTTCTGCGAGAAGCCGATTGACCTTTCCACGCAGCGCACGCGCCAATGCATCGCAGCGGTCGAAGCCGCCGGTGTGCCGTTCATGACGGCCTTCAATCGCCGTTTCGATCCAAGCTTTGCCCATCTGGAAAGCCAGCTTCGTCAAGGGCTTATCGGCGATATTGAGCTGGTGACGATCCTCTCGCGCGATCCGTCTCCACCACCCGTCAGCTACATTGAGCAGTCCGGCGGTCTGTTTCGCGACATGATGATTCATGATTTTGATATGGCTCGGTTTCTCTTGGCCGAAGAGCCGATCCGGGTGCACGCGGTAGGTTCAAGCCTTGTCGATCCAGCCATTGGTAAGGCGGGCGATGTCGATACCGCCGCTGTCACGCTGCAAACCGCATCCGGTCGCATCTGCCAGATCTCCAACTCCCGCCGCGCCACTTACGGCTACGATCAACGCGTGGAAGTTCATGGTTCCAAAGGTCTTTTGAAGGGCGAGAACCAGCACGAGCATTCAGTTGTGCTCGCCAATGGCGATGGGTTCCAAGGCGCGCCAACGCAGCATTTCTTCCTGGAACGCTACGCCCGCGCCTATTCCCGCGAGATGGAGCATTTCGTGGAAAGCGTCGGCAAAGGCGCAACGCCATCGCCGTCCATCCATGATGGTCTGCGCGCTCAGATGCTCGCCGATGCCGCCCAGCAATCGCTGGAAACCGGCCAAGCGGTGGACGTCAGCTAGTCCAAATCGGTAGCGGTATCGATATCCTTCAGCATGCCCTCTGGTGTCTCTACCAGCGCCTCATTGGGCAGGGCTTTGAGCAATGGTCCGGCACCGCGATCGCCAGTGAGCGCCAACAGGTCTTCGGTCATGGAAGCTGGAAAACAGGCCGGTGGCATACGGCGTTTTCCATCTGCGCTGGCCGATGCAGAATCGGCCGAACAGCGCGCCGCAACGGCACGCAAATGATCGCTCGTCACCAGCGGCATATCACCCAAAACGACCAGAATTTGAGACAGACCGTCCGCAAAACCAAGCGGACCGTCTGCAAGATCATGCGGACTAAGGGCGGACCAATGCAGAATTCCGGTCCTCAAACTGGCGGACTGAGGCAGACCGTCCGCTGATAGTCTGCATACATCGAACCCATCGAGCAGATCGGCGACCCGCTCATCGCTCACTGTTGCAATGAGGTGATCAAGTCCGGCGCCGCGCATTGCGTCGGCAGCATGAAGCACCAAGGGCTTGCCGCGATAGGGGACAAGCAATTTGTTATCCTCGCCAAACCGGCGCGAGTGTCCGGCGGCAAGCAGCAATCCGGTGGTTGTCATTTTAGGGTCATTTCGCCGTCATGGCGCGCGCGAGCACCTCTGCCAGAACGGACACGGCAAGGGTGCCAGCGTCGCGCGCTGAGGGGATCAGCCCGACCGGCCCGACCAGCCGTTGAAGCTCTTCGTCGCTCACACCCATCGCTGCCAGTGTGGCCAAACGGGCATCGCGAGCGCGCTGGCTGCCCTGCGCGCCGATGTAAAACGCATTGGTCTTCAAAGCCCCTGCCAGCAGCGGCGGCTCCCAATCATGATCGTGAAAGAAAAGAACCACGGCGGTGCGATCATCCACGGCCTCATCCGCCGGGAACAGCTGGCGTGTGAGGTGCCGGGTATGGCAGCCCGATGCCGTGCCATCGGCCAAGGTTTCCGTGTCAGGTGAAAGCAGCAAATTGGGGTAACCCGCCGACTGCACCAGCGCAGCGAAGGTGCTCGCTTCGGGTCCTTTGCCAAACACCAGAAAATGAATGTCTGGGGCCAAATGCACGCGCAGCACATCGCCGTCGCGCCCGGTCTCGCCTTGGTTTTCTAGGCTCATCGCACCGGTGGTCAGGTCGATCACCAAAGTGCAGGGCACGCGTGCCTTTCGGTTTTGCGCCACAGTGGCTAATACCGCCCGGTCCGGCTTGGGCAGCAGCGCGATATCCAAGCCGCCGCCGCAGGGCAGTTGAATGTCCATAAAGGGCGAGCCTTGCCCATAGCGCACCATGCTCGGCCGACCCTTTTCGCGCGCATCCATGGCGTGCAGCGCGATGTCAGATTCCACGCAGCCGGACGACAGAGTGCCTGCCCGCTCGCGTGGTCCAAGCACACTCATCATCGCGCCGACGGGGCGATAGGACGGGCCTTCAACACCAGCGATCACGGTGAGCACAGCATCGTCAGGCCCATCCAAGAGCGCTTGGATAGGGTCTTTGGCCGGGCTGGTCGTGGCATTTAGAATCGTCATCATGGCTCTTTTGGCGGTCTTTCTAGACACTGCCCTGTGCTCCGTTTTAGGGTTTCGACCCAAGCCTTTCCAACACGTCTTCTCACCAAGACAAAGCAAAATGGACGCGCCTTGACCAGCCCCAACACGACCACCGCCATGATATCGCCGCCCTCATCCATCGATGCGACGATCAGCATGCTGGCCGCAGAGAACTATGTCTGCGGGCGCGATCTTGCGACGGTGACGTTTCTCTCGCTGTCGCTGGGCAAGCCGCTCTTTCTGGAGGGCGAGGCTGGCGTTGGCAAAACCGAGATCGCCAAAGCGTTGGCCAGCGGGCTGGGCCGCAAGCTTATCCGTCTGCAATGCTATGAGGGGCTGGATGCGGCTTCTGCGATCTATGAGTGGAATTTTGCTGCCCAGATGATCACCATCCGCACGGCTGAAGCTGCTGGCAATGCCGACCGTGAAGAGCTTCAATCGGAGCTTTTTTCCAGCAATTATCTTATCCGTCGCCCTTTGCTTGATGCTTTGCAACCGCACGCGGAAGGCCCGCCGGTTCTATTGATCGACGAGGTGGACCGCACCGATGAGCCCTTTGAAGCGTTTTTGCTGGAAGTGCTTTCAGACTTCCAGGTGACAATCCCAGAGCTTGGCCCCATCCGGGCGACTGAGCCGCCGATTGTGATCCTCACCTCCAACCGCACCCGCGAAGTGCACGACGCGCTGAAGCGGCGCTGCCTCTACCATTGGGTTGATTACCCAGCATTCGAGCGCGAACTGGAAATCGTGCGGGCGCGCG
This sequence comes from Hyphomicrobiales bacterium, assembly GCA_040219355.1. Lineage (GTDB taxonomy): Bacteria > Pseudomonadota > Alphaproteobacteria > Rhizobiales > MH13 > MH13. The sequence continues at coordinate 61,697 of JAVJSN010000017.1, forward strand.
TGCCGGAGGCCACCGAAACCCTGTCCGCGCAGATCGTGGCGTTCGTGCAAGGCCTGCGCAACGAGGATTTGTTCAAAGGCCCGGGCGTTTCAGAAAGCATTGATTGGGCGCGGTGTCTGGTGGCGCTTGACGCTGTTGCGCTTTCGCCTGGCCTCATCACCGACACGTTGGGTGCAGTGTTGAAATACCAGGACGATATAGCCCGTATCGCAGGCGCTGAAACCACCCGCCTGTTGGATGAGGCGCAGGCCACCCTGGCTAAGGCTTCCTAACTCAAATGGTCCAGCCCACCCGCCATCTGTCCGATCTTGATGGGCGTTTGGTGGAGAATGTCATCCATTTTGCCCGCGCCCTTCGCAAGGCAGGCATTCGTGTTGGCACGGCACAAGTGGAAACCGCGCTGCGTGCCGTTGAACAAGCCGGGTTCACCAGCCGCGTCGATTTCTATCACACGCTGCGCGCGACCATGGTCCACCGCTCCGACCAGTTGGACGTGTTCCACCAGGTTTTTGCGATGTTCTGGCGTGACCCAGAATTTTTAAACGCGATGATGCATATGCTTTCGCCGCAACTGCAAGATACCGCGCCACCGAAAAAACGCGATGCCGGTGCCCGTCGGGCAGCCGACGCGTTGGGCGATCCGCCACCACCACCGCAAGATCTGCCGGAAGAAAACCAAGTTGAAACCGAGGCGGCACTGAGCTGGTCAGCGCTTGAGGTGATGCGCTCCAAAGATTTTGAACAAATGTCGGCTGCCGAACTACGCGAGGCTGAAAAAGCCATTGCCACGCTTTCGTTGGATGCGCCCCCGCTTGCCTCACGCCGCCTTCGCCCAACCACACGGCGCGCCCGCCCAGACGCACGCGCGACAATGCGTGCCTCCATGCGCCGTGGCGGGGAAATGGTGCGTATCCTACAGCGCGCGCCAGTGGTTCGCCCGCCTGATTTGGTGGCGATCTGCGATGTCTCCGGCTCAATGGCCACTTATGCCCGTATGGTGATGCGCTTTCTGCACGCGCTGGCACACGCCCCGTCTAACGAGTGGAACACACTCCACGCTTTCACCTTTGGCACCGAACTCACCAACATATCCCGCGCCATAGCGCGCGGCGATGCTGATGCGGCGCTGGAGCATGTGGGCCAAGAGGTGCGCGACTGGGAGGGCGGCACACGCATTGGGCCGGCACTGGAACAGTTCAACAAGCGTTGGAGCCGCCGTGTGCTGGGGCGCGGCGCGGTGGTGTTGCTCATCACCGATGGGTTGGAGCGCGATGATCTTGAGCTTCTGGATTTGCAGATGAAGCGTCTCGCGCTCTCCTCACGCCGCCTTATCTGGCTCAACCCGTTGCTGCGCTGGGATGGGTTTGCGCCCGTGGCTGGCGGTATACGCACGATGCTGCCGCACGTGGATAGTCTGCATGCATGCCATTCCCTCAACTCGCTGACGGAACTGGCGCAAGCCTTAAACCTGCCCACCAAACAAGCAACAATGCGGCTCAATAGTGCGCCGCAAAATAATGGTGCAGTGCATCCAGTCTAACGTTGCATAAGCAACCGTGGTCTTGCGCCGCGTTGTCGCTTGATTTCTTCTCTTCAGAAGATACGCTCCCGATAACGAGACCAAGATCGGGAGGTTTTGCAGTGGACATGCAAGGTGAACACCGCATCGCTGCACCGCGTGAAGCGGTGTGGGCGGCGCTGAACGACGACGACGTTTTGCGGGCCTGCATCCCCGGCTGTGAAAGCCTAGAAAGAACCTCAGATAACGAACTCCATGCCGTTGTGGTGCAGAAGATTGGCCCGGTAAAAGCTCGCTTTGAGGGCGAGGTGGAGTTGGTCAACATCAATGCGCCGGAAAGCTACACCATTCAGGGTGAAGGCAAGGGCGGCGTGGCCGGTTTCGCCAAAGGCGGCGCTGACGTCTTCCTGACGGAAGAAGATGGCGAGACCCTTCTTTCCTATACGGTGCACGCCATGGTTGGCGGCAAAATCGCTCAGCTTGGCAGCCGTCTGATCGACTCCACGGCCAAGAAGCTGGCGGGCAAGTTTTTTGATAATTTCCAGGCTCACTTAAACCCTGAGCCTGTCGAAGAAACCGCCTGACAAATCGGGCAGAAGAACCGCCGGGCCAACCGGCGCGGACAAAGGATGCGGGGCCAAACCCTCGCTTGATTGGGAGAAGTTTCAATGACCAACGTCTCAATGACGGTGAACGGGAAGGCCGTAAACCGCGACATCCCGGACACCACGTTGCTTTCAGAGTTTTTGCGCGAGGAGCTGCGCCTGACCGGAACGCACGTCGGCTGCGACACCAGCCAGTGCGGCGCTTGCGTCGTGCATGTGGACGGCAAAGCCGTGAAGGCTTGCACGGCGCTGGCCGTATCGCTGGAAGGATCGGCAGTGACCACAGTTGAAGGTGTTGCTAATGGCGATATGCACCCGATGCAAACCGCGTTCAACGAGCATCACGGACTGCAGTGCGGGTTCTGCACACCAGGCATGATCATGACCGGTATCGATATGGTCAATCGCTACAAGGCCGCTGGTAAAAAGCTGGATGAAGCTGCCATTCGCGATGAACTGGAAGGCAACATTTGCCGCTGCACTGGCTACCACAACATTGTCAAAGCAATCGAAGACGCCGCCGCCAAAATGTGAGCGAAATTTTAGGGAGAGATGAAATGAGCGATGGAATTGGCGCCCGCGTAAAGCGCAAAGAAGACAAGCGGTTTCTGCTCGGCAAGGGCAAATACACCGACGATATTCGCGTGGAAAACCAGTCCTACGGGGCTTTCGTGCGCTCGCCGCACGCCCATGCACGCATCAAAGGCATTGATGCCTCCGCAGCGCTGGCCATGGATGGCGTGATCGCTGTTCATACTGGGCCAGAGCTAAAAGCGGACGGTATCGGCGACATCATCACCGGTTGGGCCATTACCTCCAAAAACGGCGAGGCGATGAAGATCGGCGCTTGGTCGCCGCTTGCCACCGAAAAGGTGCGTTATGTTGGCGACTCCGTTGCCATCGTGATCGCTGAAACCCAGGCATTGGCGCGTCTGGCCGCCGAAGCTGTTGAGGTGGACTATGAGGTGCTTGCACCGGCCGTTGCCACGGGCAAAGCGATGAACCCAGGCCAGCCATTGGTGCATGATGAGATCGCCAACAACATGTGCTTCGACTGGGAAGTGGGTGATGAAGCCAAAACCGATGCAGGTCTTGCAGGTGCTGCGCACATCACTGAGATCTCTCTGATCAACAATCGCCTCTCGCCCAATGCCATTGAGCCGCGCTCAGCCATTGCCGTTTATGATGATGCGGAGGATCACTACACCCTCTACTCCACCTCGCAGAATCCGCATGTGGCACGTCTGGTGTTGTCAGCATTTTACAATGTCGCGCCAGAGCACAAGCTTCGGGTGATCGCGCCGGATGTCGGTGGGGGCTTCGGCTCAAAGATCTACATCTACCCCGAAGAGATTACCTGCCTGTGGGCTTCGATGAAGACCGGGCGCAGCGTCCGCTGGACCGCAGAGCGTTCTGAATCCTTCATGACCGATGCGCATGCGCGTGATCACGTCACATCAGCGAAAATCGGCTTTGATAGCGATGGCAAAATCGTTGGCTTCAAGGTCGACACCATCGCCAACATCGGCGCGTACGCCTCTCTGTTTGCGACCGCCACGCCGACGTATCTTTATGGTACGCTGCTTTCCGGCCAGTACGAAATGCCGGCAATCTACTGCAACGTGAAAGCGGTCTACACAAACACGGTGCCGGTGGATGCCTATCGTGGGGCAGGGCGCCCAGAAGCGACCTATGTCGTTGAGCGCATCATGGAAAAAGCGGCTCGCGAAATGAACATGGATGTGGCGGAACTGCGCCGCAAAAACTTCATTCGCGCGTTCCCCTATCAAACCGAAGTGCTGCTCGCCTACGATGCTGGTGATTTCGACGCCGTGCTCAACATGGCGCAGGAAGCAGCTGACGTTGCCGGCTTCCCTGCACGCAAGGCAGAAGCGGCCTCGCGCGGTAAAATGCGGGGACTTGGATATTCCTGTTTCATCGAAGCCTGTGGCCTTGCGCCATCTGCAGCGGCGGGGTCACTTGGCTCCGGCGTTGGGCTTTGGGAATCCGCTGAGGTTCGGGTGAACCCGGTGGGCACCATTGAAATCCTCACCGGTGCGCACAGCCACGGCCAAGGTCATGAAACGACGTTTGCCCAGCTGGCCGCCGATCGGTTCGGCATACCTATCGACAATGTCGCCATCGTTCACGGCGACACCGACAAGGTGCAGTTCGGCATGGGTACCTACGGTTCGCGGTCTGGCCCGGTGGGCATGTCAGCGGTGATGAAAGCGCTCGATAAGGTTGAAGCGAAGGTGAAAAAGATCGTCGCCCACAGCCTGGAAGCGGCAGAGGATGACATCGTCATCGAAGGAGGTGAGGCAAAGATTGCAGGCACCGACAAAAAGATGGCATGGCACGAGATCGGCCTTGCAGCTTATATGGCGCACAATTTGCCAGAAGGCATGGAGCCCGGCCTCAAAGAGACCAGCTTCTTTGATCCGGTGAATTTCTCTTTCCCCTCTGGTTGTTTCATCTGCGAGGTCGAGATCGATCCAGAAACCGGCGTCACGCAGATCGTCCAGTTCGTGGCCGCCGATGATTTCGGCACCATCATCAATCCGATGATTGTAGAAGGCCAAGTGCATGGCGGCGTCACCCAAGGCATCGGTCAAGCACTGATGGAAGGCGTTGTCTACGATGATGATGGCCAGCTGCTCACAGGCTCATACATGGACTACACCATGCCGCGCGCTGATGACGTGCCCAGCTACACCATCGGCCATGGCTGCACCCCATCTCCCAACAATCCGCTGGGTTTGAAGGGCTGTGGCGAGGCCGGTGCCATCGGTTCACCGGTCGCTGTCATCAACGCCATTGTCGATGCCATCGGTACCGATGTTGAAATGCCAGCAACGCCAAGCCGCGTGTGGGCCGCCATTCAATCCTCAGCCATGCCGCAAGCAGCGGAGTAGGGAGACCCATTATGTACGCAGCCAACTATCATAAGCCATCCTCGCTCAGCGAAGCGGTCTCGGCCCTGTCCTCCAACGAAGACGCCAAGGTGTTGGCTGGTGGGCAGACCCTTCTGCCAACCATGAAGCAGCACCTGGCCGCACCCTCCGATCTGGTGGACATCCGCGCCATCGACGGGATGGTCGGCGTGTCGGTTTCCGGTGACACGGTGACCATTGGAGCGGCCACCACCCACGCCGACGTTGCATCCAACGCTGATGTGCAAGCGCATATTCCTGCGCTGGCATCGCTGGCCGAAGGTATCGGTGACCCAGCGGTTCGCCATATGGGCACCATCGGCGGTTCCATCGCCAACAACGATCCTGCAGCGGACTATCCCTCTGCCGTTCTCGGCCTCGGCGCGACGGTGGTGACATCCAAGCGTGAGATCGCAGCCGATGAATTCTTCAACGGCATGTTTGCCACTGCGCTGGATGAGGATGAGATCATAACAGCGGTGAAATTCCCCAAACCCGTCAAGGCGGCATACGCGAAGTTCCCAAACCCTGCCTCTCGCTATGCGATGGCTGGCGTGTTCGTGGCACAAACGGGCAGCGGCGTGCGCGTTGCCGTTACTGGAGCGGGCGCGGATGGAGTGTTTCGGCATGGAGGAATGGAAGCAGCTTTGGCCAGCGACTTCTCAACCTCAGCCGTTGATGGTGTTACGGTTTCAGCCGATGGTATGCTTTCGGACATCCATGGCGATGCGACCTATCGGGCCAATCTGGTGAAGGTCATGACCAAGCGTGCGGTTTCAAACGCGCGTTAACACGCCCAATCATCGCTGTAATAAGTAAGCCGGCGCAGGATAATATCCTGCGCCGGCTTACTTGTATTGAAGTTTACGTAACGTAATCAAAGTAGAGTGGATGGGACAACTGTAAAAACAGAAATTGACCGCGCATTTAGATGAAAAAAATCACTACCGGTGGTTGTTTACTAGGGTTGCGTTAAGAAATTTCCGAAATAGGTAACGTTTCACGTAAGGGGAAGAAACCATGGCCCGTATGATGCTCAACGTAAACATTTACACACGTATTCTCATTCTGTGTATGATCCCGCTGGTGGCGTTAATCGGACTGGGTGCTTCAAAGCTGATCAGCGAACGCAAGTATATTGCATCCTCGACATCAGTGTTGGGTGTTGCTGAACTTGCTCCGACCGTTTCTCACTTGGTGCACGAACTGCAAAAAGAGCGCGGCATGTCGGCCGGGTTCATCGGATCAGGTGGGCAAGCGTTTGCCGACACGATTGATGCGCAACGTGCACTGACTGATCGCGAGCTAGCGGCGTTTGAAACGGCGATGTCGCAAATCGAATCCGAAGCAAAGATTCACGTGATTGACGAGCCGGTACAAAGCGCGCTGACAGCGCTAAGCGCTTTGCGTGAGCGCCGCGCAAGCATTGATGCGCTCGACAGCACGGTGGGTGAGATGGCGGGCTACTATACGCCACTCATCGCTGATCTGCTGCGTGTGATATCAAGCATGACAACGGTGATTGATGATGCATCGATGTTGCGTCCAGTGCTTGCTTACATCGGCCTATTAGAGGGCAAAGAGCGCGCAGGTGTCGAGCGTGCCATGGGCACGGCAGGCTTCGGTGCCGGCACGTTTTCGGAATCGGTATACGACAACTTCATGCGCTTAGGTGCCATGCAGGAGGTGTATTTCGACATCTTCCACTTCAATGGCCACCCAGATGACATCGCGTTTTTTGATGAGCAGATGGCAGGACCTGTAGGCGCCAATGTTGAAGCCCTACGCGAGCTGGCTGCTGGCGCTCCTTTCGGTACAGACATTTCGTCGGTGACCGGCCAGCAATGGTTTGACGTGAGCACGCGCCGCATTGATGCACTCAAGCAAGTTGAAGACCGTATTGCGGAGCATTTGGTGGAGGCCGCGGCCTACAATATTGCGTATGCGCAGCGCGGCTTTTGGTTGCTTGCAGGCATGTTGGTTGCATTGATCGCGCTAACATCCCTTGTCTCCTACTTTGTGGCCAAGTCCATCGCGCCACCGATCCGCAGGCTATCAGCGACCATGCGTGTTTTGGCCAGCAACAATTTCAACATCGTTGTTGAAGATGCCTGGCGTTCTGATGAGGTCGGTGAAATGGCCAAGGCCGTTGAAGTGTTCCGCGAAAACGCGCTTGATCGCCAGCATTTGGAGCAAAAAGCCCATCATGACCGCGAACAGGAACTGCGTCGTCAGCGCCATGTGGAAAGTATTGTGAAGAGCTTCCGCGATAAAATTGCGCAGTCAACAGAGCAGGTGGCTGGACATTCCGGTGAAATGCGAGAGTTAGCCGCGCGCTTGATGAAGGTTGCGCAAAACGCAGCCAGCGAGGCGCAGACTGCGCACTCGGCCTCCAACGGCGCTTCGTCGAATGTGCAGACTGTAGCTGCCGCCACAGAGGAACTCAGCGCGTCGATCCGCGAGATCGCCGGGCAAACCGACCGCGTCAGCAGTCTGATGGATTCAGCTGCCGAACGCGCCGCTGCGACCAATGATGATGTTGGTCAGCTTTCGCAGTCGGCAGACCGTATCGGCACAGTTATTGGCCTGATCAGCGACATCGCAGAGCAGACCAACCTGCTCGCGCTCAACGCCACCATCGAGGCGGCGCGCGCAGGCGATGCTGGTAGGGGTTTTGCCGTCGTTGCTTCTGAAGTGAAGGAGCTGGCGACACAAACCGCCAAAGCAACAGAAGAGATTGCCCAACAAATCGCGGGCATCCAGAATTCAACAACGGGCACGGTGGAATCCATTCAGATGATCACCGAGTCGGTGAATGAAATCCGCCAGCTCACCACAGCGATTGCTGGAGCAGTTGAAGAGCAGGAAGCGGCAACCCAAGAGATTGCCAATTCCATCGGTGCGGCCTCCAACGGCACCGAGACCGCAGCCGATAAGGTGGCGTCGGTAAGTCAAGCCATTGACGATACGGCCTCTGAAGCCAACACCGTCAACTCGACCGCTGATATCCTGACCGAGCACTCCAAAGACTTGATGGCTCAAGTGGAAGGTTTCTTGAACGAGGTCTCCAAGGATGTCGAAGAGCGTCGCGGCGCTTTGCGCGTGAAAATGTCGGAGATTGTTGTCATTTGTGCTGCGGGTCGCCGCCGTCGCACCACGATGCTGGATGCCAGCACGAGCGGTGCCAAAGTTGGCAAAGTCGAGGGGGTCGAAGTGGGCCAGACCGTCAGCGTGCAGATGGCCGATGGCCAGACGCTGGAAGGTGTTGTGCGTCGCATTGGCGATGATGGGATCGGGATTCAATTTGCAGAGGCGATTGCAGACCCGACCTTCCTAATTGGCCAGGGCCTGGCAGACGATGCGTCATCAGGCGAGCCAAAAGCTGCCTAGCCAACCGGTCGGAGCAGAGCACTAAGAATCGTGGCCACCCCAGGTTTCCGAGCGACCCTGGGGTGGCTATTTTTGCTTCCACATCCACAATTTTGTGTGGGATGTGCCTGCAACAGCAGCGCACAAAGTGGCTGCAAACGCCTGTGATGCAGGGCTTCTGAGCTTTCTCATCTTGCCCTTGCCGTATGGTGCCTCCTAGCCTTTAGCTATCAGATCGCACAGAGGGAAGGGCTCGATCATGCGACGTTCAGTGCTCGTGGCGGCGTGCTTTGCGGCCAACTTATCAGCTGCTCAAGCAGCGGATGCCTACTCCTTTTCACCCACACCGATGGCCTACAATTGGACCGGGTTTCATATCGGTGTGGTTGCTGGCGCAGCCGGTGGGCAATTCCAAAACAACGTTCCAACAAACCCTGGGCCACTGGATGAAGGTGGTGGGTTCACCGGTGGTGCCGTTGTCGGTTACACGCACCAACTCAGCCCCAATTGGGCGGCGGGTATTGAGGGTGATATTTCCTACCTCGATATCGATGCGCGCACCGGCACCGCCTCTTTTGAAGAGCAATGGATGGGCACGTTGCGCGTGCGTGCAGGTTACACGTGGGATCGCTATTTCGCCTACGCGACCGCGGGTGTCGCGATGACAAGCGTGGAGGCCGCACTGGGAACCTCGTCAAACGATGAAACCGTTGTCGGCTTAACCGTGGGTGCAGGTCTTGAGGGCCATATCACTGGCAATTGGACGGGGCGGATCGAGTATCTGTTTGTCGATGTGCCTGAAGAAACGTTCGCTGTCACCGGCGGGCCCATTGTTGGCGGCTCGCACAATCATGTTGGCCGCGTTGGTTTGTCATACCGCTTCTAACCGCCTGTCTTAAGGAGACGTCCCATGCTTAAAGTGCGCGCTTTTATTGTCCTCACATCCCTGTCAATCGTGTTGACGGGCTGTGTCGGTGGCATGTCTTAAACGGCCTATCTTGGCATTGGCAGCCGCCTGTTTTGGCAGCTTACCCTAAACGTATCGGCTGACCAGATTTTCCAGAAGCTCCTGCTGCCCGGACCTTGGTTCGGGCTGCAGGTCGCTTGATGTGACCTGGGCAAAAATGGCATCCAGATCATCGCTCGCCAGCATGGATTTGGCCTGCGGTGTATCCCAGCCCGCATACCGGGCTTGGCGCAGTGCTTCCAGCTTGCCATCCTCGAGCATTGCCGCCGCCGCTTTCAGCCCGCGCGCGCAAATGTCCATTGCCCCAACATGGCCGAGGATCAAGTCTTGCGGGTCAAGCGATTGGCGGCGCAGCTTGGCATCGAAGTTCGTTCCGCCGGTCGTGAACCCACCTGCTTTGAGAATTTCATAATAAGCAAGCGCCACCTCCGGCACTGAGTTGGGGAATTGATCAGTGTCCCAGCCAGATTGATAATCATTGCGGTTCATATCGATGGAGCCGAGGATACCAAGTGAAGCTGCCATTGCCAGCTCATGCTCAAACGAGTGTCCAGCCAAGATCGCGTGGCCTTGCTCGATATTGACCTTCACCTCGTTTTCCAAGCCAAAGCGTTTAAGGAAGCCGTACACCGTGGCAACGTCATAGTCGTACTGGTGCTTGGTTGGTTCCTGTGGCTTAGGCTCGATCAGGATTGCGCCCTCAAAGCCGATCTTATGCTTGTAGTCGACCACCTTGGCCAGCATGCGCCCGGCCTGTTCGGCCTCGCGCGAAAGGTCGGTGTTGAGCAGCGTTTCATAGCCCTCGCGACCACCCCAAAGCACGTAATTCTCGCCGTTTAGCTTGTGGGTGGCGTCCAGGCAGCTTTTGATGGTGGCTGCCGACCAAGCAAAGACATCCGGATCAGGATTGGTGGCTGCGCCCGCCATAAAGCGGCGGTGGGAAAACAGGTTCGCCGTGCCCCAGAGCAGCTTGGTGCCGGTGCTTTCCATCTTCGGGCCGATGTAATCGACCATACTTTCAAAATTGGCCAGATTGTCGGCAAAGCTTTCGCCTTCTGGGCGGATATCGGCATCATGGAAACAGAAATAGGGAGCGCCGAGAATGGCGAACATCTCAAAGGCCACATCGGCTTTAAGGCGCGCCATCTCCATACTGTCGGCACCAAACCAAGGGCGGTCGAACGTTTGGCCACCAAACGGATCACCGCCTGGCCAGGCGAAAGAGTGCCAATAGGCAACAGCAAAGCGTAGATGGTCCTCCAGCCGCTTGCCGAGCACCATCTCGTTGGGGTCGTAGTGCCGGTAGACAAAGGTATCGTCACTGTCTGGTCCAGCATAGCGAACGGCTGGTATGTCCCCGAAAAATTGGCTCATGATAGCGTTCCTATCGCATCGCGCGCTGCAATGTAGCGCGCATATCCATCATCAAAGGCATGGGTGAGTTTGGCGTCTGGCACTATGGACCTGGCCAAGGCCGGTTGGCTTGCGATCTCCGCGCCCGCACCGGTTGCCGCCATCAGACCAAGCCGCGCTGCGCCGAACGCACCGCCCAAATCGCCAGCGACTGGCACATCGATGCGCACGCCGAGCGCTGTGGCGATGGCGGCAAGCCAATAGTCCGACGCACTTCCGCCGCCCACCGCGATGACGCTATCAAGGGTGGTGCCGGTGGAAGCCAAGGCCTGCTGGCAGTCTTTCAGTGCAAACGTCACGCCCTCGAGAACCGCGCGCGTGGCAGCTTGGCGGTCAGTGGCATGCTCCAGGCCGAGAAACGCACCGCGGATGGCTGCATCATTGAGTGGCGTACGCTCACCACCCAGATACGGCAGGAAGAGCGTTTGGCCAGGGGCCTGAAGATCGCCCAACGCGCCGGTGAGGCTGGCCGGATCATCGCCCACCAATTGAGCATACCAGGCCAGCGCGTCTGTTGCGGCCAAAATCACACCCATCTGGTGCCAAGTGCCCGGCACCGCATGGCAGAAGGTGTGGACTGCCGTGTCTGGATCGGGTCGGTAGCTGTCGTTTGCGGCAAACAGCACGCCCGATGTGCCCAGTGAAACGAACGCTTCTCCAGCCTTCACCACGCCCACACCGATGGCAGACGCCGCATTGTCACCGCCGCCACCGGCTACCACGACCCCTTTTGAAAAGCCAAAACGCTGGACCAAATCGTCGCGTAACTCGCCAGAAACCTCTGACCCTTCAACCAGCGCTGGCATGTGATCACGGGTCAGGTGGCACTTGGCAAGCAAGGTGTCTGACCAGTCGCGCGCACCGGTATCAAGCCAGCTTGTGCCCGCTGCGTCAGACATGTCGGACGCGTAGGTGCCGGTGAGCCAAAGGCGCAGATAGTCTTTGGGCAACAGAACTTTCGCGATCTTTTCGAAGATTTCCGGACGATGCTTGCGCAGCCATTCCACTTTTGGGGCGGTGAACCCTGGAAAAACGATGTTGCCGGAAAGGGATCTGAAATCGGCATCGGCATCCATCGCGGCGGCCTCAACGGCCGAGCGTGTGTCGTTCCAAAGAATGCTCGGCCAAAGAACCTTGTCGGCTGCGTCCAAGGCAGTCGCACCATGCATCTGACCCGACAACCCGATGCCGCGCACCGCTTTCATATCAATTGATTGGCTCAGTTCACCCAGCACCGCCTCACAAGCCGATATCCATCCTTCCGGATTTTGCTCCGACCAACCGGGCTGCGGCCGCGAAACCTCCAGATCGGCCTTGGCCGAAGCGACCAGCGCTTGGGTGTCGTCAATGACAACGGCCTTCAGGCCGGAAGTTCCAAGGTCAAGTCCGATGTACATGGGTGTTAGGCTGCCTCTGCTGATACCGCGATCTGTTCTAGCAGACGCGCCACAGCTTCGGCACCTGGGTCATTGTGGCCAGCAAGCTTTTCCTCAGAGATATAGGTTGCACGGCCCGCTTTGGCCTTGGTGATGGTCGCTGTGCCATCGGCCCCGGTGCGCGCGGCGGACGCCGCGGCTGCCAAGCCGTCAGGTAAGGCGTCCAACGCCGGTTGCAACGCATCGATCATCGTCCGGTCACCAACGCCTGCGCCGCCCACTTGCGCGATGCGATCAAGCCCGGCTTTCAATGCATCAACCGTATTGGAGCCATTGGCAGAGGCGTCTCCTGCAGCGGCAAAAAAGATGGCAAGCAACACGCCCGACGAACCACCCATGGTCTGGGAGAGTTCTTGGCCGATGGCGCGATAAAGCTGGGTTGTGTCCGCCAGTGGAAGCCGCGGCATGGCATCGACCAGCGCGCGCGAGGCGGTGGCCAACGTGGAGCCGGTATCGCCATCGCCAGACTTGGCGTCCAATGCGTTGAGATCGGCCTCAGCACCGATCAAAATCGTGCAGCACCTGGTAAGAAAATCTTGCGTGCGCGCATGGGCTGACGGTGTCGGTTGAATGGGCGCCAAACCATCGGGAAGCGGAAGCACAGCCTCGGCGGCAACGGGCAGGCAGCCTGGCCAGGCCCGTGGCGCAACAGGCGCCATCAGGGCAGTTTGCCAGGCGCTCTCAATCGGCAGGAGCGAGACCGAGAAGCCTTGCATATCCAGCGAAGTCATGAGCGGTGCTGGGCCGACCATCCAGGTGATCTGATCGCCGATGGACGAGCGGGCGAGCTCCTCTGCCAGCACCGACATTTCCAGAGGTGTCGCGCCACCCAAATTGTTGAGAAGCGCAACATGAGGCCCATCGCCCATGTTTGGCGCGAGCTTGTCAACCACCATCGCCATGGCGTCACGGGCCCCGGAATAATCCACTTGCTCAATACCCGCTTCACCGTGAATCCCCAGACCCAGTTCGGCCTTCCCGACTTCGATCCGCGCCTCTTTCGGTGAGCCTGGAATGGTGCACGTGTCCAGCGACATGCCGATGGACACCACTTTGGAAATCACAGCCTCAGCAGCTTTCGTCACCTGTTCGAGGTTGGCGCCTTGATCAGCCAGCGCGCCTGCGATCTTATGCACGAACAGCGTGCCGGCCACACCGCGTGCCTGCGGTAGATCCGGCAGTGCGACATCATCATCCACCACGACCATGGAAACCTTGTGCCCGAGCGCGCGAGCACGTTCGGCGGCAAGGCCAAAGTTCAGCCGGTCGCCGGTGTAATTTTTCACGATCAGCAAACAGCCAGCCGGTCCGGTTACGGCCAAAATTCCGGCCAACACGGCATCCACCGATGGCGAAGCAAAAATATCGCCGCACACTGCCGCCGTCAGCATGCCCTGTCCGACAAAGCCTGCATGGCTCGGCTCGTGCCCTGATCCACCGCCCGACACCAACGCAACCTGTGATTTGTCCCAATCGGTGCGCACGACCACCTTGATGTGCGGATAACCATCCAGCCGGGCAAGCTTGCCACCGGCGGTGCGCAAAAGACCATCAATGGCTTCGGTAACAAGCGTCTCTTTGGCGTTGATGAACTGTTTCATGGGGTGTCTCCTTAGGCCTAGGCCAGGCGGGCGCCATCGGCGGCGAAGTAGAGGGCTTTGCGCGGTTGAATAGCCAGCGTGTCGCCGGTTTCCAGTCTGGTGTGCACATCGGTGAGCGTGATGATGTCGAGGCCTTCCACGGTAAGATGCAGGCGTGTCTGGTCGCCCAGATGCTCCACACGCACCACTTTGGCCGGTTTGCCGAAAGACCCTTCCGCCCCCTGCTGGATATGCTCTGGGCGCATGCCGATGGTGGTCGCACCGTCAGGCGCGCCAGCGAACAGATCGGCAGGCAAAAGATTGATGCGCGGCAGGCCAAGACGACCGGCGACATACTGGCTGACCGGGTTTTCGTAGATCTCGCGTGGACTACCAAACTGCACCAGCTTGCCTTTATCCAGCACGCCCACATGGGTGGCCATGGTCATGGCTTCGATTTGATCGTGGGTCACGTAAAGCAGCGTTGCGCCAAGGCTTGCCTGAATGCGTTTCAGTTCCACACGCAGATCCGTACGCAGCTTGGCGTCAAGTGAGGAAAGCGGCTCATCCATCAGATAGATCGATGGTGCGCGCACCAAGGCACGGCCAATGGAAACCCTCTGCATTTCACCGCCGGAGAGCTCGGTGGCTTTGTTGTCCAGCTTGTGCGGGATTTGCAGCACCTCGGCGACCTCGGCCACCTTTTTAGCGATCTCATCCTCTGGGGTTTTGAGGATAGGCGAGCGCAGCGGGAACGCTAGATTGTCTCGCACCGTCATATGCGGGTAGAGCGAATATTGCTGAAACACCATCGCCACATCGCGCTGCGCGGGCGTCAGACTGGTGACCGAATGGCCGCCAATGCTGATCTGCCCAGCATCGGGTTTTTCAAGGCCGGAGATCAGCCGCAGCGTCGTGGTTTTGCCAGCGCCCGTTGGTCCGAGCAGCACCACGAACGCGCCGTCCGGTATGTCCATCGTGATGCCATCGACCGCCTGCGTTGATCCAAACGCTTTGCTGATGCCTGTGAGTGATACCTCAGCCATGGGCGCCTCCCATACCCAGAACGCCGATATTGAGATTGGAGCGCAGCGCGTTTCCGGTCTGGCTGTTGAACAGCGTCAGCGTGGAGGCATTGAAGGCAAGGCCAACATTTTCGCCCACCGTCGCCCGGCGCTCAGACCCGATACGGGCCTTCAGCTCACCCGCGTCGGTCGCCAGGGTTACGATTTGCGTGGTGCCCAAATATTCGGTGGCAAGGATTTGCCCGCGATACGAACCCTCATCCGACAAGCGCACATGCTCTGGCCGCACCCCGACCGTGATGTCGCCATCAAACGGCTCGCGCATCTCTGGGATCAGGATGGAGTGATGGTGCAAATTCACCGCCGTCGCACCGATATCCAGCGTGCCATGGCCTTTTAAAAAATTCATCGGTGGTGAGCCAATGAAGTTGGCGACAAACATGGTCGCGGGCTTGTCGTAGATATCCTGCGGCGTGCCAAACTGCTCGATCACGCCGTGGTTCATGACGACAATTTTGTCGCCCATTTGCATGGCTTCTAGCTGGTCATGGGTCACATAAACCGTTGTCGCGCCCATGCGGTCGTGCAGGGCGCGCAGCTCTTCGGCCATATGCTCGCGGAATTCAGCGTCCAGCGCACCCAGCGGCTCATCCATCATAAAGGCTTTGGGATCGCGCACGATGGCACGGCCAAGGGCAACCCGCTGACGATCACCGCCGGAGAGGCCGCCCACGGGACGGTTCAGAATATCCTCAATGCCCAAGATCTTAGCGACTTCGGCCACCTTGGCTTTCACTTGGGCGCGCGGCATGCCTTGACTGACAAGCGGGTAGGAGATGTTCTTGCGCACGTTCATGTGCGGGTAGAGCGCGAACATCTGAAACACCATAGCGATGTCGCGCTGGCTGGCAGGCTTTTGGCTGACCTCTTCGCCGTCGATGGTGATCTCACCGG
Organism: Hyphomicrobiales bacterium; assembly: GCA_040219355.1. Classification (GTDB taxonomy): domain Bacteria; phylum Pseudomonadota; class Alphaproteobacteria; order Rhizobiales; family MH13; genus MH13. The sequence goes on from JAVJSN010000017.1 coordinate 77,498, forward strand.
AGGTTGGCAGTTCCAGTCCGGCAATCATCCGCAGGGTCGTGGTTTTGCCGCAGCCAGACGGCCCAAGCAGCATGAAGAACTCGCCGTCCTCAATTTTGAAGCTTGAGGACTGCACGGCGGTGAAATCACCAAACTCCTTGCGCAGATTTTTGATGACAATCTCAGCCATGTTGCGCTCGCTTGTTGCGGTGATAGGTGAGCGCAGATGCGATGCACATAGATAGCTCGTCGGTAGGCAAAGGGCCTTCAGGGTCGATCAAAACGGCTCGGTTTCCTTCATAGGAGAGGCGTGCCCCGTGCAGGCTGCGCCATTCATCCACCAGGGACGTTTGGCAATGCACGAACAGCTTGGCGCCGCCGGTTGTTTCATCAGCGCCAAGGCGGATGGTCGTGCCGGAACGTCCAGGCACGTAAGAGGGCTGTCCCCATTTCAATGTTTCTTCGACCGGTGCGATGCCGCGTGCCTTGGCTTCGGCAAGCACCAAGTCGCGCAGTTGCAGAACGCGGCCGCGCGAGGGCTCCGGCATGGCGTCGATCACCTTGGCGACCTCGACTGGGATGGTGGGCAAAACAGGGATGGCATGGGTTTGCTCAGCCACAACGCTACTCCCGGAAATGGCTGACGATGATGAACATCACCGTGCCCACCAGCGTGACGATGAAGGAGTAGGTGTAGAGCTCAATCGCGAACGGCTGCATGAGCATGACCACACCGGTGGCGATGAGGATCGTGGCGACCATTTCCCATGCGCCGCGCCGAAGGCCGAAAAGGCCGGAGAAGAACTTGCTCATCGCTGCTACTTCCTCACAGCGCCGAAGGTTATGCCGCGGAGCAGGTGCTTCCTTAGCATCACCGTGAAAATCATCACCGGAAGCAGGAAGATCGTTGCGCCAGCAGCCACGGCTGGCCAATCGAGCCCGCCCACACCGATGATCGTGGGGATGAAGGGTGGTGCGGTCTGCGCGGTACCGGAGGTCAGAAGCACGGCGAACGCGTACTCGTTCCAGGCAAAGATCAGGCAGAAGATGGCCGTGGAGGCGATGCCGGTTGCCGCCTGGGGCAGGACGATTTTGTAGAATGCCTGAAAGCGCGTGTAGCCGTCGATCAGCGCGGCCTCTTCGTACTCGCGGGGTATCTCGTCGATGAAGCCTTTCAGCAGCCAGACCGCCAGCGAGATGTTCACCGCAGTGTAGAGCAAAATCATGCCCAGATGCGTGTCCGACAGGCCAAGTTCGCGGTACATCAGGAAGATCGGGATTGCGACGGCAATTGGCGGCATCATGCGCGTGGAGAGAATGAAGAACAGCAAATCATCGGCCAGCGGTATGCGAAATCGACTGAACGCATAGGCGGCCAGCGTGCCGAGAAAAACGCTCAGGAACGTCGAGCCAAAGCCAATAATGACGGAGTTCATAAACCGCTCGCCAAACTTCGACGGGCCGACAATCACCATGTCGTACTGGCGCACGATCTCGTCATACCATTCCTCTGGCGGGTTGGCGTCCAGGAAGTCTTGCGTCTGGCGGGTTCGCTGGGTGAACAGGTTCACATAGCCTTCCAGCGTCGGCTCAAACACCACCTGCGGTGGGTACGAGATCGCGTCAGCTGGCGACTTGAAGCCGGTCATGAAAATCCATGCCAGCGGCAGCATTGTCACCAGCGCGTAGACGATGACCAGTGTTCCAGCGACCCACTTTTGGCGCTTGGAAGGTTCGGTGATGGAAAAGCTCATCGTTCTTTCACCTTGTTGAGCGCCTTCACATAGATGGAGGCGAGGCCGAACACGGTGACGAAGAGAATGATCGCGTAGGCCGAGGCATAGCCGGTGCGCCATTTCTCAAATGCTTCGCGTTTCAGATTGATCGAGGTGAGTTCGGTCACCGAGCCAGGCCCACCGCCGGTGAGCTGCACCACCAGATCGAACATCTTGAAGTTTTCGATGCCGCGGAAGAGCACCGCCAGCATCAAGAACGGCAGCACCATGGGCACAGTGATCGTCCAGAACTGCCGCCACTTGGACGCACGGTCAATTTCGGCGGCCTCATAAATGTAATCTGGGATGCTTCGAAGCCCGGCCAAACAGATCAGCATCACGAACGGCGTCCACATCCAGGTGTCCACAATCACGATAGACCAGGGCGCCAGATTAACGTCGCCAATCATCTGGAAGCTCGATGGATCGATGCCGGTGAAGAACGAAATCACATAGTTGAAGAGGCCGATTTGCGGCTGGTAAAGGAAGGTCCAAAAGTTCCCCACGACAGCCGGCGACAGCATCATCGGCAGCACAATAATCGTTGTCCAAAGATCGTTGCCCTTGAACTTCTTGTTGATCAGGTAGGCCAGCGTGAAACCGATCAGCACTTGCAGCACGATAGTCCAGAACAGGAAGTGCGCAGTGGCCTGCATGGTCAGCCAGATATCGCTATCGGTGAGGATGCGCTCATAGTTGCGCAGCCCGATATACTCCACCTCGCGATTGGGCCGGTTGGCACGAAAATTCGTGAACGACAGATTGATCGTCCAAATCAGCGGAAAGATGTTGATAGCCAGCAGCAGGAAGATCGACGGCCCGACGAAAATCCAGGCAATCGCGCGGTCGCTCAGCCCCCGGATTTTGCGCGCAACGGAGGGCGGCGTCGCTTTAGCAGCGCGCTCTATCGTGTTCTCTGACACCGGTCGATTTCCTTAGGTTTTCGACATTTTTTGGCACGCAGGGAGGCTAAACCTCCGCACGCCAGCCAAGCAAGCTTTTCAACCAACAAGGTTTGAGAAAATGGGTCGCCCAAAAGAGGCGAGGGCGACCCAAGTTTGTTCACGGGGTTTTGCCCCGCAGGGAGGATACCTAGAGCAGGCCTTCGTCTTCGAAGACTTCCGTCCAGTCTTCGACCAGCAGGTCAAGCGCTTCCTGCGCCGTGCCCTGATCGGCTACGATGTAGTCGTGTAGGCGCTTCTGCATGGCGAGCAGCAGCTCTGCGTAAGCTGGCTCCTGCCAGAAGTCCTGGACACTGCCCATCGCTTCCAGGAAGTCACCGGCAAACGGCGCGCTGTCCACGAAGCCCGGGTCGTTCAGCACCGAATTGTGGGCTGAGTAACCGCCAAGTTCCCACCACTGCGCTTGCACGCTGGGTTGCGCGAACCATGCAATGTATTCCAGCGCCGCATCCTGTTTGTCAGAGTAGGAGACAACCGAGATGCCCTGACCGCCAAGGGTAGACGCTTCGACCTCCTGCGGTGGATTGACGAAGAAGTCGATCGTGTCGCCGCCAACTTCCGGATCCGCATAAAGGCCGGGGAAGAAGGCGAACCAGTTCATCGCCATGGCCACCTGGCCGGATTTAAACGCATCCAGCGACTCGCCCATGTAGCTGTCGGTGTAGCCTGGAGGCGTCGCGGTCTCGTAAAGCTCTTTGTAGAACTCCAGTGCTTCCACGGCAGCCGCAGAGTTCACCACGCCTTGCATGTCGTAGGACCCAGGCTCGCGCTCATATTGGAAACCCCAAGCGTAAAGCGCGCCGGTTGCACCCATGGTGATGCCTTCAGAACCACGCTCAGTGAAGATGGCTGCGCCGTAGCGGGTCTGGCCATCGATCTCACGCTCTTGGAAGAACTGAGCGATCTGAAGCAGTTCGCGCTGGGTCTGCGGTTCACGCAGCTCTTGACCGGTTTCGGCCATGTAAGCAGCGCGAATGTCCTCGCGCTCAAACCAGTCGCGACGGTAGAACCAGCCATTGGCATCGCCCATGGCGGGCAGGGCGTAGTAGTTCTCGGAGCCTTTTGGCCAGGTCGAGTAGGCATAGACGGTCGCTGGCGCGAAATCGTCCATCGAGATGCCTTCATTGTCGAAGAAATCATTCAGGCGCACATAGTGGCCGTTCTCCGCGCCGCCGCCGATCCATTGGCTGTCGCCAATCAGAAGGTCGCAAAGCTGGCCGCCGGAGTTGAGCTCATTGAGCATGCGGTCGGCGAAGTTCGGCCAGGGCACGAACTCAAAGTTCATGGTGTGGCCGGATTCTTCTTCAAACTGTTTGGAAAGTTCAACCAACGCGTTGGCCGGATCCCAAGCGGCCCAGCACAAGGTGAGCTCTTCAGCTTTGGCAGCTGTGGCGGGTAGGCCAACGGCGCCGGTAAGGCCAATCGCGCCGGTCAACGCGGTCGCGGCCATCAGTTTCAGTGACTTCATAGGAAAGTTCCTCCCGTTTTGTCCTCTGCCGCCTTTTGCGGCGTTTCTTGAGGATTGGGAGAAGCCTAATTGAGGTACGCACCTCAAAGCAAGCAAAAAATGAGGTGCGTACCTCAAAAGGCTTGTGAAGGGAAAACTAGCCGGAGATTCTGGCGGTGTGCTTTAGATCGATATCGGCTTGAGAAGAAGCACGACATCCTCATCATAGTAGGGCTGACAAGGATGCTCGCGCACGCGCGCCCGTGCATGTTCACGGTAGCCAAGCTTCTCGTAGAGTTTCAGGGCGCCGGCATTCTGCGAATAGACCTGAACGCTCATCGACCGGTAGCCCGCCGCTTGGGCGAATTCCTCCGCGGCCTGCATGAGCGACGATCCGACGCCAGCACCGCGAGCCCCGGCAAAAACGGCAAGCGCGTTGATGTACCAGGTGCCGACTGAATGCGCTTCCAGCTCCACGAAGGGTGCAATCGGTGCGGGTAAATTGTCGGGGTCATCTTCCGGCGCGGTTTCAATCGGGTAGCTGAGCACCATGCCCGCAGCGCGACCATCAAGGTCAGCCACAAGCGCATTGCGAAAGGAAAATCCACCTTCGGTTCGCCGGGCACGCGCGGCTCCGACCTCAAGTGGGTTTTGACCAGATTCGCTGGATTGGCTCCAAAGCCAGCGGGGAATACCTTCGCCGGCAATATCGATCAATTTGGCAAGGCTTGGCGCATCGGAGGGTTCGGCATGGCGGATGGTGGGTGGGGAGGAATGGAGCATAGTAATTCTCAAAGTCATGGTGTGGGGGCGACCGAGACCGGCCTAATAGGGATAAGTTGCGTCCGCTAGGCGGCAGAGCGAACATGGTGATGATGTGCCATGCAGCCGATATGGCGATGGTCGGTTCCGCAGCAGCCGCCAACAACGCGAACATTAGGCAGAATGCTCAAGAGTTGCATGCTCAAGTCACCAAGTTCGGCCGGATCGCCATCGTCCAGTTCTTCGGCTTCATCCAGCTCGGCATGACTCATGCGCGAAGCATTGCATCGGATGCCGCCTATGCGTGTGACCCATGTCGCGTCTTTGTTCAAAACGCTGCGGAAATGATCGGGATGGGCGCAATTGATCATGTAGTAGAGCGGCGCCGAACCCGATACCGCATCAACCTCGTCGATTGCCTCGCCCAAGGGTTGGCCCGACGGCAATCGCCCATCGATTTCCAGCGTGAAGGCGATGACGACCGGCGCGTCGATCTCTTTCGCTGCGCGGGCAATACTGCTGGCCTCTTCAGCATGGGTTAGCGTCATCGCGCTGATCATATCAACGCCCGCTTTTCCCAGCGCGTGGATTTGAGGCGCATGAACGTCGAAGGCCTCCTCCGCGCTGAGTGATGTACCGGGCGCATAGGCATCGCCTGCAGGGCCAACCAGGCCGTTGAGCACGATGGGCAGCGTCTCGCTTTCATGCCGATCACGGATCGTGGAAACAAAGGCAACGGCGCGCCTGTTCGTTTCTAGTATCTCATCAATCGACAAACCGATGGGCTTGGCCCACGCGACTCCACACCGCCACGTCGGCGCATCCATGACAAAGCCGCGCCCTGAAGCGCGCGCAATGTCGACATAGGTTTCATAGTAGGTGGTTAGATCGCGGCGGCCAGCCTCGGTGTCGAGCAGCACGGCAGCGGAGAAACAGGGCAAGTCATGTCCCTTGTCGAATATCATGAAGGTTTCCAGGCCCCCATCAGCAAGGTAGAAACGTTGGGTAGTGGCCAGGTCTTGGGTTCGCATTGCATTTTCCTTTCGGTGATTGCCGCAAGGTGTAGATTGCGCTACCCGTCAAGCGATAGTGGCCGCGTGGTCTGGTTTGGGCGATAGTTTTTTCGCAACAAAATCAGTACGTAAGGGGCGGTATGACGTCGGGCAATCTGCTCGACGCTGCGATGACTGGACTCACGGTACAGTTGGAACAAAGCAGATGGCCGAGAAAACCCACACCCGTTCCAAAATCCTCGACATCGCCGAGGCGTCGGTCCTCGAAAAAGGCTTCGAGGCGACGTCCATTGAGGAGATCGTTGCCGGTGCGGAGATTTCGCGGAGCGGTTTTTTCTACCACTTCAAGGACAAGAACGCCCTCGCGCGCGCCATGCTTGAACGCTACATCGATGCGGAAAACGCGCTCTATGATGACATCTTCTCGCGCGCCTCAGAGCTAAATGACGATCCGCTGCATTCCATGTTGATCGGTCTAAAAATGCTGGCGGAGATGCTTGCCGATATGCCCGAAGGCCATCCTGGTTGCGTGATCGCCGCCACCGCTTACCAGGACCGGCTGTTCGACAAGGGTGTGCAAGACTTGAACCGTCAGGCCATTCTTGGTTGGCGCCGACGCTTTCGGGCGATGTTCGAGGAGATCGCCGCCGTCTATGAGCCGCGCGACGACGTCAATATGGATGCGCTTGGCGACATGGTTTCCAGTGTCGTCGAAGGCGGTCTCGTGCTGCAACGCGCCTTGCGCGAACACAACAGCGCATCAGAGCAGATTATGCTGCTGCGGTCTTATTTGAAGCTGCTGTTCTCACCAAAGGCGTGATCGGCATTGGAATTTAGCTCTCGCAGGTGACCGCATATACATCGCGATCTTCGACGATGAGCAGCCCAACATGGGCCGCTTGCCTGTCGCGATAGGCTTGCATCGTGCGCAGTGTCACCAGGATCTCCAGCAGGTTGGGGTCTGCGAAATCAACCGACATACCCTCTGAAGTGCTCATGCCCTGACCAACTACAACTTCCGTCTGGCCAGCGGCCTGCGGCACCATGGCATAGGAGCCTGCGGGCGTGTCGATGGTGGCGTTGACGATTGCCAACACCGGCACGCTGCCCAGCGTCAACGTAACGTGAACCTCTGGGTCTTCAACGCCTACACATTCCAGCGTGGCCGTTGCAGAGGCTGGCGTCGCCACCCCGACCAGCATGACAAACAGGGCAAGTGCATAATTTCGGCCTAAGCGGTTCATTGACCCATTCCTTCCTTCTGTGTCGACCCCGCCCGTCTATCACAGGTTCAAACCAACCCAGGCACCATTGCGGCGTGATGAACGCACGCATGCATCGACAAACGCAACGCCGATGAGGCCGTCCTGAACGGTGGGGAAAACAACATCTGACGGTACAGGCTGGCCGGCTTGCGCGGCACGGATGGCTTCGGCCGCCTCACTGTAAATGGTTGCAAACCCTTCCAAATAACCCTCCGGATGTCCCGGTGGAACGCGCGTGGCGCGAGCCGCCGCCTCACCAGATCCAGCGCCACCACGCGTGATCTTTTGCGGCGGTTTGCCGAAAGGCGAGAACCACAGCGTGTTCGGCTCTTCTTGATGCCATTCAAGCCCACCCTTCTCGCCATACACGCGCAGTTTCAGGGCGTTCTCATTGCCTGGCGCCACTTGGCTTGACCACAGCATGCCACGCGCGCCACCATTGAAGCGCAGCATTACGTGGGCGTTGTCATCCACGCGGCGACCGTCGACAAAGCTGTTGAGTTCGGCGCAGAGCTGGTCCAGCTCCAAGCCCGTCACAAAAGAAGCCAAGTTGAACGCATGCGTGCCGATGTCGCCAATGCAGCCACCCGCACCAGACTGAGCTGGGTCGGTACGCCATGTGGCCTGCTTCATGCCGGCCTGTTCTAACGGTTCAGTCAGCCAATCTTGCGGGTATTCCGCCTGCACGACACGCAGCGTTCCCAGTTCACCGGCAGCCACCATCTGGCGCGCCTGCCGGATCATCGGATAGCCTGTGTAATTGTGCGTGAGCACGAAAAGCGCATCGGATTTCTCCGCCGCCTGTACCATCTTCTTGGCTTCAGCCAGCGTTGCCGTCAGCGGTTTGTCGCAGATCACGTGGATGCCGCGTTTCAAAAACTCGCGCGCCACCGGATAGTGCATGTGATTGGGCGTGACGATGGCCACCGCGTCGATACCATCCTTCAGCCGCGCTTCGCGTTTGGCCATCGTTGAGAAATCATCATAGACCCGTGACGGATCGAGCCCAAGATCCGCCCCAGAGGCTTTGGATTTCTCGGGCGTTGAGGAGAACGCGCCAGCAACCAGCTCGAAGCGATCATCAATGCGACTGGCAATGCGATGCACGCCACCAATAAACGCATCGCGCCCACCGCCGACCATGCCGAGGCGTATGCGCCCGGCGTTCTGTTCCGACTTGCCTTCGATTGCCATCAGCTAGCCTCCCAGTCCGAGCATATTGCGGTTCGCGGCATCATCGGTGCCACCATCGGCAAAATCGTCGAACGCTCGTTCGGTCACGCGGATGATGTGGTCTTTGACGAACTGCGCCCCTTCGCGGGCGCCGTCTTCGGGGTGCTTCAGGGCGCACTCCCATTCCACCACGGCCCAGCCGTCAAAATCGTACTGGGTGAGTTTGGAGAAAACCTGATTGAAGTCCACCTGGCCGTCGCCCAGCGAGCGGAAGCGTCCGGCGCGATCCACCCAGCTTTGATACCCGCCATACACACCCTGCCTGCCGGTCGGGTTCAACTCGGCATCCTTCACGTGGAACATTTTGATCTGCTCGTGATAGATGTCGATATTATCGAGGTAGTCCATGTGCTGCAGCACGTAGTGCGACGGGTCGTAGAGCATATTGCATCGGGCATGATTGCCGACCCGTTCCAGGAACATTTCAAAGCTGATCCCATCGTGTAAGTCTTCGCCTGGATGAATTTCATAGCAAACATCCACCCCGCAATCCTCGGCATGATCGAGGATCGGGCGCCAACGCTTGGCGAGCTCATCAAAGGCTGCTTCCACCAAACCGGCAGGGCGCTGCGGCCACGGATAGATGTAGGGCCAGGCGAGCGCGCCGGAGAATGTGGCATGCGCACCTATGCCCATATTCTTTGAGGCTGTGATGGCCATCTTCACCTGCTCCACCGCCCAGGCTTGGCGGGCTTGCGGGTTGCCGTGCACAGACGGATCGGCAAAGCCATCAAAGGCCGCGTCATAGGCTGGGTGAACCGCCACCAACTGGCCCTGAAGGTGAGTGGAAAGCTCCGTCACCGTTATGCCATTCGCCGCCGCCTGGCCCTTGAAATCGTCGCAATAGCCAACGGACTGCGCGGCCTTCGCCAGATCAAACAAACGACCATCCCAGCTTGGCACCTGCACGCCTTTGTAGCCGCAATCAGCCGCCCATTTGGTGATCGCATCCCAGCTGTTGAACGGCGCCTCGTCCCCGGCGAATTGCGCCAGAAACAGCGCAGGGCCCTGGATGGTTTTCATGTGTGTTCTCCCGAATGATGGATTGGGTTGGCGCGTCTGTTGCGTCTCAACGTTGGGTTTGGTGCCTAGGGCAGGTTCTCCCGCAGCACGATTTCGATGCGAATGCGCTCTTGGCTTTCAATGATCTCTCGACCGTCGCACTTGGCCCGCAGCACGCGCGTGGCACTACGCACCAGATGGCCAACATTCTGCGTGATCACCACGTCCAACAGGCCATCGCGCAGCGCTTGCTCGGAGTGGGCGGTGAGTTCGTGGCCAATCACGATCAATTTATCCGCCAGGTCATGCTCGGCGATGATTTTTGTCACCCCGCGTGTGCCCGCGCCCGCGCAATAGATGCCAACCACATCCTCATGGCTGCCAAGCGCCCGCTCGATCACCTGCGCTGTTCGCTCCAACTCATCATGGCCCTCCAGCGAGGGCAGGGCGTTGAGCATCGGAAATTGTTCGCGCATCACCGCATCAAACCCCAGGCGCCGCTGCACCATGTCACGCGCATGGGTGGTGTTGACGACAACGATGATTTTGCCCGATCTGCCGCCCACAAAACGGCCCATCAAGACTCCAGCGGTTCGCCCAGCGGCGATGTTGTCGATGCCAACAAAATGGTCGCGCTCAGCGTTCGGTTGGTCACTGACCAGGGTTACGACCGCGATGCCGCTCTCTTTCATATGGGCGATCATATCGCGCACGACCGGCGTCTCATTGGCCATGATTGCCAGGCCATCAATTTGCTGCGCCTGGAGGGTTTCCAGCGCGCGGATCATAGCCACTGAATCATTCAATGGCACCTCGATGGTTTGCAGCTCGGCACGATCTAAACGCAGGCCAGCGCCAGCTTCCTCGATGGCCTCGCGCAGCGCTCTCAAGAATTGGCTCTCGCCTTCCGGTAGAACAAAAGAGAAGCGATAGTGCCGCCCGCGCGCCAGATTGGCCGCATGGACATCACGCACATAGCCTAGCTTATCGATGGCGTTATGCACCCGCCGTGCCGTCATGGAGCGCACGCCCGGACGTTCGTTGAGCACACGGTCAACGGTCGCCAGACTCACGCCCGCTTCTTCGGCGATGTCATGAACTGTGGGTTTTCCCATCCCTGCCTTGTGCGCCTTTGCCAGTGCATCTTTTTTGCTGAGCGAGGGTAGGATGGCTCTCTGAGGTACGTCAATCAGAATTAGTTGGAGCTTGCGATGTCAGTGCGCGATCTGTAGCTCTTTGCGAACAATCAATCGGGGAGTGAACCATGAAAACGCGTGCAGCCGTCGCCTTTAAAGCAGGCAAACCCTTGGAAGTGGTCGAGGTTGATCTGGAAGGCCCCAAAGCTGGCGAGGTGCTGGTAGAGATCAAGGCCACAGGCATTTGCCACACCGACGAGTTCACGCTTTCCGGCGCTGATCCCGAAGGAGCGTTTCCCGCCATCTTGGGCCATGAGGGCGCAGGCGTGGTTGTTGAAACCGGGCCTGGCGTTACCTCTGTCGAAGTTGGTGATCATGTGATCCCGCTTTACACGCCCGAATGCCGTGAGTGCGAGTATTGCCTGAATGGCAAGACGAACCTTTGCCAGAAAATTCGCGCCACGCAGGGCCAGGGCGTCATGCCCGATGGCACCAGCCGTTTCTCCTACAAGGGTGAAAAACTGCTGCACTATATGGGCTGCTCAACCTTCTCCAACTATTCGGTGCTGCCGGAAATTTCGCTCGCCAAGGTCCGCAAAGACGCGCCGTTTGATAAGATTTGCTACATCGGCTGCGGTGTCACCACCGGCATTGGTGCGGTGATGTTCACCGCTAAGGTAGAGCCCAACTCAACTGCTGTTGTTTTTGGCCTTGGTGGGATCGGCCTCAACGTCATCCAGGGGCTGAAGCTCATTGGTGCCAAGCAGATTGTCGGCGTCGACACCAACCCTGCCAAGCGCGCCATCGCCGAGCAGTTCGGCATGACGCACTATGTGAACCCCAAAGAGATTTCCGGCGATCTGACCGGTCATTTGGTGGAGTTGACCGGTGGCGGGGCGGACTATTCGTTCGAGTGTATCGGCAACACCGAGGTTATGCGCGTGGCGCTGGAATGCTGCCATAAAGGCTGGGGCGAAAGCATCATCATCGGCGTGGCACCAGCTGGCGCCGAGATATCCACCCGACCCTTCCAACTGGTCACCGGCCGGGTATGGCGCGGTTCGGCCTTTGGCGGCGCAAGGGGCCGAACAGACGTGCCAAAAATCGTCGACATGTATATGGAAGGGCGCATCGATATCGACAGTCTCATCACCCACACCATGCCGCTGGACGACATCAACAAGGGCTTTGACCTGATGCATGCGGGCGAAAGCATCCGCAGTGTGGTACTCTACTGATGGCCCTTCAGCCCGTCCAATCCTTCGCCTCCTTTGGTGGCAAGGTGGAGGTGTTCGATCATGCCTCTGATGCTTGCAACGGCACGATGCGCTTTGCCGTCTACAGCCCGCCACAGGCAGCTGACAGAAAGGTTCCAGTGCTCTGGTATCTCTCGGGCCTCACCTGTACTTGGGCCAACGTCAACGAGAAGTCCGGCATTCAGCGCTACGCCGCCGAACATGGCATCATGATCGTCTGCCCCGACACATCACCGCGCGGCAAGGGCGTTGCCAACGATGAGGGCTATGATCTCGGGCAGGGCGCTGGCTTCTATGTCGATGCGACGCAGGACCCGTGGGCGCAGCATTTCCAGATGGAAACGTATGTTACGCAGGAATTGCCAACCTTGATTGCTGAGCATTTTCCAGCCGCGGATCTGACTCGCCAAGGCATCACGGGGCATTCCATGGGTGGGCACGGCGCACTGACTTTTCATCTCAAGCATCCTGACTCTTACGTCAGCGTCAGTGCTTTTTCGCCGATTGTCGCGCCGACACAGGTTCCCTGGGGCCAAAAGGCGTTCACCGCCTATCTTGGCGGCGACACCGCACAATGGGCCAAGCACGACGCGTGCGATCTGGTAAAACAGGCGCCGACAAAGGCGCATATTCTGATCGATCAAGGCGCAGCGGACAATTTCTTGGATGAGCAATTGCGCCCGCAGCTTTTCGGAGATGCGTGCGCGCAGGCAGGGCAAACGGTGAGCATTCGCATACGCGAGGGCTATGACCATTCCTACTATTTTGTCGCCAGCTTTATCGGTGAGCATATGGCCCACCACGCGAAGGCGCTTAAAACCTAATTCGTCACCCAGTCCAGGTCAGCCAGCTCTTCTTGGCTGAACAGGTAAAGCTGCTCTTTGGGTGTGGCCATCGCGTGAATCCAGGCGCGTGGATCAACACCCATATCCACCAGCAACTGCTGCGCTTGGCTGGAAATATGCTGAGCGCCAGCCATGCCATCCTGAAGCGTGCCGATCTCAGCATCGGAGGTGAAAACCTGGTGTACGCCAAACCAGACAGGATCAGGCAAAGCGCGCTCGACGCCGCCGGAAAAGGCAAGAGGACAAGAGGAGGCGCAATAGCCGTGGCGGGCAACTGCTGTGTCGATCTCGCGCTCGCGCAGCAGCTCCGCCATCGCGATCGCATCGCGCACGCTGCCGCCGGGTGAATGGAAGGTGAGGGCGGTCAACTCTGGGCTGGCGTCGATAAATTCTTCGAACGCGACATAGCTGCCCGGATCGATACGCCCGACAGCGCTGGCGGCGCCATTCTCGCCCATATGGAACGTAATGGACGCGGAAATTGCAGCGTCGGGGTCGCCGTCGAAGCCGGGCAACGTTACCTGTTGATCAGACCGTCGAGACGGGGCGGAACGCGGATCGTAACGCCGGATCTGATCATCATTACCCGGCGAGCGGCGTGGGCCGTAGTCAACGCGGCTTGGATTACCAAACGGATTGCTGGTCTCAAATGCCTGTTGCTCGCCAAGCAGCGAGCGGAAATCATAGGCGAGAGCCGCGGCTGATCCGAGAACCAGCGCCGCGAATAGCCCACCGAGCACCCAGTCGCTGGAGGTCGACTTGTTTTCGTTCAGAGCTTCGTCGGCCACGCTCAGCGATCCCGCTTCAGGGTTGGCAGCGGCGTTACGCCAGGCTGGTTGATATCGGCCCGCTCACGCTCGTCATCCTGCTCGGGCTCGGCGTCCGGTTCTGGTTCCGGCGGGGTGGGCGATGCGTGAACCGGTTGTGGCGGCTGCATGGCGTTGTACAGCCTCAGCGCCTGGTTCATCTCATGCACCGTTACATGGTGCGCATCCATTTCCGCGCCTTCTTCGCGGCGAATGGCCGAGTGCACACCAGCAAGGATCAAAATCAGCACCGCTGGCAGCAGATCGATGGAAATCGCTCCTGCCCAGGAGGGTAAAAAGTCCTCAGCGTAAAGCAGCACAGCTTCGGGCGTGGACAGCGGCACGAAACGCACCGGCACAACGTCATCGCGGGCCAAAATAGCATCGGCAGCACTGGCAAGCGCGTTGGATTGCACCTCGATGGCCGACTCCACCCGCGAAACGATGGCCGTTTGCCGCGAGGCAAGGTCGGCGGTTCCGCCATCCACTTCGGGGGCCACGAAGGCCGCAGATAGATCCTCGGCGGCGCGTTTCACAGCTGGGGCGATGGATGTTTCCGATAGCGCCGCGATCACGCCTGACAGCGACACAGCCTCTTCAGCATAGGCGATGGCGCGCGGCTCGATGGGTCCAGCGGCCGAAACGATGCGGCGCATATCACCCAGATAATTGCCGCCTTGCTCAAATAGCGCATCGCTTTCCACCCGCGCAGCCCGCACCTCGGCGGCGAGACCTTCCAACTGACCCGCCATTTGATTGAGGAGCTGCACCACCGTGCCTGAGCCGGACGTTCCGGTCAGCGATCCCGTGGCGCGTTCTTCTTGGGCGAGCCGTCGGAACCGTTCGCTTGCCAGTTCAATGTCCGGAAGCAAGCCCTGTGCGGCGAGCGCATTGTTGTGTGCTTCAGACAGCCGGGATTGATATTCTTCGGTGGTGTTTGCCAAATGCTGTTCAATGGCCGCGCCGCCAGCCAATGCTGCGGCGTTGAGCCAAGAGGACATGGCCACAATCATCAGCGAGCCAAGCACCATGGCGATCAGCATGGTGCGTTTTTCGCTGCCATGCTTCACGTGCGGTACGAACTGGATGAGGTAGGACCAGAAGGCGTAGATACCGATGGAAACGGCGGTCGAATAGATGAGCGCGCCGAAAAACACCACCGGACCAATACCTTGCAGCAAGCCGCGCACACCCAGATAGGTGTAGACACCGCTCGCCAAGGCAAGAATGGCCAGAGTCAGTTTGGTAGTGGTTTCAAGACGGCTGACGCCGCGCCGCAGTGCTTCGGCCATAACGGTCCCTTTGCGCACAAGAACACAATCAGGCGTGTGCCTGACGCTGCACTATGGCGAAAGTCGGACGCGGCAGGAAGTGGCGCGTGTCGCGAGGGTGCTAGACTTTATAAGCCAAGCGCAGAGCACCCCAGTGACGGCCCTGCACATAGATCGGCACCGACAGGTCTTTCATGATTGCAAACTTGCCGCCGCCCATATCACGTCGGTAAGACTGCATGAGGAACGGTTCGGTGCTTTGCCCAGCGCGCAGACCCACCTTGTCGTTGAACATGCGGCGGTTGCGGCTGTTGGCGGCATTCCACAATGGATCGGCGCCTTGCGGCTTGCTGAACGCCGCGTTGTGCGTTGGTAGGTAACCATTCACATCGACGCACGCGCAGAAAACGATCCGGTCACTGCTTTGTGCGACTGGCTCTTGAATGGTGGGCAGCACACGGTCCGTAATGGCCGTAAAGCGCGTGGTTACCTGCTCAGGATCGGAGCCAGCGACCAGTTTGTAATCCTGATCAAAGAAATCACTCAATGCTGCCCGACCTGCGTCAATTTCAGCGGCAAAAGCACTTTGCACGGATTCAACAGCTTGGCGTGCCATCGCCAGGAAGCGGCCTTCCTCCGTATCGACATCGCTGTCTGCCGTCACACCGACCAGGCGATCAGTTTCGTCAACGGCTTTACCGATCCGCTCATGTGCAGAATCCAGGATGGCGCTGTTGCTTGTAACGGTTTCCTGCATCGTCGTGACGTTAGACGCAAAGTCTTGTGTCGCCGTCTCGATATCGACGATGCCGGTCTCAACAACGCTTGCGGAGGAGCCTATCTCACCGATGGCCTCTGACAGTTCTTGCACAACCTCATCCAAGGCGCTTGTGCTTTCCTGAACGGCTGACACACCCGTCAGCGCACCCTCACCAAGCCCAATGAGCGCATCGGCTTCCCGGTTCAGCTGGGTGAGTGTTTCTTGTATTTGTTGCGTGGCATTGGAGGTTTCCGAGGCCAACTGCTTAACTTCACCGGCGACCACGGCAAAACCGCGGCCTGCTTCACCCGCGCGAGCGGCTTCAATTGTGGCGTTGAGGGCCAGAAGATTGGTCTGCCGGGCGATCTGGTCGATGGACTGCGAGACATCACCGACACTGACCAACGCGCCTTGTAACCCTTGCAACTGGCTGTTGATCTCTGTGACGGATGCAATGAGGGCGGCGATGTCTTCGCCAGCTTTGCTCAATGCATCGCGCGAGCGCTGCATGGTTTCACCGGATGCGTTGGCAACCATTGCGGTTGTCGTAACCGCCTCTCGGATCACACCGGTTTGAACTTGTGTTTCTTCTGCCGCTTGGCAGAGCAAGTTGAACGCTTCCTGCAAGCCAGTGGTTGCTGCATTGGCCGTTTCGATGGCGCCTGACACATCCACCATCTCCACACCAAAGGTGGAAAGAGCCTCGGCAACTGACGCGAGAGTCTTGGATGTCTTATCGGATGACCTTGACGCAATATCATCCGCAAGACCCATGGTATCAGTCTCGTTGGGCAGCGTTTCCGGCGGCAGATTATCCAACGGGACGTCTTTGGGTTTAAACTTCAAAGAAAACATCGGTTCCAGGTCCACCGCGTGCGTGATTTGATTTCTGCACTAAGCATTGGCGGCTTGAAGTTAAAATTATAGAAACAAACCTCACCAAACCGTGATGAAGTGGTGCAAAGCGTAAGGTCATTACTGAGAAGCGGTTAAGGTGACGGACTTAAAACTCGTGACAAATTGAACAAAGCAGGGTGTGCGACCAACGTTGCAAGACAATGCCTGGTCAGTTTGTAAGCGTTTGCATGGCCTGCTCACGTCGTTAAACTTCACACGAAAATTGTTGAGCGGACCATGCGGCCATGACAACTGATCGATCCAAAGAACAATTACGTGCGCGAGGTACGCCTCGACTGCTCTGGCTGTTGTTTGCCTTGTGGGTCATCGCGTTCGCGGGGTCGTTCATCGCGTTTGCGCTGATTGAGCCAACTGGATCGAGCTTCACCAGGGGCGCAAACAGAGTGGGAGCATTTCTCGGGTGGCAGGCGGTAGCCATTGGCTTGGCGGTTGTGCTGTGGTGGCGCACCCGCCAACCGATACTTGCTACAGGCACGCGATGGCTGATGCGGCTACCGATCCTGATCGCACTCGGCCTGCTCGCCGCTTTTCTCATCTTTATTGGGTGGGGCGTCTGGGCCGGAGGCAGAGGAGCCCTATAGAGTCCCGACCTTAACCGCGCGAGGTCACCAGCTTAACCATTGGATTGATCGCAACTGCGACGATAGGGATCAGCACCAAGCCCCATCCAAGCCCAATCACACCGTCGAGCCCGGCCGTGACCGCCCATTCCACGAACCCTTGCGCGGTGGCGATGCCACCTGCACCAAGTTCGGCCCAATGGTGGATTGTGTCGTAGACAACTGGAACACCAAGATCCTTCAAACCGTGCACCATGATGCTGCCACCCACCCATAGCATTGCTGCTGTACCGACCGTGGAGATGACTGTCATAATCAGTGGCATGGCTTTGACCAATCCACGTCCAAAGGCGCGCGTGGCAGAGAGGCGTCCAATCTGCGTGAGTTTCAGGCCGACATCGTCCATTTTTACGATCAATGCTACCGCGCCATAGACCAGCGCAGTGATGGCGATGGCAACGATGGCCAAGGTGACGCCGCGCGTGATTACACTGTCTGACTCAATGGCTGAAAGCGTAATAGTCATGATTTCGGCGGACAAAATAAAGTCCGTTTTGATCGCGCCCTTCACCCGCTTTTCTTCCAGGTGGGCCGCGTCAAGACCGTGCTCGGTATCAACCGCATGGTGCTTCTTGCTCGAGAACAGATGCGCGATCTTTTCCGCACCCTCATAGCAAAGATACGACCCGCCCAGCATCAACAGCGGCGTGAGCATCCATGGCGCAAAAGCGCTGAGCAGAAGGGCGACCGGCAGCAGAATGATCAGCTTGTTGAAGAACGAAGCGCGCGCGATCTTCCAGATAATCGGAAGCTCACGGGTCGCCGGAAGGCCGGTGACGTATTTCGGCGTGACAGCCGCATCATCGATCACAATGCCCGCGGCTTTGCTGCCGGCCTTCGCGGCCTGAGCTGCCACGTCATCAAGCTGCGCGGCGGCGAGTTTGGCGATGGCTGCAACATCGTCCAGCAGGGCAAGTAGGCCGCTCATGAAAGCTCCGATCTTTGTTTGGCACAGTTAACCCCAACGCGTGAGGATCACAATGGTTCGTCGGCCTTCAGATCAGCGCTGGGTTTCGGGATCTCGCGACTTGCTCCCAACACCGCGCTCATGCGATGGGTGCGCGGCAAACAGCGCCTCTTCTTTGGTCGCTTTCAAGGATGCACCATGTCTGTTCATTTCGCCGTCGCTGGGCTTGGCTATGTCGGCCTTTCCAATGCCGTTCTGCTGGCACAAAAGTTCCCTGTCACTGCCTGCGATATCTCCGCCGAGCGCGTAGCGATGCTCAACGAGCGTACCTCGCCGATCAGTGACCCGGAGTTGGAAGACTATCTTGCCAACAAGACGCTCGATCTGACCGCAACGCTGGACGCTGGGAGTGCGTACCGGACTGCCAGCCATGTGATCGTGGCAACACCCACCAACTATGACCCGCAGAGCAATGCCTTTGACACATCCTCTGTCGAGGCCGTTATCGCCGACGTACTGGCTGTGAACGATCGGGCGCTGATCATCATCAAGTCCACCATCCCTGTGGGATTGGTCACCAGATTACGCGAAAAATTTAGCACCGATCGCATTATTCATTCGCCTGAGTTTCTGCGCGAGGGCAAGGCGCTCTACGACAATTTGCACCCCTCACGCATTGTTGTGGGTGAACGGTCTGATCGCGCGCAAGCCTTTGGGCAGATGCTGGCCGACTGCGCCATCAAGACTGACATTCCCATGGTGCTGACCGACCCAGATGAAGCTGAAGCCATAAAGCTCTTCGCAAACACCTATCTTGCCATGCGCGTGGCCTATTTCAACGAGCTAGACACTTATGCCCAAATCGCCGGAATGGACACGCGCCAGATCATCAAAGGCGTCAGTCTCGATCCGCGTATCGGCGACCATTACAACAACCCATCCTTCGGGTATGGCGGCTATTGCCTTCCCAAGGACACCCGGCAACTTCTGGCCAACTACGACGCCGTGCCACAAAATCTGATCCGTGCCATCGTCGACGCCAACACAACGCGCAAGGATTTCATCGCCGATGCCATCATCGCCAAGAACCCTGGCTGCGTGGGTGTCTATCGCCTGACAATGAAAGAAGGCTCAGACAATTTCCGGGACTCCTCCGTTCAGGGCATCATGAAGCGCATCAAAGCCAAGGGCATCCCGGTCATCGTGTACGAGCCGGGTCTCGATGCTGTGCACTTTTTCGGGTCGGCGGTGGTACGCGACCTGTCCCAGTTCAAAGCGGAATGTGACATCATCATAGCCAACCGGCAGGCTGGTGAACTTTCTGATGTGAAAGACAAAATCTTCACCCGCGATCTCTTTGGAGTCGATTAGGAATCATGGTCACTGCAACGCAGAAGACAGCTCTCGTTACTGGCTCTGCCGGATTCATCGGATCTCACACCAGTCAAGCTCTTTTGGACGCGGGTTATAGGGTCGTCGGTTTCGATGCGCTGACCGATTACTATGATGTTCAGCTCAAAAGGCGCCGCCATCAGCGGTTGCTGCAAAATCAGCATTTTAAGGCCGTGGAAGAGAGACTCGAAAGCCCCGGCGTTGTTGTTGATCTTGTCGCGCAGGAACAGCCGGACTTGATCATTCATCTCGCTGCGCAGGCAGGGGTGCGCTACTCCATCGATAACCCTCGCTCTTACGTCGACAGCAATTTGGTGGGCACGCTTGAAGTGCTGGAAGCCGCGCGCGCTACGCCGCCCAAACATCTTATGATGGCGTCCTCTAGCTCGGTCTACGGTGCGAACACTGAGATGCCATATGCTGAGCACCACAAGGCTGATCTGCAAATGTCCTTTTACGGGGCGACCAAAAAAGCCGCCGAATCCATGACGCATTCCTACGCGCACCTATACGGAGTGCCGATGACGTTGTTTCGGTTTTTCACGGTCTATGGTCCGTGGGGTAGGCCAGACATGGCGTTGTTCAAGTTCACAAAGGCGATCCTCGAGGGCCAACCCATCGACGTCTACAATCACGGCGACATGCGCCGCGATTTCACCTTTATTGATGACCTCGCACGATCCATCGCTGCGCTGGCCGATGTCACACCGACGCTTCCAGGCACTGTCGATGATGAGGATCGAGATGCGCTGGGCCTCTCGCCGGTCGCCCCTTGGCGGGTGATTAACATCGGCAACAATCAACCGGTTCAGCTTACCGACTTCATTGAGGCGATCGAAAAGGCGCTGGGCATCAAAGCCAAGCGCAATTTGCTTCCCATGCAGGCTGGGGATGTGCCGATGACCTGGGCTGACGCAACGCTGCTTTCGCGCCTGATCGATACGCCGCCATCAACGCCAGTCGAAGAGGGCATTGCCCGTTTCGTTGCTTGGTATCGCGACTACTACCAGGCTTAACGTCTCACAACCGGAACGCCTATCCCGCTGGCAGAATTCGCTGCGCTGCACCATCGATTGTGCGCAAAAAGCTGCAGCAAGAGCCTTGCCGCTACGCCATGTGCCGTGTATTGCATACGAATGCAAAGTCTTGATAAGTACAAACTCTAGGCGGAGCGAACGTCCCATGTCCGCGCCATAAAGAGCGCGATCCTTAGGAGGAAATCACATGACACCCTTTAAAACGATGGCGGCAACTGGCCTTGCGCTGGGCCTCATGGCGGGCGCGGCCAGCGCGCAAGATCAGCGCTTGGCCTTTGGTGCGACCAACGCTCAATCCTCTCACTATGCCTACTTCGCCTCTTTGGCGCAGATCGTGAACGATCACGCTGAAGGGTATCAGGCTTCGGTGGTGGAAACGGGCGCCACTGTTGACAATCTGCGTCGCATGGCACGCGGTCAGTTGGACATCGGGTTGGTGACGACACCGGCGCTTTATCACGCCAATGAAGGCATCAACACATTCGAAGGTGAGCCCATCGCCTCCCAGCTTCTCTGGGCCTATTCTCTGGCGCCACAGCTGATCATCACCCGCGCCGACTCCGGTTATGAAACCGTCGAAGATTTGGATGGCGAGCGCTTTGGCCCAGGCCAGCGCGGTTCGTCTACTGAAGCCACATCGCAGATGGTGATGGAGCTTCTGGGTGTGACCCCTGAATGGGTTCGCGGCACCAACGGTGAGCTGGCCAACCTCATTAAAGATGATCGCCTCAACGGGTTTGTGAAGTCGGCCGTTGGAACCGATTTCGACCCATTGACCACGGATATCGCTACGCTCACGCCACTGCGCGTGCTTCCGGTGTCAGATGAAGGCATTGCCGCGATCCAGGAAAATCTGCCTGAACTTTCCATCGTCGATATGCCGGCCAGCGATCAACAAGGCCGTGACGGGCCTTACCGCACTTGGGGCTTCATGATCGCGGTGTCCGCTCAGCCCGACATGACCGAAGAAACAGCCTACGCGATCACCAAGGCTGTTTTGGAAAACCAGGAAGCTCAAGCGGCGGCCTTCCCGGCGCTTGAAGGCATAGACATCGGTTCGCTGACGGTTGATTTCGCGACCACGCCCATGCACCCCGGCGCAATCCGGGCGTTTGAAGAGCTTGGCTACGATGTGCCCGACAATCTGCGTCCCGCAATGTAACAGCGCCTAAGCAGGCAATCGGAGGGGGCGATGCATGCGCGTGTCGCCCCCACACCAGGAAAACGGCAGAGCAAGGCAGTCACCATGATCGAGGTTGACGACAATGTCGGCACCGAGGAAGTCAAATCCCGTTCACTGCGGGAAAAAGCCGTCATTGGTGTTGCGATGGTTCTCGGCTGTTTCATTTTTTACACAGCGGCTTTTGGGGCGTTTGAAAGCCTGATCCAGCGGTCCATTTTTGTGGGCTTGGCCTCAACGCTTGCGGTCCTTCTCACCCCGCTTGGCGACGGCAAAAAGTGGCGCTTGCTTGGCATCGTGATTGATGTGGTGATGCTCGCCATTGTCTGGTTCGCCGTTTACTCCACCATCACGCGCTTTGAGGAGATAATGGTGCAGCGGCCCTTCGCTGAGAACCCTGATGTCTGGTTGGGTGCGGCCACGCTCGTGGTGATATTGGAATTGGCGCGGCGCACCGTCTCGTTCCTGTTCCCGCTGCTTGTCGGCCTTATGGTGGCTTACGCTTTATTCGGTGATCAAATCCCTGGGCGGTTCGGCCACCGTGGTTTTGATCTCTACTACGTGACCGAGACAATCTTTCTCTCCGATCTTGGCCTTTGGGGCATGCTGGTGGGTATCGCGTCTACGACACTTGCTGCTTTTGTGCTGTTTGGCGCATTTTTGCTGCATACGGGTGCTGGCAAAACTTTTTTTGATCTGGCCGCACGCGCCAGCGGTTCTTCGCCGGGCGGCGCCGCCAAAATTGCCACCATCGCATCAGGCTTCTTCGGCATGATCTCCGGATCGACGGTGGCCAATGTTGCGACCACCGGCAACTTCACCATTCCATTGATGCGCAAGCTCAACTATCCGCGTGCCTATGCTGGCGGTGTGGAGGCTATCGCCTCCACCGGTGGTCAGCTTGCGCCGCCGATCATGGGCACGGCAGCCTTCGTGATGGCCGAGCTTGTCGGCGTCAATTACTGGACGATCGCCGCTGCTGCACTCATCCCGGCGATTCTTTTTTATCTCGGCATTTTCATGACGGTACACGTGATCGCCAAGCGACGCGACTTCGGCAATGTTGACACTGAAGGCATGCCAACCTGGCGTGAGGCTTTGGACTGGCGCCGCATCGCGCCGATCATCGCCTCCCTGGGTGGTATCATCTACGGCGTCTTGAACGGCAACTCGGTGGAGACCACCGCTTTTTACGGCATCGTTGCGATGATCGTCGCATTCATCGTTGCGCGCATAACAGCTGGTGAATCGCTTTGGTTTGCGATCAAGCAATTGGCGCCAGCCATCGTAACAGGCGGCAAGGGGGTGGTGATCGTCGGCATTTTGCTCGTTGCCGCGCAGGTGTTTGTCGCGCTGCTGAACTTAACCGGCGTTGGCGTCACGCTTACCAGCATCATCCTCTCCTATGCTGGCGACAACATCGCGCTGATTGCCGTCGTCATGGCCATTGTCTGCTTAATTGCAGGCATGGGCCTGCCTACCTCAGCAGCCTATGTGCTGGTGGCAGCGGTGTTTGCTCCAGCGCTCATCCAGGCAGGGCTGCCGCCGCTCACGGTGCATTTCTTTGTGCTTTACTATGCAACGCTGTCCGTGATCACGCCGCCAGTGTGTGTGGGCGTGTTCGTCGCCTCGACCATCGCTGAGGAAAAGTGGCCCAAGGTTGCTTTCGAGGCGGTGCGTTTGGGCGCTATTGCCTACCTTTTGCCGATCCTTTTCCTGGTTTATCCCGGTCTTTTGATGCAAGGCTCTTGGCTTGATGTCGGCCAGGCATTGGTAACCGGCGTTACCTTCACCATGTCGCTTGCCTTCTTGCTTGGCGTCCAGCCATTGGCCGGGCGCAGCAAAGCCGAAGCGTTGGTGTGGATGGTGCCGCTTGCTCTATCGGTATGGCCAAGTTGGGCGGCAACCATGGCTGGGGTTGCGGTCCTGCTGTCTCTTATGCTTGTGCGATCACGGTTGGCACCGGTCGCTGAAACATCCTGACTGACCGAACACACGCACTGACGAGGAACCCGTCATGATAACCTACCTGAAACGCGGCAAGCCCGAGGCAGAGCGTTCTGATGACGATGCCAAGGTGCGCGCCATTGTCGAAGGCACGTTGAAGGACATCGAAGTGCGCGGTGATGCGGCGGTGCGTGATCTGTCGGAAAAGTTCGATGGTTATACACCAGAGCGTTTCCGTCTGACCGATGATGATGTGGCGGCGCTGATGAACAAAGTGTCTTCGCGCGACATGGACGATATCAATTTTGCGCAGGATCAGGTGCGCGTGTTTGCTCAGCACCAACGCAACTCGATGGTCGACATTGAAGTCGAAACGATGCCGGGCGTGATCCTCGGGCACAAAAACATACCGGTACAGTCGGTTGGTTGTTATGTACCTGGCGGCAAGTTCCCGATGGTGGCGTCAGCCCACATGTCGGTGGCAACTGCTGACGTGGCAGGTGTGCCGCGCATCATCGCCTGCACACCACCGTTCAAAGGTGAGCCCAACCCAGCCGTCATCGCCGCGATGAAGCTTGGCGGTGCGCACGAGATTTACGTACTGGGCGGTATTCAGGCCGTTGGCGCCATGGCCATCGGCACCGAAACCATCGATCCGGTGCACATGCTGGTCGGGCCAGGCAACGCGTTCGTTGCCGAAGCCAAGCGCCAGCTGTTCGGACGTGTTGGCATTGACCTGTTTGCCGGTCCAACCGAGACCATGGTGATTGCTGATGAACATGGCGCCGATGCTGAGCTGTGCGCCACCGACCTGCTGGGTCAGGCCGAGCATGGCTACAACTCTCCAGCCGTTCTGCTCACGAACTCGCAGAAGCTGGCACGCGACACGTTGGACGAGATCGAGCGCCTGCTAGCCATGCTGCCGACCGCTGAAACCGCCCGCAAAAGCTGGGAGGATTATGGCGAAGTGATTGTCTGTGAAACCTATGAGGAGATGCTTGAGGTCGCTGATGACATCGCCTCGGAACATGTGCAGGTGATGACCGACCGTGATGATTGGTTCCTGGACAACATGACCTGTTACGGCGCGCTGTTTTTAGGCGCGCGCACCAATGTGGCCAATGGTGACAAGGTGATCGGTACCAACCACACGCTGCCCACCAAGAAGGCGGGCCGATACACTGGTGGTCTTTGGGTTGGCAAATTTCTCAAAACCCACAGCTATCAGAAGGTGCTGACCGATGAGGCTGCGGCGCTGATGGGTGAGTATTGCTCGCGGCTTTGCATGCTGGAGGGCTTTGTTGGCCACGCCGAACAAGCCAATGTGCGTGTACGCCGCTACGGTGGCCGCAACGTGCCTTACGGTGAAGCGGCAGAACCGAAGTTAGCGGCAGAGTAAATGGTCCGTCCGAATGAGCGCTTGTTCTGAAAGAGCAGAGCGTTTCGGTCAGCAGAAGTAAGCGGCCATTCAGCAGGCCAAGAACCTTCGGCGAAGAAAAGTGTGACGATGAAACTTCCCAAAACCCCCTCGACGCGTCTTGATGGCAAGCGGGCCTTCGTTGCTGGTGCATCGCGCGGCATCGGTCTTGGTTGTGCTGTGGCTTTAGCTGAGCAGGGCGCCCATGTGGTGTGTGCCGCGCGGGGCATGGACCAGTTGAATGAGGCTGTGCAAGCCATGACAGCCGAGGGTCATAGCGTTGAAGCCGTTCAGCTTGATGTGGCCGATACTGATGCGGTGAAAGCCCTTTTTGATGCGGAAATGCCGTTTGATGTTGTGGTCAATTCTGCTGGCATTGCTCGCCACGCCACGGCGCTCAACACGGATATCGAAGACTATCAAGCCGTCATGGATATCAATGTACGCGGTGCGTTCGTGCTATCTGCGGAAGCCGCACGTGGCATGATTGCGGCTGGCAAACCTGGCTCGATCATGCACCTTTCTTCGCAGATGGGGCATGTTGGCGGCATGGAACGCGCGGTCTATTGCGCCTCCAAACATGCGCTTGAAGGGATGGTGAAGGCCATGGCTATCGAGTGGGGGCCACACAAGGTTCGAATCAACACGATCTGCCCAACCTTTATCCGCACGCCTTTGGCCGCTGTCACGCTGGATGACCCCGAAAGGCGGGCCTGGGTGGAATCGAAAATCAAGCTTGGTCGCGTTGGCGAGATCGGAGACATTATGGGCGCTGTGGCCTATCTGGCCAGCGATGCCTCTGCGATGGTCACAGGAACGTCTCTGCTTATCGACGGCGGTTGGACGGCGGGTTAACCGCCGGCCAGAGCAACAAGAGTGTCGGTTGGACGGCGGCTTAACCGCCGGCCGGAGCGGACTTGAAGGTCCGGTTGGACCGCAGGTCAATGGATCTCATTAGTGAGCGTTTGAACGTCGGCGAGCGGTGAAAGTCCACAGCTTCGCGCTG
Source organism: Hyphomicrobiales bacterium (assembly GCA_040219355.1). Taxonomy (GTDB): domain Bacteria; phylum Pseudomonadota; class Alphaproteobacteria; order Rhizobiales; family MH13; genus MH13. The sequence goes on from JAVJSN010000017.1 coordinate 103,434, forward strand.
CGTTTTTCAGCGGGCGCAGGTGATGGCTGGACGGCGAGGATAGGGCGCCTTAAACCTGTTGTCGTGAAGCATTTTATGATCTCTTGGCGAACGGTAGAGCGTGGGGCTGCGCTTGATGGCCCGGCGTAAGGTTACGTCCATCGATGTTGCGCGCGAGGCTGGCGTTTCGCAGTCGGCTGTTTCGCGCGCGTTTACGCCTGGGGCCAGTGTGGCCGCAGAGACCAAAGAGCGTGTTCACAAGGCCGCCATCAGCCTTGGGTATCGCCCCAACGCCATCGCACGCTCACTGATCACCCGACGCTCGCACATGATCGGCATGGCGGTCTCTTACCTCGACAATCATTTCTATCCCGAACTGGTTCAGGGAATCTCGGACCAGTGTCAGAAGCGTGGATATCACGTGCTGCTCTTCACTGCCGGAGAGGGGGATGCTGCCAACACCGAGCTGCAACGCGCCCTTGACTATCAAATCGATGGATTGGTCCTGGCATCCGTCTCCCTGTCATCAGAAATCGCCAACCGATGCCATGCTGCGGGCATTCCAGTTGTCATGGTCAACCGCGTGTCCGATGCACCCACCGCGTCAAAAATCACCGGCTCCAACGAGCTTGGTGGGCGCACCATCGCGCATTTTCTGGTTGAAGGCGGACACCGACGCATCGCCTATCTTGCTGGTCTTGAAGAAACTTCCACAAACCGCGATCGCGAGCGTGGATTTTTGGCAGGTTTGGCTGAAAAGAACGCGACGCTGCATGCGCGCGCCGTCGGAAACTACAACGCAGAAGAGGCGGCAAAAGGGGCCGTTGCGATGATGCAGGCGCCCGAACCGCCCGATGCGATTTTCTGTGCCAACGATCATATGGCCATCGCGGTCATGGATGCGTTGCGCAATGGACTGGGGCTCAGCGTGCCGGAGGATGTCTCGATTGTTGGATTTGACAATGTCGGCCCGGCGCAGTGGCCAACCTATTCCATCACCAGCTTTTCCCAGCCGGTCGATGCGATGATTGAAGCGACAAGTGAAACCCTGTTTGAAGCCATTGAGGCGGCTGTCGAGGGGGAGGCTTTTGAAGCTGAGTCCATCGAGCTGCCCGGCGCATTGATCGTGCGCGGGTCAACGAAAAATCCCGCTGGCAGTGGCGACACCTGGGCGATACCTGAGGCAGATTAGGTTAGCTGGTCTGGCAGGCTGCGCATTGTCCATGCACTTCAATGTTCGTCGTATGGGCTGCGAACCCTAGTGTCTTACCCAAGGCATTCACGTCGTTAGCAAGCGCATCGCCGTTCACTTCCTCAACACCGCCGCATCCATCGCAAAGAAAGAAAACCGTGTGCGAGCTGGCGCAACGGGCACCACCGCAGCACGATGCGTGAACACAGGCAATGTAAGCGTTGGCGCTCTCCAGCTTGTGCACCAGGCCATGATCGCCCAGCCACTTCAGCGCTCGATAGATCTGCGGTGGTGCACGCAATCCTTCATCGCGCAGCGAGTCCAAAAGCTCATAGGCTGATTGTGGTTTGTCAGATTGTGAGAGCTGATCGAGCACCAGCTTGTTGTTGCGCGAAAGCGGCGCTGAGAAGGGCATGGCTGTGGAAACAGAAGCGGTCATGAGCGAGGAAGCCAGTGTTCGATTGACTTGTTATACTATAACATACTAAAGGCTGTGTGCACCCCTCGCAACTGTCTTTTTTGGAACGCTCTTTGGCGCACACCCACAGCTCCCCCACCTGCCTTCGTTTTGAGGATCTGACGCTTGGCTATGGTCCGCACCCTGCGGTTCATGGACTTTCGGGCACGGTGCAACATGGTGATTTGCTGGCGATCATCGGTCCGAACGGATCAGGAAAATCCACATTGCTGAAGGGCATTGTAGGCAGCCTTTCGCCGATGGCGGGCACGTGCGTGCACACAGATGGGTGTCGCGTGGCCTATCTGCCGCAACAGGCCGACATCGATAAATCCTTTCCAGCTACGGTTTTTGATCTGGTCAAGCTTGGTCTCTGGCCAAAGCGTGGGCTGCTTGGCCGCATGACACGGTCTGATCGAGAGTCCATCGCCAAAGCGCTGGCCGCAGTTGGCCTGGACCGCTTTGAAAAGCGCACCATCGACACGCTATCCGGCGGGCAGTTACAGCGCGCACTGTTTGCTCGCGTGCTGTTGCAAGACGCTGATCTCATTCTGCTCGACGAGCCCTTCAATGCCATCGACACCAAAACGGTGGATGATCTGGTGCGGGTGATTGAGCAATGGCACGCGGAAAATCGCAGCGTGATCGCGGTGATGCACGATTTGGATTTGGTCCGCGATCACTTCCCCCAGACCATGCTGCTTTCGCGCGAGCCGATTGCGTGGGGGCCGACCGATGAGGTGCTTCAGGCTGACAATCTTCTTAAGGCTCGTCGCTTCCACGCAGCCTGGGATGATGATGCGCCCTGGTGCGCTGACCACGATCACACCCATGCGCACGATCACGGGCAAGCCGCCTGATGGATTTCCACGCGTTTCTTGTTGCTCCCTTTGCTGACTACGCGTTCATGCAGCGCGCGCTTCTTGGTGGGTTGCTGATCGCTGTTTCGGCTGGACCCATCGGCGTGTTCTTGATGCTGCGTCGCATGAGCTTGACCGGTGATGCCATGGCGCACGCCATTTTGCCTGGCGCAGCGCTAGGCTTCCTCATCTTTGGGCTCGACCTTATCCCAATGACACTGGGCGGCCTCATCGCTGGGGCTCTGGTGGCCGCAGGTGCTGGATTGGTCGCCCGTTTGACGGTGCAAAAAGAAGACGCGGCGATGGCGGCCTTCTATCTTATCTCACTGGCGCTAGGGGTCATGATTGTCTCGCTGCGCGGGTCATCGGTCGATCTGATGCATGTGCTGTTCGGCTCCGTACTCGCGCTGACGCAAGAAAGCTTGCTGATGATTGCCGGTATTGCAGCGGTCAGCCTGACCACGCTGGCCATCATCTGGCGAGCTTTGGTTGCCGAGTGTCTCGATCCGGGGTTTCTGCGGTCCGTCTCCGGTTGGGGACCAGTGGTGCACTTTGCGTTTCTGGCCCTTGTCGTTCTCAACCTGGTGGCAGGCTTTCAGGCTCTCGGCACGCTGCTTTCTGTCGGTTTGATGATCCTTCCGGCCGCTGCAGCCCGCTTTTGGGTCCGCCGCGTACTCTCGCTCTGCTTGCTTGCAATTGGCATTGGTGCCGGATCGGTTCTGATTGGCCTTTTGATTTCCTTCCATGCGGCCATTGCGTCCGGCCCTGCCGTTATCTTGGCGGCGGGCGCTGTTTACTTTGCCTCGTTGCTTATCGCGCCGCGCGGTTTGGTCCGCGTCCATCTTCCCTCCAAACGACATAAGGTTGCCTGATGCGCTCCTCACTTCTTGCTCTTGCCCTGGCTGTTTCACCGTCGGTTGCCACAGCTGAACCACTCAACGTAGTCGCTAGTTTCTCCATCCTCGCCGACATGGTGCAGCAGGTGGGCGGCGAAGAGGTTCGCGTGACAAGCCTAGTTGGTCCTGGCGAAGATGCTCATGTTTATGAGCCTGTGCCCACCGATGTGGTGGCCGTCGCAGGCGCCGATTTGGTTATCGTCAACGGGCTCGGATTTGAGGGTTTCATGTCGCGGTTGATCGCCGCCAGCGAAACGCAAGCGCCGGTTATTGTTGCGACAACCGACATGGATGTCTTGGGCGTCACCAGGCTTGTGGAGGATGATCACGACGATCACGCCCACGACGATCACGCCCATGACGATCACGCCCACGACGATCACGCCCACGACGATCACCCCCACGACGATCACGCCCATGACGATCATGCCCATGACGATCATGCCCATGATGATCATAACCATGGTCCTATCGATCCCCATGCTTGGCAGTCTCTAGAGGCTGCAAAACTCTACGTTCTCAACATCCAAGTGGCGCTTTGTGCCGCGCGGGAAGAAAGCTGCGATGTGTTTAATCGCAATGCGGCAGCCTATGTTGCGGACCTCACCGAATTGGAGAGCGAGTGGCAGGCCGCCATTGGCGAGATCCCGCAAGAGGAACGCGTTGTGATCACCAGTCACGATGCCTTTGGGTATTTGGCCCGTGACTTCGATCTCACCATGTTTGCTGCACAGGGCATGTCGACCAACAGCGAAGCCTCTGCCGCAGACATTGCGTCACTGATTGATCAGATACGCGATACTGGCGCCCGTGCCTTGTTTCTCGAGAACGTTTCTGATCCTCGTTTGCTAGAGCAGATTGCCGATGAAACCGGTCTTGAAGTGTCCGGCACCCTCTACTCTGACGCCTTGGAAACGGAGGGTGAAGCCTCGACCTATCTGGGAATGATGGATGCCAATTTGCGCGCCATCAGGCAGGCATTGACCGTCCAAAACTGACGCGCACCTTCCGCCGCGCTTAGTCCAAACGATCGGGCAGCGCGGCGGTGATGCTGCCCTCAACGCGCCGCACCTCGGTGAGGTGCGTGCGCACCCCAAAGGCACTTTCCACGCGTTCGGGTATCAGTACCTCGTGTGGTGCCCCATCGGCCAAGAGCGCCCCATCCTTCATCAAAACAAGACGATCAGCGTAGCGTGCGGCAAGGGCCAGATCGTGCATCACCACGACAATGCCTTTGCCAGCTTTGGCCTGGTTGGCGAGCACGCTCATGATCTCGAACTGATAGCGCGGGTCCAGTGAGGCGAGAGGTTCGTCGGCCAGTAGAAACGAAGCCTCTACGGCCAGCGCCCGCGCCAGCGAAACGCGCATCTGTTCACCGCCAGATAGGGTAAGCACTGATTGGTTGCGCAGCGCTGTAAGACCCATCGCCTCGAGCACACGCTCAACCACATTGTCTCCCTGGTCATCGTGAGCCTGCCCACCATGAGGATGCCGACCAAGGGCAACAACCGCCTCGACGCTCAGTGGCCAGGCGTGGTTTTGCCCCTGCGGCAAATAGGCGATCTGCTTGGCGCGCTCCGAAGGGGAGAGCGAGGAGAGGGTCTTGCCATCCAGCTTGGTCTCGCCGCCATGGCCAATGAGACCGAGCAAGGCTTTGAGAAACGTGCTCTTTCCCGCGCCGTTGGGACCGAGAATGGCGGTCAACGTGCCGGTTTCCAAAGATAGATCAACTGGTTGAAGCAAGCGTGCCTTGCCAATCGAAACACTAATGTTTCTGGCTTCAAGCACTGTCATAGGGTGGCTCGCCCAGCCAGTGCCCGCCGTTCTCGCAGCACCAGTCCCAAAAAGAACGGTGCGCCGACAAGCGCTGTCACAACACCGACCTTCAGCGGCTCTCCGCTGGTCGGTACAAGCCGCACCAGAAGGTCTGCTGCGAGCAGCAAGCAGGCCCCTGCCAATGTGGCGGGCAGCAACAGGCGGGCCGGATCGTAACCCACCAAAGGGCGGACAAGATGCGGTGCAACCAGGCCGATAAAACCGATTGTTCCAGCCACAGAAACACCGGCGCCAACGGCCATGGCAACGCCCACGATCAACACAAGGCGCAAGCGCTGGACATTGACGCCGAGGCTCGTGGCGGTGTCTTCGCCGAGACTCATTACCTTAAGTGCGCGCGCCTGCGTCGCGATCAGAATCGAGCCGATGATGATGAAGGGCCCCGCCATCGCGATATGTTGGAACGAACGATCTTCCAAAGACCCAAGCAGCCAAAAGGCCACTTCCAGCGCTGCGAATGGGTTGGGCGAGAGATTGAGTGCCAGCGACGTGCCTGCCGCCGCAAAACTGGAAAGCACCAACCCTGCCAAAAGCAAAACGATGATCGGCGCATCACGGCCCGCAAGCAGCATCAGCGCACCAACCGACGCCAAAGCACCTACCATGCCTGCCACGGGAAGAGCGAAAGACAGAGCGCCGGCCAGCCCTGAACTTATCATAATCACCGCGCCCAGCGCCGCAGCTGACGGTGCACCAAATAAAGATGGTGAGGCCAGCGGATTGCGCACCAACCCTTGGAGGCCCGCGCCGCACAAGCCCAGTGATCCTCCAATGAGGATTGCCAGAAGCGTGCGCGGCAAGCGGATTTCATAGACAATCAGTGCAAGGCGTTCATCTGACCGGGTGAGAGCTGCCAAGAACTGATCGAGTGAGAAAGCGGTCGTTCCAACTGCCAAGGAGAGCGCGGCCAGCGCCAGAAGCACAACAGCAAGGCTGGCGCTGAGCCGCATCACATAAAGTCCCTAGAACGTGGCCCGAATACCGGCATAGGCTGACAGCCCGGGCGTGTTGTAGCCATCACGCACCTGATACTCGGCATCGAACAGATTCTCGACGCGACCAAACAGTTCCAGATGTTCGTGAGCCTGATAGCTTGCTGAAAGATCAACGCGGATGAATGAATCCAGTGGCGTGGTGTTGGCATCGTCGTTGAACCACTCTCCTCCGGTGAAAACGGCCGTTCCAGTGACCGAGAGCCTATCAATACCGCGATATGTCAGACTAACCTGGCCTTCATGCTCTGCGCGTCGAGCCAAGCGCCGGCCGGTGCTTTCGTCATTCGCAATCAGGTAGGTATAGGCGGCTGATGCATCCAACTGACCTGGAATGAGCCGCGCATCGGCGCTGAATTCGACACCATAGGTTTCAGCCTCCGAGCGGTTCAGATAGCCGAGCGCAAAATCATAATCGATCAGGTTTTCAATAGCATTGTAAAAGCCGGTCAGATCAACTGTTGCGCGTCCATCGAACAGGACCTGTGTGATTCCTGCATCGACACCCAGACTTTGCTCTGGAAGCAGATTGGGGTTGGGACCAAAAGGACCGAACCTCTGATATAGGGTTGGGGCATCCGCCCCGGTTCCAACGCTTGCGTGAAGCCGTGTTTCGGTCTGGAAGATCTCATATACCGCCGTTCCTCGGCCAGTCACGAACACACCCGCATCGTCAAAGTCATCAACCCGGATAGCTGCTGAGAGATGCAGATTAGGTCCGATAGAGAACTGATGAAGTGCAAATGCGCCGAAATAGGTTTCACCACCTTCATATTGCGGGGCGGCTCCCACATTGCCCTGCGTTGCTTCCTGACGTTCAACGCTTAGTCCCGCAAGGAAGATCCCATAGTCTTGTAAATCGAAGCTGCTCGTCCATTCTCCGCCGATGCGGCTACCTTCATAGGTTCGGTCGGTTTTCGCGCCACGATCATCGAAATTGTCGGTTAGGCCGCCATAGACGGTAAGTGTGTTCACCCAGCGGTCATCAAAACTTTCATGACGCAGGCGGGCCGAGCCATTAAGTGTTTGCAACTCTCGTTCACCGCTTTCGTCTGTTGTTGACTCATCGTGTTCGGCGTCGGTTTGGTTGGCCTGGATCTGAGCATCGAGCGTTAGCGCTTCCGACAGATTGATGGTGCCCCGCAAAAACCCACTGAGTTGGCGGGTTGCGTCGTCTTCGGTGTTGGAGTCACGACGAGAAAAGCCATTGCTCGCTGTATGCGAGAAACTGCCAATAATGCCGATCTGCTCGCTGCCGTAAGACAACTGCAACACTTCGCGATGGGTGCCGAAGCTTCCCCCTTCAACGCTGGCCGAGCCAGACAAACCTTGCGAGGCTTGCTTGGTAATGATGTTGATGACACCGCCGATGGAGTCCGATCCATAGAGCGCAGACTGGGGACCGCGTAGCACCTCGATGCGCTCGATCAAATCCGGCGCAATCGAGCTGTAGTCAAACGTGTTTCGTGTCGAGGTCGTGCTGGTCACCGGGATGCCATCGATCATCACCATTGTGTGCTGGTTTTCGGCGCCCCGAAGGCGCACATCTCCATTTGACCCAAAACCACCAGCGCTGGTGAAGCTCACCCCTGGAACCGAGCTTAAGATCTCGGCCACAGACGTTTGCCCCGCTTGTTCGATCTCCTCGCGGGTGATCACGCTCACCGCGCTGCCGGCCCGTGCAATGGGCGTGGCAATGCCGCGGTAGGGCGCGAAAACCGTGATTTCCGATTGGGCGTGTGCCGCAGGGGTAGAGAAAAGGGGTGCGGCTACAGCCGCAACAAAAAAGCCGGCCAAAAAGCCGGGCGTCGATACGCGTACCATCATCAGACCTTTACTGTTTCGATCTGGTTGTTCACAACCACCCGTCACGGTGTGTGTCCCGGGCGTGTAACGATTTGTTAAGGCTTTGAAATTGGTTCGGCAATCAATCCAAAGGGGTAAAAAGGCATATCTCTTTAGCCTGTTCGCGATGTTGTTAACGCTTGTCGTTTTGGCGCAGGCGAAGGCCAATGATGAGCGCACGATACGCCCAGAACGCATTGTTTCGCTGAACATGTGCACCGACCAGCTGCTTTTGGCGCTGGCCGACCCTGACCAAATCGTTGGCCTCAGCCGTTTTGCTGGCGATGAGCGCTTGTCCTACGTAGCCGAACAGGCCGCACCTTATCCACAACTTCCTGCCGCAGCCGAGGCAGTGATCGCGCTGGAGCCAGAGCTCGTCCTTACCGGCCGGTTCACTGATCGGGCCGCCAAAGAGATGCTTGCCCGCTTCGACTACCGCGTCGAGGAAGTGCCGTTTGTGCGCTCGCTTGAGGATGCCCGTGAGGCCATTGGGCTCGTCGCTGAGATGGTGGGCCACCCTGATCGCGGGCAGGCGCTAATTGACGACCTGGATGCCGCCCTGGCAGACGCGCAATCGCAGGAGGAGCTCAGCGCTCTCATCATCCAGCGACGCGGCTATGCCACCGGCACCGCTTCGCTTGCCGGCGATCTGCTGGCAGCGCTGGGGGTGCGTTTGGCAAGCGAGGATCTGGTGGGCGCGCGTGGAGGCTTTGCCGATCTTGAAACCATCATTCGCGCGGAGCCAGACGTGCTGATTACCGCCACCTTGGATCGTGAGACCGATGATCAGGGCTCTGCACTTCTCCTTCATCCAGCGCTCGACGAACGCTATCCGCCAGCGCGCCGGATCATTATGCCGGAGCGCTTGACCCTGTGCGCCGGTCCATCCCTGATCAAAGCGATAGAGCACATCGCCAATGAGCGCGATCAGGCCGTGCGGAGGCTCGCGGGTGGCTGAGTGGTTCGCTTTCAACGCGCTTGCGCTGATGGCGGCGCTTTTGCTGGATGCGGTTTTTGGCGAACCAGACTGGCTGTGGAAACGCATGCCGCATCCCGTCGTCCTAATAGGGAAGTTCATTGCAGTGCTCGACCGCTGGATGAACCGGGATCATCACACGCCGTTTCGGCGCAAGCGGGCTGGTATCAATGCATTGATACGCTTGATTTTTGTGGTCGCCGCATTGTCGGCAGGGTTGCTGCTCTATGCCAGCATTCTCCACCCGCTCCTGGGTTTTGCACTGACCACCATTGCCGGTGCGATTTTTCTGGCGCAGCGTTCGCTGCATGATCATGTTGAAGCGGTGCGGTTGCCCTTGGCGGACGGTGATTTGCCTGCTGCGCGACAGGCGCTTTCGATGATCGTCGGTCGAAACACTGAGACTCTAGATGAGTCCGGCATTGCCCGTGCGGCGCTGGAAAGTCTGGCGGAAAACCATTCAGATGGCGTCATCGCACCGGCTTTCTGGATGCTGATCGGCGGGCTGCCGGGCATCGCGCTTTACAAGGCGATCAACACCGCCGACTCCATGATTGGCTACAAAACCGATCGCCATCTGCATTTCGGCTGGGCCGCGGCCAAGCTCGATGACGTAGTGAATTGGTTGCCCGCACGGCTTTCGGTTGGACTGATCATGCTAGCGGTGCTCATCACCAGGCTATCCAACGCAAAGAGCGCATTCAATCTGCCGGATTGGGCCATTGTCCGCCGCGATGCGCCAACCCACGCATCTCCCAATGCTGGCTGGCCGGAAGCGGGCTATGCCAGCGCCCTGGGTATCGCATTGGGCGGGCCGCGCACCTATTCAACCGGCACGGTGGACGCGCCCTACATTAATGGTGCTGGCGAAAAGCAGCTTGCCGCCAAAGATATCCAAGCAGGCTTGGCACTGTTCCGCGCCACCTGCGCGGCGACGCTCCTGGTTGTGGTCTTGATCACCGCTGCTATCGGCTTTTTGCAATAGCTAGCAATCCATCCACATCCATGTGCTCTGCCAAATGATCAGCCAATCCATCCAGGGCTGTTTCGACACGTGCTTGATAGGCGACAGACGCGCGCGCACCCAAGTGCTTCAAAAACGCTGCACGAAACGCATCGCTTGCAAAAAGCCCGTGCAGATAGGTGCCCATAACCCGGCCGTTTGACGAAATCGCTCCATCAAACCCGGTATCCAGCGATAGCATGGGCCGCTGGCAGTCCGACCCATGCGTCACGCCCAGATGGATCTCATAGCCTTCAACAGGCGTCCCGGTTTCCGGGTGCACGCCCTTGGCGAAGTTGGTTGTTTTATCGGCTGAAAGCGTGGTCTCCACATCCAGCAGACCAAGTCCTGCTTCCTGCCCCGCAGGGCCCTCGACGCCGCCTGGGTCAGCAACGCTGCGCCCCAGCATCTGGTAGCCACCACAAAGCCCGACCACATAGCCGCCGCGCCGCACATGAGCCATCAGATCGATATCCCAGCCCTCGGCCTTGAAGGCTTGCAGGTCAGCCATGGTGGCCTTTGATCCCGGCAGGATGACACAGGCAGCATCAACTGGCAGCGGCGTACCCGGCTCGATGATCTGCAGGTCCACACCCGGCTCCATGCGCAGCGGATCAAGGTCCTCGAAATTGGCAATCCGGCCAAGGCGCGGCACCGCAATCACCAGACCGTCGCCGGAGCCGTCGGCAAGGCCCAGCACATCTTCTGCAGGAAGATCGCGTGCCGGATCGAACCAGGGGATCACGCCAAAGCTTGGCCAGCGCGTGCGCGAGACGATCTCGGCCAAACCATCATCAAACAGGCTTGGATCACCGCGAAACCGGTTGATGAAAAACCCTTTGATAAGCACCTGGTCCTCGTCAGGCAGCAAAGCATGGGTGCCGACCACGCTGGCGATGACACCGCCGCGGTCGATGTCCGCGCACAGCACCACCGGCACCCGAGCAGCACCAGCAAAGCCCATATTGGCAATGTCACCAGCGCGCAGATTGACTTCCGCCGGGCTGCCCGCACCCTCAACTAGGATGATGTCGGCCTGCTGTTCCAGCACCGCAAAGCTTTCCAGAACCCGCGTCATCAGCTCGGATTTGCGTGCGCCATACTCCGCTGCCTTCATCGTGCCCCAGACTTTGCCCTGCACCACGATCTGGCTGCCAACATCGCTCTGCGGCTTCATAAGCACCGGATTCATATGCACGCTGGCAGGCACGTTGGCAGCCTGGGCCTGCAGCGCTTGGGCCCGCCCGATTTCGCCGCCATCAATGGTAACCGCTGCATTGTTGGACATGTTCTGCGGTTTGAACGGCAGCACTTTCAGCCCCCGCCGCGCCAGCAGTCGGCACAGCCCCGCTACGATCACCGACTTGCCGACATTGGAGCCGGTGCCTTGAATCATCAGGGCGGGGGTTTTAGCCACACATCTCTCCGTCATCCTCGGGCTTGCCCCCAGGATCCATCTCTATCGTGCAAATCATCCGCTAGGGTACAAGCTGAAAGCCGGAATACTGGATGGCCGGCTCAGCCCGGCCATGACGAATGTGTGATATCAAAATTCAATGCCCTGCTGCGCTTTCACGCCGGAGCGGAACGGATGCTTGATCTGCGTCATCTCGGTGACGAGATCGGCGATCTCGATCAGCTCTTCAGGCGCATTGCGCCCGGTTACGATCACATGCACATCGTCCGGCTTCTCATCGCGCAGGAACCGCACGACCTCGGCCGGGTCGATATAGCTATAGCGAAGCACGATATTGAGCTCATCAAGCAGCACCAGCTTTTGCTCGCCGCCGGTGATGAGAGCCTTGGCTTTATCCCAAGCGGCCTCGGCGGCAGCGATGTCGCGCTGGCGGTCCTGTGTTTCCCATGTGAAGCCTTCGCCCATCGTATTGATGGTCACGAGGTCGGAGAAGCGCTCCAAAACCGCGCGCTCGCCGGTTTCCCATTTGCCCTTCACAAACTGGATAATACCGACGCGTTGACCATGCCCAAGTGCGCGAAACACCATGCCAAAAGCTGCCGTACTTTTGCCTTTGCCTTTTCCAGTGTGAACGATCAGCAGGCCCTTCTCGATGGTTTTTGTCGCGATGATCTTGTCGCGCGCGGCCTTCTTCTTGCGCATCTTTTCGGCGTGGCGCGCGTTTAGCTCTTCTTCGCTCATGGTGGCTTTTTCGGTCATTCGGCAGCCTCTTGGTTGGGGTGCATCAGATCAGATAGCATGGCTTGGGTGGTGTTGCGGCGCGGTGTCCAGAGGCCGCGATCCAGCGCTTCGGCAAACCGTGCCAGCATATCGACCAGCGCCGGAGCATTGGCCTCCTCAATGAAGGTACGCACACGATCATCGCCGATATAGGCCTCAAACAGTGCATCGAAATGGTGGTCGGTGACCGCATGGGTGGTGGCAGCGAAGGCGAACAGATAATCCAGCGACGCTGCCATCTCAAACGCGCCCTTATAGCCATGGCGCATCACGCCTGCGATCCACTTTGGGTTAGACGCGCGGCCACGCACCACCCGCCCGATCTCCTCCTGCAGGGTGCGCGGCAGCGGTGTTTCAGGTCGTGAATGGTCAACATGATAGCTAGACGGCGCTTTACCGCTCAGCGTTTCGATGCTCGCTGCCAGGCCGCCTTCGAACTGGTAATAATCATCGCTGTCAAGCAGATCATGCTCACGATTATCCTGGTTCTGCACCACGGCCTGAGCACGACGCAGCTGGGACTTCAAAAGGGCTTTTTCAGCATCGCCCTGACGGCCAGCGCCATAGGCATAGCCGCCCCAGGCTATGAAGGCTTCGGCGAAGTCAGAGCGTTGCGTCCAACCGCCTTCATCGATCAGCGCTTGCAGCCCTGCGCCATAAGCCCCAGGCATGGACCCGAAGACGCGATAGCCAGCTAAGCGCTCGGCATCGTCGATGGTTTTGCCAGCGGCCAGCAACCGCGCCCGGTCGATTGAGACACGCGCGGCGAGCGGATTCATGTCTGCTGGTTCGTCCAGAGCGGCCACGGCACGCGCGGCGCTGTCAAAAAGTTCAATCTGGTGCGGAAAGGCATCGCGGAAAAAGCCTGAGATGCGCAACGTTACATCGACGCGTGGCCGGCGCAGATCTGACAGGGTTGTGATCGTGAAACCGGTCACCCGGCCTGAGCCGCCATCCCATTCTGGTTCGACGCCAATCAACGCCAGAGCCTGCGCAATGTCATCGCCGCCGGTGCGCATATTGGCGGTGCCCCAGCAGGTGAGCACTAGGCTTTGCAGCCACTCGCCGTGATCCTGAAAATGCCGAGCCAGCAGCGCCTCGGCGCTTTTCTGGCCGATCCGCCAGGCGGTGGGGGACGGCACGGCGCGCACGTCCACCGCAAAGAAGTTGCGCCCGGTTGGCAGCACATCGGGGCGTGCGCGGCTGGGGGCACCGGAGGGGCCAGGTGGCACAAAGCGCCCGGCAAGCCCGGCCAGCAAATTTGCGGTTTCATGTTCAGGCGATGCGCTGATACGTGGCCGCAGAACCGTGTCGATCCAGCCCATAACCGCCTGCGAGGCTGGTCCCGGTGCATCCACATCGCCTTGCACGAGTTTCAAAGCGAACGCTTCCAGCCGTTCAATGCCATCCCCGATGGTGCGCCACACCCCATCGTCTTGCAAAGCGTCCGGTTTGGCCAGCGTCCAAGGATGTCCGAAATCGCGGGTCAGCGGATCAAAGGTAAGGCCGAAATCATCGGCCAGCGCGCGCGTGATGGAAGCGTCTTGCGCCGCCGAACCTCTAGGAAGTCGGGCGATGGCCACCAGCAGATCGGCTGTTTGCGCGGTTTCCGGCAACTGCCCAAAGATGTGCAACCCATCGCGGATCTGAAGTTCTTTCAGGTCGCACAACGCTGTATCCAGCGTGATCAGATCATCGCCGACCTCGCCCTTCAGCCCGATATCCTCAGCCAAGCCGGTTTCCTGCGCAAAACCGATAATGTCGCGGGCCAACGCCTTCGCACGGCGTGGGTCGCTGGCCTCGGCGAAGGAATATTCGTCTAGTAACGCTTCAAGCTCCTGATAGGGACCGTGGCTTTCAGCGCGGGTGAGCGGTGGCGTCAGATGATCAAGGATCACGGACGCAGTGCGTCGCTTGGCCTGACAGCCTTCGCCAGGATCGTTGACAATGAACGGGTAGAGCGTGGGCAGATCGCCCAGGATCACTGCCGGAAAACAGGCATCTGACAAGGCCAGTGCCTTGCCGGGTAACCATTCCAGATTGCCGTGCTTGCCGAACTGGATCAGCGCATCGCTGTGCGTCCGCAGATAGGCGTAGAATGCCAGATAGCCATGCGGCGGCACAAGGTCCGGGTCGTGATAGGTGCTGGCGGGATCGACATTGTAGCCTCGCGCTGGCTGGATGCCGATCAGCGTGTTGCCAAACCTGTGCAACGGCAACTTGAAGGCATCGTTCGCCACCTGCGGATCATCGTCCGGTGCTCCCCACCGGACGGTTACTTGGCTGCGCACGGTTTCAGGCAGCGTGTCAAAGAAGGTGTGGTACTCGGCCAGCGAGAACCACTCTCGTGATGCCTTGGAGAGCAACAGCGCCATCAGGTCGTCAGACGCTCGCGGCGCCTCACCAACCTTGTAACCGGCACTGTCCATGGCGTTTAAAAACCGGCCAACGGATGCGGGCGTATCCAGCCCGACTCCATTGCCGATGCGGCTGGTCTTGGTTGGATAATTGGCCAAGACGATGCCAACCCGTTTCTTGGCGGCGGGCGTGTCACGCAGTTTCGCCCAACGAGCGGCCAGCGCCGCCACGGCGTCCACATGGGTCGGTTCGGCCGCATAGGCTACCGGTGCAAACTCGGTGAGCAGATCGCACTCGCCCTGGCGCTTGAAGCTGATCGCACGGCTATGAATGCGGCCATCCAGCTCCGGCATGGCCACATGCATCACCAGATCCGTACCAGGCAGTCCACGAGGGCTTGTTTCCCAGGCCTCGCGCGAAAGGCCGGACAGAACCGCCTGGATGACCGGTGCGCCGGTAAGGCTTAGCGGGCCGCCATCGGCACCGTCGCTGGACCCAGTGGAAGCAAATGCTGTGGTGTTGAGGATCACTGGCGGGTCGATTTGCGGAAGCAACTCATCCAGAAATCCAATCGCCTCAGCATCTTTCAGGCTGGGTACGAAGATCGGCTGCGCAACCAGCCCGTGATGTGCCAGCGCGTCACATAACGCGCCGATGGGGGCCGTCGTCCCGGCTTGCAAGAGGCTGGTGTAAAAGACGATGGGAATGGCACCCGGCTTTGCCTGCTCATCGCTTGGCAGCAGGGTTGAAGCATCGCAAAGCCCGAAGCGTGGCAGCGGGCTGACGTCGGGTGCGTCCGGATGCTCACCGCGCGCCAAAGCATCCAAAAGTTGAAGCGCCTTCAACCTGTTGGCAGGTCCGCCCTCCACGCAAAGCTGCCAGAACCGTCGCACCAACGGCATCGCGACGGTCGATAGGGCTGCGAGGTCAGCATTCCACTGTGCTTCATGCGGCACCACGATCAGCTTCACACCCTGGTGAGCCAAAGCCGTGAGTCGTTCTATCCCATAGGGCCAGTATGCCTGCCCGCCAATGAGCCTAACAACGACGAGCTTGGCATGGGCGAGCGTGTTGTCGGCGTAAAGATCAACAGAATAGGGATGCTTGAGCTGCAAAAGGCTGGCAAGGCGCAGCGAGGCGGCCATCGAAGCCTCCTGCGCGTCCAGCGCAAAGGCTGACAGTTCCGTCTCGGCGGCCGACAAAAACACGATGTCGCCAGGCGACTGCGCCAGATCGACCGGTTCCTCGCCGTCATCAACGCGTCCGGCCTGCGCGGCAAGAACATGCATCTAGGCTGCGTTCGCCAGGCCAGGAACGTCAGACAGGTCGGCCAGCGGACTGAGGCCAATCACCACCAGACCGGTCTTTTGCGGTCTGCCGGAGGTGTCGAAGTGGCTGGTGACGCGTGGCCCGACCGCCTGAACGATCACCGGGGCGGCCTTGCCTTCAACCTGTGCAACACCTTTCACGCGCAGCACGCCGGGCTTGGCGCAAAGCGCGCTGACAAAAACATCAAGCGCCTGCTTGGACGCAAATGCCGGCGGCGTAACAACACGGGAGTCAAATTCATCATGGCTGTGGTCATGGTGATGGTGGTGATCATCATGGTCGTGGTCATGATCGTTGCCATGATGATGATGGCCCGCATGACGGCCATCCATATCTTGCTCCGCGCCTGCGCCCAGACCGATCAACAGATCGGCGGGCAATCCGTCGGCGGTGGAACGGACCACCTTCACCCCGGCGCGTTTGTCGTCCAGCGCTCTGTTGACCTTGTCCAGATCCTCAACCGTGACACGGTCCGTTTTGGAGAGCACCACCAGATCAGCACAGCGCAGCTGGTCGGCAAAAAGCTCTTCAACTGGCGTCTCATGATCCAGGCTTTCATCGGCAGCGCGCTGGGCCTCCACCTTTGCCGGGTCTGGCGCATAGAGGCCATGGGCAAGCGCTTCGGCATCGGCCACTGTCACCACGCCATCCACGGTCGTGCGCGCGGCAACGCTTGGCCATTGAAACGCTTGCACCAGGGGTTGGGGTAGGGCGAGACCGGACGTTTCAATTACGATGTGTTCAGGGGCAGGTTCGCGGGCGAGCAACATCTCCATGGTTGGCAGAAAATCATCAGCCACCGTGCAGCAGATGCAGCCATTGGTCAGCTCAATCACATCCTCGTCGGCGCAGCCTTCAATGCCGCAACCGGCAATCTGCTCGCCATCAAAACCGAGATCGCCAAACTCGTTGACGACCAGCGCGATGCGCTTGCCGCCAGCTGAGCGGATTAGGTTCTGGATAAGGGTTGTTTTGCCAGCTCCCAGAAACCCAGTGATGATCGTGGCGGGGATAGGTGCTGTCATTGGGTGGAATCCTTAAGGGTCAATGGTAGACCGGCAGCAACGAAGTAAACGTGGGTGGCTAGGGCTGCGAGGCGCTGGTTGAGACGGCCTTGAAGATCACCAAATCGCCGCGCCAGGGCATTTTCCGGCACAATGCCAAGGCCGGTTTCGTTGGACACCAGAACGACCGGTCCGCGCCGCACAGCCAGCGTTTCGATCAGCCGGTCGAACTCTTCATCCATGTGCGCTTCGGCAAGCAGCCGATTGGTCAGCCACAGCGTCAGGCAATCGACCAGCACAATGGTGTCGGGCGCAAGCTCGCGCACCAAGGCGCTTGAGAGATCATGCTGCTCTTCCACGGTTTGCCACCCATCCTCGGCGCGCTGCGACTTGTGGCCGGCAATGCGGGTGTGCATTTCATCATCGTAAGCCGCGGCGGTCGCAATGTAGACACGGTTCAACTCGGTGGCGCGGCACAGCGCTTCTGCGTGCCGGGACTTGCCCGAACGGACACCGCCAAAAACCAAGGTGCAGGGAAAAGGTGCTTCGGCCATCACGCGCATCGTTGCTGGCGAGGATGGGGGCACCGGAGCCGTGTCAGCTCGCATTTGCGCCCCGGAACACCCCGTCCGGTTGGTTTCAAAACAGGGCATCAGCCCAAGCTCTGGCAGGTCTCCTGGCTCGCAGCGTTTGCCGATCCATGCGCCTTCCCACCTCATCAGGCAGTGGCATACGCACACATCGCGCTGCTTACAGTTGCGGGGGCAGCTGCGGCTTTGCAGAGAAACCTCTGTGCACCGCATTCCCTTTTCACCGTCCCGTTGAAAGGACAGCACCAAAGCGGTTTGAGTGTATCAGCAAAATTGGACGCTTGGGAACAGCATCTTTTTGCCTGTGGTCCCTTTTGCCAGGGTTAAACGATGCGGCTACAACACGGCCTCCAACCGTTGCGTGAGAGACAGTATGCGCCCAACCCATCCGCTTTACACCGGCATGCCAACCACAATTTTCGAAGTGATGAGCCGCCTTGCCATGGAGCATAAGGCGGTGAATTTGGGTCAGGGATTTCCCGATGTCGATGGGCCTGAAGAGGTACGCCGGGTGGCAGCCGATGCCCTGATGGAAGGGCCAAACCAGTATCCACCGATGATGGGCCTGCCGGAGCTGCGCCAGGCTGTCGCTGACAGCGAGCATCGCTTTTTTGGCATCCAGCGCGGCCCTGCCGATGTTCTCATCACGTCCGGTGCCACCGAGGCGCTGTCAGATTGCTTGATGGCCTTGGTGGAACCAGGCGATGAGGTGGTCGTTTTTGACCCTTGCTACGATTGCTATGTGCCATTGATCAGGCGCGCTGGTGGCGTGCCAAAGGTGGTTGCGCTGTCGCCGCCAGATTGGAGGTTCTCGCAAGCCGATCTGGATGCGGCATTCACCGATAAGACCAAGGCCATCCTGATAAACAATCCGCATAACCCCGCCTCGAAAGTGTTTTCTCGGCAAGAACTCGAGCGTGTGGCAGCCAAACTGACCCTCCATGATGCTTACGCGATTTGCGATGAGGTCTATGAGCATTTGGTGTTCTGCGACGCCAAGCATGTGCCGCTTTCCACATTACCAGGCATGGCAGAACGCTGTGTGCGCATCGGCTCGGCAGGTAAGAGCTTCTCACTCACCGGTTGGAAAGTTGGCTACGTGTCGGGCCCATCACCCCTCATTGCCCCCATCGCCAAAGCGCATCAGTTCACCACCTTCACCACACCACCCAATCTGCAAAAGGCTGTGGCGTTTGGGCTTGGTCTGCCGGACAGCTACTATCGCGGTTTGGCCGATGATTTGGCGGCAAAACGCGACCGGTTGGCGTCTGGTCTGGCCGCGATCGGCTTTCCCACCCTACAAGCCGATGGCAGCTATTTCCTGATCGCCGATATCAGTCAGCTTGGCCTGGGTTCAGATGTTGACGCCGCCCAGCGCATGACGGTGGAGGCCGGTGTCACCACGGTGCCCATGTCGGCTTTTTACACTGGTGAAGCACCAAGCTATCTTCTGCGCTTTTGTTTTTGCAAACGCGATGAAGTGTTGGATGAAGCGGTCGCTCGGTTGAAGGCTTGGCGTGAGCGCGGGTTTACGGCGGCAGCGTAGCTAGTTGCGCTGTCATCCCGGACGCTGATGGCGATCCGGGAACTGAAAAGGACGAACGTTGGCATATCCTGGTTTAGCGCCGGGATGGCACAAGGAGCTAAGCGACCGTTCGGTTGCCCTCCACCACCAAATGTGCGGGCACAGTGCGCTGGGTGGTCAGGTCATCGGTCGCCCGGTCCGACCACCGCATGCCGACAACAGCACCATCGGGCGTTTCGTCGAAAATGTTGTCGCGGATCACGCTCGGCCCCACACCATCGACCACGGACACCATGACCCCGACCGGTGTGCGGCGAACAAGGTTCTGCGAGACAATAACATTGCGCAGATAAGGTCCCCAACCGGCATTGATTCCGTTGGTCGCCGCATCTTCGATGATATTGTTGGTGACGGTCGTATCTGCTTGAACACCAATGCCGGTTCCGTAGGTTGAAGCGCCTGTGGGCAGACGGCTTGGACCTTGAATGTTACGCACAATATTGCCTTGGACCACCGCCATGCGGCCATTGTCCATGAAATTGGCAATGGAAATGCCGTTTGCCGCGCCATCGATCACATTGTTCGCGACAATCGCGCCCTGAAAGCCCGACTCGGCAAACATCGCCACTTCGCCAGACCGTGTGCAGGTGTTGCCAACCAGTTGAACGTTTGAGGCGGCGTTGCAGCGCACGGCCGAAAAATCGCAATCATGCACTATGTTGCCGGAGATGATCAGGTCATCGGCACGGAACACATTGATGCCGTTGCCATATCGCCCTGTGCCACCGGAGACAGCGCGAATGCGCTCAATCCGATTGCCGGTGATGATGGTACCATCGCGACCCTGGCTCCAGCGGAAAATCAGAATTCCATTGTCAGAACAGTCGCTGACCACATTGTCGCGAATGGCCAGACCCTGCGCATCGTTGGACTGAAACGCCGTGCCCAGAATGCCTGATAGCGTTGAGCGTTCGATGCGCCCGGCAACGCGGTCGAAGGTCACCCCGTCTTTCAGCGAGCCTTGTATGGCGCAATCCTCAATCGCGATGTTCGCGCCGGTGGAAATGTGCAGCAGAGCGGGCGCGTAATCGGCCAATGGACGGTTGTTGCCATCCAGCACCAAGCCTTCCAGCCGCACATCGCGCACATTGGTGCCAAACATCAAATGACCATCGCCGGCATAGCGGATGCGGGTGCGACCGGGCACGCCAACAATCGTGATGCCAGTCGGCAAATCAATGTTGCTGACCAGATAGTCGCCTGCCGGCATAAAGAGTGGTTGCCCGTCTTGCGCGGAGCGATTGATCGCCTCTTGCAATGCAACACTTTGATTGTCGAGTGCGCCAGGACGCACGCCCAATATGGTCGCGTCTAGGGAGCCACGCAGATCAGCCAAAAGTGTTTGAGCCTTGGCAGCAGCGGGAACAACAAGCCCAGCACCAACCAGCGAGCCAGTGAGAAAGGTGCGCCTTGAAAGGTTGCGTCGCGGTGAAACGGTTTGTTGTCGCATGCGCGGGGATGCGCAAACACCATGCCAAGAAACTCTGTCCCATTACGGGACGGTTACAAACCGGCTTGCTTAACCAATTGTTCAACAGCGATGGAAGGCGCCAGTGTTCCGTCGGCAACCTGGGCTTCCGCCCTCTCAATAGCAGCGCGCAACTTTGGGTCGCGGGTCAGGCGTTCCATGGCACGTTCGCGCAGCATATCGCGCATCCAGCCAAGATTCTGGTCCGTGCGCCGTTTGGCAAAAAGCCCAGCAGCTTGGTGCTTGGCACGATGATCCTTGATGGTCGCCCAAAGCGTTTCCAACCCATCGCCTTGGAGCCCGGATTGGGTGAGAACCGGCGGCTTCCAGACCTTTGAGGTGGGTGCCAAGATGTCGAGCGCCGCGCGATAATGGGCCGCAGCCTTGCGCGCTGCTGGGGCATTCTCCCCATCGGCTTTGTTGATTGTGATGATGTCGGCGATCTCCAACACACCCTTCTTGATGCCTTGAAGCTCATCGCCAGCGCCGGGCAGCATCAGCACCACGAACACATCCACCATGTCGGCCACAGCAGTCTCCGACTGGCCGATACCAACGGTTTCCACCAGCACCACATCGTGCCCGGCGGCTTCGCAAAGCAGGATCGTCTCGCGCGATTTGGCTGTCACACCGCCCAGTGTGCCCGCTGACGGCGAAGGGCGAATGTAGGCACCTTTAGAGGTGGCCAAACGTTCCATGCGCGTCTTGTCGCCCAGAATTGAACCACCGGTTCGGGTGGAGGACGGGTCGACCGCCAGCACTGCAAGCCTGTGGCCTAGCGCGATTAGCATTGCGCCAAAGGTATCGATGGTGGTGGATTTGCCGACGCCGGGCACGCCGGTCATCCCAATACGGATGGCGTTTCCAGTTTCTGGCATGATCTGTTGGATCAGGGCGCGAGCCTGTTCACGATGGTCGGGCCGCTTGGACTCCACAAGCGTGATTCCGCGGGCCAAGGCTGAACGCTCGCCTGCCAAGATCGCAGATGCAAGCGCATCAACATCAAGACTGGTGGCGCCGCTCACGGCTCCCAGATCATGCGGTTGAGCACCGCATCATTGAGCTCATTGCCACGCGGCATGCGCCCTTCGCGCCAAAGCGGCACTGAGTAAACATAGGTGATGGCGCTGCCAGCACGTCTGCACACTGCCATCTGTTCCCAGGAGCCGGTGCCCTCATCGCATTGCATCGAATTTCCGCCTGTCTGCCGATAGGACATGCCAACGCGAGCTCCGCCGGGGCCAGGCACATCTTCTGAAACAATCTGCGCACCCGTGATGCGCCCGCCTGATCCTTGAAACCGCGCCATCTGCAAACCTGAGGGGCCGAAGGCGGCAAGTTGTGCGATCACTCGGCCTTGATAGGTGGCATTGACGGTTTCGACTCGCGCGCCGCCCAACGCTTCAGATATGGCGCTGGAGGAAAAGCGCGTGGACTGATCCACCAACCCAACTCCGGTTTCACTCAAAGCGAGTCCGGGAACTGTGGTGGGTTGAACGGCAACTGGCGCGGCATATTCATCGCGACCAGCGCAAGCAGCTAACAAAAGTGCGGATGCAAAAAGAACGGCAATGCGAAAGGGATGTTTGGGCAAAGGGATCACTCAAGACGTGGTATCTGCCGAACCTTGTACCGGATTCTTTGCCAAGAAAAAGGCCAGTCAGATAGGTGCTCTACCGGAGAAGCTAGCGCGAACTAACGCACCGTGACAGCAGTCCCTGAGGCTGTGACCATTAACATGCCGCCGCCACTGCCAACCGTTACCGTTTCATAATCCAGATCGATGCCGATGATTGCGTTGGCACCCAGCGCGTTGGCGCGTTCTTCCATCTCTTGCATGGCGATAGCGCGGGCCTTGGCAAGTTCCTTTTCGTAGGCGCCTGAACGCCCGCCGACGATATCGCGAATGCCCGCAAAAAGGTCCTTGAAAATGTTGGCACCCAATATCGCTTCACCGGTCACGATACCTCGATAGTCGGTAACGGTCTTGTCCTGCAACGTAGACGTGGTGGTCATGATCATGGCGTTTCTCCTGGATTTGGGCGTGTTTTCTCGCGTGCTGACAGGCATCTAGGCAGCGCAGGCTCAAAGAGCAAGTTCAGTCATTGATCATGGGAATAAAGTTTGATATCAAACTATATAGTTTGACATAGAACTAAAAAGGAAATCCTTATGACTGACACCAATATTGAGAAGCCAGCGAGCCCTTCGCGGCGCAAATTCATCCGTATTCTGGGCGTAGGCGGTATTGTTGTCGGCGCGTCCGCTCTGGGTGCCGGCACGTGGCTCACAACGCGCGCCCCTGCTGCCGCCCGCGGGCCTTGGCAGGACGCTGGGCAAGACATCCCAGGTTTTGGCGATGATGTGCGGGTGCGAGCACTATCCTATGCTGTTCTGGCACCCAATGCGCATAACCGACAGCCCTGGTCAGTGGACTTGTCAGAACCAAATGCCCTGACGCTTTATTGCGATCTTGATCGACGGCTGCCTGAAACCGATCCCTTCGACCGTCAGATCACCGTGAGCTTGGGGTGTTTTGTCGAGCTTTTCGCGCTCGCCGCCGCTGAAGATGGATTTGGCGTTGATGTGGACCTGTTCCCGGACGGCGAACCCTCTCCGAGGCTCGATGCGAGGCCCGTCGCACATCTGCGGTTGATGGCGGGCATTGGCACACGTGACCCGTTGTTTGCGCAGATCGTCAATCGTCACACCAACAAGGAACCGTTTGACACCGCTCGGTTGGTACTACCTGGCGATGTGGCTGCCATACTTGCAACAAGCCGTGCCTCTGGATCGCTCCAAGCCGGATCAACGCTTGATGACACCAAAATCCTGGAACTGCGCGACCTGACCTGGCGTGGTCATGAAATTGAAAGCTTCACCCCGCGCACGATGCAGGAAAGCGTTGATCTGATGCGTATTGGAAAGGCCGAAGTTCTAGCAAATCCTGATGGGATCGACCTGTCCGGCCCGCTATTTGAAGCGTTGAATGTCGCTGGTATACTGACGCGTGAGCAGATCGCGGACCCCGCGACAACGGCCTTCCAGCAGGGCATGGACATCTATCGCGAAATCATCAACTCAGCCATGGGCTATGTTTGGCTTATCAGCGATAGCGACACGCGCGCTGAGCAGATCGCAGCGGGTCGGGCCTATGTGCGGATGCATCTTGAAGCCACGGCGCGCGGCATTGATATGCATCCGCTCAGCCAAGCTCTGCAAGAGTATGAGGAAATCGCAGCGCTCTATGAAGAGGCCAAAGTGGCGCTCGGCGCGCAGCCAACACAAACCGTGCAAATGTTGGCACGTATCGGTTATGGTCCATCCATCAAAGCCAGCCCGCGCTGGCCAGCGGCGACCCGGATACGGTCAGTCTGATTTGGAAATTACCTGATGCCCCAAAAACCTGATGATCCCGCGCTCTTTGCTCTGTTCAACGAGATCGGGATCATCAACCAGCTTGCGACGACCCTGTTTGAACGGGTGATGCCGCACGACCTGACGGTAGCCCAATTCTCACTGCTCAACCATTTGTCGAGGCGTGAGGATCCACAAGCACCGCTGAAGTTGGCCAATGCCTTTCAGGTATCCAAAGGCACGATGTCCAGCACCATTGGGCGCCTGGAAAGCAAGGGCTTCGTGGAGGTGACACCCAATCCCAAAGATGGGCGCGGCAAGTTTGTTGGTATCACCGAGACTGGCCTTGCGGCGCGTAACGATGCTGTGGCCGCCCTTGGTCCTGACTTGGCCTGGCTTTCCGATGAGACCACTTCCCATGACATAAGCGGCTTAACGCAACAGCTCGCGACCATCCGCAAACTGCTTGATGCGCGTCGTGACAGTTAGCCATTGTCTTACGCTTTCGTGCTCAGCCGTTTTTCCGACCGTTAAGGCGCAGTGCTATTCCGCTGCCTGTTGCGCATAGCCAAGCTTGGCATTCAAATCTTCCAGCAATTCGCATGCTGCGTCGGCAATGACTGTGCCGGGTGGAAAGATCGCCGCAGCGCCAGCTTCTTTCAGTGCATCGAAATCCTGCGGTGGAATAACCCCACCCACCACGATCATAATATCTTCGCGGCCTTCGGCTTCCAGCGCGGATTTGAGCGCCGGGACAAGCGTCAGGTGGCCAGCGGCCAGCGATGACACGCCAACTATATGCACATCGTTTTCCACCGCTTGGCGCGCGGCTTCGTCTGGCGTGGCGAACAGCGGCCCGATATCGACATCAAAGCCGATGTCGGCAAAAGCTGACGCGATGACTTTCTGGCCTCGATCATGCCCATCCTGGCCCATTTTGGCGACAAGAATGCGCGGGCGGCGGCCATCGGCCTCCTCAAAGGCATCTGTCATCGCAAGGGCGCGTTGGATCGCTTCGGACATCTCGCCTGCCTCCCGTTTGTAGACGCCGGAAATGGCCTTGATCTCGGCGCGGTGGCGCCCAAAGACCTTCTCCATGGCATCAGACATCTCACCGACCGTCGCACCAGCGCGGGCCGCATCCACGCAGAGCGCCAAAAGATTTCCGTCTGCTGCCGCACCATTGGTCAGGGCTTCCAGCGCTGCATCGGTTGCTGATTGATCACGTTCGCTACGTAGCTTGGCAAGTTTCGCAAGCTGCTGCTCGCGCACCGAGGCGTTGTCCACTTTGAGGATATCCAACGGCTGCTCGCGTTCCGGCTTGTAACCATTGACGCCGATAATGGACTGCTGACCGCTATCGATGCGTGCTTGCGTTTTGGCGGCTGCCTCTTCGATCCGCATCTTGGGGATGCCCGCTTCAATGGCCTTGGCCATGCCGCCCAGCTCTTCGATCTCGGTGATGTGCTGCATCGCACGATCAGCAAGGTCCTGGGTCAAACGCTCGACAAAGTGCGACCCGCCCCAGGGATCGATCACCCGCGTCGTGCCGCTCTCTTGTTGCAGAAAAAGCTGCGTGTTGCGGGCGATGCGGGCGGAGAAATCGGTTGGCAGGGCCAGCGCCTCATCCAATGCATTGGTGTGCAGGCTTTGCGTGTGGCCCTGTGTGGCCGCCATCGCTTCCACGCAGGTGCGGATGACATTGTTATAAACATCCTGCGCCGTCAGCGACCAGCCCGAAGTCTGACTGTGGGTGCGCAAGGCAGTGGATTTGGCATTGGTCGGCGTGAACTCGTCCTGCATCAGCTTCGACCAGAGCAGACGGCCAGCGCGCAGTTTGGCGACCTCCATAAAGAAATTCATGCCGATCGCCCAAAAGAACGAAAGCCGGGGCGCAAAACTGTCGATATCCATACCTGCGCCAACACCGCGCCGGGCATATTCGATGCCGTCTGCCAGCGTGTAGGCAAGCTCCAGATCCGCCGTCGCACCGGCTTCTTGCATGTGATAGCCGGAAATCGAGATCGAGTTGAACTTCGGCATGTTGTCCGACGTGTAGGCAAAAATATCGGAGATGATCCGCATCGAGGGCGCGGGCGGATAGATGTAGGTGTTGCGGACCATAAACTCTTTCAGAATATCGTTCTGAATAGTCCCGGCCAGCTTGTTGGGCGAAACGCCCTGTTCCTCAGCCGCGATTATGTAAAGCGCCATCACCGGCAGCACCGCACCGTTCATGGTCATCGACACCGACATCGTATCCAGCGGAATGCCGTCGAACAGCTGCCGCATATCCAGAATGCTATCGATGGCCACACCAGCCATGCCAACATCGCCGGCCACCCGCGGATGGTCTGAATCATAGCCGCGATGGGTCGCCAGATCGAAGGCGACGGACAAGCCCTTTTGCCCAGCGGCAAGGTTGCGCCGATAGAAGGCATTGGAGGCTTGAGCGGTGGAAAAACCGGCATATTGGCGCACGGTCCAGGGACGCTGCACATACATGGTTGGGTAGGGGCCGCGCACATAGGGTGCCAAGCCCGGCAGGCTCGCCACATGGCTCAAGCCTTCCCTGTCGCTGGCATCGTACGCCCGCTTGACGCCGATGCCTTCCGGCGTCTGCCAGTCCTCGCCGGACGTTTTTGCAGGCGCATCATGGCTAGAGAAATCAGGTATCGGGAGCGTGGCGAAGTCAGGCAGTTTGCTCATGATGAAGCTTCCTTGCGACCAGCGTCAGAAGGCCAGGGCGCAATCGGTTCGGCGTATGTCTTTAGGCCTTCTTTCAGGGCGAAATGGACCGGTGCGACATCCTCCACATCGACGGCGTACTCCGTTTCCAGCTGGAAGATCGTTGTTCCTGTTAGGTGACGCTTGCCGCTCTCAAGCAGCGCAATCTTTTCGGCTTGACCTGCTTTGACCTTGGCTTGGATGTGGCCAGAGGCCAGCGCTTCGATCACGCCGCCCTCGCGTTCAGTGGCTTGGAAACCTTGCCACGCCTTCTCACAAAGCGCGTGCGTGTAGGCCTCGTAAAGCCCCGAACCGGCAGCCGGATCAGTCACCTCGTGCAAATGGCTTTCCTCCATAAGCACCAACTGCGTGTTGCGCGCCGTGCGACGGGCAAACGGGTCGGGGTAGCCAAGCGGCTGGGAAAAGGGCAGTGCGGTGATTGCATCGGCTCCGCCGACAGCGGCCGCAAACACGGCTGTTGTCGCCCGCAGCATGTTCACATGCGGGTCAAGCCTGGTCAGCATGCGCGCTGAGGTTTCAGTATGAATGTGCGGCGCAAAAGGCGCAATTCCAGCCGCTTCCATCAGTTTGGCATGCAGCAGCCGCAGCGCGCGCAGCTTTGCAATACCGGCAAACTGATCGGCATCCACGGCCACACCCAGCATAGTTTTCTGCGCAGCCAGGGCAGGGTCATCGCCGCTTTTCATCGCAAATACCAGAGAGGCGAGAACAAACGCCAGCTCATCGGCATCTGTGCCACCGGCATTGTGGATGACCCGTCCATCGGCCCGATAAATCGTGCCGTTAAAGCCGTGCTCAGCCAATTGGCCAAAGTGGCGCGCTTGCGCCTCGCGGGTGGACGGTCCATCGCCGCGCAAGCCGCCGGAGCTTGCGAGCAGGCTGGCCGGGTCCAAGCCAAAGTCCACTGAGATGCGCGCGTTGGGCGTTGCTCGACGGTCCAAATAGCTGGCCAGAGCGCGCGCATCGCGGGCACGAGCCGGTGAGGGCTCCAGGGATAGTCGCACCGCATCCACCAACACATCGTCCAGGACGGTGGGCAGTGCGCTGAGGTCGATGCCATAGCCCAGCGATCCTGCGGCGCCCTGCGCCACCAACACAAGGCCGGAAGCCCCACCTTCAAGTTCGGCCATCGTTTGCTGGTGCGCGTCCTGGCCATTGGGGTGGTCCACCCTCTGCGCCACAATCCATGGCGTGCCACCCGCGCGCATGGCGATTGGGCCGCCTTCGGCAGGCGGATAAAGCGGCTGCAGCGAGATGCCGTCGTCGCTTTGGCTGATGAGGCTGTCAAAAGACACGCCCTTCAGCGCTTTGTCGACAAGCCCTTTCCAGCGTTCAAATCCGGTCTCATCAAAACCCGTCGCTTGCATTGCCTAGCCTATCGCGCTTGTTTCTTCGCTGATGCAGCATTGATTTTACCTATCCCGTTCGCACAACAAAAGCCGGTCATGCATGGATTGGCCTAAGCCTTTGGGATCAGAACCGAAAGACCACGCCCCTATGCGCCAATCGCCTCATGTCATCCTTATTCATGGCGCCTGGCAGGGCAGTTGGGTATGGCGCGATTTTTCGCCTTTTCTGGAAAAGGCTGGCTTCACGCCCCACGCAATCGATCTGCCGGGCAATGGCGCCGATGATACACCGCTGGTCGATGTTAGCCTTGATCTTTATCTGGCCCATATCAGTGCGCTGATCGAACGGTTGGAGGGCGACATTCTCGTCATCGCGCATTCAGGTGGTGGGGTCATCGGCACGGCACTTGGTGAACTCTATTCACGGCGCATCAAGGCAATCTCCTATATCGCGGGCATGATGATGCCGTCCGGATGGCATTTTGGCGATGTGCTGCGTGCGGAGAAGGCCGAGGAGCGCGGCCTTCTCGGTATCGGGCCCTATCTGCAGTGGAGCAATGAGCGCGCGGTGAGTTGGGTTCCACCTGAGGCAGGCGCGAGGATTTTCCTCAATGATATGCCGTTTGATGTCGCTCTGAAGGGCGCTGCAAACCTCACCGCACAGGCCGAGCCGGGCAGGGCACTCAAGACCGATTGGACGGATGAGAGTTTTGGCGCCATTCCCCGCATTTATGTGGAATGCGCACAAGACCTATCGGTGTTGCAACCCATCCAAAGGGCCATGCAAAAGCTGGTCCCCGGAGCGCGACGCATTGTGCTTAACGTTGGCCACGCCCCGCATGTTTCACAGCCGCAGGTGCTGGCGGATGCGGTGATCCCGGCCCTTAGAACTTATTCGGGTTGATAGAGCGGCACGGTAGAGATCGCCATCTTCGCAGACCCCTGCTCCACTTCTCGTGCGTGTGTGATGTAAATCAGCGTTTGGTTCTCTTGGTCGAAAATTCGCCGCACGCGCAATGACTTCCAAATGATCGAGCGGCGTTCAGAAAAGATCGACTCACCCTCGTCCGACAGATCAATATCGCCGATGACGATCTGGCCGGTCTGACGACAGGCGATGGACGAATTGGAGGGATCTTCAAACCAGTTGCCGTTTTGCAATCGGTCGATGATCCCACGCTCAAAGTAAGCAACATGGCATGTCACGCCCGCGACCTCGGGATCAGCGAAGGCCTCGATTATGATGTCATTGCCCAGCCAATCAACATCGACATTCCCAACCTCCTCAGCGTGCGAAAGGCCGCTGCTGGCTGCCAAAACAAGCGCGGCGAAGGCGGTTTTTGCAAGGGTCATAAAGGTGTCCTCAAAAAAATTGTCAATAACAAAGATCTGTCGTCACATGGGATAACGGCGTGATCTCTTAAACCTGCTGGTTGGATTTATCCGACTGCAAAAGGGCGTTGAGATCAGCACCGGCATAAAGATCAACGTTGCTCAGCCTGATCGCTTCAGCGGCCCGTCTGTCTGCATCATCAATTTGCCCGGCAGTGCGTAAAATGACCTGCCGGATTCGACCTGGGTGCCGCTCGATAGCCTCGCGGTAAACCACCGCATCATGCTGGCCAGAATCGCCGATCAGTATAAAGTCCAACGTGGGGTTGGCGGCCAAAATCGTATCAATCGCTTGGCCCTTGTGTGAGCCGTGGGAGTCAGTGATAAATTTGTTCTGCGAGAGTCCCATATCCCGCAGGAAAAGCGGGCCTCTTGGCACATCATGGGTGGTAAACACGCTGGTGAGGTAAGCGTGCAAATTCCAGGGCGACGAACTCACGTAAAACACCGGGTTTCTATCATTTTGAAGCTGTTTGAGTAGCCGGGCGGTATCCTGAAACACTTCACGGTCGCTCAGAAACGTGGTCGCGGTGGTCCACAAGTTCAGCGCCAAATTGTGCGCTCCCGTCCTCATTACCGTATCATCAATATCGGATATGATGCCAAGACTTGTTTGGTTGGTGGGCACGATAACGTGCGCAGAGTTTTGGACATCATAGTCGGGAAGGTCGATGACAATCTGGTGCTCGCCCGGCCGCATGGCTGGAACCACAAGGTGGAAATACCCTTCTTCGTCGCTATTGGTTTCCACTTCACCAACGCGCACGCGCACATCAGCTAACTCTTTGGTCCAGAAATTACGAACCATGTTGCGGACCGCATTCCATCGTGACCGCTTGGTAAGTTGGGTGGAATAGCGGTGCTGCGAAAGAATGCGACCGTGGACAACCGTCCCATCAGGCGTGCCATACCCGACATAGGCATCGATGGACGGCTCGCCATTCGTTTCGCGTGGACGCACGAAATCCCAAAGGTTTTCTATCTTAAGCGACAGGGTGTGCAGAAAACCCTTCAGCGTGTGGCGAGTGCCGGTGTTTTGTGATGTCGTCATGTTGGTGATCTCTTACCAATCGCTAGCGTGACCGTCGCCAAGCGCGTCGGCCCTGAAGGTGCTGGCGGCCGCATCGCGCAAGCTTCGCAAAATTGAACCGCAAACGCTAACTCCCATCGGCTCCCTTGGTTCCAAAGGTTGCTTGCCGTACTGGAAAGCCCAATGCAACGAGCGATTGTAGGATCGCGGTCGCAGGCTATAGGGTGCCTGGCCTTACACGCTTCGCGATCGGGGGACGCACGTGACCGACCTGTTGCTTCTAACCTTCCTGTTCTTGATTGCAGGCGTTGTTGCCGTGCCCATTGCCTCGCGGTTGGGGCTCGGCTCGGTTCTCGGCTATCTTATTGCCGGCATTGTCATTTCTCCGGTTTTGGCCTTTCTGCATGTGGATGTGATCGCCATCCAACACATCGCTGAGTTTGGCGTCGTGATGATGCTTTTCTTGGTTGGCTTGGAGCTTGAACCCAGACTGCTTTGGTCGATGCGCGCCCGGCTGTTGGGGCTTGGAGGCGGGCAGGTTGGACTGACGACACTGGCCGTGATGGCGGTGTGTATGGTGTTTGGCCAACCGTGGACGGTTTCGCTGGCCGTTGGCCTGGTTTTTGCGCTCTCTTCCACGGCCATTGTTTTGCAGACCCTCAATGAGAAGGGTTTGATGAAAAGCGACGGCGGCCAGTCGAGCTTCCAGGTGCTCCTTTTCCAGGACATCGCCGTCATCCCGATGCTGGCGCTGATCCCGCTTCTTGCGATGCCAGAGCTGATGGATATGGCGAGTGCCGTTGGAGAGCATGCCGCTGATGCCGCACATGGTGCTGAAACAGCGGCAGGCGAGGGCGACCACGGCTCCGGCATGAGCCTGGTGGCCGGTCTTCCAGGTTGGCAAGCAGCAATCGTGACACTGGCCGCCATCGGCTTCGTCATCTTGGGTGGCAATGTTCTGACCCGTCCGATTTTCCGGTTCATTGCGGTCGCGCAGCTCCGGGAGCTTTTCACCGCAACAGCGCTCATGATGGTGGTTGGCATCGCGCTGCTGATGTCACTGGTTGGTTTGTCTCCGGCGCTGGGGACCTTCTTGGCAGGCGTTGTGCTTGCCAACAGCGAGTATCGTCACGAGCTGGAATCCGACATCGAACCTTTCAAGGGGCTGTTGCTCGGTCTGTTCTTCATGACCGTGGGCGCAGGCGTCAATTTTGCCCTGTTGTTCGACAATCTTGGCGTCACCATAGGGCTGACGCTCGGCTTGATGGCATTGAAGATCACTGTCCTTTTCGTGCTGGCCATCATCTTCAAGATTAGAGGCGCTGACCGATGGCTGTTCGCGCTTGGACTGGCGCAGGCGGGCGAGTTTGGTTTTGTGCTTTTGTCCTTCACAGTTGCCAACGCGGTGATCCCAACAGGCCTTGCCGACCAACTGCTGCTTGTTGTGGCGTTGTCCATGTTGCTTACGCCTGCGCTCTTCATTGCCTACGACAAGCTGATTGCCCGGCGCTACGACGAAGCCCAGGCCCGTGAGCAGGACGAGATTGACGAGGCGAGCCAAGTCATCATCGCTGGGCGTGGCCGCGTTGGCGGTATTGTTGACCGGATGCTGTCGGCTGCTGGGTACAAGCCGACCGTTATCGACTTCTCGTCCAAGCAAATCGACAACATGAAGAAGTTTGGTGTTCGCACCTATTTCGGTGATGCGACCCGGCCTGATCTCCTGGCGGCAGCCGGCATCGCTGAGGCCAAACTGCTAGTGGTTGCCATTGATGACAAAGAGCAGATTACCGAGCTTGTGCGTTATGCACTGCAGAACTATCCCAATCTGCACGTTCAGGCGCGGGCCATCGACCGCGATCATGTCTACCATCTCTATGCGGCTGGTTGCCGCGACATCATCCGCGAGACTTATGACAGCTCCTTGCGCATGGGGCGGTCGGCGTTTGAAGCGCTTGGTCTGTCACGCGAACAGGCCGATGCCATGACTGAGGCGTTCCAGGAATTTGATCGCGAAGCGATGATCAGCGTTGCCGACGTTTATGACCTCACCATTCCACCGACGGAGAATGAGGCCTATCTCGCGCGCATCCGCGAGGTGCTAGGCCCAAAACAAGACGAGCTTGGCACCAAGATGAAGGCCATAGCGGCGTCTGGCATCTCTCATACTTCATCCAGCACATCGTCAACAACGTCGGCTAAAAAGACGAAGGCCAAATCAACGGTCAAAACAGCGGCCAAGAAAAAGGCAAAGACTGCGGCCAGCCCGAAGCCCGCCGAAAGCTAAGCGGTCTTTAGAAAAACGCCTGCAAACCCGTCTGCGCCCGACCGAGGATCAGCGCATGAATATCATGCGTTCCCTCGTAGGTGTTCACGGTCTCCAGGTTCTGTGCATGCCGTATCACATGGTACTCGGCCATGATGCCGTTACCGCCATGCATGTCACGGGCATGACGGGCGATGTCGAGTGCCTTGCCGCAATTGTTCCGCTTCATCATGGAGATAATTTCCGGTGCCGCGATGCCTTCATCAAGCATCCGTCCGGCGCGCAGTGCGCCTTGCAGACCAAGTGAAATCTCGGTTTGCATATCGACGAGCTTCTTCTGGAAAAGTTGGGTCTGGGCGATGGGTTTGCCGAACTGCACCCGTTCTAGTCCATAAGATCGCGCGCGGTGCCAGCAATCCTCTGCGGCACCCATCACGCCCCATGCGATCCCGTAACGTGCGCGGTTAAGGCAGCCAAAGGGACCTTTTAAGCCTTCAACGCCAGGCAATAGCGCGTCTTCGCTCACTTCCACCTCGTCCATAACGATCTCGCCGGTGACCGACGCGCGTAGGGACAGTTTGCCCTTGGTGGTTGGAGCAGACAGGCCCTTCGTTCCCTTCTCAAGAACAAAGCCACGGATCTTGCCATCATGAGCAACTGATTTGGCCCAGACCACAAACACGTCGGCGATGGGGCTGTTGGAAATCCACATTTTTGCGCCCGATAGGCTGTACCCGCCATCGATCTTCTTGGCGGTGGTCTTCATGCCTGATGGGTCAGAGCCGGCGTCCGGTTCAGTGAGGCCGAAGCAGCCGATCAGCTCGCCAGTTGCGAGCTTTGGAAGGTACTTTTCTTTCTGCGCATCTGAGCCATAAGCATTGATCGGATACATCACGAGCGAGGACTGCACGCTCATCATCGAGCGGTAGCCTGAATCCACGCGCTCCACTTCGCGGGCCACCAAACCATAGCTGACATAGCCCGCGCCAAGCCCGCCATAGGCTTCCGGGATCGTCACGCCCAACAGACCCATCGCACCCATTTCAGCGAAAATTTCCGGCGTTACCTCTTCGTTGAGGTAAGCATGCTCAACACGCGGCAGCAGCTTGTCGCTGGCATAAGCGCGCGCGCTTTCCACGATCAGCCGCTCGTCTTCCTGCAGCTGTTCAGACAGATGGAAGGGATCGGCCCAGTCAAACGGGGCAAGCGATGGGCCGTGCCCGCTGGTGGTTCCGTCAAGCATGAGCATGCTCTCCTATAGTGAGTTTGAAATGACCGGCGCGATGGCCAAGCACGGCTGCGCTCAAAAGCCCATTGCCGGAAAGATACCCGCTATCGGCAGAGCCCGACACCCCGCCAGCAGCACCGCCAGTCGCAAAGAGATTGGGCAGTGGCCTGCCATCCTTGCGCAGAACACGGCTGTTGCCATCCACTTTCAGTCCACCTTGGGTGTGGAACAGAGCGCCGGTGACTTTCACCGCGCAGTAGGGCGGCGCAAGGGCGAGTGAAGGGTCGAAGGTTCTGCCAAAGGTATCAATGCCCGATGCGCTGTCAAAGCTTGCCTGAAGCGTTTCAGAATCCAAGTTCAGCGTCTCCGCCAGAGCTTCAACGGTGTCTGCCTTCTTCACAGCGCCCTGGGCTTCGGCGTCCTGAAAGTCTTTGAACTGGCGGGCGATGGCAGCGATGCGTGCATCAAAAATCGCATAGGCAACACCGCCAGGCTGTTCCAGCACATGGCGCGCCGCTTCCGAATAGCCTTGGCTCTCGTTCCAGAAGCGCGCACCGTTGGCGTTCACCTGGAAACCGCCTTGGGTGATCACCGCCCAAGTGATCAATATGCCGTGTGGGTGCGCCACATTACCATGGCCTTGATAGCTACCAAGGTCAGCCATCTGCGCACCGAGCGCTTGGCCCCACCGGATAGCATCGCCCTGATTGCCCTCGTGGCCGAAATAAAGCGCGTCAGCGATGGCCGGTGTGAGATCACGCACCATCTCGGTGTTTCCGCCAAAGCCATTGCAGGCCAAAATCAGCCGCTCGCAAGCGATATGCTCTTCGCTACCATCGGGCAGGGTGGCCCGCACGCCGGTGACCGTTTCGGCCTTGGCATAGAGCGTGCGCACAGTGCGCTCGGCTGCGATCAAGATGTCGTTGGCTTCACAGGCCTCGCGCAGCGCGTTGATGAGCGCATCGCCCGACCGCGATGGCAGTCCATGCATCCGACGGTGGGAATGGCCGGGATAGTCGAAATCATCGACAAGCGTGAACGGCAGACTATGAGTGTCGGTGAGCCAAGCGATTACCTCGGCAGACCCTTCGGTGAGCGTTTTCACCAGCTCTGGGTCAGGCTCGCCATCAGCCTTTTTCGTAATATCGACGGCAAAGGCCTCTGGCGTATCGGTGATCCCAACAGCTTTTTGCTGCGCGGTACCCGCTGCGGGGATCAGTCCGGCGCTTAACGCCGTTGACCCAGATGGCACGGCGTCACGTTCCAACACCAGCACATCTTGGCCCGTCTCATGCGCTGCAAGTGCTGCAACCAGCCCGGCACAGCCAGCGCCAATGATCAGCGTTTCGACCTGAAGATCGGCCTCACCGGAAGGTGTCGGCAGAACGCTCATCCCTCGCTCTCATCGTAACGCTTGCCTGTGGCCAGCATCGCTTCAGTGCCAAGGCGCTCATTAAGGGCGGAGAAATCAAACATGCGATCTTTGAACGGGGTGTTGGTGCCGTGCACATTGAGCGATGCGTAATAGTCCTCGGCGGTTCGCGCGATCGCCCGCACGATCCCTCCGGGAAAGATGACCAGTGAGAACCCGATGGCTTCTAGATCAGCGGCGGTGCTCATAGGCGTTGCGCCGCCCTCCACCATATTGGCCATCAGCGGAGCGCGACCTTTGAAACGCGTCACTATGCCCGTCAGCTGTTCCATGCTCTGCGGCGCTTCGATGAAAAGGGCATCGGCGCCTGCGTCGACATAATGGTCTGCGCGCTCGAGCGCGGCGTCAAAACCCTCCACAGCAATGGCATCGGTGCGGGCAATGATCAGCGTCTCTTCCGATGCGCGAGCATCGGCCATGGCTTTGATCTTGCCAGTCATCTCCACCGTCGAGATCAGCGACTTATCCGCTAAATGGCCGCAGCGCTTGGGATAGGCCTGATCTTCAAGCTGCAAGGCGCTGGCGCCAGCACGCTCGTACAGCCGCATGGTACGTTGCGCGTTCAGCGCATTGCCGAACCCGGTGTCTGCATCAATGATCACCGGTAGGTCCGTTCGGTCACGGATCAGCGCCATCGTGTCGGTCATCTCGCTGACCGATGTCAGGCCGATGTCTGGGCGACCGAGCCGCGTATAGGCGACTGCGGCCCCAGACAGATAAAGCACTTCAAACCCGGCTGTCTCGGCCAGCGAAGCCGTCAACGCATCATAGACGCCAGGTGCGACGAGGATTGTGTCTGTAGCCAAGCGTTCGCGTAGAGTCATGAAGCTGCCTTCTGAACCACGTCGATGGCCTCTGCGCACGACATGACCTGCGTCACCGTGCCAAGCGAGATGAGGGTCGCGTCATGAACCTCTTGCTTAAAAGCCGCGCACCCGTCTGACAGCAAAATGGTGTCCACGTTGCGAAGGTGTGCATCGCGCACCGTCGAGGCGACACCACCATTGGTGACAATCCCGCCAATAATCAGCGTCTCGATGCCGACCGCACGCATGATGTATTCCAGGCGCGTCTGGTAAAACGCCGAGTAAGCAACCTTTTCGACCACATAGTCAGCGGGAGCCAGCGTCTCAACCAGGGTGTGACCGAAGCTGCCCGGTGCGAAATCACCTTTTGTAAGGAAAGGGCGCAGCTTCTTCAGATGAGGTGCGATCAATGGTTCGCCATCGGGGCCGGGCACCAAGGTGAATTGCGCCGATACGTAATGCCCGCCCGCTGCGCGCACCGCGTCCACGACCGGCTTCACGCGGGCGGGCAGAGCCGCGATGGCAGGCGCCGACTGTCCTGCACGCCCATAGGCGCCCTCTGGGTGCAGGAAATCATTCTGCAGATCAATGGTTAGAACCGCTGTCTTGGCTGGATTGAAATCCAATAGGTCGCTCATGATGCTGCCTGCCGTTCAATAATAAAATTGCCGAAGCTATCCACCCGACCGCTGAACCCAGGTTCCACCAAGATCGTCGTGTCGGGCTGGGTCAAAATCGCCGGCCCGTCAATCTTGATGCCCACGGGCAACGCCAGCCGGTCGTAAAGCGCGGTTTCATGCCAGATCCCGTTGATGCGCACGCTGCGTAACCCATAAGACGTCGAGGTTGCGTTGGCTTCATCCGGCGCCAACGAGGAAAGGTCGAACTTTGGTCGCCTGCCGATGGTGCTGGTACGCAAGTTCAAAATGCGTTGTACGCCGCCCTCCAATAGGCGGCTGAATGCAGCGCGATAAGCGCTTTCAAACGCATCTCTGATTGCATCGCTGGTCGGAGCAATCACTTGCGAGCCTGTCATCTCGACGGTGATTGGCACCGCCACCGTGTGGGTCTGTCCGGCATAGGCCATGTCCAGTTCCACCTGCACATCACGTGCACCGAACTGCACGCCGGAGGCATCAAGCAAAGCCATGCCTTCATCGACATGGGCTTGAATCATCGTGCCCAATCCAGCCTGATCAAGCGCCGCCAGCGTCGTGTTGATCGTCTGCACAAAATCCTGGCGCATATCGGCGATCACGCAGCCGAGCGCCGATGTCACGCCTGGAAAACGAGGGACCAGCGCGCGCGCAAGCTCGCACTCATCCACCAATGCGCAGGCGTGCAACGCCCCGCCACCGCCAAAGGGCATGAAAGAAAAGGTTTGCGGGTCGTGTCCGCGCTCGATGCTGACGAGACGGATGGCGCCAGCCATGCGTGCGTTGGCCACTTTCAAAATGGCTTCGGCGGCGTTGTCGGTTTCCAGGCCAAGAGGCCTGCCGACATGGGTGTCGATGGCCGTTCGTGCCGCCTCCACGTCTAACCTATCAAGGCCACCTCCAATGGGTTTCTCAGCATCGATCCGGCCAAGCACGATGTTGGCGTCTGTCACAGTGGGTCGGTCATTGCCGCGGCCATAGGCGACCGGGCCGGGGTTGGAGCCCGCACTTTCTGGCCCGATGTTGAGCAGCCCGCCCTTGTCCACCCAGGCGATGGAGCCACCACCTGCACCGATGGTGGTGATCTCAATCATCGGCGTGCGCACAACCATGCCGAAATCGATGCTGGTTTGAGCCGCTAACGCTGACTGACCATCCGCGATCAGTGAGACATCAAAGCTGGTGCCGCCGACATCGCCGGTGATGATGTTCTCATAGCCTGCGCTGGTGGCGATATAGCCTGCCGCGATCACGCCCGCTGCCGGACCAGAAAGGGCGGTGCGCACGGGAAGGCGGCAGGCAGTTTCCACGGCCATCACACCACCGTTGGACTGCACCAACAAAAACTCACCGCCAAAGCCGCCGTCGCGCAAACCCGATTCCAACCGTCCCAAATATCCAGCCACTTCCGGTTGGAGATAGGCGTTAAGAACAGTGGTGGAGGTTCGCTCGAACTCGCGAATTTCCGGCAGAATTTCGCTTGAGACGGACACGTGTGGATTTGGCCAAACGGCGCGTAGCGCAGCCGCCGCAGCCTGTTCGTTGGCGGGGTTGGCGTAGGCGTTGATGAAGACTAGCGCGACGGCTTGGCAGCCCGTGGCAAGCAGGTCGCGCGCAGCCGATTCCACAGCCGCGATGTTCACCGGCGTCTCAATGCTGCCGTCTGCAAGCGTGCGTTCGGGCACTTCCAAGCGCCGGTCACGCGGCACCACGGGTTCAAAATCTCCGCGCAAGCCCCAGGTTGCACGCCTGTCGCGGCGACGCATTTCCAGCGTGTCGCGGAAGCCTTGGGTGGTTATGAGGCCAATCTTTGCACCCTTACGCTCCAGCAACGCATTGGTGCCAGCGGTCGTGCCATGAACCACCGTGCGCATGGCAGAAAGATCATCGCCGGCGCTCTTCACACCGACAAGAAAACCGCCGGATTGATCAGGGCGCGTGGTCGGGACCTTGGCAACGTTGGCTTTACCGGTCGCCTCATCGAGAATGAAAATGTCGGTGAACGTTCCGCCGACATCGACGCCTATAATGCTCATGCGACTGCACCTCGCCACGCGATGCCATAGGCATCATCTGCAGAGGTTTCACTAAGAAATCCGCGGGCAACATCGCGGGCGATGGCCGAAGGGTCGCGTTCCGTTGGCGGCCCGTAACCGCCGCCGCCTGGCGTCTCCAAGCGGACGCGCTGTCCGCGTTTCAGAGGGATGCCGACCATTTTGGAAGCCAGTGCAGGCTCGGCCCATCCTTCGTCGGTTTCATAGACGAAGTGGTTTTTGGCGGCCTCCTGCCCACCCGCCACGCCCTGCGGGGCAAAGCGTCCGCGCTCGCCGAATAGGAAGGCTTCGGCCTGTTCTTCCAGGAGTTCGATTTCGTAGATGGCGCCAAGGCCGCCGCGATGCTTGCCGTGCCCAGCGCTATCCGGTCGCAGCGCCCATTGTCGGAACATCACCGGATAGGCCGCTTCGAGGATTTCAGCAGGTGGGATCGTCGCGGTCGAAATGGGCGCATTACCGTGGTTGAGGCCATCGCTTTCTAGCGAGCCACCATGGCCACCGCCATAGAAAGAGAACATCACCCAGCGCTGGCCATTGGCTTTTTGTCCGGCGATGGAAAGCGCGTTGATGGTACCATACGCGTTGGCGACGATGCGGTCCGGCACAGCTTTGGCGGCAGCGGAGAAAATCACATCGATCATCCGCAGAATTGTTTCGGTGTAGCCGCCAGTCGGTGCGGGGAATTCAGCAGAAAGCAATGACCCGTCTGGTACGTTGATCGTAATCGGTCGCATCACACCGGCATTGGCTGGCAGGGCTGGGAAGATGTGTTTGATCGCCACATAGCAGCAGGCAATCGTCGTCGGCAGTGCGATGTTGACCGGCCCCGCAGTAACAGATGCTGAGCCTTCAAAATCGATGGTCAGATGGTCGCCACGCACTTCCAGCGCCACCTTGATCGGCAGGGCTGTATCAGTGATCCCGTCATTGTCGAGATAGTCGGTCGCTTCCCATCGCCCATCGGGCAGGTCGGTAAGCTCCGTGCGCATCAGCGCCTCGGCTCGGTCGCCGAGCTTGGTGAACGCCGCGCCAACGGTATCGGCGCCGTAGCTATCAAGCAGCGCGTCCAGGCGTTTAACGCCCAGATCGAGCGCCGAAAGCTGACCATTTAGATCGCCGCGCGCGGATTGGGGGAGCCGCGTGTTACGTAATATGATGTCGATGATGTCGGTTTGAACCGTGCCTGCACGAACCAGTTTTACCGGTGGCAGAACCACCGCTTCCTGGAAAACTTCGCGCGCTGAGGGGTTGTAGTTGCCTGGTACAGCGCCGCCCAAATCATGCCAATGGCCGACCGAAGCGAGAAAGCAGAACAGCGTTCCATCGCGGAAATAGGGGCGCACCAGGCGCATGTCGGAAAGGTGTGTGCCACCAATATGCGCGTCGTTGAAGATGTAAACATCGCCATCAGCCAGATCGCCATCGCGCGCGGCCTTTTCGATCACGGCCTTGACGGCAAACGCCATGACGCCAACGAAAATCGGCAGTCCAGATTTGCCTTGTATCAGCGTATCGCCGGTTTCAGCATCGTAAAGGCCATGCGAGGCATCATGCGCTTCAGCAATGATCGGGTTGAACGCGCTTCGAAACAGCGTCGCATCCATCTCATCGGCGATCTGCTCCATGCGCCCGGCAAGTACAGCCAGCGTGATCGGGTCGATGTCGCGCTCAGCCATTCTTCATCTCGCCCATGTCGTTCCAAACGTCTTGGCGCGTCAGTTTGCCATCGGAGGTCTCAAACCGGTCCATAAAGCGAATGCCCTCAAAAGCTGTTCCGTCCAGCCACTCGCCTGAAAGCGTGCCATAGCAATAGACAGTCGGCCCTTCATCGCCCGATGCGGTATCAAAGCGCTCATAGGTCTTGCGCACAAAGCTATAGCGCGGCTTGGCCCAGGCGATCAGGTCTTCAAGCGTGTTCATGGTCACGCCGCCAGGAAAAGTCATTGTGAAAGTGTGGGCGAGCATAGCCCTCGCAGCCCCTAAATCGCGCGCTTCCATGTGACCAAGAAACTGGCGGACCAATTGCGCAGCGTCTGGCAAGGCTGGTGCAGGCTGCCTGTGCTTGCCGCCGCGCATATAGTTGGCGGCTGGCACCTCGTGCAGGGCGATGATGATCCCATCAGGTTGGGCTGGAACGACTTGGCGCACGGCACCTGTCAATGCCGAGCAGAGACGCTCTTTTGCCTCTTCACTGTAGCCTTCGATCATCGTCACTGCGACTGACGGCATGGATGGGCCTCCTCACAACTTGTATCTTCTATAAAACAGGTTTTATGAATATCATAGGACAAAAATCTTGCATTCCACAAAACAGCCGCTAGTCTAACCTTAATCAGCGCGGAGCTTTGTCAATGGTCGTTCAGCCATCGCCAGACGTGACAGACAGCATTCCCGAAGGCGGGAAAGCGCGCCGCGTTTATCTGCAATTGAAAGATGATATCGCGCGCGGCGTGCTGGAAGATGGCGCGAACCTGCCCGGTGAGCACAAGCTGGCTGAAACCTACAGTGTGTCGCGGGTGACAATCCGCAGGGCGCTCGAAGCGCTGGCTGGTGATGGTCTGATTGAGAAGCGCGCAGGTAGCGGGTCCGTTGTGCGCTCAGGTCGGGCGACGCGACAGACCATCAAAGCCGATATCGCCAATCTGGTTCCTCACCTGGCCGAAATGGGTGCCAAGACGGAAGCCCGGCTGCTGGAGTTCGGTTATCAGCCCGCGAGCGCCGCCATCGCTCGTGCGCTTGGGCTGGCCGAGGGAACGCGGGTTCAGCGCGCTGTTCGTGTACGTCTGATGGACGGGCAGCCGTTCTCGCACCTCGTAACCCATGTGCCTGAAGATGTGGCGCTTAGCTATTCGGAAGCCGACCTTGCTACCCGCCCACTCTACTCTTTGTTGGAGTTGGGTGGCGTGCGGATCGACAGCGCTCAGCAATCCGTGTCTGCGACACTGGCAGCGCCGGATATCGCCAGTGCACTTGACGTTCCTACCGGTTCAGCCCTTCTTTCGCTGGAGCGTGTTGTTCGCGACGAGCAAGGGCGCGGGGTAGAGCATCTGGCAGCCTCTTATCGCCCCGACCGCTATCAGCTTTCCATGTCACTGGGCCGTGT
This sequence comes from Hyphomicrobiales bacterium, assembly GCA_040219355.1. GTDB lineage: Bacteria > Pseudomonadota > Alphaproteobacteria > Rhizobiales > MH13 > MH13. The sequence goes on from JAVJSN010000017.1 coordinate 145,422, forward strand.
AGGCGATGGCGAAAACCGGCACTGGGAACCCATTGTCCAACTTGAAACCGGCTTGAACAGCGCCGCGCGCGTGACATCATGAGAGCCCAAACGCTCTTTGAACGGTTGTGGAGTTCCCACGAAGTTCTTCGCCGAGAAGACGGGGCGTCACTGCTTTGGGTGGATCGCCATCTGGTGCACGAAGGCTCGCATCACGCTTTTGGCAAACTTGGCATGCGCGGGTTGAAGGTTGCCAATCCAGAACTCACGATTGCTGTCAGTGACCACTATGTGCCGACGCGCGAGCGCGCGTCTGGCGGCGCCAATGATGATATCCGTCGCATGATTGCGACGTTGGAAACCAACGCCAAAACGCATGGCATTCGCCACTTCGGTCTCAACGATCCTCGCCAGGGCATCGTTCATGTTACCGGGCCGGAACAGGGCCTTACTCTGCCTGGTTTGATGGTCGTTTGCGGCGACAGCCATACCTCTACCCATGGCGCGTTTGGCGCCTTTGCGTTTGGCATTGGCGCAACCGAAGTGGCACACGTTCTGGCGACCCAGACTCTGTGGCAGACCCGCCCAAAAACGATGCGGCTCACCTTCAACGGCGCTTTGGCACAGGGTGTGACAGCCAAGGATATGGCGCTGCATTGGATTGCCAAACTTGGTTCGGATGGCGGACGCGGTCACGCAATCGAATATGCGGGCAATGCGGTTCGTGCGCTTTCCATGGAAGCGCGTATGACGCTGTGCAATCTCTCCATCGAGGGTGGTGCCAAGTGCGGGATGATCGCGCCGGATGAGACAACCTTCGCTTATTTAAAGAGCCGACCTTTTGCGCCTTCTGGCCAGCAGTGGGACGAGGCCGTGGACGATTGGCAGGCGTTGCAAAGCGATGCTGATGCTACTTTTGATCGCGAGGTTGAGATTGATGCAAGCGACGTTGCGCCAACGGTTACGTGGGGCATTGTTCCTGAACAGGCCGTGCCAATTTCCAGCACGGTTCCAGACGATGCACCGCAAGACGCGCTCGACTATATGGGTTTGAAAGCTGGTCAGTCGCTTGATCGGTTGCCAATTGATCAGGTTTTCATCGGCTCATGCACCAATGCCCGCATTGAGGATCTGCGCGCCGCCGCAGCCGTTCTAGCAGGTCACCACGCCAAGGTTCCTGGCATCGTATCACCGGGATCCATGATCGTGAAAAGGCTGGCGGAAGCCGAAGGGCTTGATCGCATTTTCATCGATGCAGGTTTGGATTGGGTGGCCTCCGGGTGCTCCATGTGCGTCGCCATGAACGGAGATGTCGTGGCACCAGGCAAGCGCTGCGCCTCGACGACAAACCGCAATTTCCGCGGCCGCCAGGGTCCTGGTGCGCGCACCCACCTCATGTCACCGGCCATGGTGGCTGCCGCAGCGGTGGCGGGCGAACTGACCGACGTGCGCGCTTTGCTCAAAGATCACCGCTTGGTGGGAGCAGCTTGAGCATGGCGGGTTGGCGCAACCATACTGGGCTTGCTGTGGCGCTGCCGATGGAAGGCAGCGACACCGATCAGCTCATTCCGGCACGGTTCATGTCCACGCCGCGTGCTGAAGGTTATGGTCGGTTTCTGCTCCATGATCTTCGCATTGACGGCGAGCGCAAGCCACTCAAGCACCATCCTCTGAACCGACACTCAGAAGCTTCTGTACTCGTGGCCGGACGAAATTTCGGCGGTGGGTCGTCACGCGAAGCAGCAGTCTACGCCCTGGTTGATTTCGGCATTAGGGCGGTCATCGCACCCAGCTTCGGTGACATTTTTGCGGGCAATGCGGTCAACAATGGATTGCTGCCTGCCCGAGTCACGGACGCTGATCATGCGGCTCTGTCCAAGGCTCTCGGCAGTAATGTTGGCTCACTCACCATCAACTTGGAAACCTGCCAGATCAGTCTCGGCGATCTGACATTTCCCTTCGCGCTCGATCCGGTTTGGCGCACCAAACTCATCGAAGGCTGGGACGATATCGACATGACCGCAAAGCATGCCGATGCCATCGCAGCCTTCACTCAAAAAGACCGGGCAACACGGCCCTGGGCTTATCTAAACTCAGAATTTTCACCACCAAACTAGGGTCTGGACCCTAGCACCCAACCGGCGCGTGAGCGCTACTTTTCGGACGGCCAAAAAGAATGCCGCCGAAACCCAAAAGGAGAGGACTTATGAGAAAAACTCTGATCACAGGCACCTTGGCCGCAACCACCATGTTGGCAAGCGCCGCATGGGCTGAAGACACAATCACCGCTGTGCACGCGTTCCCTGAAACGCTGATCTACACGCAAAGCTTCCTGTCGTTCGTCGACATGGTCAATGAGCGTGGCGAAGGCGTTGTTCAGATCGATGTACTCGGCGGCCCGGAAGCCATTGGCATGTTCCAGCAGCCTGACGCGGTGCGCGATGGCGTGGTCGATATGGTCTACACGCCTGGCTCGTTTTATGGCGGTGCGCTGCCCGAGAAAGATGCTCTTGTGGCCTCCAACCTGACGGCCATCGAAACGCGTGAGAATGGCGGCATCGACCTCATCAACGAAATCCATCAGGAAAAGATGGGCCTCTATTACCTTGGCTGGTTCGACTCCGGCGTCACCTACAATCTTTGGACCGTGAATGAGCCAAGTGTCGATGAAGACGGCAATCTGGTGATCGACGATATCCGCCTGCGCGGTAACGCCGTCTACAATGCCTTCTTCACCGATTATCTGGAAGCCCAGGTGATCGATCTACCGACCGGCGACGTCTATTCGGCCCTTGAGCGTGGCACCGTGGATGCCACCGGTTGGACCCAGATCGGCTTGATTGATCTGCGCTGGAACGAGTTTCTCAACTGGCGCATCGAGCCCAACTTCTTCTCCACAGATCTTGGTGTGATCGTCAATCTGGAGAAGTGGAACAGCCTGTCCGAAGAGGCGCAAACCATTCTCCAGGAAACGGCGATTGAGCATGAGCGCATGAGCGTCGAAGCGCTGCGCGCCAAGCGTGACGAAGACTTCGCCGCTCTCGAAGAAGGCGGGATGCAGGTCTTTGAACTCGAAGGCGATGCACGCGCGGCCTACCTTGAAGCCGCCCGCTCAACGACCTGGAACCGGATGCAGACCTTGATGGAAGAAAGCCCACAGGGCGCAGGCAATTATGATCGTTTGATCGAGCTGTTCTACGACCCATCGATGGACTAACGTCCTCAAAGTTGGGCGCGGTGCTTATCCAAAGCGCCGCGTCCTTTTTGTTTGCAATCTGAGTGTGCGCATGGCCCTTCTCACCCGCCTTTATGATTGCATTGTCGATGCAATGGCACTCATCGCGGCGGGGATGCTAATCTGGCTGATGGTGTCGGTGATTACCTCGGTGCTCATGCGCAACGCCGGTGTTCAGCCCTTCGCTTGGCTTTTCACATCCGCTGAATACGCCATCCTTTATATGACGATGCTCGGCGCACCCTGGCTGGTGCGCAAGAAAGGCCATGTGCATATCGAGCTTGTCACAGCTGTTTTGCCGCCAGCGCTGCGGCGCCTGTTGAGTCGTCTTGTTGCGGCTGCTTGCGTTGTTGTTTGCCTGATCCTCACTTGGAAGGGCATTGATCTGGTGGCCACCAATCTAGAGCGCAACGATTTTGATGTGCGCGCCTACTTTTATCCGCGCTGGCTGCTCACCATCGCATTTCCGATTTCATTCGGTTTGATGGCCATCGAGTTCTCGCGCTTCACGTTCGGGCGTGATCTGCTGCACTCCGGCGAGGCAGGCATTCATGAATAGCTCCACTCTTTTTAAGGGGCTTCTCCATGGAATGGTATGAGGCACTCGCCTTGCTACTCGGCGCGATTGTCGCGCTCATGGCGCTGGGCATGCCGATAGCGCTGGCTTTTCTGGCCGCCAACATCATCGGTGCTTGGATCTTCATGGGCGGCGAGCGCGGAGTCGCGCTGCTGCTCAACAACGGATTGGGGGCGCTGACCAAATTCGCGCTGATGCCCATTCCGCTTTTTCTGCTGATGGGTGAGGTGTTTTTTCACACCGGCCTTGGCAAGCGCATGTTCAACGCCATCGACCAACTTCTCGGCAAACTGCCAGGGCGCTTGTCCTATGTCACGGTGCTGGGCGGCACAGGCTTCTCCACCCTGTCGGGCTCGTCCATGGGATCCACAGCGCTGCTCGGCTCGTTGATGGTGCCGGAGATGGCGGCGCGCGGGTACAAAAAGAAGATGTCCATCGGTCCGATCCTCGGCACCGGCGGTTTAGCCATTATCATTCCGCCGTCGGCATTGGCGGTTCTGCTCGCCACCCTCGCTCAAATCGATGTTGGCGCCCTGCTGATTGCTGGCGTTGTGCCGGGTCTCATCTTGGCTGGTCTTTACATCATCGCGATCTTTGTGATGACGCGCATGGACCCGAGCGCTGCACCGGCTTACGAGGTGCCGAAATTATCCGTCGGCGCCAAGCTCGCTCTGGTCATGACAGATGTGGTTCCAATGGTCGGCTTGATGGTGGTGATCGTCATCATGATGATCGTCGGCTTTGCCACACCCTCTGAAGCTGCGGCCTTTGGCGCGTTGGGTGCGATCCTGCTGTCGGTGGTTTTTCGATGCTTCACCTGGGAAGCCATGAAGAAGTCGATCCATGGCGCGCTGCGGGTCACGCTGATGGCCTATTTGATCGTCTTCGGTTCAGCAACGTTCTCGCAGATTCTGGCTTTCTCAGGCGCCTCGCGCGGGCTGATCGGCTGGGCAACCGGTTTCGATCTCGACCCGTTGATCATGCTGTTGGTGATGTTCGGCGTGCTGCTGATCCTGGGCATGTTCATGGAGCAGATTTCCATCATGCTCCTCACCGTTCCGATCTTCTTCCCGCTGGCCAGCAGCCTGGGGTTCGAACCGATCTGGTTCGCGCTCATCATGCTTCTAGCTCTGGAAATCAGCTTCACAACACCACCGTTTGGGTTGCTGCTCTTCGTGATGAAGGGCGTGGCGCCGCCCGACACGACCATGCGTGACATCTATCTGGCGGCGATACCGTTCATTGCCTGCTCGCTGCTCTTGGTGGCATTGCTGATCGCCTTCCCGAGCATTGCGCTCTGGCTACCCTCACTGGGCTAACGACGCTTACAAGCCGCCGATGCAGGTGTATTTGGTCTCCAGATAATCATCGATGCCCTGCCAGGAACCTTCCTTGCCAAGGCCGGATTCTTTGAGGCCGCCAAAGGGAATTTCTGGCGCCACGATCAGCACCTCGTTGATGCCGATAAGGCCGTACTCAAGCTTGTCTTGCAGGCGAAATGCCCGAGCAAGGTCTTGGGTGTAGGCATAAGAGGCCAAGCCATAATCGGTGTCATTGGCCGCGGCGATGGCCTCCTCTTCGCTGTCAAAACGGTAGACCGGCGCGATGGGCCCAAAAATCTCTTCGGTGGTCACACGCATGGCTGGCGTCGCATTGCCGATCACCGTTGGCTGGTAGAACAAGCCTCCGCGATCATGACGACCACCGCCGGTGACCAGATCACCACCCTTGGAAAGTGCATCGGCAACGAGCTCTTCGATTTTTGAAAGAGCCGCGTCATCGACCAGCGGGCCTTGTTCTGAGCCGTCTTCGGCGCCCGGCGCCACCTTCATCGCTGAGACACGATCGGCAAAAGCTTTGACAAAGCGGTCATAGATGCCCGCCTGCACAAACAACCGGTTGGTGCAGATGCAGGTCTGTCCGGCGTTGCGGAATTTCGCGATGATCGCGCCGTCAACGGCTTTGTCGAGGTCTGCATCGTCGAACACGATGAAGGGCGCATTGCCGCCCAGCTCCATTGACATACGCTTCACGGTGCTTGCGGCTTCAGCAAGCAATTGTTTGCCGATTTCTGTTGAGCCAGTGAAGGTGATTTTGCGGACTTTTGGGTTGGACGTGATTTCGCCGCCAATGGCGCGTGCACTGCCGGTAAGCACATTGACGACACCGTTGGGGAAGCCAACCTGTTCCGCCAAATGCCCCCACACTAGACCGGAGAGCGGCGTCGCTGTGGCTGGCTTCACCACCACGGTGCAGCCAGCGGCAAGCGCTGGCCCGAGCTTGCGGGCAAGCATGGAAGAGGGAAAGTTCCACGGTGTGATCGCGGCCACAACGCCAACCGGATGGCGCGTGGTCATCAGCTTGCGCCCGGCGACGGGTGAGGGGATGATCGTGCCATTGGTCCGGCGCGCCTCTTCGGCAAACCACAGCACATAGGCAGCCGATGAACCCACTTCAGCGCGCGACTCCGACAATGGCTTGCCCTGCTCAGCGGTCAGCATTTGCGCCATGCCTTCCAGATTGTCCTGGATGGCATCATGCAGCTTGCGCATCAGCGCCACGCGCTCGCCTAGCGTCAATCCCGCATAGGCTGGAAAAGCCGCGTGCGCGGCGTCAATGGCGCGCTGCGTTTCAGCTTGGCCAGAGTTGGGTACTGTGGCGATGGTTACGCCCGTTGCCGGATCGGTGACGTCAATCGTCTGGCCGCTATCAGCGCCTACCCATTGCCCATTGATGAGGTTTGTCTCGCGGACGAGGGATGCAAAGCTGGTCATGGAACAAATACCTTAGGAGGAAAGGACGTCATCGGTCGCAGCACGCAGGGTTTGCGCGACCGTGGTGATTTCTTCGTGTGTGATGCACAGTGGTGGCGCGAAGCCAATTGTGTTGGCTTCCGGCATAGCGCGGGCGATCACGCCGCGCTGGGTCATGGCTTCGGCAATTTTGGGTCCGACAGTCATGGGCGGAAACCACTCGCGCGTTGCCGGATTAGCAGCAAACTCCACCGCAGCCATAAGGCCAACACCACGCACTTCGGCAACATTGGGATGCCCGTCCATCGCTTCGTTCAATGCTTGCTGAAAGACTGGACCCATCGCGCGGGCATTCTCAACCAGTCCCATGCTGTCGACCAGTTCAAGGGTCGCGATCCCTGCCGCCGAGCTGACAGGGTGCGCCGAATAGGTCCAGCCATGGGCGAGCGGACCGAAATCGTCGGTACCTTGCATCAGCACATCAAAAACGCGTTGTGAAATGACGGAACCCGAAAGTGGCGCGTAAGCTGAGGTCAGACCCTTGGCGATTGTCATGAAGTCGGGTTTCAGATCATACGTCTCGGTCCCAAACATCGCGCCAGTGCGACCAAATCCCGTTACCACCTCATCTGCCATCAGGAGGATGTCGTGGCGGCTGAGAATCTCTTGAATCCGCGCCCAATAGCCTTCAGGCGGCGGTATGATGCCGCCTGTACCCATGGCCGGTTCGCCTATAAATGCGCAGATCGTGTCTGGCCCCTCGCGCTCAATCATCGCCTCAAGGTCTTCGATCAACCAATCGACGAAATCCGCCTCACTCATGTCCGCGTCCGGACGGCGCAGAAATTGCGGGCTGTGGGTATGTAGGAACCCATCAAGCGGCAGGTGGAAACGGGCGTGATAGGATGCAAGCCCAGTCATCGAACCAGAGACAATCCCTGAGCCGTGATAGGCCCGCCAACGGCTGATGATCTTCTTTTTTTCAGGCTTGCCGCGCAGAATGTTGTACTGCCAGGCATATTTCACATTGCTATCATTAGCGTCCGATCCCGACAGGCCGAAATAGACCCGTGCCATGTGGTCCGGCGCGCGGTCCATGATCATTTTTGCAAGCCGAATGGCAGGTTCGTTGCCTTGCCCGGCGAACGAATGAAAGAAGGCAAGCTTGTGGGCCTGCTCAGAAATCGCATCGGCAATTTCAGTGCGCCCGTAGCCAGCATTCACGCAGTAAAGCGCCGCAAACGCATCCAGAAAGCGGTTGCCGTCGCGATCCTCAATGTAAACGCCGTCGCCACCGGTTATAATCCGTCCAGGCACGTCACCTCGCGCATGGTTGGCTGTATGCGTTGTCGGGTGCAGCAGATGGTCCCGGTCCCAGGCTGCCAACTCGTCATTGATGCGAGGATCAAGGTTCATATGATGGTCTCCAAGCGGGTATTGGCAATAAGTTCGGGCACGCTTGCCTGGTTGGGCAATGACAGCAGCATGGCCACCATGCCTGCGACTGTTTCTGGTGTCAGGCGGTCGGCTTTTGGCGTTGCCCCTGCCACGCCTGCCAGAAGATCGGTGTCGATAGCGCCAGGGCACAGCGCAGTGGCACGGACTCCATCATCCCACGCGGCATGGCGCACAGCTTGCGTCATCGCCAGCAGCGCATGCTTTGTCATGGAGTAGCCGACCGATGTTCCGCCACGGTAGCGTTTTGCATCGGTAGAAGCGATGTTCACCAATCGGCCCTTGCCGGTCTTGCGCAAATGCGGAAGCGCGGCCTTGATCAGCCTGAACGGCGCTTTGACGTTGATGCCCCACATCGCATCCAGATCAGCCTCTTCGCCACGCTCAAAATCCACCATCAACATGATGCCAGCATTGTTGACCAACGCATCGACCTGACCGTATTGGTTGGCGGTTGCGTCCACCCAGGGCTGCGCGGTGGAGGGATCGTTGGCGTCAAAGGGGTGGGCCGACAAGGCGCCTGAAAAAGCATCGGCCTGGGAAAGGTCGCGCAGTCCCAGTGAGACTGTCCAGCCGTCCTCAAGCAATTTTTGAGTGATAGCAGCCCCAAGGCCGCGACCGCCGCCAGAGACCATCACCACTTTGGCCATCAGAAAAGTCCTTGATAGACGCCGCCGTCATTGACGATGTTTTGTCCTGACATGAAACCAGCCTGTGCCGAGCAGAGATAGGCGATTAGGTCTCCGCACTCGGATGGATCGGCAAACCGGCCCGCTGGGCAGTTGTCCTTACGGTCCTGCACAATGGCCTCGTAGGTCGTGTTGCCGCGCTTGGCATGGCCGTGGAGATTGGTGTGCAACGCGTCGGTGTCAAACAGGCCAGGGCAAACCGTGTTGATGGTGACGTTGTGCCCAATCAGCTCGCGCGTCATGGCTGCCGATGCGCCTGAGAGCGCCAAGCGAGCCGCATGACTGTGTGCGAATCCAACCTGCGGAAATTTGATGAAGCTCACTGACATATTGACGATACGGCCAAAACGCTGCGCCTTCATACCAGGTGCAACAGCCTGCATCATCTCCACCGACGATAGGAAGTGCACTTCCAGCCAGTAGCGCCAATCATCCGCCGTGATTTCATCATAGGGCGTTGGTACTTGGCGAACGCCGGGATTGTTCACCAGAATGTCGGTCGACCCGCCAGCGGCATCCAGGATCGCAGCGCGGCCTTCCTTGTCGTTGAAATCAGCAGCAACAGGGGTCGCATCAACGCCAAACTCATCGCGGATCGCTTGGGCCGCCTCGCTAAGCGGGCCTTCGCTGCGAGCATTCATCACCACGGACACGCCCTCGCGCGCCAGAGAACGCGCCGTCGCCAGGCCAAGCCCGCGACTTGCGGCAGTCACGATTGCCCGTCGACCTTTCAATCCAAGATCCATCGTCAGTCACTCCTAGTTGTCGGTCTGCAGGTGTTAGGCGACCTGCTTATTTGTTCCAAGCAGTCTATCCATGCCGGCCTGCAATCCATTGAGCGCAGCACCAGAAAGCGGGCGCAGCGGCGGGCGCGGCACGCCACCGCCAGGGAAGCCGAGAAAGTTCATTGCAGCCTTGGTCGCCGGGTAAAGCGTGCGGCCTTCAGAAATGAAAAGCTCTGTCATCGCTTGGCCGGTGTTTTGCAAAGCCCATGCTTCATCCATGTGGCCAGCTTTGGTTTTGTGCCAAAGCTGCATGCAGTCTTCCCAGACATTCGGGAAACAGTCGATATGGCCATCCGCCCCGGCAAGGGCGGCGGCCACGCCGATCGTGGATGAGGGTCCGCAGAACACGCGGATACGATCTTTCACCATGTTGAGTGTCTGATGAAAGTTCTGCCAGGCTCCACTGCTTTCCTTAATGGCCACCACATTATCGAGGTCAGCCAGCTTATCAGCGATGGCCGGCGTGATCGCGTTCCCCGCATTGCCGGGAATGTTGTAGAGAACAATCGGCAGCGTTGATTTTGCGTCAATGGCCGCAAAATGCTCAATGGTTTCACTGTCGGAAAGGTGCGCAAAATAGGCCGGCATCACCAGCACAGCGTCCGCGCCCGCTGATCGTGCGGCGTCAATCTGCTCGATCACCTCGCCTTCGCGGATCGCGCCCGTACCAACAATCGCTGGCCCGCGACCTTTGCAGGCGTCCACTGTCAGTTTGGCCAGTCGTTCGCGCTCATCCAGCGACAGTGCCCAGAATTCACCGGTACAGCCAGCGGCAACAATGCCGGTCGCCCCGGCGTCCAGGAGACGGTTGATGTTGCCGACAAAACCTTCTTCATCCATCGAAAGATCTGCATGAAAAGGCGTGGTGACCGCCGGCATAGGCCCGGTCCAGTCGATGCTGTCTCTGTTCATGGCAGTGCTTTCTGAAGAGCAGGGGATGGCATGTCGGTAACGTTTGTTCCCGCAGGTCGATTGAGCCTCGACCCTTTAAGTCCGGGGCCAAACACATGGGCGTTGTCGGCATCGAACGATAGCGAGACGGTTTCGCCGGGATTCCAGGATTGCGGCGCTGGCACCCGACCGGTTAGCCGGTGCCCGCCGGAAAGCTCCAAAACCACGATGTTTTCATGGCCGGTTTTTTCCACAACCTGAATGACGCCTTTGATTGGACCTTCGCCAATCAGCACATGCTCCGGGCGCACGCCCAGGCATGCCAGTCCAGCAGCGGCATTGTCGCCGAGTGGTCCAACAGGCAATGAAATCCCATCGGACTTAAAGACCCAGCCATCACCTTCGCTTGAAAGCTCGCCATCCATCAGCGTCATGCCTGGCGTTCCGATGAAGCTGGCGACGAACCGGTTGGCCGGCGCAGCATAGACCTCTGTGGGCGCTGCGAACTGCTGAAGTTCTCCACCTTCCATGACGGCGATGCGGTCCGACATGGTCATGGCTTCGAGCTGATCGTGGGTCACATAGACCATCGTGCGGCCAAGGCGCCTGTGCAGTTCCACCAACTCCACACGCATATAGCCGCGCAGTTTGGCATCAAGGTTCGACAGCGGCTCGTCGAGCAAAAACACTTTGGGATCTCGCACCAACGCACGGCCAAGGGCAACGCGCTGTTGCTGACCACCAGAAAGCTGGCGCGGCTTGCGGCCAAGCAGCTCGGTGAGTTGTAGAAGTTCTGCTGTAGCCGAGACCTGGGCCGAGCGTTCTGCCGACGCCACACCACGTTTCTTCAAAGGGTAGGCGATGTTCTGCGCCACGCTCATGTGCGGGTAAAGCGCGTAGGACTGGAAAACCATAGCGATATCGCGCTGGCCGGGCGCTACATCATTGACCACGCGATCCCCGATGCGGATATCGCCGGACGTTGGAAATTCCAGACCGGCCAACATGCGCAGTGTCGTTGTCTTGCCGCAGCCCGATGGGCCCAGCAGCGAGACGAACTCGCCCTCGTCGATAGACAGATCAAGTCCGTGAACGGCGGTAAAAGACCCGAACTCTTTTCGAACCTTGGAGAAGACCACAGCGGCCATGAACTAACCTTTCACACCGCCGGCACCGAAGCCGCGGGTCAGATAACTTTGCAGGAAGGCGAAGACGATAATGAGCGGCACACTCATCATCACCGAGGCGGCCATCAACAGTGACCACTCAATGTTGAAAGACGAAACCAGCATGTTCATCACGCCGGTGGTCAACGGGCGTGCGCTGTCAGAATTCACCAGCACCAAAGCGTAGAGATACTCGTTCCAGCTCAGGATAAACGTGAACAGCGCGGTTGAGATGATGCCCGGCAAAAGCTGCGGCAGGATCACATCCCAAAACGCGCCCATGCGTGACGCACCATCAACGAGCGCAGCGCTTTCCAAATCTTCTGGAATGCCAGCCATGAAAGACCGCAGCAGCCACAATGCATAAGGCAAAGCGAAGGTCGTGTAGGCGATCACAAGGCTGAAGATCGTATTCGACAACCCAAGGTTCACCAGAAGAAGATAAAGCGGAATGATAAGCACGACCGATGGCAGCAGGTAGGTGAAGAGCACGAGGAATGCCAGGCTCTCGCGACCGCGGAATTTGAACCGCACCAGGCTGTAGGCGCCAAGCGTGCCAATCGCCACAACAACCAGCGTGGTTGCGGTCGACAAGATCACCGAGTTTCGGAAATAGGTGAGGAAGTTGGTCCGCTCGATCAGATGCCAGTAGTGCTCAAACGTCCATGTTTCAGGCAGCATTGTGGGCGGACGGCGGAACAGTTCGAAGCCTGGTTTCACCGACGTGACAAGCATCCAAAACAGCGGGAACGCCACCGCGAGCACAATGCCCCAAGCAAAGATATTGAACGCGATCTTTCTTAGCGTCGGCATCAGGCGTCCTCCTCACTGCGCGTTCGGCGGATGTAAACAAGCATGAAGACGAGCATGATCAGCATCATCACCACCGCGAAGGCTGACGCCATGCCCATATCATTGAGCGCGAAGGCCTCTTGGTAGACGAGCAATGGCAAAGTCTGCGTATCGCTCAATGGCCCGCCACCGGTGAGCAGGAAAATCAAGTCGAACTCTTTGAAATCCCAAATCGCACGCAACAAGATGATCACGACCAAAACATCGCGCAACTGCGGCAGGGTCACGTCAAAAAAGCGGGCAACCGGACCAGCGCCGTCGATCTTCGCAGCTTCATAGAGCGCGTCGGGGATCGTTTGCAGCCGCGCCAGCACGGCGATCACCACGAAAGGAAAATACTTCCATGCACCGACCAGGATCACCGAGATCATCGCATTGGGCATGCTGCCCAAATAATCCAGCGGAAAGTCAATAAGGCCTACTGTGATGAGCAGGTGGTTCATGATGCCGTAAAGGTCGTTGAACAGCCACTTCCAAACCAGCACGGCAACGACCGTGGAGATGAAATACGGGAAGAGGATCAGCGAGCGGGCAAGGCTGCGAAACCAGATGTTCTGGTGCAGCACCAGGGCCATGCCAACGCCGAACAGGATCTGAAGCGATAGCGTGCCAACCGTCCAGATCAGTGTGTTGCCAAGCGCATTCCAAAATTGGCCGGTTTGCAGCAGCTCAACATAGTTGGACAGGCCGACGAACTCGCCTTCCAGGGTCGGGGTAAAGATATTGAAGAAGGACAGATAGATCGCTGATAGGAGCGGGTAGACAATAACCGCACAAAACACCAAGACCGTCGGCGCGATCAGCATCACGCCAAGCATGGCATAACGCTGTTCAAGCAGTGTTTTTGGAGCGGTAGACATCGTGTTCTTTCAAGTGTCGCCAACCGCCCCCCAAACTGAGTTGAGGGGCGGTCAATTTTCGCGAAGCTTAATCTGAGTGCTTAGCCGTTGACGATCGCTTCGATGGCCATGGAGGCATCGCTGAGTGCGGTATCAACATTGTCGCCGTTGAGCACAACCTTTTGCACCAGATCGGAGATCACGTTGGAACCGATGATCTCGCCAGCCTTCTCGTTCGACTGATGCTCGGCACTCTCATAGCCGAGATTAAAGCCACCAGCAGCGCTCTCCGCCATCAACTCAACTTCCGGAGCGTACTTCTGGATAATGTCATTGTTCTGGTACATCGGATTGTTGTTGATCGACTGAAGCACTGGCAACACGTGGCCCGGCGCTGCGTGCAGCTGCTTGATGTAGCCTTCTGGGTCAAACAGGAAGGCAGCAAACTGCTTGGCCGCGTCAATGTTTTGCGACTGAGCTGGAATGAACACCGAGGGGAAGTCATTGAATGTCCATGGCGCGACGTCGGTGGAAATGCGCGGATAACGCACGCAAGTCACATTATCAGCAATGCCGGGGTTCTGGTCACGAACATTGGCCAATACGCGGCCAGTATAGATGCCGGTCGCGGTTGCACCTGACACAAACGCCGTAAGGCTTTCACCCCAGGAGTAGTTGGTTGCACCGGGAGGGCAGAACTCGCGCATCTCACGATAGAATTCCAACGCGTTGCGAGTGCCTTCATTGTCGATGGCAACCTCAAGGTCAGGCGAGAACACTTGGCCGCCTGCCTGGTGGATGAAGCCAATGAAAATCAGCGACGTCATCGAGTTGCGACCATAAGGAAGGGGGGCGCCAAACAGGCCGCCGGTCTGCATGGCAGAGACCGCAGTTCGCAGTTCGTCCCAAGTTTCTGGAGCGCCGTCGATGCCAGCCTCTTCCATCAGGTCTTTGCGCAGCCACAACATGTTGGCAGCTGAGTTGCCGATACCAGTGCCGCAATAGTTGCCGTCGGCAGCGCGATAGACGTTGTTCGCGCCGGGGAAGAAGTCGTCCGAACCAATGGCTTCGATAACGTCGTTGAACGGCACAAGCAGGTCATTGGCGTAGTAGGACTGTACGGCGAAAGATGGCAGGTGGGTGACGATGTCGGGCACTTCACCTGACGAGAAGGCAGCTGCCAACTGCGGCGCATAGCCCTCATCGGATGTGGTTTCAAACTCAACCTTGATGCCTGGATTGACTGCTTCGAAATTGGCAATTTGAAGTTGGTAGGCTTCAACTTGAGCTGGCGCAGCTTGCGGCGACCACCAGCGCAACGTGACGTCACTTTGTGCCCGCGCAATGCTGAAAGGTGTAGCGGCCAAAGCTGTCGTAGCGGCCAAGCCCTTAAGGGCCATTCTGCGCGAAATACCGTGCGCATTGTTTTTTATTTTAGTCACGTTGAAGTCTCCCATTTCTCCAAAAAGTTCACATAGCGAACGCTTGTGCGATAATTCACCGATCTGACGGCGTGTGCAAGTGTTTTTCCGCAATTCTTCGCCTGCCAGTTGCCAATCCGGTGTGATAGGCAGACATTTGTACGGAATCGGTCCTTTCTTCAGGGGCCAAGAACGGGTGATAAAAAGCGAGGTTTTATGGCCGGAAAGCCAAAAGATAAGGCGACTGGTGCCAGTGTCGGTGCAGTAAAAAGCAAAAGAAAGGCTTCTGATGCGCTCTCTGGACTGATGACGGCTGCTCCTGACGAGATGGATGAGAACGGGGAAAACGCGCCCAATTCGCGCGATTACGTCAGTTCTCTTGCCCGTGGCCTGGATGTACTTCGCGCGTTCAATAGAACACGCCGCAAGATGACCTTGTCAGAAGTCGCCGCAGAGACCGGAAACACCCGTGCTGGCGCGCGTAGAATTCTATTAACATTGGTGCGGGAAGGCTATGCCGTGGCCGATGGGCGGCTATTCGACCTCACGCCGCAGGTGCTTGAGCTTGGTTTCTCGGTGCTATCGTCCAAAGGCACGTGGGATATTGCCCGTCCCTTTATTGAGCATCTGTCAGAGGAAACGCGTGAAAGCGTGTCTGCGGCGATCCTCGATAACTACGACGTTGTGTATGTCAGCGGCACGCAGTTTCACCGCGTCATCAGTGTCGGCATTACAGTGGGACGTCGTTTTCCCGCCCATGCAACCGCAACAGGTCGCGTTCTTCTGGCTGGTCTGCCCGAAGATAAATGGTTGGGAATGCTACAAAGCATCCCTCTGACGCGAATGACCGACCGTACGGTTACGGACCGAGGCGAATTTCGGAAAATTCTAGAAAATGTGCGCGACAAGGGCTGGTCCCTCGTCGATCAGGAGCTGGAGACCGGATTGATGTCGATCGCTGTGCCGCTTTACCTGTCGTCGGGCGTCATGGCCGGGGCCATCAATATCGGCGTTCCCACCTTGCGAATGACAACCACCGAGATGGAAGATTTCATCCTTCCCAAGCTGCAGGAAACGGTCGGTAAAATCACACAAGCTTTGCGGCGCTAACGTTAAGCTGCAAAGCGGTTCGGCGAAAAGCGCCCAACATCCATGGCAGGCTGTTGGCCAAGCGCGATTGATGCCGCGGCCCGTCCGACCAACGGCCCAAGCGTGTAACCAGCATCCCCAGGTATTGCCATGATGATCCGCTCCACACCGGGCAAACGGCCTATCACCGAAGCACCGTCCGTCGTGGTGTTCATGCCCGCCCAAGTGCGAATGATGCGTAACGCAGCGATACCAGGCACAAGTTTGGCGGCCAGCGCTACATTGCCCATCAGTGAGGTCGATCGCACGGCAGGAGGCGTGACGTCGCCACGGCTTTGTGCGGGCCAACCTCCACCGATTACGATCTGACCAGACCCGAACTGCTTCAGTGTGATCGAGCGTTCGGCATGCTGCACAAGATGATGAATGGCTGGTGCGCCAGATTCGGTGATGTTCATGTGCAGCGGTTCTGCCTGGCTTGGGATGGAAATCCCGAACGGCGCGACCAGATTGCCAGCCCCCCAAGCGGCTGCGACTATCACCTGCTCGGCACCGAAAAAACCATCTGACGTAAAGGCCGAGATGTCGCTTGGGCCGACATCCAGCCGTGTCACATGTGTGCGACGACGCACGACGCCGAGCCGTTCGGCCAACGCCCGCAGCTTGGCATTGGCAATCAGTGGATTGAGCTTGCCCTCATCCCTGCAGAGTTCGGCGCCAACGATCTGGGATCCGAGCCAAGGTGCTATTTTATCCAGGGCTGAACGGTCCAGAATGTCCACCGCCAAGCCTTTGGCTGCCTCACGTTTGGCCTTGGCTTCAAGAAAGGCCAGCTGGTCGGCGCTCTCGGCCAGCATAAGCCCGCCTTTGCGCACCAGATCTATTCCCCCTAGCTGCTGGTCAAGACGGGCCCATTCTTCAGCGGCCTCACGGTAAAACGGCAGCGAAGCTTCGACATTGGCCACTTGGTCAGGATAAAGCCGCATGAACCTGCTTTGCATTTGCACATGCAGTGACCCTGCATTCGCATCTGACCCAGCGTTGGTTCCTGCATCCAGTATTGTGACCCGCGCGCCTTGTTCGGCCAAGGCAATGGCGGCGATGGTGCCCGTTACCCCGCCGCCAACGACAAGCGCATCAGTCGCCGTCATCGGCTTCCTCGCCTATCGCTTCCTGCGCCGCCAAAATGGCTGAAATGGCAACTGGTTTGATCGGCACGCGTGGCGCAAAGAAACTGAGATCTTCAATCGGCTTGCCTATGGCACCTGAAATCATGCGCGCAGCAACCGGGCCGCAATAGCGACCCTGGCAACGGCCCATGCCAATGCGGGTCGCACGCTTCAGCGTGCCCACATGGCCGGGCGCCGTTGAAAGCCCAGTGCGAACATCGCCAAGCGTCAACTCTTCACAGCGGCAGATCGTCGTCTCGTCTGGCAAAGATGCCGTGTCGCGCGGTGCAATATCATAAAGCTTCCAAAGCTTGCTTTGGAATGTGCGATGCTTGGTGAGCGTCTGCAGCTTTTCTGCCAGGCCTTCGCCGCTTCCGTGACCTGTCGCCACCGCAGCCCAGGCACCAGCAATCTCGCCTTCAATACGCGCTGCTGGTGCGCCACCAAGACCGGTGCAATCGCCAATTGCGTAGAGTCCGGAGACGCTGGTCTCCATACGCTCACTTTTCTGGCAGCGCAGGTGTCCCATCGTCTCATCATAGTGCATCTGCGCGCCCAGAAGACGAAGGATTTCATTCTGCGGCTCAAAGCCTGCGTTCATGCAAAGCGCATCGACCTGTACCGTGTCTTCGCGGCCTGAACGGTTGCGGAATGTTGCTGTGAGCCCATCCTGGACTTTCGCAATGGCTATTAGCTCCGCACCATTATGAACCTTGATGCCGTGCTGGCGCAGGCCAGCCAGCATGCCAAGGCCTTGGGCCGTCAGTTTGGGGTCAGCCATTGCCATCGCCAGCGCCGTGAGCGGTTTGGCGCTGGCAGATGGCGCCCGCTCGGCGAGATAGACGATCTCAGCTCCACCCTTGGCCAATTCCAGGGCCACTTGAACATTCAAAGGGCCTGACCCGCAGACCGCGACGCGCTTGCCAGGCAATGTCTGATAGCTGCGCCAAAGTGTTTGCGCGGCGCCGGTCGTCATAACACCCGGCAGTGTCCAGCCTGGCACGGTGACGGGACGCTCATAGGCGCCAGTCGCAATAATGGCCGTCTTGGGCTTTGCGATGACGGGGATTCCTTCACGCTGGCCAAGAAACATCAGACCATCGAACGCGCCCCAAAGCTCCACGCCCGCAATGAGTTGGGCGCCGGCGGCTTTCGCCTTACTCACCAGGCGTGCGCCATCGCCCTGCTGCTGATCGAGGACCGAGCCATTGGCGGCCTGTTTGTAGTATTGGCCACCTGCGACTTTGCGCTCATCGAGCACCACAACGGATGCACCTGCATTGGCTGCGGCAATGGCTGCCGACAATCCGCCAGCCCCGCCACCGACAATCAACACGTCCGGTGAGAGGTGCAGCGGCTCTTTGGACTCGGTTCCAGCAGACGCGCCAAATTCTGGCAAGGCCACTTGGCGGGAAACGCTCATGCCCTCCTGGACCGGTGTCATACAGGCACGCTGGTTGGGGATGCCATCAACGCTAACCAAACAATCTTGGCAAACGCCCATGCCGCAAAAGATGCCACGCTCATCATCTTTGGCAGTCTTTCGGAAGGCGCGAACGCCTGCCTGCGTCAGCGCGGCGGCCAAACTCTGACCGTCTTGCGTGACGATCTCTTGTCCGTCGAAGTGAAAGGTTTTCTTACTCATCAGGAGGCTAGTCCCGCATCAGCTTGTTGCGAACTGCGACAAGCTGCGCCACCGCGCTTGAACGCCATTGGGCTCGGTCAGCCAGGGCGTCGGCTGGTAGAATATTTCGCCGTTGTGTTGCAACTTTGGAGACAAGCTCGTCGTTCCAATCCACCGTCTCGCCGCGGGCTTCTCCCATGCGCTTGTAGGCAGGGCCCATACGGTCAGCGTGAGCTTTTATGCCGCCTGGCGTGTTGAGTTCCGCGGTTTCAAACGGGCCAGAAAGCGCCCAGCGTGGGCCAAGGCCGATGCGCATAATTGCCTCAATCCCAGCAACATCGGTAACGCCCTCATCGACCAGTCGATAGGCCTCACGCAGCACCGCGCCTTGCAGTCGGTTCAGCACGAAACCTTCGATCTCATGGTTCAGTTGAACGGCCTCAAATCCTACAGCGCCAAAAAGGCGCGCCGCGCTTTTGGTTGCAGCAGGATCAGTGCCTGGCGCGGGCACTAGCTCAATGACGCGCAGCACGGCTGGTGGATTGACCGGATGCGCAACAAGGCAGCGTCGTTGCTGAGCGCGGTCTGGCAAGATCTGCGAGACCGTGATCGCGGACGACGCTGTCGCCAGGATTGTGTTCTCGCCCGCCAGGGCCAACAGATCTGCGAAGATGGCTTGCTTGATCTCAAGGTTTTCTGGCCCGCACTCAAGAACAAGATCAGAACATTTGAGCTGCGCCCCTGGGTGCGCCACGACGTTTACCTGGCCTGCACCGCCGCGTGAAAGACCGGCTGTTTGGATGGCCTCTTGCTGCACAGTCAAGCCAGTATCCACCGCATGACGGCGCATTTCATCAGGGTCGGCGAGGGTCACATGTGCGCCCGCATCAGCAAACACTGCGGCAAAAGATACGCCGATGGAGCCTGCGCCGAGGATCGTGATCATGGGTGAATTTGGCGATTTGTCTTGCATGAGTTCACATAACGCACAAGTGTGCGGGAGAGGCAATCGAGAATCGAGCCCAAACTGGGATCCAAAATATCGACATCAGTGTTGGAGGGTTTTGACGTGGAAAACAATCACGCGCTTGAAGGGCGTTGCGCTGTCGTCACCGGCGCGGCAGGAGGGCTCGGGCGCGCGATTGCTGAACGCCTGGATCAGGCAGGAGCAAGGATCATCGCGGTGGACCTGCCCAGTATGGTGGGTGATCTGCCCAAAGCCTGGCAGGGCGTCGGGATTGATTTGGCAAGCGACGAGGCAGATGCGGTGCTTTCGGCTTTGGCATCGCACCTCGGCGCAGTTGATATCGTTGTTGCCAATGCCGGCCTGGTTCCACCTTGGCGCGGTATAGACGCTTTAGATCGGGCAGAATGGGATCGCGTTATGCGCGTCAATGTTTGGGGCGTGGCGGCGACGATCGGCGCTTTCGCCGATGCATTGGAGGCTTCCTGCCATGGGTCGGTTGTTACGATGGCCTCGATCAACGGTTACAAAGCACACCCTCAGCAAGTGCTTTACACCGCCTCAAAACATGCGGTGATTGGAGTAATGCGTGCAGCAGCCCTCAATCTTGGACCGCGCAACATACGCGTCAATGCCTTAGCACCGGGGCCCATCGCAACTGAGGCTTTGATGGGTAGGGTCGCGGCGCGCCATCAGGAAGGTGGACCATCACCAAATGAAGCGTTGCAAGCCTTGGCCAGTGAGTCGGCTTTGGGCCGCCTCGCCACGCCAAGAGACGTGGCGAATGCGGCCCATTTTTTGGCGTCGGACGCCTCGGGGGGAATGACGGGGGTCGTTTTGCCGGTTGAAGCAGGTTTGACGTAGGGGTGCAGCTTAGCCGCGTGCGGCCCATCCACTGGCAGCCAAAATGTCGTGGCTAGCTTTGATGTCGCCATCAGGATCAGCGCCTTCGGCTAACGCATCGGTGATGATCTCCAGCACCGTCACGCCGGTGTAGCCGATGTCGTTTAGCGCTTTGGCAGCAGGGCCGGGCTCAACGATACCAGTACCAAGCTTTGCGTGTTTGAAATCATCATAGCCTGAGTCGGAGATATGAACATTCTTTACCAGGTCGCCCAGCATGCGGATCGCTTCGGCCGGGTCTTCCTTGATGAAAGCGCTGTTGCAGACATCGAAGTTCACACCGACCTCCGGCCCGATCAGTGCAGCAGTATCGACCATATCTTTGGCGGTCGGCAGATAGGTGAAGGGCACGTTTTCTAGAAGCAGCTGAACGCCAGTGCCTTTTGCATAAGCCACCAGTTCCTTCATGCCTTCAACGAACCAATCCAACATCCATTGGTGTGGAGGGTTGATCAGGCTGTTCACTGGACCAGGAATGGCCACTACATAGGGGCACTCCAACTCGGCTGAAAAATCGATGGCTTCTTTGTAGCGGTCCAACGTGTAGGCACGCATCAGCCGGTCGACGCCATTCGGATTGTTGTCCAGCAGTGGATAACAGAAGCTGCTGACATGGCCGCCTTCGCCATTGAGCCATGCCTTATACTCTTTGCGATCCTTCACCGTCAGCTCACGTGGCCAACAATGGGGCGGAAAGATCATCAACTCATAGGTGTCATAGCCGAGCGATTTCAGATGCTTCAGCGCATCCAAGCCGCCATGTGAGTAAAGGAAGGGGAAGGTGCTGGCGGCGACTCTAAGCTGCGACATAGACGGACCTTTCTGCTTGTCTGCATTTCCGCGCCATGTTCAAATAGCGCACACAAGTTACTATAACGCACGATTGGCATCGATCAATCGCATTTTCCAATAGGTCCAAGGTCCTTCATGTCCGCTCAATTGTTCTCTCCGCTGCAACTGGGCGGTATCACCCTGCCCAATCGCATTGTCGTATCCCCAATGTGTCAATACGCGGCCACCAATGGCGTGCCCGGCCAATGGCATTTGGCGCATCTTGGCCAGTTTGCGATGTCGGGCCCTGGCACTATTTTCGTCGAGGCGACTGGGGTTGAGCCGAATGGGCGGATCACGCCGGGTTGCACCGGTCTGTACGACGACGCGTGTGAGGAAGCCTTCTCCACCATCGTTGCTTTCATGAAGTCGATTGCCGATGTGCGTGTTGGCATTCAACTCAGCCATTCTGGACGCAAGGGCAGCACGGTAGCACCCTGGGAAGGTGGCGGATTGATTGAAGGTGAGGGTGCGTGGGTCACAGATGCGCCATCCGCCGTGCCCTACCTTCCAGGATGGCCAGAGCCGCGTGCTATGGATAAAGCAGCGCTGGAACGCATCCGCGATGCTTTTGTCGACTCAACGCGACGCGCGGACCGCGCAGGGTTTGATCTGGTCGAGCTGCATGCTGCTCATGGGTACCTGTTGCATGAGTTTCTCTCGCCGATCACCAACACACGCCAGGATCAGTATGGCGGCTCGTTGGAAAACCGCATGCGCTATCCTTTGGAGGTTTTCAAAGCCGTGCGCGCAGCGTTCCCGGCAGACAAACCGGTGATTGTACGATTGACGGCCACAGACTGGATTGAGGGCGGATGGGACGTGGAAAGTTCAATCGCTTTCTCAATGGCCCTAAAAGACGCCGGTTGCGAGATGATCGACGTAACATCGGGTGGCCTCGATCAACGGCAGAAAATCACCACCGGGCCAGGCTATCAGGTTGGATTTGCTGAGACCATTCGGCGCGAGGCAGACATTGCTGTAATGGCGGTCGGACAGATCACCGATCCAGTTCAGGCTGAAACGATCATTGCCACAGGCCAGGCCGACTTGGTGGCACTGGCTCGTGGCATGTTGTGGGACCCGCGCTGGACTTGGAAGGCCGCGGTGGCACTGGGCGCTGAGATTGCGCTGCCCGCACCCTATTCACGCTGCAACCCGGCGCTTGCCGCAACGCCTTTTGTTAAACGGAGCTAGTGATGTCTGAACTGATTGGGAAAACCGTTATTGTCACGGGTGCCTCCAAAGGTATCGGAGCAGCCACAGCGACCGCTATGATGAAGGCGGGCGCCACCGTTATCGCCCACTATGGGGGTGATCGATCCGGTGCAGAGGCCGCTACCGAAGGTCGGGCACATCTGGTCCAAGCCGATTTCAAAGACATGCATGCTGTTGACCGCTTTTGGGATGAAGTCGTGGATCTTGCCGGTGGACGCATAGACGTTTTGGTCAACAATGCTGGCATCATGCGCCAGACCGGCGGCTTCGCCGATTCGATTGAGGAGTGGGACGCGGTTTGGGCCGAAGCCATGACAGTCAACGTGCACGCACCGGCGCGCCTGATGCGCCATGCCGTCAATCAGTGGCTGAATGCCGGGGAAACCGGATCCATCGTTGGCATCGGCAGCTGGGTCACAACCCGCGGCACATCCCATCCCGGTGCCATCGCCTATGCAGCATCGAAAGCTGCAATATCAGCGGCAACCAAGACCGTTGCACGCAATTATGCGGCCAGGGGCATTCTTGCCTATGTCATCGCACCAGGTGTGGTGCGCACGCAGATGTCTGTGGACACAGCTGCAAAGCTGGGCGGTGAAGATGCCGTGACAGCGACTTTGCCGATGGGCGAATGGGTGCCGCCCGAAGACATAGCTGAAACGGCCGTCTTTCTGGCTTCAGGCCGCGCCCGGCATCTGACAGGTGCCACCATTGATCTAAACGGTGCGGCCTACATCCGGTGAATTCACTCAGCGGCGACCTGTCGGCCTTCGATGGTGTCCACGATCCGATCCAGCTCTTGCATCAAAGGCACCATGCGGGCAACGCGGCCACGTCCTTCTTCGCCGAGGCTTTCAAAGGTGGTGATCGGCGCGCGGACGTCACCGACCGGGTAGCCTGCCGCTGCAGCCAAAGCCTTGGAGTAGCACTGATGCCCATACAGCGGGTGGCCTTCGGTGATGATGGTATCGAATTTGCTGATCACAGATTGCACGGTCTGCACATCATCCCAGCGGCCCTGCTCGGCCCATTCGACAAACTTTACCGAGGCACGCGGGATGAAATTGCCATAGGGGTTCACATAACCCTTGGCGCCCATCTTGTAACTTTCCAGAACCCGTTGCCCAGCCCAGACATTCATCAGTCCATCGCTTTCAACGATGATGTCGTGGATCCGCTCGATACGTTGGCTCGCTTCCTTGATGTAGCGGATCTGATCGAAGCTCTTGGTGAGCCTGCCAACCAATTTGGCGCTCATATCCACGTTCGAGGTGAACGGGTTGTTGTAGAGCATGATTGGCAGATCGCAGGCGTTGCAGATCGCCTCGTAGTAGTTGAAAATTTCATTGTCAGTCGGCGTGTAATAGTAGGGCGGAATGATCATCAATCCATCTGCGCCAAGGTCTTCGGCCTGTTTGGAATAACGCACCGCATTGGGCGTGTAAGCGTTCATGCTGCCGACCCAGACAGTAATGCGCCCCTTGATGTATTTGACGGTATGGGCGACGAATTGCTCACGCTCATCATCCGTCATGGTGAGGAACTCGCCGGTTGTGCCCAGGATAATGATTCCCGGAACGCCGCTTGCCAACTGCCAGTCCAGGAATTTTTCCCAAGCGGCATAGTCGATAGCGCGCCCGCCTTCGGTGAACGGTGTGACGGTGACCGTGTGACTGCCGGAAAAACTCTTGTTCATGCTGTCCTCATTGGATCGAAGCGAAAGGGAATGCTGCACTGATGGCAGATCGATGTGATGTTCTGGTGATTGGTGGTGGCATCACTGGTTTGATGACGGCCTGGAACCTTGCCGAAGCTGGCGCCTCTGTCACGCTTGTTGAAGCCGGTGATCTGGGCACGCAGGCGTCTGGCGCGAATGCAGGTTCGCTGCATCTGCAAATCCAGTATCCCGAGTTTGCCAGCTATGGAGAAGACTGGGCGCGCGCGTACGGGCCATGTCTTGGATTCCTGAAAGACTCGCTGGCGCTTTGGCAGGAGCTTTCGGATCGCGTTGGCGAAGATCTGGACGTCAAGCTTGATGGTGGCGTTGTTGTTGCGCAAACTGGTGCGCAGATGGAAATCATCACACGCAAAGCCGCCATCGAGGGTGAGCATGGTATTGAAACCCAACTGCTTACCCGCGATGAACTGCGCACCATGGCGCCCTATCTGTCTGAGAAAGCGATTGGCGGTGGTTTTTGCGCCATGGAGGGCAAAGCCAACCCTTTGCGAGCCACGCCTGCAGTTGCGGCGGCGGCGCAGCGTGCCGGTGTTACCATACATCGCGACACGGCCGTCACCGGTATCGCCGGGAATTTTGATGACTTTGAGGTTGTGACCTCGCGTGGAACTTTCTATGCCGCGCGTATCGTCAATGCCGCCGGTGCCAAGGCTGGCGACGTTGCCGCCATGCTCGGTGTGGACATTGAAATCGATGGCTTTCCGCTTCAAGTCACGGTGACCGAACCGGTCGCCCCATTGATCCCGCATCTGGTCTATTCGGCGGCTGGCAAGCTGTCGCTGAAACAGGCTGCCAATGGCGGTTGCATCATCGGTGGGGGCTGGCCTGCGGCACGTCGGGAGGACGGCACGCTGGCCACCGACCCATCGAGCCTGACTGGAAATATGGGTGTTGCCGCAGATGTGGTGCCCAAGCTGGGCCAGATGCGCGCGGTGCGCAGTTGGACGGCGTGGGTCAATGGTACGCCGGACTGGCGCCCGATCCTCGGCGAAGTGTCCAGTAAACCGGGTCTCTTCCTGGCGCTTTTCCCTTGGGTCGGCTTCAGCGCCGCTCCAATGACGGCGCAGGTGATTGCCAACCTTGTGTTGGGTCGCCGCTCTTCCGCCTCGCTCAAAGGCATCTCGATCCTGGCCGACTGATCGGGTAGCAGGCACGGCCTAGGCCGCGCCACGCGTGGCCGCGCCGCGACTGGTCTCGCCACCAGTGGACTTGCGCTTGTAGGCGCGCCAGGTCATCGCCCATTGGCTTGGGTCTTCAAACACCTCACCCTTCACCTGCGCCACAGGCTGGTTGTGCGGTGCTGATTTCACCTTCTCAGGGTTTTCGCGCGCCTCCTGCGCGATCTGCGCAACGACATCGATCCAGAGGTCGATATCCTCTTTCGACCAAAGCTCGCCAGCTTCCGGCGTGAACGGTTCGGCGACGATCCATGGCTCGTGGCTCATCCACCAGGGGTCGATTCCGTAGTCCGCCATGCGGTTGGCGAAGTCGACGGTGCCGATGCCGGTTTCCTCCATCAGGGGGCCAAGCGACCAGCGGGTCATTTCCATCCGGTGCGCTTTGACATCGGGGTTGGAGATCGCAAGACCTGGAATCTTGGACAGGCGCATATCCATGTAATTGTTGGCCACCACGGAGATGTCTGAGGCAAGCTGAATGCCCTCCGCGCCCATGCCACGTGCCCAGGCATAGGCTTTCACGACCTGGGGAACATTGCCCCAATATTCGCGCACTTTGCCGGCGGACTTCGGGCGATCAACATCGAGCCGGTAGCGCTCACCCTCTTTCACCACGACAGGCGTTGGCAGGTAAGGCGCGAGCGCATCTGAGCAGCCAAAGGCACCAACGGCCGGGCCGCCGCCAGCCTTTGGCGCACCAAAAGTTTTGTGTAGCATGAACATGCAGGCATCGAAGCCCAGCTCGCGCGCCGACAGCTTGCCCATCACGCCATTGAAATTGGCATGATCGTAGAAACACAGCGCGCCGGCCTCTTTGGCAACGCGCACCCATTCTTTGATCTCAGGGTTGTAGATGCCCATGTCGTCAGGATTGTTGAGCATGATGAGCGCGGTCTTCTCACTGACCGCTGCCTTCAGCGCATCGAGAGAGGGATAGCCGTTTTCTTCCAGCGGCAAGTTCACCACCTTAAAGCCAGCAGCAGCAGCGGTCGCCGGGTTGCAAGGGTGAGACTGCGCAGATGTCACCATCTCGGTGCGCTGGCCAAGCAGGCCTTTGTCTTTCCAGTAGGCGCGGGCAAGTGCGGTCATGGTGTAGGCAGCATCCGCCCCACCGCCAGCCTGGAAGATGAACTGATCCATGCCCGACAGGGAGCGCAGGATGCCATCGAACTCGTGAATGATGCCAAGCACGCCCTGCAGCGTGTCTTCGTGCTGATAGGGGTGCACCTCTGCCAGTTCAGGCCGCAGTGTCGCATACTCGGATGTCTTGGAATTGTACTTCATCGTGCAGGTGCCAAACAGGCTGACACCCATCATGCCAAGCGTCATCTGGCTGAGATGCAGATAATGCCGCTGCGCTTCAAACTCGGTGATTTCGGGCAGTTCGGGCCGGTCCTTGCGGGCCATGACGCCGGGGATCAGATCAGCGCCAACGCTGTTTGCGACCTCAGATTCAGGAGTTGGGAAGATCTGTCCGCGACCTCCGGGCCGGCCCATTTCCATGATAACCGGTTCGTCCCATTTGGCGGCGTGAAAGTTCGGCAAGCGGCTCATGACAGAACCTCCTTCATGGTCTCGGCCAAGCGTTGAATGTCGGCTGCGGTGTGCACTTCGGTCACGCAATATAGCGCTGACTGACCGACACCCAGCCCTTCACCGGAGATATCCTTGCCGCCAAATATGCCTTTGGCGCGCAGGGCATCGTTGATCTCGGCAACGCTTTTGCCCGTGTCATCGAAGTTGACGACGAACTCCTTGAACTGCGTGTCCGGCCAGACGATCCGCACGCCTGGGAGGTCGCCCAAAAGATTTGCGGCATAGCGCGCCTGCGAGACGATCAGACGGCCCACTTCGGCAAAGCCATCTGGCCCAAGCAGGCTCATATAGACAGCGCCCGCAATGGCCCACAGATAGGTGGAATTGCCGGTCCAGTCATTGCCATGTTCTCGCATGCCATAGGAATTCTGGTGCGGGCAGGCGAGCCCGAACGCGTGTTGGCCTTCTTCAAGTGTCTTGGCAATCGAAACGAGGAACCCGTTGTAGCTGCGCACATAGGCTTCTTCATCACGCGAAGCGATGAAACCGCCTGCGCCGCCGCCGCATTGCATGTGCACGCCAAGCGGTTGCACCGGTCCGGTGACAATATCAGCGCCATAGTCACCGGGTGCTGTCATCACGCCAAGGCTGATCGGGTCGACGCCGACAATGGTCTCTGCGCCAGCTGCGCGCGCCAGCTTGGCAATTTCTGATGCGCCCGTTTCAATGGTGCCCAGATAAGCCGGGTTTTCGAAATAGACCGCTGCCACATCGGAGCCAAGCTTGGCTTTCAGGTCATTAAGGTCGAGCCGGCCAGAGGTCGGATCGGCCGCCACCAGTACCACTTCGATGGAACTTACCATCTCCTGCGGCTGACAATAGGTGCGGATCACCGAAAGGCGCTCAGGGTCAGATAGGTGCGGCACCAGCACTTTCTTGCGCCCAGTGATCTTGGCCGCCATACGGATCGCGTGTCCGATCGCGCAGCCCCAAGAGTAGACGGGCAGCTGCACCACATCCAGATTCAGCAGCGCGCCAAGCTGGGAGGAAAATTCGAACCAGGTCTGGTTGCGACCATGATCGGACTGATAACTGCCCCAAACATTGGTGGCGAATTCGGTGCGTCCGACAATCTCATCGACGATGGCTGGCACATGGTGTTGCCAGACCCCAGCACCAAGAAAGCTGAGATTGTCCTCACAGTTTGTATTGCGTTTCAGGCGTGTGACAAGATCGCGCTTCAGTTCCATTTCGCTTGTCAGCGCTGGCGGCAGATCCAACGGGGATTTACGGTAGTGATCGGCGGGGATCTGTTCGAACAGGTCCGCCACCGAAGAGGCGCCGATCTCGGCCAACATCTCATCGATCACACCTGGGGCCGAGAGTGCCATCCAGGGATGGGATCGGGACGGTGTTGGCCGGGGTTCGCTCGACATGCAATTCTCCTCAGATCATGGCCGCAGTTCACAAGCCCAATCGAGGGCCGATGAGATGATGTGCAAATAGTGCACAAAAGTTCACATAACGCACATGCGAAATCAAGCCAGAGTTTGCATGAAATCAGCCAGCCGAGAGCCGCATCATCGTTTCGCGGCCCCGCGCGGTTCGCACGCGAAGAAATCCCTCCAACTCAGCATCCAGCTCCGGGTCGCCACTATCCACCCAAAGCCTTGGCTGGGCGAGGCCCATCAGCTTGTCTTCGGCGGCCAAAATGATCAGTCCCTCGCGGCCAACATGCCTAAGCAAGGCCGGGCTGATCTGCTGGTTGCCGCGACCAATCAAGAATCCCTGTTGGCCGGTCACGCCAAGCACGATCCTCACCGGTCCATTACCCGCTAGGCGCTCAAGTTCGGTAGAGCCGACATCGCGCGCCACAACCTCACCACCACGCATGGCGTCGATGCCCAGAACTGTGGGTGTGTGCCCGGCAGCGCGCATCACCGCGCCAGCGCTGGTGCCCGGCCCAATAATGTACACCGTGTCGGGGTCCATTTGGCCAACCAGTTCCGCCACAGCACCGGCCAAGGCGGCACCCCAATCGGTGCGTGGCCCGCCCTTCGATGCTTGCATCCGATTGCGCACAATCGGCACGCGCGCATGGCCAAAAAGTTCCGGCGCGATATGACCTTGCCGCAGCGCCGCCTCGTCAATGTCCATCACCTCGGCTTCATTGGTCCAGGTGACGCGCTCCGGCGCAGTCTGCAGTTCAGCAATCAGCGCGCCAGCGGCTTCAGGCGAAATGGCAAAAACGCCGGAATGCATCTTCACCCCGCACGGAATACCGAGCATCGCCTGGCCAGGTTTTAGAGAAAACGCAACATCGCGAGCTGTACCGTCACCGCCTGCAAACACGATGATATCGCAATCGGCCATCGCCTCCACCACAAGGCGGGTGTCTCGGGCAGTTTGCGAGCCGATTGTCAGACCAATTACTGTAACATCAAGGTCCAGCCCTTCTGCCCAGTCCGTGCCCTGTTGGCCGGAGGCGACAACCAGGCCGGCGCCTGGCACGCGTTCAGAGAGGCGTTTCAGGGTGCGCCGTGCACGCGGCCCTGCCTGCGGTACGGCTCCGCGTTCCAGTGCTTGCGCCACCGTGCCCGGACCGTCTGTGCCTTTTAAACCGACCCTGCCGCCTAATCCGGCAATCGGGTTCACAACAAATCCGATACGCATCAACACCCGCTGAACTCAGTTACCATCACGCCATGCACCTAGTGGCCTTGCGCCATTGTTCAATATACGCACACTTGTTCGAGAATGGAGAGCACGCCGTGGAAAGTGGATCGACAACAAACCTATCGGGGTCAAAGATTGGCAGCGTGCCTGTCCGCCGGTTGATTACGGGCCTGTGGCAGATGGCTGATCAAGAGCGCGATGGCAAAGCCTTCGATCTAGATAAGGCCGCGCAATCGCTGGTCGAGTATGCCCGCGACGGGTTCGATACATTTGACATGGCCGACCATTACGGCAGCGCTGAAATCGTCGCCGGCATGGCGCATAACGCAATGAGGCAAGCAGGTGAGACGCCGCCAACCATCCTGACCAAATGGTGCCCAGAGCCCGGAGACATGGATGCCGGCACCGTGCGCAAGGGCATTGAGACAGCGCTGGAGCGGCTTGATCTTCCAGTAGTCGATGTCATGCAGTTTCATTGGTGGCGCTATGAATCGCATCAATATCTTGATGCGCTCGAACAGCTGATGCGGCTGCGTGAGGAGGGTCTCATCCGTGAAATCGGCCTCACCAATTTTGACGCGGCCCACCTACACCTTGTGCTCCAGCAGGGCATTGAAGTGGCCTCCAACCAGATCTGTTTTTCGCTGCTTGACCGTCGCGCGGCGGGGGAACTGAGCGCGGTAGCCATTGCCCATGACGTATCGCTGCTCGCCTTTGGAACGCTGTGTGGTGGTTTTCTTTCCGACCGCTCATTGGGTGCTGAAGAGCCAAAGGAGATCGCTGATTGGAGCCGCATGAAGTACAAGCGGTTCATCGACACAAGTGGGGGATGGCAACCCTTCCAGGCGCTGCTTGGCGCGCTCGATATGGTGGCCAAAAAACACCAAGTTTCGATCTCCAACATCGCGACAGCCTGGACGTTGGCGCATCCGGCCATCACCTCCACCATCATCGGGACGCGCCTGGGTGAACGACAGCACCGAGTCGACAACAAACGGGCCTTAGCCGTGCAACTGGATGCGCATGATCATGCGGCCATTGGTGCAGCCCTGGCAGACCTTGAAGCCATCCCCGGTGACTGCGGCGATGAATACCGCAAGCCTCCCTTTCTCACCGCATCAGGCGATCTCAGCCATCATTTTGACGCTCTGCCACCGGTTTTCCCGGTAGCGGCCAGCACGGCGCGCCCATCCCGCCAACGCGCGGAGAGTGGATCAATCTGGGAAGAAAAAGCAGGCTTTGCGCGTGCATTGCGTACTGGGAACCGCATCACCGTCAGTGGCACCACCGCGACAGCGCCAAACGGACAAGATATCTGCCCAGGCGATGTGAAAGGGCAAGCGATCTACATCCTCGACAAGGTTTCAGCTGCCATCTCATCGCTTGGCGGTAGCCTGGATGATGTCGTACGCAGCCGCATTTTCCTTCGCAAAGAAGAAGACTGGGAAGCGGTGTCGCAGGTCCACGCCCGCTATTTCGCTAAGGTGCGTCCGGCGAACACGCTCATCGCAGGCATCACACTGATAGGGCCTTACGATGTCGAAATCGAAGTTGAAGCAGAAATAGAACCACTTGAAGGTGCGGCATAGCGGTTTGCACGTATAGATGCGCCATTGACAGGATGGTGCGACAAAGCGTCATAATCCGCACGAAAGTTCGCAATGCGCACAGAGAGGCGAGCGAGCTTTATCCCGATGGCGTTCTGCCCAGCGGACAAACTCAATGTGGAGGAAGATCAATGATCAAACGCACCTTTGTTGCCGGCTTAACGGGCCTTGCTATTCTCAGCGCCCCGATCGCGGTGGCTGAAGCACGCACCCTTGACGAAATTCTCTCAGAAGGCGTGTTGCGCGTTGGCATCAATCCCAATTTTCCAAATATGAGCACGCGCAACGACGCCGGTGATTGGGAAGGCTTCGACATTGATGTCGCCAACGCTCTGGCTGAGGGTCTGGGTGTAGACGTTGAATGGGTGCCGACAGAGACACCGCAGCGCGTTCCATTCCTTGTATCCGACCGAATTGACGTCTCGCTTGGCGCGCTTACCCGCAATGCTTCACGTGCAATGTTGATCGACTACACCGTGCCGCTGCACACCGAAGTTCTGGCCGTGCTTGCAACCTCAGAGATCGAGGGCGAAAGCTGGGAAGACTTCAACTTGGATAGCGTGACGCTCGCCAATATGCGCGGCAATTGGACCGTGGGTTGGATTGAAGAGAACATGCCCAACGTTGAGTTGGAGCTTGTCGACACGCTGGCCGATACGGTTCGCTTGGTCGCTCAAGGCCGCGCTGATGCGATTGTCGAGAACATCGATTTCTTCATGGCGTTCACCGAGAACTACCCCGATGTCAATTGGCGCGTGGTTGAAAACCCGATCTTTGTTGCCTACTGCGCTATTGGCGTTGCCCAAGGCAATGACAACCTGACCGAAGTGCTCAACATCCTACTCTACGATCTGCATTCCTCAGGCATGATCAACGAGACCTGGGAAGCACACTACGGCTCGCCAATGCTGCGCGAAGTTGTACCCAACCCCTACTTCTAGAGCCTTCCCGACGCTTCGTCTGGTCTTGCCACGCCTGCGGCAGGGTCGGGCGGGGTGTCGGGCAGTTCCCCTGCCTGGTTGGGCGTTGATTTAGGGTCCCATGAACTACACGTTCCAATATCGCGTCGTCTGGGACAATTTCGATGCCCTTATGGAAGGCGCCTGGCTGACGTTCCAGCTTGGCGTTGTCGCCTTTGCCGGTGGCGTGTTGATTGGCCTTTTCGGTGCCGCCATCAAAACCTACGGACCGGCACCAATGCGCTGGTTGGTCGACGGGTATGTCGTTTTTATCACCAACACACCGGCGCTCATCCAAATCTATTTTCTCTATTTTGGTCTGCCAGAGGTTGGGCTGCGCTGGTCGAACGAGGCCTGCGTGCTGATCGGGTTGATCCTCAACGCTGGCGCTTACCTCACCATGATCTTGCGTGCCGGCTTTATCTCCGTGCGGAAAACTGAACTGGAGGCCGGACAGACCTTAGGTTTCTCGCTTGTCCAGCAAATCCACTACATTATCGTTCCGCATATCGCGAAGTCCGTCTATCCGGCGCTCGCTAATTTCTTTATCGTTGTGCTTGTTATGGGCACCTCTATCGGCGCGCTGATCGGCGTGGACGAACTGACCGGCCAGGCGATCAACCTTTCCACGATCAACTATCGCTGGCTGGAGTATTTCTCCGTCGTTGCCGTTCTCTACGTTATTCTGACCTTTGTCGCTTCCATTGGTTTGGCGCTGCTTGGCCGTTGGGCGTTCCGCGTCAAGGCAAGGATTTTCTGATGGCGGGGCGCATCTAGTGGAACGCATTATCGAGCAATTGCCGCGCTTTTTTACCGCTGACAACATGGCGCTGCTCGCCCAATCAGCCGGACTGACGCTGGCCATGACAGCGACGGGTTGCCTGATCGGTTTTGGACTGGCGTTTGTTTTGGTCTATCTGCGCCAGACGCCGGGCCTGTGGGCACTGCCGCTACGCCTAATCTGCATCACCTATGTGGAGGTGTTTCGGCGCATCCCCTTCATCGTGGTGATTTATCTGGTGCTGTTCTTCATCCAGACGGTCTCGACCGATGCCTCGCTCTTCACAATCGCGGTTATCGCCATCTGTATCTACGCAGTGGCCTACACCGCCGACATCATTCGTGGCGGCATCGAGTCGGTTTCGCCAACGCAGATCGAAGCGGCCAAGGCCATGAATTTCGGTCGTTTGCGCACGCTGCTCACGATCACTTTGCCGCAAGCGTGGCCTATCATCGTTCCCCCGGCGATCGCTTTTGCTGTTTCGTTTATCAAAGACACCGCGCTGGTCAGCCAGATTGGTGTTTTTGAGCTGACGTTCCGCGGTAAAGAATTGAACAATCAGGGTTTTTCTGCCCTGCTTGTCTTTGGCACGATTGCCATGTGCTACTTCCTCATGTCCTTCCCGCTCAGCATGCTGGGCCAATATTTGGAGAAACGCCTTGCCACACCTCGCGGTCAACGCGCTGCGCGCAAGTTACGGGCCGATTGAGGTCTTAAAAGGCGTCTCCTTCTCTATGGAGAAGGGCGAGATAATCGGTTTGGTCGGGCCGTCTGGGTCCGGCAAGTCGACCGTTTTGCGCACGCTTGTGGGGCTTACGCCCGCGACGGCTGGTTCCGTCACAATCCACGAAAAGAGTATCGATTATTCAAGCGGTGCATCTGTGAGGGACGCTCGCGATCAGATGGCAATTGTCTTCCAGCAATACAATCTGTTCCAGAATATGAGCGTGTTGAAGAATGTTACGGTGGCCCCAGAGAAGATCAAAAGGCGCCCCAAGCAAGAAGTGCGTGCCCAAGCTGAAAAGCTATTGGCCATGGTGGGTCTGGCGGACAAGCTCCATGCTTTTCCTGACCAGCTCTCAGGCGGGCAGCAGCAGCGTGTGGCCATTGCGCGTGCCTTGGCGCTTAAGCCGGAGATATTGCTGCTCGATGAGGTGACCTCCGCGCTTGATCCGGAGTTGGTCAATGAGGTTTTGGACACCATTCGTCGGTTGGCGTCCGAAGGTATCACCATGATCCTGGTCAGCCACGAAATGTCGTTCATTCGAGAAGTGGCCGACAGAGTGATCTTCATGGATGAGGGCGAGGTCGTCGAAGAAGGTCCGCCAAAACAGATGTTTGACGCGCCCAACACAGAGCGCGCGCGCGACTTCTTTGGCAAGATATTACGGCACTAGCCAGGCCCTAAAGCGCCATCTGTTCCGTGAAGAACTCATCGCGCACATCCTGGATCACATCGGTTCTTTGCGCCGCCTGCTCGCTGCACAGCCAGGCCATGACGGAGGCGGGCACGCGCGGGTCGACCAGATCGCTCTGCGCGATCTTCGAAATGGGGTTGAGACCGGCCTGCCGGATGGAGCCTTGCATATCCGTGTCGGTGGGTGGAATGCCAATGAACACGCTGCGCACACCATCGCTTTCCAACTCCATGGCGAACATCTGCGTCAGCATGCGCATCGCCGCTTTGGACGAACAATAGGCCGTCCAACCCTCCATGGGCGTTGTCGCCGCTCCGGTGCCAGCATTCACGATCCGACCCTTGGAGGCCTTGAGCAAAGGCAGGGCAGCCACCACCATGCGGTGGACGCCGAGTACGTTCACCTCAAAAGCTTGACGCATGCTGTCGGTTGCAAGGTCCGCCGCGTGACCGATGGGCGCGATAACTCCGGCATTGTTCACCAGCACATCAAGCTGTCCGCCGACCTCCTGGATCGCGTCGTCTACCTGGCTTTGGCTGGTCACATCCAGACTGATCGTGCGCGCGCCCTCCAGCATCTCTGGGCCATCCACTTTGCCATAGATGCCGGCAATAACATTGGCGCCTTTGTCGACCAGGATGCGGGTCAGCGCGGCACCGATGCCACGGTCTGCGCCGGTCAAAAGAATGGTGCGCCCGGAAAGGTCCGGCACGGGAATGGGGGTAAGATTGAACATTTCCTCTTGACCTCTATTTTGTCTGGTTATTTAATTGGTCTGTCCAATTTGACGGATACAGCGAGAACCGCCCGGTGTCAAAACTCAGACTGAGTAGCCACCAAGAGGTAACCAACAAAGCGCTGATCCAACTCGGGAGGTGGGCCACACAATGCGTATCCGCGCCATAGAACCGTTCCCCATCGCCTATCCCGACCCGAATGATTTCGGCACGACCCGCCGCACGGTGCTGGTGAAAGTTACCACCGAAGAGGGTGCCGTTGGTTGGGGTGAGTGCATCGCCATGTGGCCGGAAGCCTGCAAGGCGGTTGCCACCATCATCACCGAAGGGCTGGAGCCGATTTTGAAGGGTGACGATGCGACCGACACGGCGATCGCCTGGGAAAAGATGCGCCGCCATATTTGGTGGTATGGCGAGGGCGGCATCGCCTCCATGGCCATCTCCGGCGTCGACATGGCACTGTGGGACATTGCAGGCAAAGCGGCTGGCAAACCACTTTATGAGCTTTTCGGCGGCCTGAAACATAACCGCTTGCTCGCCAATGCCTCTTCCCATGTGAACAAGAAAGGCGAGGCGGCCTGCGTTGCCGAGGTGGTGGGTTTCTTTGAGGCTGGTTTCCGCTCCACCAAGCTTGGTTTCGCCAAGAAGGGTGAAAGCAACATTGGCGGTGATCCCGATACCGATGTGAGCTTCATCCGCGCCTTGCGTGAGGCGCTGGGAGATAAGGCCGAAATCCTTGTCGATATCGGCAATGGCGTGCGCTGGGACGTGGAGACCGCCATTTCGGTCTGCAATCGCATGGGCGAGTATCGCATCGGCTGGTACGAAGAACCGCTCTACCCGACCGATGATGCCGGCTACAAAAAGCTTGCCGCCAGCACGTCGGTTCGCATCGCATCCGGAGAACGCGAATTCACCGAGGCCGGCTATCGCCGCCAGATGGAGATGGGCGCTGTGGAAGTCTATGGCGTCGATCCGGCGCGCGTTGAAGGTATCACCGGCTTCCGCCGTGTGGACGCGCTTTGCTCGCACTATGGCAAGGTTATCAACGCCCATGCCTGGTCAACGGCGATCACCACGGCCGCCAGCCTGCATCTGTCGCTGGCCTCACCCAACGCTGAAATCTTCGAGTACAAGCCCTTCGGCGTCGTCGTTCAGGACGAGCTGGTGGCCGAAAAGCTCTGGCACAAGGATGGCTGGGCCTATCCAATCACTGCGCCCGGCCTTGGTATCGAGGTCCAGGAAGATGTTGTGCAACGTCTGGCAGCAGCAGCATGACGGGCAAAACCACCCGCTTTGGCATGACGCCTCCAACTGTGGAGGACATTGTTGCGCCCGGCTTTTCCACGCCCTGGGATGCGCCGATGGTGCCGCCCTTTCCGTTTAAGTTCCGCAATTGCGCGATCATGACGCTCTATTGGCGCACCGATCCCGACGCGATCGATTTTCTTCTCCCCCCGCCCTTGCAACGCACTGGCGATATTGCCTGCGCCCACATCTACCAGATGAACGATCCTGACTGGATCGGCCCCTATGGCGAGATGAACGTCATGATTGGCGCTGAACTTCCGGGAAAAGCCGCCGGTGGCTACTCTCCCTATCTGGCGCTGTCCTCAGATGGTGGCGTGGTGCATGGCCGCGAAGTGCATGGCCAGCCCAAGAAGCTCGGCAATCCCAAGATCAATGCGCGCGGCGACCTGCTGGTTGGCACCGTAGAGCGCAACGGCATCGACGTGCTCACCGGCACCATGGCCTACAAGCAGCGTGCAGTGGAGCCGTCGGCCATCAAGCCGCATTTCGATTTCGCCACCAACATCAATCTGAAGGCCGTCGACCATATCGATGGCCGTCCGGCGATCCGCCAGCTGACCTCCCGCGCGCTCACCGATGTAGTGATCCACGAGGCTTGGGCGGCCCCCTGCACGGTGGAGCTGCGGCCCAATGCGCAGTTGCCGCTGTTCCGCTTGCCGGTTCTTGAGCCGCTGGAAGGGTTCTTCTGGCGCGCCGACTTTACCCTCATCGCAGGCACCATTCTGCATGACTATCTGGAGACGTCCCCATGACCACTGATGGTGTGAGTGCACGTGTGGTCGTTACCGACACGATCTTTCCCAATCTTGACCAGGAGGAAGCCGCCGCGAGCGCTGCTAGTGCCAGCTTTGAAGGGTTCCAGTGCAAAACCGCGGACGATGTGGCAAAGGCCGTCAAGGACGCCGATGTCGCCATTGTCCAGTTTGCGCCCTTCTCCGCTGATGCGGTGAAGGCCGTCAAACCGGGCGCAACGGTCATCCGCTATGGCGTTGGCTATGACAATATTGACGTTGCCTCCGCGCGCGAGGCTGGTCTGAAAGTTGGCTATGTGCCAGACTATTGCACCGACGAAGTGGCCGATCACACATCCGCGCTTGCACTGTCTTTGCTGCGTAAACTTCCCGCCCTGGACGCTTCAGTGCGGGCCGGGGAATGGGCCGCAGTGAAGCATTCCAAACCGCTAAAGCCTTTCAATCAAACGGTCTTTGGGTTCTTTGGCATCGGCCAGATTGGCTCGGCGGTTCTGCAACGTATTCGCGGCTTTGGTTTTCGTGTCATTGCCGCTGACCCTGGCCTCACAGCCCAGGAAGCGCACGCGCTGGGCATCACGCTGGTCGATGCTCACGAGCTTCTTGCGACCGCCGACATCATCACCTGCCATGCCCCGGCGACCGCAGGCACAATTGGCTTTTTCAACGCAGATGCGCTGGCCAAGATGCAGAGCCATGCCTTGCTGGTGAACACCGCACGCGGTCAGCTGATCAATGAGGCGGACCTGGCAGAGGCCTTGCGCAAAGGCACCATCGCCGGTGCCGCGTTGGACGTATTTGCCGCCGAGCCACTACCCGAACACTCACCCCTGCGCGGCGCGCCTGGTCTCATCCTAACGCCGCATTCCGCTTGGTATTCCGAGGCTGCCATTGACCGGCTTCAGGGCCTCGTGGCGCAAGATATTACGCTCGCCCTCAACGGGGGGGATCCACGCAGACCGGTGCCCTGACCACTCATGAAATCCCGCGCGAGCCGGGACCCCACAGCCAACTGTGGATCAAGCTCGCACACGCAAGAACGGCATGCCACAAGGCGGCCAATCAGACCCGAAACGGGAGGAAATGATGAAACATTTTACAACGAGTTGCGCCGCTGCGGCGCTTCTGGCCGGCAGCATGACTGTGGCTGCCATCCCTGCGGCCGCCGAGATGATGCTGGAAGGCGGCCAGGAAGTGGACATGGTTCTGCTGCCGAAATTCCTTGGCATTCTGGTCTTCGACCAGGCCAATGAAGGCGCGCAGGAAGCCCATGCCGAACTAGGCAATCCCGGTGAACTGCTGTTTGTTGGCCCGACGCCGGAAAACTCGGTTGCCGGTCAGATCGAGATCATGACCACCTCGGCCACGCAGGGCCAGGGCGCGGTGATGCTCTCCAACAATGCCGGTGACCAGATTGTGCCGTCCGCAATGGCCGCGCAGGAAGCTGGCACCCGCGTGGTGACCTGGGATAGCCCCATTCCATCGGGTGAAGGCGAAGATGTATTCGTCGCACAGGTGGACTTCGGCTCCATCGGTGTGGTGATGGCCGACATGGCGCACTCCATCCTTGGTGGCTCGGGCCAGATGGCGGTGCTTTCGGCAACACCTGACGCGGCGAACCAGAACGCCTGGATCGCAGCGATGGAGGAAGCGCTGGAAGAGGATAAATATGCCGACATCGAGCTGGTAGATATCGTCTATGGCGATGACCAGGCTGAGGTCAGCTACAATCGCGCGCTGGCGCTGGTCGACCAGTATCCCGACCTCGGTTTGATCATGTCACCAACCACGGTTGGTATTCAGGCATCGGCCAAAGCTATGCAGGATGAGGGCTTGTGCGATCAGGTGCGTGTGTCCGGTCTTGGCCTGCCAGCCGAGATGCTCTCCTACACGCTCAATGGCTGTGCGCCTGAGTTTGCGCTGTGGGATTTCCGCGACCTCGGCTATCTCACCTATTACACCGCCTATGGCCTGGCGACAGGCCAGCTTTCCGGCGAAATCGGTGAAACCTTCACTGCCGGCCGCATGGGTGAGTACACCATTGAGGAAGATCCGGGCCGCGAAGGGTCTCGGCGCATCCTGATGGGGCCATTCACGGTCTACAATGCCGACAATGTGGAAGCCGCCGCCCAGTAAACGAACGCTTCCTTTCTCCCCGAACTCCGGCGCGGTGCCTTTTTGCCGCGCCGGAGCTTGCCCATCCCATGTGCCAGGGCCGTGATGACCACACCCATTCTTTCCCTTGATCATGTTTCCAAGCGTTTCGGCTCGACACTGGCCCTTTCGGACATGTCGCTGGTGCTTTTTCCCGGCGAGGTTCATGCCATTGTCGGTGAGAATGGTGCTGGCAAATCGACCATGATCAAGACGATGACCGGCATTCACCAGCCAAGCGAAGGCACGGTGTCGGTGGACGGGGTTGTGCGCACGATTTCCGGATCGAAAACGGCGCGCGAGCTTGGCATTGCCGCGATCTATCAGGAGCCGATGGTTTTTCCCGATCTGGATGTCGCCGAAAACATATTCATCAGCCAGGTCGGCGGTGGCTGGCTGCAAAACAAGGCCAAACAGCGCAAAGATGCCCGTGCATTGATTGAGCGCATCGGCATGGATCTGGATGTCGATCGCGCCGCCAGCGGCCTCACACTGGCTGAACAACAGGCGGTCGAGATTGCCCGCGCGCTGTCTCAAGATGTGCGGGTGCTGATCATGGATGAACCCACGGCGTCATTGTCGGCTCATGAGGCGGAGCAGTTGCGCCGTATTGCCCGCGGGCTGGCCGCCGATGGTGTGGCCGTCGTCTACATTTCCCATAGGCTTGAAGAGATTTTTGAAGTGGCCGACCGGGTCACTGTCATCCGCGATGGCGAGCATATTTCCACACGCCTCATTGGCGAAACCGACACCGACACAATGATCGCCGAAATGGTCGGCCGTGAGGTGGGCAATTACTTCGCCAAGGGCCAGAGCCATGTGCGCGATGAGATGATTCTCAGCGTGAAGGACCTGTCGCTCGATGGTGTTTTTGAGAACATCTCCTTTGATCTCAAGCGCGGCGAAGTTCTGGCCATGGCCGGGCTGATCGGCGCGCGGCGCACCGATGTGGCGCTGGCGCTGTTTGGCATTCACCCCGCCACATCCGGCACAGTGGCCTACAAGGGTGAGCCGCTCAAGATCAGTTCGCCCAAACAGGCGATGGAGGCCGGCATTGCCTATGTCTCCGAAGATCGTCGCAAGCTGGGCCTCGCCATGCCGATGGCCATTCGCGCCAACATCTCTCTGGCCACACTTCAGACGTTTCTTTCCAAGTTCGGGCTGATTGACCGCATCAAGGAAGCTGAAACCGCGCACCATTTCCGTGATCGACTGAACATTCGAACCCCGGATGTGGAAACGCAGGTGGAAATGCTTTCCGGCGGCAACCAGCAGAAGGTGATGCTCGCCAAATGGCTGAACATGAACCCTGATCTGCTGATCTTCGATGAGCCGACACGCGGCATCGATGTCGGTGCAAAGGCCGAGGTGCACGATTTGATCCGCGCCTTCGTGAAAGACGGCGGTGCGGCGATCGTCATATCGTCCGACCTGCCCGAAGTGCTGGCCATGGGCGACCGCATTCTCGTCATGCGTGAGGGTGAGCAGATGGCCATTCTCGATCATCAGGAGGCCAGCCAGGAGCGGATAATGGCGCTGGCAACCGGCCAGGCAGATGTGGAGAACGCAGCATGATGCGCGCGCTTTCCAATCTCAACCCGCAGACCTTGCGGATCATCGCCTTGCTGCTGGTGCTCGTGCTGGTGATCCTGTTCTTTTCCACCCAGATATCGAACTACCTCAACGGTCGCCTGTTCAACCGCATCTCATCTTCGGTTGCCATCATGGCGTTGATCGCTACCGCGCAGACGCTTGTGATCCTCACCCGCAATATTGATCTGTCCGTCGGTTCGGTGGTCGGTTTCACAGCCTTTGCAACCGGCAGCCTGATCGCCGCGATGCCGGACCTGAACCCGCTGCTTCTGGTTGCCTTCTCCATGCTGTTCGGAGCCTGTTTCGGCGCGTTCAACGGCCTGTTCGTTGCCTATGCCCGCGTGCCGGCCATCATCGTCACATTGGCAACGATGGCGCTGTTCCGCTCGTTGTTGGTGGAGTTTGCCGACGGCAAGAGCATCACCTCATCCCAGCTGCCGGGGTGGCTGACCAGCTTCCCCAACACACGCCTGTTCGAACTGGGGCAGTTTCAGTTCCGCGCATCCTTTGTGATCGCTGTGGTTATTGTGATTGCTGTTCATATCGCCCTGCAAAGGCTCCGGGTGGCGCGCAAGCTCTACGCCATCGGCTCCAATCCCGATGCCGCCGAGATGGCCGGCATCAATCAGAAGCTCACAGTGTTTTTTGCCTTTGTCTGTGCCGGGGCGCTGACGGGGCTTGCCGGTTTCATGTTCCTGGCACGCTTCGGCAACATCACCGTGGTTGCCGGGCTCGGCTTTGAACTGAAATCGGTTGCCGCCGCCGTGGTGGGCGGTGTGAACATTTTTGGCGGGTCTGGCACCGTGTTTGGTGCGCTGATCGGTGCGGTACTGGTCGATCTCATCGAAACCAGCCTGGTGCGCTGGCCGTTGGTCTCTGAATTCTGGCGCGAAGCCGTTCTGGGCACGCTTATCCTCACCGCTGTCGCGCTCGATGCGGTCGTGATGCGCCGTCTGGTGGCGTTGCGAGCGGCCAGACACCATGAGAAGCGCGAGAAGGAGGTGGCGCATGGCCAAACGACTGGCTAAACCGTCTGCGATTGCCGCCATGTGGGCCAAGGTCCAGACCTGGGAAGGGTTTCTGGTCTGCGCGCTGATCTTCATCGTGCTGATGAACACCGCGCTCTCCCCGCAATTCATGACGCTGGGCAACCAGATCAACTTGTTCCAGCTCTCGATCGAGAAGATCATCGTCGCGCTGGTGATGACCTTTGTGATCATCAATGCCGAGATCGACCTCTCCGTCGGCTCGATGATGGGCCTTGCCGCCTGTGCCTTTGGCTACCTGTTTCAGGCGGGCGTTGATCCGGTGCTTGCCATCCTCCTCGTCTTGTTGATCGGCGCGGCTGGTGGCGCGCTGAACGGCTTTTTCATCACCACCATTGGCCTGCCGTCGCTGGTGGTGACGCTGGCAACGCTGATCGGCTTTCGTGGCCTTGCCCGTGTGCTGGTGGAGGATCGCGGCATCACCGATTTTCCAGACTGGTTCGACGCGCTGGGCCAGCAAGGCTGGATCGGCTCTGTCCCCTTTGCCCTGATCGCTTTCGCCGTCCTTTTCGTCGTGCTTTACGTTCTGCTGCAACGCACAGGATTTGGCCGTAAGACCTACGTTATCGGCACCAATCGCGAGGTCGCGGCGTTCGCCGGCATCGACACCAACCGGCACAAAATGATCCTCTTCATCATGTCGGGTCTGGTGTCCGCTTTCGCCGGCCTGCTCTATGCGGCACGGGTGGGCGCGGTGCGCGGTGATGTGGCGCTCGGCTTTGAGCTCGATATCATCACCATGGTGCTGCTCGGTGGGGTGAGCATTTTTGGTGGCTCGGGTACACTGCTGGGCACGCTGTTGGCGATTCTCATCGTGCTCAATTTGCGCAACGGCATGGCGCTGCTCAACATCACCGGTCACATCCAGACCGGCGTGATCGGCATTCTGCTCATAGCCTCGGTGCTCTTGCCCCGCGTGAACCTGCCAATATTGCTGCAAGGCAAGAAACAACAGGAACCCAGCTCATGACCACGGTGCAGAAACTGGATTTCGAGCAACCGCTGGAGCGTATGCCGGTCGGCGAGATGGTCGCTCGGCGCATCCTCGATATGGTCAAGGCCGGCACGCTGAAACCCGGCGATCAGCTGCCGACCGAGCGCGACCTTGCCCAGTCACTCAACGTCTCTCGCCCCTCCGTGCGCGAAGCGATCCGGGGTCTTGCGATCCTGGGTGTGGTGCGCACCGTGCAGGGCGGCGGCGCTTACATCTCCGATCTGGACGCTGAGGCGTTGCTGGGGCCGATCCAGTTCTTTCTGTCCTTGCAGGACCTCAATGTCAGCGAGCTGTACGATGCCCGCTCGCTGATCGAAAGCGATGTCGCGCGGCGCGCGGCGATCAACATGGATGGTGCCAGCCTTGCCCGACTGGATGCAATATTGGCGGCCCAAGCCGAATGCTTGGACAATCCCGACGCATTTCGCGCTTCCGATTATGCCTTCCATGAACTGATCTGGATTGGGTCGGGCAATGCGTTCCTAAAACGCATTGGGGAGAGCTTGAACGTCATCGGCCTGGAGTTTCGCAAACGCGCCTCGGAAAGTCCGACTGTTCTTCAGCAGAGCTATGCTGATCATAAAGTGCTCGTTTCCGCGCTCAAGGCGCGCGATGCCGAAGCCGCAGCAAAGGCCGCCGAGCAGCACATGCACAATGTCTATCGTGTGACCATTGAACAGCCAGAAATGAAGAAGGGGAGGGACGGATGAGCACGCAACCCAAGGCCCGTTTGGGTCTGGTTGGCGCAGGATGGTGGGCAACCTTCAACCACATTCCCACTGTGCAGAAGAGCAGTTTTGCCGAACTTGTCGCCATCTGCGACCTGGATGAGGGTCGGCTTGCCGACGTTGGCCAAAGCTTCGCCATCGCCAGGCGATACACCGACCTGCGCACCATGCTGGCGTCGGAAAATCTTGATGGTCTCATCGTGTCCACCCCCCATGTCGCGCATCGCGAACCGGCTGTCATGGGGCTTGAGGCAGGCTGCCATGTGCTGGTGGAAAAACCGATGGCGAC
Source organism: Hyphomicrobiales bacterium (assembly GCA_040219355.1). GTDB lineage: Bacteria > Pseudomonadota > Alphaproteobacteria > Rhizobiales > MH13 > MH13. Next base: position 189,356 of record JAVJSN010000017.1, read on the forward strand.
GACGGCCGAAGATGGCTGGGCCATTGCCGGTGTAGCCAGCAAAGCTGGCAAACAGGTTTTGGTGCCCACCGGCATGAACTTTGAGTGGTTTTCCATGAAGGCCGCGCAGTGGGTGCGCGATGGCCGGATCGGCGAAGTGCGTCATGCCGCCTGCCAGATGGGCTCGGCGCTATCTGATCTGTTTGCCGGTGAGCCGATGCTGGAAACCACCGATCATATGTACCGCCCGCCTGCCTCCACCTGGGCTGACCCAAAACGGGCAGGCGGCTATGGCTGGGGCCAGCTTTCCCACGTGCTTGCTTGGCTGTTTTATGTATCTGACCTGCGCGCGCAGAGCACCTATTGCATGGTTGGAAAGTCACCCACGGGCGTTGATTTTTATGATGCGGCAACGGCCCGCGCCACCAACGGCGCAACCATCGCCATCTCCGGCGCATCGACAGTGCCCAAGCATGTCGGCATGCACATGGACATCAAGATTTACGGCAGCGACGGCATGATCGACTTCAACAACGCCGAGGCCAAACTGGCGCTTTACCGCGACGACAAGGCCGATGAAATTGTGGAGATGAGCTCCGAGGACGGCGAGTATGATGGCGCTCTGCCTGTCGACGTCTTTGCTAAGCTCTGCGCCGGAGAGCCGGTGGAGAACGCCTCCAACGGCGACAATGGCGCGCGCGTCACCGAGTTGCTTCATGCGCTTTACCGCTCCGCTGAAACCGATAGCCTGATCACGATTGGAAGCTAGAACAATGCCTGCCAGTGAGATGAAACTCAGCACCACCTGCTGGACGATGCCAGCCTGTACGCTTGAAGAATGCGCAGGTATTGCCAAGGCTCTTGGAATACCTGCCCTGGATGTCGGCTATTTTTATGCCTCGGCGCTCGACAAGCAAGCCATTCTTGCTGACCCATTGGCCGAAGCTGAAAAGGCCAGGGCCGTCGGCATCACCATGCCCAACCTCTACCATCTTTTTGGCGAGTCTCTAGACGGTCGAAATCTGGCATTGCCCGGTACGTTGGATCAGAATCTGAAGGACTTAAAACAAGCACTTATCTTCGCTGATGCGGCAGAAATCCCCACCATCTTTGTCCTCCCCGGTGTGGTCAATCCTGGGCAGTCTCGCGAAATTGCTCTCAAGGTTTCAGTTGAGAGCCTGAAGACAATGAAGGCGTTGGCGGATGACCACAAGGCAAAGCTTTGCTTTGAGCCTCACGTGCACTCTTTCGCCGAGCATCCCGATATTGCGCGACAGCTTTCTGAAGAATCTGGAGTTGGTGTTTGTCTGGACTATGCGCACTTCACCTGTTTGGGCTTCACGCAGGATCAAGTGGACCCGCTTGCGGCCCACGCGAGACATGTGCATCTTCGCCAGGCGACGGCGGGCAAACTTCAAGAAAAATTTGCTCATGGCACGCTGAACTTCCCTGCCATGTTCGCCACGCTCAGAGACGCAGGCTACAAGGGGTATCTGTCCATCGAGCCAGTGCACCAGGAGTATATGAACACCTGGTTTGACGACAACCTCACCGAGATGGTCGCGCTGCGCGATTGCTTCAACACCTGGAACGAGGGGTAAGGAAGATGGCAGGTTATGCGTGGGTGCTCGAGGTGCGTCCAGGGTACGAAGAGGAATATAAAAAACGCCACGATGAGATTTGGCCGGACATGCTGGAGGCGCTGCGCAAGGCCGGCATCACCAATTACAACATCTTCCGCCACGGGCTGACTTTGTTCGGCTACTTTGAAACCGACGACCTTGAGGCCACCAAGGCTGCGCTCGCCGATGATCCGGTGAACGCCCGCTGGGCAGAGTGGATGGGGCCGATCATGAAAATCGAGATCGACGAGCAAACCCAGTTCCCGTTCCTGTTGCCCAAACAATTCCATATGGCTTAGGTCACTCCGATCCTTCCTGAACACTGTTCCAACAAAGAGAGATTTTCATGAAACTGATGCGCATCGGTCAGCCTGGCCAAGAGCGTCCCGCAGCTTTGGATGCTGAGGGCAAGGCCCGTGATCTGTCCGGCCATGTGGACGATATCGCGGGCGAGGCCATCACGCCTGAAGGTATTGCCAAACTGCAAGCCCTTGACCTCAGCACGCTGCCAGAACTGGAAATTGATCGCATTGGCCCTTGCGTAGGAGGTGTCGGAAAGTTCCTTTGCATTGGCCTGAACTATGCTGACCACGCTGCAGAGAGCGGCATGGAAGTACCGCCGGAGCCGGTCATGTTCATGAAGGCGACTAGCGCCATCTGCGGTCCGAATGACGATGTTCTCGTGCCGCGTGGCAGCAACAAATGCGACTGGGAGGTCGAGCTTGGCGTCATCATCGGCAAGGGCGGCGTGTACATCGATGAGGCCGATGCCATGGACCATGTCGCCGGTTACTGCGTTGTCAACGATGTTTCCGAACGTACCTTCCAGATCGAGCGGGCTGGTCAGTGGGTGAAGGGCAAGTCAGCCGACACCTTTGGTCCAATTGGCCCGTGGCTTGTGACCCGTGATGAGGTCGCCGATCCACAGAACCTTTCCATGTGGCTCGAAGTCGATGGTACGCGTCACCAAGATGGCTCCACAAAAACCATGGTCTACGGCGTGCAGCACCTGGTGCACTATGTTAGCCAATTCATGTCACTGCAGCCGGGCGATGTCATTTCTACTGGCACGCCTCCTGGCGTCGGCATGGGTCTGAAACCACAAAAGTGGCTGCACGGCGGTGAGACCATGCGCCTTGGCATTGAAGGCTTAGGCGAGCAGCACCAGAACGTTCGTCGGGCCTAGGATGCAGATAGCTTCTAGCGTAAGCGGTCGGCGCTAGCGCCGGAGCGTCGCTCTGAGAAAAAGCCCCTTGCTTGCGCAAGGGGCTTTTTTCATCAGTGGTTATCGCGCGGCAGGTTGCGGGCGATGCGCTGATAGGCCGTTGCCAATTCCAGGCAGCCGCCTTTGTCCAGCTGCCCGACATTGGCACGGTAGATTTCCTGCCACGGTGTTTGATGCTCAAGCTCTGGCTCTTGCCATGCATCGCGGCGCGCTTGCCATTCCTCTTCCGGCACCACAGCGTTGAGCGTCCCAGCCTTGAGGTCGAGACGTACCGTGTCGCCAGTTTGCAACAGGGCAAGCCCCCCACCGACAACCGCTTCAGGTGAGGCGTTGAGGATGGACGGACTTTCCGAGGTGCCAGACTGCCGACCATCGCCGACAGTCGGCAGATGGTTGATCCCCTGCCGAACCAGGGCGTCTGGCGGTTGCATGTTCACGACCTCAGCCGAACCGGGATAGCCCACGCAGCCGACATTGCGGATGAAGAGCATCGTGTGGTCATCAATGGCCAAGGAGCTGTCATTGACGCGGTGATGGTAATCTTCGGGGCCCTCGAACACGACGGCGCGCGCTTCAAACACATCGTCCTTCAAGAACCGTGTGCGGAAATCATCGGAGATCACCGAGGTTTTCATAAGGGCGCTGTCAAACAGATTGCCGGAGAGTACCAGAAAACCCGCCTTCTCGCGTAAGGGCTTGGCCACGGTGGTTATGACGTCGGTGTCCTCACTGCGTGCGCCGTTCAGTGCCTCAGAGACTGATTTGCCGCTTGCAGTCATGATGTCACCGTGCAGGTGCCCGGCTTCCAGAAGTTCACCCATGACGGCTGGCACACCACCAGCGCGGTAGAAACTCTCGCCCAGATGTGTGCCCGCCGGCTGCATGTTAACGATCAGCGGCAGATCGAACCCGATCTCTTGCCAGTCGGTCACGTCCAACTCAACGCCGGCATGGCGCGCAATCGCCTGCAGGTGCGGGGGGGCGTTGGTGGAACCGCCAATTGCAGTGTTGACGCGGATGGCATTTTCAAAGGCCTTGCGCGTTAAAATATCTGATGGTTTCAGATCCTCATACGCCATCTGCACAGCGCGTTTGCCCGTTTCGAACGCCATGCCCATGCGTTCGCGGAAGGGCGCAGGGATCGCTGATGAGCCTGGCAAGGTCATGCCCAAAGCCTCGGCCATCGCGTTCATCGTTGAGGCGGTGCCCATCGTGTTGCAATGACCAAGCGAGGGAGCTGACGCGCAGGCGCGGTTCATGAACTCATCATAGTCGATCTTGCCATCGGCCAGCAGGCGGCGCGATTCCCAGATGATGGTACCGGAGCCCGCCCGTTTACCTTTCCACCAGCCGTCCAGCATAGGTCCGCCATTAAGCGCGATGGCGGGAATATCAACCGTTGCCGCGCCCATCAACTGTGCAGGCGTGGTCTTATCGCAGCCCGTAGTCAGCACTACCGCATCGATAGGGTAGCCGTGCAACACTTCGACCAGACTGAGATACGCAAGGTTGCGATCGAGCGCTGCAGTTGGGCGCTTGCCGGTCTCCTGAATGGGGTGCACAGGGAACTCCATTGGGATCCCGCCAGCATCGCGGATGCCAGCCTTGATGCGGTCCATCAAAAACAGGTGGATTTTGTTGCACGGGGCCAGATCGGACCCTGTGTTCGCGATGCCGATCACAGGTCGACCCGATTGCAACTCCTCACGCGTGAAGGTCTGGTTTTGATAGCGCTCCAGATAGAGCGCCGTCATGCCTGGGTTGTCGGGATTATCGAACCATTCTTGAGACCGAAAACGCTTGCTCACTACCAATTTCTCCCATCAAGGCTACGCTTTCGCAGCACTGTCTCGTGTAAAAATTTGCCGTCACGTTATGGTATTGCAGTCGCGATGCCGAAGCTAGCTCACGGTTCATTTGGCCCACATATCAATCGAGACGTTACGGCGGGTGATCTAGTACTATCATGAGATGTTTGGGAAAACGGCGGTCTTTTTCACGACGCCGTATACGAAGCTGCTGTCGATTGACCCCACACCGCCAATAGGGTGCAGGTAACGGCGAACGAAGTTTTCGTAGTCAGGCAAGTCTGCCACCACGACACGCAGCAGATAATCCGACGATCCTGTCATCACAAAGCATTCCAGCACCTGATCGACGTTGGCGATCTTGCGCTCAAATTGCTGGACCGTTGCTTCGGTGTGTGCTGCCAACGTAACGCGAACAAACACCGTCACAGGCAGACCATAGGCATCAGCATCAATGTCGGCGCTGTATCCTCTGATGGCGCCGGTCTGCTCCAGCAGTTTCAGGCGGCGTAGGCAGGGGGATGGCGACAGATTGACCGCAGCGGCAAGGTCCTGATTTGTCATGCGTCCATTGCGTTGCAATGCGCGGATGATCTGGCGATCTTTCTGGTCCATTGCGCTCTCTGTTGGCATTTAATGCCAAGAAGAGACCATTTCAGGCCATAATTAGCAATCTGTGCAAGGCCGAAGATCGCTATCCTGGTTCCAAAGACTATGGAGCTTGATATGCGAAATCATCCGAGCAGCTTTGCCACGCTTGCTATCCACCACGGTTACGACCCAATGGACAATGAAGGTGCGTTAACACCGCCCTTGCACCTCACTTCGACCTTTGCCTTTGAGAGCGCCGAGGTTGGCGGAGAGCTTTTTGATGCCCAGCGCGAAGGGCACGTCTACTCGCGCATTTCCAATCCGACGACCGATCTTCTGGAGCGGCGAATTGCCGTTCTTGAGGGCGCAGAGGCTGGACTGGCATTGGCCTCCGGTATGGGTGCCATCACCGCAGCCATGTGGACACTGCTCGCCCCGGGCGACGAGGTCATTGTCGATAAAACGCTGTACGGTTGCACGTTCTCATTCCTGCAGCATGGCTTGGCGAAATTCGGCATCACCATCACCCATGTTGATCTGACGAACCCGGAAAACCTCGCCGCTGCCATCAGCAGGGCAACCAGAATCGTCTATTTCGAAACCCCAGCCAATCCGAATATGCGGTTGGTGGACATCGAAGCGATTGCTGACATCGCCCATACGTCGGGCGCCAAGGTGATGGTCGATAACACCTACGCGACTCCTTACCTTACGCAGCCCATCAAACATGGTGCCGATTTGGTTGTGCACTCTGCCACCAAATATCTGGGCGGCCACGGTGATGTCGTTGCTGGCCTGTTGGCTGGGTCAACTGAACTTGTCCAAGCGATCCGTCTTTACGGCATGAAAGACATGACAGGCGCTGTCATGGCGCCCTTCAACGCCATGTTGATCCTGCGGGGTATCAAGACGTTGGAGCTGCGCATGGACCGGCATTGCTCCAGCGCGCTAACAGTGGCTGAGATGCTCGACCGGCATGAAGCGGTGCAGACGGTTTGGTATCCGGGTTTGCAGGACTTTGCTCAGCATGAACTGGCCAAGCGGCAGATGGCGCAATTTGGCGGCATGATTGCGTTTGAAATGAAGGGCGGTCGGCAGGCGGGCATGGAGATGATGAACAGATTGGCCATGATCACCCGAGCCGTGTCGCTGGGAGATGCTGAAACGCTGATCCAGCACCCAGCCAGTATGACGCATTCTACCTACACACCGCAGGAGCGCGCTGATCACGGTATCAGCGAGGGCTTGGTGCGCCTATCGGTCGGACTTGAGGGCGTTGATGATGTCCTTGCCGATCTTGAACAGGCTTTGCCAAGATCGCCCTTGCGTTCAGCAGCTTAGTTTTCCAACTGGCCTTGTCTTTTCTGTGGGCAAGCCTGTTATTTAGGCAGGCTAGCTTCCTCCCGACACATTGACTCGCCTTTGGGTCGGCGCGATCATGTACGTTCATATTTTTTGAGCGTGATCCTTTGTCCCTGCCTTTCCTTCCAGCCCGATATGGTGGCGATCATGCTTGATCTGATCATCCGCAATGCACGGCCCCACCGCCCGGTCCATGATGCAAGCCGCAGTGATACGCCTGACGTCGTTGATGTCGGCGTTGCCGGTGGACAGATCACGGCTATCGAACCTCACATTGCAGGTGATTCCGTCAAAGAAATTGATGTGAATGGATATCTGGTTGCGCCACCCTTCGTGGACCCGCATTTCCATATGGATGCAACGCTCAGCCTTGGTATCCCACGTCTCAACGTGTCTGGTACTTTGCTTGAAGGCATCGCGCTGTGGGGTGAACTCAAACCCCAACTGACCCTAGAGGCAGTGATGGAGCGAGCACTGCGTTATTGCGACCTGGCTGTCTCGCAGGGGCTATTGAGCATCCGCAGCCACGTCGATATTTGCGATGACCGCCTGCTGGCTGTTGATGCCCTGTTGGAGGTGAAGAAACAGGTTGCTGGCACCATCGATCTTCAACTGGTCGCGTTCCCCCAGGACGGCCTTTATCGCTCCCCCAACGCGGAAACCAATCTGATGCGCGCGCTTGATAAGGGCGTGGATGTGGTTGGTGGCATCCCGCACTTTGAACGCACCATGGCTGATGGTGCACGCTCGATCACGCGGCTCTGTGAACTGGCGGCGGATCGAGACTTGCCCGTCGATATGCATTGCGATGAAACCGATGACCCGCAGTCACGACACATTGAAACGCTTGCCGCCGAAACAACACGGTTGGGCTTGGGCGACCGCGTTGTTGGTTCGCACTGTACCTCAATGCACTCGTTCGATAATTACTACGCCACAAAGCTCATACCGCTCATCGCAGAAAGCGGCATGCAGATCATCCCCAACCCACTGATCAACATCACGCTTCAGGGGCGCTCCGACACCTATCCAAAGCGCCGAGGTCTCACCCGCGTCGCAGAGTTGCGCGCTGCTGGCGTCAATGTCGCATTCGGACAGGATTGCTGCATGGACCCTTGGTATCCACTGGGGTCTGGCGACATGCTAGAGGTCGCTCATATGGCCGTGCATGCGTTGCCCATGACATCGCGTGAAGGAATGGCGTGGGCGTTCGATGCCGTAACCGTCAATGGTGCAAAAGCGATGGGCCTGCCGGACGCCAACCTACGAGTCGGAGGGCCCGCCTCTATGGTTGTGCTTCAGGCACGGGACGCTATTGAAGCGGTTCGCATGAAGCCAACGCGCTTGTTTGTTTTCCGAGAGGGCCGTGTTTTATCGCAGACCCCAGCACGCCAAGCGTCACTTTATCTTGATGGACGCCCAGACACACTCAATCCTGCAGATTATGCGCCGCCGCGTTCTGGCGGTTGATACCGTTCTGTTTGCAACCCTGCTTTTGAAAGAAGGATTTTCACCATGAGCTTTAAGATCACACGCCGCACCGCGCTTCTGGGTGCAGCCAGCACGCTGGCGATGCCAGCCATCCTACGCAACGCCTATGCCATGGACGCGGTGAAGGTTGCTGGTGTTCACAATAGCCCGGTGGAAAACGCGTGGAATTCGCGCATCCATCTGGCGCTTCAGCAGGCCGCTGAAGCTGGCAAGATAAGCTATGAATTCTCTGAAGCCGTGGCCGCGCCTGACTACCCTCGCGCAATGCGTGAATACGCTGAGTCCGGCATTCAACTGATCTGGGGCGAGTCCTACGCCGTTGAAAATGAAGCGCGCGAAGTGGCGGCTGACTATCCTGATGTTGCTTTCCTGATGGGCTCATCAGGCGGTCCTGAAGGCGACAATTTTGGTGTCTTCGGCACCCGCAACCACGAAGCTGCTTACCTGGCAGGCATGCTGGCTGGCAAAATGTCGGAAACCAACACCTTTGGTTCGGTTGGTGGATTCCCGATCCCCGAAGTGAACCTGTTGATCAACGCCTTCCGCGCCGGTGTTTCCGAGGTGAACCCAGATGCAACCTTCCTCAACGGTTTCATCGGTGCTTGGTTTGATCCTGCGCGTGCCAAAGAAGCAGCGCTGGCGCAGATCGATGCCGGTGCGGACATTCTCTTCGGCGAGCGCATCGGAACGGCAGACGCGGCGCAAGAGCGTGGCATCAAGGCCATTGGGTCGCTGATCGACTACACCCCACGCTATCCTGAAACAGTTTTTGCCAACGCCATCTGGAATTATGGCCCAACAATCGATGCGATCGTGGCCGATGTGATCGCAGGCAATCCGGTGGGCAAGGACTACACCGAATTTTCCTTTATGAAGCATGGCGGCAATGAGCTGATCTTCGTGGAAGACATGGTGCCAGCCGACGCCATTCCAGCGATGGAAGAAAAACGCGCGATGATCGAAGCAGGTGATTTTGACGTGCCGATCAACAATGAAGAGCCTGCCTAAGGCGCGCCTACGTGCACGACGCAACAGCTCTCGCCGCGCTCGTCGCGGCGGGAGAAACAACTTGTGAAAAGCTTATGCGCGCATCGTTGGATCACGCCGAACGTTGCACGCACCTTGGTGCGATCATGCACCTGGATCCTGAACGTGGTTTGATGGCAGCACGTGAATGCGATGCGGCGCTTGCTTCTGGTCAAAGCACAGGTCCTTTTTTCGGGCTTCCGTTTCTGGCCAAGGATCTTGGCGGGTACAGCGAAGGCCTGATGCCAACGGCGGGGTCGATGGCGCTGGCCAAGCGCAGTGAAGACCCAACTGACGATGATGCGCTTTTTGCCCGCTTTCGCGCATCAGGTCTTTTGCCATTTGGCTTGACGACAGTGCCGGAGTTCGGCCTAGCGCTGACAAGTGAGCCTTATAACCAAGAACCTTCGCGCAATCCCTTCGATACAAGCCTGTCCCCTGGCGGGTCATCCGGCGGCGCTGCCGCTGCGGTGGCTGCGGGTGTCGTCGCTTTGGCCCATGCGACCGATGCGGCGGGCTCGATCCGTGTTCCAGCGGCATGTTGTGGTCTGGTGGGACACAAAGCTTCACGTCATCGCATTCCAGGAGCACCGCATTTCAACAACCATCTGATGGGCATCGCCAGCGAGTTGGTTGTCGCACGCAGTGTGCGTGACGTTCGCGCCGCGTTTGAAGCAGTGCGCATGGACCACCCAACCGGCGAAACACCGATTCAACGCCTTGGTATCTGTGTGCCTGAATTGGCCAGCGCCGAAACCTTCGCCAAAATGGGTGAGCTTACTCGAGCTTTGAAATCTGCTGGATTGGACATTGTCGAGCTGCCATCGCCAGACTCTCTTGGAGCCCGCGCAACAGCAATCGCCGGAACGATCTTCGCAGCATCCCTTGCAAGCTGGCTCGACAGCTTTGGCATCGGCGATAATGAGATCACGCCAATTTCTGCCGCTGTTGCTGCGCGTGGTCGTGCGATGACTGCGCCAAAACTGTTTGATGCGCACACCGATCTCGTCCGGCTTACCCACGAGAGCCAAGCCTTGTTTGCCGACGTGGACGCTTTGTTGATGCCAGTTCTTTCCGATGGCCCACCAGCAATCGGTGCCTTCGATCCTTTGCAGACCGATCCCGACGCTCGATATGCGCAAATGAATGCAGTTGCGCCCAATGTCGCGCTCGCCAATGTTGCCGGCCTTCCATCGCTCGCCATGCCATTTGGCATGATGCCCTCTCGGCGCGATCATGTGCCCTTCGGCTTCCAGATGATGGGGCCGATGAACAGCGATGAGGCGCTGTTCGAACTTGCCGCGCGTATCGAAACGTTCGCGCCTGCCATTGCCTTCCCCCACCCAATTGCGGGCTTCAGCTGATGTCGCCAAGTCAGGTTCTTTCGCTCAGCAACATCACCATGCGCTTTGGTGATCTCGTGGCCAATGATGCTATCACCATCTCGCTTGCTGAAGGCGAAATCCTGGCGCTGCTGGGCGAGAACGGTGCCGGCAAAACCACGCTCATGAACATCCTGTTCGGCCATTACACTGCAGATGAGGGAACGGTTGAGGTGTTCGGACAGCGCTTGCCGCCTGGAAAACCGCGCGCAGCGATTGATGCAGGCGTTGGCATGGTGCACCAGCACTTCACGCTCGCAGACAACCTCACAGTGCTTGAGAACGTCATGCTCGGCTCTGAGCCGTTGCGCCTGGTCAAAAGTCAACGCAAAGCCGGGCGGGAAAAGCTTCTGGCACTAGCCGAGCGCTTCGGTTTGCCGATCAATCCAGACGCTCGCGTTGGTTCGCTTTCCGTGGGTGAACGCCAGCGCGTGGAAATTCTCAAGGCACTCTATCGTGATGCTCGGATCTTGATCCTCGATGAACCGACCGCTGTGCTTGCTCGTCCCGAGGCTGAACGCCTGTTCAAGACCTTGCGCGAGATGGCAGCAGGCGGGCTGTCCATTATCTTTATCTCCCACAAGCTGCATGAAGTGATGGCCGGTTCAGACCGAGTGACAGTGCTTCGTGGAGGCAAGGTGGTGGCAGAGCGAGCGACCACTGCAACATCGCCGCCTGAGTTGGCGGAGCTTATGGTTGGGCGCCAAGTTAAGCGACCCAAGCGCACCGAGCAGGCTGCGGGCAAGCCCGTGCTGGTTGCCAAAAACGTCAGCGTTGGCCCGCCCGATGCGCGGTCTTTGGATGGCATAGCCATGGAGGTTCTCGCTGGTGAAATTCTCGGCATCGTAGGTGTCTCGGGAAACGGACAAGCTGCGCTCGGCGCGCTTCTGGGTGGCCTCGAAACGCCCAACAGTGGTCATTTGCTCTTTCATGACGTGAATGGAGAACCACAGGATCTTGCAAAAATGGCCCCGCGCGAAAGGGTCAAAGCAGGCATCGGGCGGGTGCCCGAAGATCGGCATGCTGAGGGTGTGGTTGGCGAATTCACTGTCTGGGAGAACGCGGTTCTGGAGCAGCTGACAAGTCGCCGCTTTTCCGCTGCGGGTTTCGTGAGACAAACCGCGGGCCAAGATCATGCCAGGCAGCTAATAGAGACGTATGACATTCGTGGCGCCAGCCCTGGCACCCGCACCCGTCTGCTGTCTGGCGGGAACATGCAAAAGCTGATTTTGGGGCGCGTGCTTGCTGCCAACCCGCGCTTCATTCTGGCCAACCAGCCGACGCGAGGCTTGGACGAAGGCGCCATCGCCGCAGTCCACGCGCATTTGCTTAAGGCGCGGGAGGCGGGTGCGGCCATTCTTCTGATTACTGAGGAATTGGAAGAAGCCACGGCTCTAGCCGACCGTTTTCAAGCCATTGTGAAGGGCAAACTATCGGCCCCACTCCTCGCTGAGGATGCCGATGCGCGAACCCTTGGCCTGATGATGGCTGGTCATTGGGATGCAACGGCGGATCACTCCGATGCGGCTTGAACGACGAACAGACGTACCGGTCTATCTTGTCGCAACGGCGCCGCTGGCCGCCATTGGCGTAGCCCTGGTTTTGGGCTCGTTGCTGATTGGCATGGCGGGGGTTAGTCCGTTTGCCGCCTATGCACATTTGATCGATGGCGCCTTCGGCTCGCGCCTGGCCATCACTGAAACATTGACGCGCGCAACGCCTCTCATACTCACCGGGCTCGCAGCAGCGGTGGCGTTTCGCTGCCGTCTTTGGAACATTGGCGGCGAAGGCCAGTTCTACGTCGGCGCATTGATGACCGCATGGCTTGGCCACTCCATCGTCACTGTTCTGCCTGCGCCGCTAGCCTTTGCGGTTATCTTGGCCAGCGGCATGTTTGTCGGCGCGCTACTGCTCGCAGGACCGGCATTGATGCGGCTGAAATTTGGTGTCGATGAGGTTGTCACAACACTGCTCCTCAACTTCGTCGTAATCCTCTTCATTGGCCTCATGATCGAAGGGCCACTGCGTGATCCGCTGGCCTTTGGTTGGCCACAGTCAGTGCCGGTGGATCGATCTCTGCGACTGCCTGATCTGGTGGAGCGCTCGCGCCTGCATGTCGGATTGCTCATCGCATTGGCCGCTGCGCTGATCATTTGGCTTGTCCTTGCGCGAACCCGCTTTGGGCTGGAAAGCCGCGCGGTTGGTCTCAATGCCAAGGCCGCGTCGTTCGCCGGAATTTCGCTACCACGCACCGTTCTAGGCACTGCCTTTCTCTCTGGCGGTTTGGCTGGGCTTGCGGGTACCGTCGAAGTGCTCGGTGTGACCGGCAACGTCACCACGACACTATCGCCAGGCTATGGCTATTCCGGCATTGTGGTGGCCATGCTCGCTGCCCTTCACCCGCTGGGCGTGGTCGCGGCGGCGGTGTTTGTGGCGACGATTTTTGTCGGCGCTGATGCCATGGCGCGCGCCACTGGAGTGCCGAGCTTCATTGCAGACGTGATCATGTCAGTCAGTCTTTTGTGCATGCTGGTCGCGTTGCTTTTCACCAGCTACCGCGTTCGGCGCTAGAGGGCAGGGGATATGGGCGAAGCTATAGATATCCTAACCAGCGCCAGCCTTTGGGCCGCTGTGTTGCGCATCGCAACGCCTTTGATCTTTGGTGTTTTGGGCGCGCTTCTGTGCGAGCGGTCCGGTGTACTCAACCTTGGCATCGAAGGCATCATGACCATGGGGGCTATGGTCGGCTGGCTTACGGTGTTCCTGGGCGCTGACCTTTGGACCGGGCTTGTTGTCGCCGCGCTATCCGGCGCGATGATGGGATTGCTTCACGCGATGCTGACCGTGCCCTTGGGTCTGTCACAGCATGTGTCCGGGCTTGGGATCACCCTGTTTGCATCCTCGCTGTCCTACTATCTTTACCGATTGATCGTCGAAGTCGGCAGCTTGCCACCGACAATTGAGCCGTTCCGGGCCCTGTCCATTCCCGTGCTCTCCGATCTACTCTTTATCGGCGAGGTTTTGTTCCAGCAAAGCGCGCCTACCTATCTGGCACTTCTGTCCGTGGCCATCCTTGCCTACGTCCTGGCGCGCACGCCGCTTGGACTTGCCATCCGCATGACCGGGGAGAACCCTCACGCAGTGGATGCGCAAGGACTGGACCCAATGCTGATCCGCATCGGGGCCGTCATGGCTGGGTCGGCCTTGATGGCTGTCGGTGGAGCTTTTCTCACCATGGCGGCGTTCAACAGCTTCTTCCCCGATATGGTGCAGGGCAGGGGTTGGATTTGCATTGCCTTGGTTGTTTTTGCCTCATGGCGTCCTGGCAAAGCACTGCTTGGCGCATTGCTTTTCGCGTTCTTCGATGCGTTTCAACTGCGGCTGCAAACCTCAGTTGAGGGCGTGCCGTACCAGCTGTTCCTGATGGCGCCTTACATCTTGTCGATTGTTGCGCTCATTCTGGTGGCACGCCGCGCGCAAGTCCCTGAAGCGCTCATGGCTCCTTATCGGCGTGGTGAGCGGTAACACGCTGATCCTAGAATATCGCGGCAGGCAACCAGGTGGCGATCACCGGGAACGTCCAGATGAGCAGCACGCCCACAGCCTGAAGCGCGATAAAGGGTGCAACACCTGCGTAAATGTCGGTGGTGGCGATTTCTTTGGGCGCTGCCCCACGCAAGTAAAACAGTGAGAAGCCAAACGGTGGCGTCAGAAAGCTTGTCTGCAGGTTGATGGCAATCAGAACACCAAGCCAGATAGGGTCATGACCCATCAGGATCAGGCTCGGTGTCACCAGCGGCAACACGATCACTGAGATCTCAACAAAATCCAGGAAGAACCCCAAGACGAAAATGAAGAGCATGCAGAACAGCAGCGCGCCGGTCGCGCCGCCTGGCATGTCTGACAACAGATCTGCCACGCGCTCTTCACCGCCAAGTCCAATAAACACCAGCGAAAAGATCCCTGCTGCCAGGATAGTGGCGAAGATCATCGCGGTCATCGTCAGCGTCGATGTCATCGCTTCGTGGATCACTTTTGCTCGTATGCTGGCTCGTATGGCGAAGAAAACGGCGACGGCGCCAATCAACACCAAAACCGCATAGGCCGCGCCAGCAAGGTAAGCGCTAAGGTCCAGATCGGTGCGTTGCAGGCGTACCGGAAAAAGCCCTGCAAGGATGCCAACCGTAACAAGTGCTGCTGTGCCCAAGAGGATGAGGCGTCGGTCCACGCCCAACCGGAAGCCAGCCATCAACAGCGTTCCTACGGCGCCAACAGACGCCGCCTCAGTTGGCGTTGCAATGCCGCCGAGGATCGAGCCAAGTACAGCAAAAATCAAAAGCACAGGCGGGACGACAGCCTGTACCACTTCGGCGCTATTGGGCTTGGCAAGATCAGCTGGGGCGGGGGGCATATCGCCTGGCCGCAGAGCCCCGCGCACAAGAATGTAGAGCAGATAGAGGCCAACCAGCAGTAACCCGGGCAACAAGGCCGCCGCAAAAAATTGTCCAACCGAAAGAGCCTGCACAGAGAAGGTGCCTTGCTCATACTGAGCCTGCTGATAGGCGTTCGACATCACGTCGGCCAAAATGATGAGCAGGGTGGAAGGCGGGATGATCTGTCCCAGCGTTCCGGCGGTGCACACGATGCCGCTGGCCACGCTTTTGCTGTAGCCGGCCCGCAGCATGGTTGGCAGTGCGATCATGCCCATGGCGACCACTGTCGCGCCGACAATGCCGGTGGACGCCGCCAAAAGCGCGCCAACCAGAACCACCGAAATGCCAAGACCGCCTCGCAACTGGCCGAACAGGCGGCCCATTGTGTCCAGCAGGTCTTCGGCGATGCGGCTTTTTTCCAGAATTGCACCCATCAGCACAAACAGCGGAATGGCGATCAGCACCTGATTGCTGATGAGACCGAACACGCGTTGGCCCATGGCGCCAAGCAGCGAAATATCCATCACGCCAAGGGCCCAGCCCAAATAGGCAAAAGCGATGCCGATACCAGCAATGCTGAAAGCGACTGGAAAGCCGAGAAGAATGGCGACGATCAACGCCGCAAACATGATCAGATCGAGATACTCAGCCACTATGAGGTCTTTCCAGAGAAGAGACGAACCAGCGCGGAGATCGATTGCAAGATCACAAGAACGCAGAACAGCGGGATCAGCGTTTTTAGCAGAAAGACACCTTTGATTCCGCCAACAGACAGTGGCCCCTCAAAAATGGCCCAGGCATTCCTCACTGAAGGCCACGACCAGTAGAGAAGCGCCAACATAGATGGAAGTAGAAGGAAGAGGTGGCCGAAAATGTCGATGCGCCGACAAGTCTGCGGCGTGGCCTTGGCGTAAAACACATCGACGCGAACATGCTTGTCCACCAACAGCGTGTATCCCGCACCAAGCATGAACAGAGTGGCATGGAGATAGAGCACGCTTTCCTGCACGGCGATGGAGTTCACGCCAAAGATGTAGCGGCCGAGCACAATGGCAAACTGAATGAGGACCATGAACAGCGCCAACCACCGCAGCATGTGCGCGGTGGTTGTGTTGATGTGGTCAATCACAGCCGCAATGCGTTCCATGAGCCCTCCGCGGCTGATCGCGAAGGCGCGCGCGGGTCCGCGCACGCCTTCTCTTGGTGTTTAGTAGCCCATAATGCCTGCGCGGGCGTTCATCTGACCATTGTCAGCATAGGTCATGTACCCGCCGACGCTATCGCGATAGGCCACAAAGCTTTCCGTGATTTCTTTGACCAGCGCATCATCATCCTGACGCAGCTCATCAATCACCTCGCCAGCCGCCACGCCCATCGCCGCAATAACATCCTCTGGGAACATCCTGACAATCACGTCGTGCTCCTCAACCAAGCTCTTCAGTGAGAGTGCATGTTTGGTGGTGTATTCAGTCCAAACAGGGTTGTAGAGGCTTTCGCAGGCAAAGCTGACAGCCTGTTTTAGGTCGTCTGGAAGGCCGTTGAACACATCGGCGTTCACGCCGCATTCTTCGGCTGATGAGGGCTCACCAACGCCTGGCCAATAGTAGTTCTTGGCGACCTGGTAATAGCCTAGAGCGCTGTCGGTCCACGGGCCGATAAACTCGCCAGCATCCAAAACACCTGTTTGCAGGGCTTGGAACATGGCCGGGCCTGACATTGCTTCGCTGGCCATGCCAAGTTTTGTTGCCATCTCAGACGCCAGACCCGTGGTGCGAAACTTCAGCCCGCGAAGATCTTCAACAGAATTGATCTCATCGCGGAACCAACCACCCCATTGAGGGCCGGAGTTGCCGCACAAGAACGGCTTGATGCCAAACCGACCATACATCTGGTCGTAGAGAGCTTGACCGCCACCATGATAAAGCCAGCCAAACTGTTCGTCAGCGCGCAAGCCAAACGGCTGCGAACCGAAAAGCAAGATGCCTTTGGATTTCGATCCCCAGTAGGCGGGAACCGCGTGATAAAGCTCAGCTGTGCCCTCGCTCACGGCATCGAACACGCCGCGACCTGGAACCAGCTCGCCAGCAGCAAAGAGGTTAACCTCAATGCGACCACCAGACAGGGTGGCGATGCGGTCGGCGAGGTTCTGAGCAGCGACACCTGGTCCAGGCAGGTTTTTCGGCCAAGCCGTGACCATCTTCCATTGGCGGATATCCTGCGCGATGGCAGGAGTCGCCAGAGCTGTTGCCGCGGCACCAACCGCGCCAGCCTTCAAAAATGTCCGTCTTTCCATTGATCATTCTCCGTTTTGGTCATTGAGCGAAAACAAGTCAGTCAAGTATTGCGGGCAGTTTCAGTCCATGTTCGCGTGCGCAGTCACGCGCCGTCTCGTATCCAGCATCCGCATGGCGCCATACGCCGCTGGCCGGGTCGTTCCACAAAACCCGTTCAATCCGTTTGGCTGCCTCAGGTGTGCCATCGGCGCAGATAACCACACCGGCATGCTGGCTGAACCCGATTCCAACACCACCACCGTGGTGTATGCTCACCCAAGTCGCGCCCGATGCGGTATTCACCAAAGCGTTGAGCAGCGGCCAGTCGCTTACGGCATCTGAGCCATCAAGCATGGCTTCGGTTTCGCGGTTGGGGGAGGCCACGGAACCGCTGTCCAAATGATCTCGGCCGATGACGATGGGCGCCTTCAGCTCGCCGCTGGCCACCATCTCGTTGAAGGCTAGCCCGGCGCGATGGCGATCACCCAGACCGATCCAGGCGATCCGCGCTGGCAAGCCCTGAAAGGCGATGCGGTCCTGCGCCATATCAAGCCAGTTATGCAGATGGGCATTGTCCGGGAAGAGCTCTTTCATCTTCGCGTCGGTTTTGAAGATATCCTCAGGGTCACCGGACAGAGCACACCAGCGGAACGGGCCGATGCCACGACAGAACAGTGGGCGGATATAGGCCGGCACAAAGCCTGGGAACGCGAAGGCATTTTCCAGACCTTCGTCCAGCGCGACCTGGCGAATGTTGTTCCCATAATCAAGCGTCGGCACGCCGGCGTTCCAGAAATCGACCATGGCCGCCACATGCGTTTTCATGCTCGCGCGGGCCGCTTTTTCGACCTCTTTAGGGTCGTTTTCCTGCTTGGCCTTCCACTCAGCAATCGTCCAACCTTGAGGCAGATAGCCGTGGGTTGGATCGTGAGCTGACGTTTGATCGGTAACAATGTTCGGGCGGACGCCACGGGCATAGAGGTCCGGGAAAATGTCAGCCGCGTTGCCAAGCAGTGCGACAGACTTGGCTTCACCTGCTTTGGTCCAGCGCTCGATCATGGCCAAAGCCTCGTCAAGGCTGTCGGTTTTTTCGTCGATGTAGCGGGTGCGAAGTCGAAAATCGATGCTGTCTGGATTACACTCAACAGCCAGGCAACACGCACCAGCCATAACGGCCGCAAGCGGTTGGGCGCCACCCATACCACCTAGACCGGCGGTCAGGATCCATTTGCCTGTCAGATCACCATCATAGTGCTGGCGGCCTGCTTCTGCGAAGGTTTCATAAGTCCCTTGAACGATGCCTTGGCTTCCAATGTAGATCCAAGACCCGGCGGTCATCTGGCCGTACATAGCCAGACCTTTTTTATCGAGGTCGTTAAAATGGTCCCATGTCGCCCAGTGCGGCACCAAGTTGGAGTTGGCAATCAACACCCGCGGCGCATCGCTGTGAGTTTTCACCACTGCGACCGGCTTGCCTGATTGCACGACCAGCGTCTCGTCGTCTTCAAGCTCCTTTAGGGTGTCGACAATCAGGTCAAAATCTCTCCAGGTGCGCGCCGCGCGACCGATCCCACCATATACCACCAGCTCGTGCGGGTTCTCGGCCACATCGGGGTGAAGATTGTTCATCATCATCCGCAGTGGCGCTTCGGTCATCCAGCTTTTGGCGTTTAGTTCTGGGCCGGTCGGTGGATAGATGTCGCGGCTGTTCTTGCGCGGGTCGCTCATTGAGGCTTCCAGTTATTCAACGTTTGAAGAATTGTTTTCAGGTGGCGGCGAAGGCCCTCGGCCAAAGAAGGTTCGTAGGTCCAAGGTGACCGTTCGAGCATGTAGGTGGATTGCGCCAACTCCATTTGGATCGCATGCCAGCCTTCACTCGGGCGGCCATAGTGGCGGGTTGTCCAACCGCCTTTGAAACGGCCATTGACCGTGGAGGTGTATCCGTCGGCGCGTGAGCAAATGTCCTGCACCGCAGTCTCGATCACTTTGTCGCATGTGGCGCCGATGTTTGTGCCAATGTTGAAATCCGGCAATTTGCCATCGAACAGAAACGGGATGTGCGAGCGGATGGAGTGGCAATCATAGAGGATGGCGAAACCATGGATGGCCTGCACACGGCTTATCTCAGCCTCAAGCGCCGCATGGTAGGGCGCGTGATAGAGGCTCTGACGGCGCGCTATCTCTGCGTCATCGGGTTCCTGACCGTTCCTGTAGATGGCGTTGCCATCAAAATCAGTGGTCGGACAAAGACCCGTTGTGTTTTGCCCCGGGTAAAGGCTTTGCCCACTTGGGTCACGGTTCACATCGATCACATAGCGATGGATTGTCGTACGAATGCTTGAAACGTTCTCGACCAAGCCGGAATAAAGGTCGTGAATGTGCCAGTCGGTGTCGGCGATCTCATGGCCGCGCGCATTCAAACGAGCTGCACAGTCCTTGGGCAGATCAGTTCCGGTATGCGGCAGTCCAAGAACCAGCGGGCTTGAACCCTGTGTAACCTCAAGAAACGTCAATACACCAACACCACTTCAGTTGCTTTGATCAGTTCGCCATTGGTCACCAAGGCGGCAGCGGCATGGATATCGGTTGAGAGGTAACGGTCTTCTCCCAGCGGCGGCACAGCTGTGCGAAGTTTGGTGATGGCCGCTTGCAAGCGCTGCGAGGTTTCAAGCGGTGCACGGGCAGCGATCCCTTCAGCACCACAGATCGCTTCAATGGCCAAAATGACCGACAGATTTTGCGTCATCTTGCGCAGGCGCCGTGCCCCGTGGGCGGCCATGCTCACATGGTCTTCCTGATTGGCAGACGTCGGCGTGCTGTCGGTCGAGCATGGGTTGGCCAAATGTTTGTTCTCGCTCATCAGCGCGGCTGACGTGACCTCGGCGATCATCAGGCCGGAGTTGAGACCAGGGTCGGGCGTCAAGAAGGGCGGAAGATCAAACGATAAGGCTGGATCGACCATCAGCGCGATCCGGCGCTGCGCAATGGCGCCCACTTCGGACACGCCAAGCGCGATCATATCGGCGGCAAAGGCGACGGGCTCAGCATGGAAATTGCCGCCAGAAACGATCTCACCGGTCGACGATAAAACCAATGGATTGTCGGTGACGGCGTTGGCTTCGGTTTCCAGCGTTTGCGCGGCAAAGCGAAACAAATCGACGGCAGCGCCCGTCACCTGCGGCTGACAGCGGATGCAGTATGGGTCTTGAACCCGGTTGTCGCCATCGCGATGGCTTTCGCGGATAGCGCTGCCTTGCATTAGCTGCGACATAGCATCGGCCACGTCTATTTGGCCGCGATGACCGCGTAGTTCATGGATTTGAGGCGTTAGCGGAGCTGTTGACCCCATGATGGCATCGGTCGACATTGCCGATGTGACGATCGAGGTGCTCGCCATGCGCCAGGCATCAAACAAGCCAGCCAAAGCACAAGCGGTGGAAAACTGGGTGCCATTGATCAATGCCAGACCTTCCTTGGGCCCAAGCACCAAAGGAGTGAGTTTTGCGCGCTCCAAAGCTTCTCCGCCAGGCATCCGCGTGCCGTCAAAAAAGGCTTCACCTTCGCCGATAATCACCGCTGCCATATGCGCCAGCGGAGCAAGATCACCTGATGCCCCGACGGACCCTTGAACCGGAACAACGGGGATGACGCCCCGCTCGAGCATCGCTTCGATCAGTGCGCAAAGGTCCCACCGAACGCCAGATGCCCCTCGGCCCAGCGAAAGGAGCTTGAGTGCCATCATCAGCCGCGTTGTCGGCTCTTCCAAGGGTTCGCCAACGCCGCAGCAGTGCGACAGGATCAAATTGCGTTGCAGGCGCGAGGTGTCCCCGGTCGGAATTTTCACTGAGGCCAGTTTCCCAAAGCCGGTGTTCACCCCGTAAATCGCTTGGTTACCCAATGAGGCCTGCAACACGGCTGCTGCTGAAGCGTCGACGCCCGCTTTGGCGGACGGAGCGAGGCTGGCAACGCCACCACCGCGCCAAAAAGCTTCCAACTGAGCAATAGATGTCGCGCCCGGTTCTAGGATCATGACTTGATCACCCCGCCAAAAACACGGGTGTGGAGCGGGTTGATTCCAATACCGTAGGCAAGTTCTCCAGGCTCTTGGACATTCCAGATCGCTAAATCGGCCCGATTGCCTGTCGCGATGACACCGCAATCATCCAGTGCCAATGCGCGCGCGGCATGGCATGTGGTGCCTGCCAGTGCCTCTGCCGGAGTGAGACCAAACAGCGTGCAGGCCATGTTCATCGCCAGCAAAAGCGATCCGAGCGGGGAGGAGCCAGGGTTCCAATCGGTGCCAACAGCCATAGGAACATTGTGGTCGCGAAAGGCCTGTACAGGTGGCTTTTGCGTCTCGTGTAGGGTGTAGAAAGCGCCTGGCAACAGCACGGCGACACTTCCTGCCCGCGCCATGGCTAGGGTATCTGCCTCGCTGGCATATTCGACATGGTCCACAGACAGCGCAGCGAACCGCGCAGCCAATTGTGTGCCGCCAATGTTGCTCAGCTGGTCAGAGTGAAGCTTAACCGGTAGGCCAAGCTCGCGAGCTTTTTCAAACACCCGTTCGATTTGGGCTGCGTTGAAAGCGATGCCTTCACAGAAGCCATCCACCGCATCTACCAAGCCCTCGGTATGTGCCGCATCAAGCGCCGGGATGCACACTGTATCGATGTAGGCATCAGCATCCATTCCATCAGGCACTGCATGGGCGCCAAGGAAGGTGGTTATCACCCGGATTGGGCGTTGCTCGCCGATCGTGCGAGCCACACGCAGCATTTTGAGTTCTGTTTCGAGATCAAGGCCGTAGCCTGACTTAATTTCGATGACCGAAACGCCTTGCACGATCAAAGCATCTGCACGTACCAACGCTGAATCCAGCAAATCGGTTTCGCTTTGGTTACGGGTTGCCGAAACGGTTGAGACAATACCGCCGCCCGCGCGGGCAATTTCCTGATAGCTTGCCCCGTTCAAGCGCATCTCAAACTCGCGCGAACGGTTGCCCCCGTAAACAATGTGAGTGTGACAATCGATGAGAGCCGGTGTGATCAATCGACCATCGCAGGGAATCTCTTCAAGGCTTGCATAACGCTCCGGTTGATCACCAGATGGTCCAACCCAAGCAACATACCCGTTATCAACGACGAGTGAGGCATCCCGAATCAACCCGTATACATCGGTGCCCGGGGCCATTGTGGCGACCTTGGCATCGACAAGAATGTATGGGTTCGACATGGGTTGTTCCGTATAAAGATCGTGCTTATCATTAATATGTAGATACATATTATTGTCAATGGAGTGATGTCCGTGCAACTTATTCAGGCAAAACAGATGCTTACGCCAAATGGTTGGCAAGCGGACATGCATGTTTGCATCGGCGACGATGGACGCATCGAGCAAGTGGGCAGGCTTAATGCCGTAACGAAAACCACAGTTGATCTGCTTCTGCCAGCACCAACAAATTTGCACAGCCACGCCTTTCAGCGCGCTATGTCAGGCCTGACCGAAGCGCGCGGCCCCGATCCAAGCGACAGTTTTTGGACGTGGCGGCGATTGATGTTCCGTTATCTTGATCAGCTAACGCCAGACCACGTGCAGGTTATCGCTGAAATGGTCTTTTTGGAAATGCTGGAGGCAGGATATGCCAGCGTGGCGGAGTTTCACTACCTACATCACGGCGTCGGTGGTACGCCCTACAACAACAAGGCTGAAATGTCCGAGCGCATTGTAGCAGCAGCGCAGAACACTGGGATCGGCCTAACTCTGTTGCCCGTGCTCTATCAATTCGGTGGGTGCGACAAGCGCGCATTGGAAGGCGGACAACGTCGCTTCGGCTGCACACCAGATCAGTTTGCCCAGCTTCATGCACAGGCCGCGTCGGCGATCAAAAAAGGCGCTGATGATTTTTCCATCGGCGTAGCCCCTCACTCTTTGCGCGCCGTGAACAAGGAGGGTCTGGCCGCTGCGTTGGCGATTGTAGGCGATAAGCCGATCCATATGCATTTGGCCGAACAGGTCGCAGAGGTCGAGGAGGTCCTCGCTCATACCGGCTCGCGGCCAACAGAATGGCTGCTCGACAACCACAGTGTAGATACTGCCTGGTGCCTCATCCACTGCACGCAAATGACGCCTCAAGAAACTCGTCTCTTGGCGCAATCCGGCGCTGTCGGCGGCCTATGTCCAATAACTGAATCCAGTTTGGGTGATGGCATATTCAACGGTACCCAGTATCTGGCTGAAGGCGGCAGCATAGGGGTTGGGTCGGATTCCAACATTCACATTGCTCTGTTTGATGAGTTGCGCACGCTTGAGTATTCCCAGCGTCTTCGCGATCGCACCCGCGCTGCTTTGGCAACACAGTCCAGATCCACGGGTCGCGTTCTCTTCGAAGAAGCAGTCAAAGGCGGAGCCCAAGCCGCAGGGCGGGCATCTGGCCAAATCGCTAAGGGTGCTTGGGCTGATCTTATTGGTATCGGTGCCGACAATGCTTGGATTTGCAACAGGCAGGGTGACACGACGCTCGACAGCCTGATATTTGGCGGTCATGGACAAGCCTGCATCGAACACGTCTGGAGCGCCGGGCGCCATGTGGTCAACGATGGTCGCCATTCAGATCGAGACCGCATCATGCGAGCCTTCCAAACTATTGTTGAACAGTTGGGCCAAGACATTTGACCACCGCTACACGCCTTTCCTGGACCGATGTCCGTGATCACATCCGTGCGCAAATCTTAAATCGAACCTATCGTCCAGGTGACAAGCTCCCGCGCGATGAGGACATCGCCAAAGACCTTGGGTGCGCGCGAAGCACGGTCCAGCGCGCCATGCAGGATTTGTCAGACGCAGGCATTGTGGAACGCAAACGCAAGGGCGGAACCCAGGTCCGCACCGACCCTGTAACCCGCACCACGCTGGACATCCCCATCACCCGCAAAGAGGTCGAACAACGTGGTGGCATCTACGGTTATCAATTATTGAGCCGCGCCATCGAAGATATTGCGCCATGGGTCAGCGCCAATTTCGCGCTCAGCCAGCCGACAAAAATGCTGCATGTTGATGCTTTGCACTTGGCCGACCAGCGCCCCTACATCTTGGAAGATCGATGGATTAGCACGGAAACCGCGCCGGAAATTCTTGCCGTCGATTTGGCAATCAACAGCGCCAATGAATGGTTGGTGCGCAATAAGCCCTACACGCGCTGTGATTTGCGATTTTATGCCATTGAAGCTGATCGGAAGACGGCGAGCAAACTGGCGGCTCCGGTCGGCTCCGCACTTTTGGTTATCGAGCGTAGCACCTGGATTGATGAACGTCCCATTACAACGGTGCGGGCGGTGACCAAACCTGGCTATCAACTGCTAACGCAGAACTAGCCCGTTAGGCTGGGCGCTTTCGCTGCAACCTGCCTGACTGTGTTCTCACGCCAGCCTCAGCAAGTCTCGTTGTCTAGGAGAGCGTTTTTCGACCCCTGGCAAAACGCTGATCTTTATCAACCCTGGGCGCGTGACAGCACGGCATGGTCGTGTGGAGAAATCTACATCGTGTTCTTGGCTGACGTGTCGACGGTGCCAATCCGCATGGTTGATTTCAAGTTGAAACGACAGGAGGCAGGTGATGATACAGGCGGTCCAATCGACCCTATTGGCAGTATTTATTTCGGCTTTGCTGTTTCATCCTACCGACGCGGCTGAAACCGTTGGAGGCGACGTTTTCGAGGCTGCGGCCGATGCGTCGATCTCTGGAACGGCGGCGCGCGATGCCTTCGTTGCTGGGTTTTCAGCCTCGCTTGACGGCACTGTCGCTGGTGATGGCCATGCCGCCGGATTTGATGTCGATGTCGGTGGTTCGATCGGCGGCGATCTCTACGTCGCTGGGGCAAGCGTTTCGGTCACGTCCTCGATTGGCGAAGACCTGACCGCATCTGGATTTTCAGTGCGTCTTCGTTCGACTGGACGTGTGGAAGGCAACGCCCGTTTGATGGCTGGTTCGCTGAGGGTTGAAGGACCGGTCTCCGGTAGCCTAATGGCGACCGGTGGCAGTATCACGCTTGATGCTCCTGTGGCGGGCGACGTGCATCTTACTGGTGGTAGTATTTCCTTTGGCGATGAGGCGCGCATCGGCGGATCGCTGGTGTATTCCGCGCCTGACGAGATCGATATCCCTGAATCAGTGATCGCTTCTGATCGTGTCCGTTACATTGCGATGACCGGCTTTGATGGGTTTGAAAGGGTGCGCGAGGCGATGGACGATCCGCAGGAGCTGCTGTGGCCGTCGCTTGTCGCAGTCATGGCAGGGTTTGTCATCACGCTGGCTTTTTTGGTGGTGGTCGCAGCCGTTTTCTTGGCCTTCGCGCCGCGCCGTGTGGATGAAGGCTTACATGTGGCCATGGAGAGGCCAGGGCTCGTCTTGCTATCGGGTTTTCTGGCTATGGCGTTGCTGTTCGGGCTCGTGCCGGTGAGTGCCATGACGGTGATTGGTGCGCCTTTTGTGCCTATCGTTTTGCTAGGGATCGTAGCAAGTTGGGTCGCGGCTTATTTGCTTGGTGCCTACACGCTTTCCATGCGCATTGGCGGCGCGTTCGGTGCCAGCGGTGGAGCCAACGCTGCCAAACTGGTGATCCTAACCATCGGGCTACTGGTTCTAGCGATTCTCAACTTCGTGCCGTTTATTGGCTGGATGATCAACCTTGCTGTGGTGCTCTTGGGTGCCGGTGCGATTGCGCTGATGATTGTCGGACGGATCGACTGCAAGGCATTGTTGCCATCGCAGACTGAGCCCACACGGGACGAGCAGTTGCTGCCAGGTATTGATGATGTGGGTGAAATCAAACCTGATACCGCAAAGTGAGTCTCGGCATGACTGGCAGGCAAGCGGCGCACAGTATTATCGTTGCTCTTGGCGTGCTCGCCGCGAGCGTCGGTTTGGCGCATGCCGCTTCGCTGAGTGTTGTTGTCGATCTGTCCGATCAGGAAATGACCGTTCGTGAGCAGTCGCGGATAGTGCACATTTGGTCAGTTTCAACCGCACGGGGCGGCTATCGCACACCGGTTGGCACCTATCACCCGACCCGATTAGAGAGTATGTGGTATTCCACCATCTACGACAACGCTCCGATGCCGCATTCAATCTTCTTCCATCGCGGCTATGCGATCCACGGGACCACCGAAGTTGGCAATCTTGGGCAACCTGCTTCGCATGGGTGTGTTCGGCTTCATCCCGACAATGCGCGAGTTTTGTTCAACCTGGTGCTGGAACACGGTCGCACTGCCACTCAAATTGTCATCCAACACTGACGGTTTCGCCGTTCAGCCTGTCATGCACCCGCTGACGCAGTTCAACCACTTCCTCCTGGTCGCTGCCAAAGGTTTCCCGCACACGAATTGGCGGCCCGACCCGCAGTATCACACGTGCAAAGGGGAGCGGGATTTTGAAGCGGTCCCAGCGGCGCCGTATCGTCCAGTTGGGGTGGCTTGTAACCTGGATGGGCATCACAAGCGCCCCCATCCGCGCGGCGATGTGCAGAGCGCCTGGTTTCACTCTATGGCGCGGCCCAAGCGGACCATCCACAGCAATACCGACCAGCACTGACTGTTCGATGTCGTGGCGCTTGTCGCGAAGGACCTTGCGCATGTGATGGTAGCCTTGGCGTCCTGGTGGAAGTAGAGAAGGTGCGTAGCCAAAGGCGTGGCAGATACTGGCGATGATTTTGCCGCGAAAGGATTGGCTGGTGAAAACCGTCACCGGTCGTCCACGTGCAAGCGCAAACAAAGACAGATAGGAGCTGTGCCAAAACACGGCGACAACGGGCACGCCCGAGGCGATTTGCTCATCGACTCGTGCCAATTGGCTTGCATCGCTGCGCCAGGTGAGTGCCAAGAGGTTCAGCAACAAAGCACCGATCTTTCCGACAAGCCTCGCACGCCAATCACTGTACTCTAAGGACGGCGCCTTGTTTTGTGCACCCTCGTCAGTCGCTGGAAGCGTCATGGTGAAGCAGCGTCGGATATTGGATTGTCGGGCGGCAATAAGACGGCGTCTGATACCGCACGAGCGATGTTGGAAACGATATCAAGCTCGCTCTCCAACCTGCGCCTGGCAATCTCCCACGCGCTCGCTTCTGGCGCTTCACCCTTTCGTTCGCATGCGAGCACATCATTGTAGAGCGCCAGAGTACGTTCCAGACAATGCTTCGTTGAAAACATACCTGCCGTCTGACGAGCAGCTTGTCTGAGTGCTTCCCGGTTCTCTGACGGTAGGTTGGCCACCCACGCTAGCGCGTCGGCGAAGGCAGGCGCATTGGCATTCTGTGGAAGCAAACGGCCGTTGATACCATCGTTCACAACCTCGCGCGCGCCAGGTGCATCAAGGGCAACGACAGGCACTCCAGCCGCCATCGCTTCAGTCAAGACCAGCCCTTGTGTTTCAGAAAACGAAGAAAAAGCGAAGACATCCTGCGCCGCATAGGCGTCCCAAAGAGCATCACCAGTTAGTACGCCGGTGAAGCGCACACGATGGCCCAATCCCTCATCAACAAAGGCTTTTTGCATCAGTGCGCGGGAAGCGCCATCGCCGGTGATCACTGCAGCTGCATTTGGTTGGCGCTTCAGCAAATCCACCAGCGCTTGGATCAGAATGTCGAGGTTTTTCTCTGGGGCCAACCGACCGATATGACCGACCACAAAAGCATCTGGTGCGAGGTTCCAGCGCTCTCGCGCACGATTACCATTGCCTGAAGAAAAGGCATCGACGTCAATGCCCGTTGGAACAACCGTAATCGGCGCTTTAACACCGTTCGACCGAAGATGGTCAACGATGCTTTGGCTCGGCGCAATCACGTGGTCGCAAAGGTCGCAATAGCCATGAGCGAGACTAAGAACGAGACGTTTAAGCCAATCGGAATCTTGCGCAATGTAATGGCCGTAAAGCTCGTAGCGTGTGTGGTAGGTAAAAATGATAGGGACTTGGTAGGTCGCCGCGACACGAAGCGCCGTGTCCCCTAAGAGAAAAGGGTGATGCGTATGCACAAGATCTGGTGCGAAACCCTCAATCACCTCGCTGAGCGGCCAGTTGAGGGGCAGAGGCATGGAAAAGTCGCTGCCACCAAAGCGCTGCAATGCAACGACCCGCTCAACGCCTTCTTCTTTATCCGGAGTTCCTGGAAACTCCGGCGCCACGACCAGCACCTTGTGCCCGTGAAGCCTTAGGCCGTCGACAAGACCGCTGACGCTGCGGGCAACGCCGCCGACATGCGGAACATACGTATTGGTGAGAATGAGGACGTTCACTGGCTTGGAATCCCCAATTGATTGAGGGCCATTTGCCAACCGGTGGCCAACTCAGACAACCTTTAGCACTTTGGCAATCTCTTCAATTGGCCGGTGGACATAGTCTCCCGTAACGTCCTGCAGCACAGATTTTTGGGAGGCTGGGCTTAGATGTTGGCGCACATGACCCAGGGTTTTTGCGTCCATCATCAAGACCAGATTTAACTGAGGCGACCTTTCAATCTCCTCATTGATTTGCCTGGCGAGGTCTTTGGAAAAAGATGCTTTGTCAATCGCCTTCCAATCGGTTTGCTCGACCGTAGTGCGTCGACCGTCAGCAATGGGGTAGCGACCCGGTCGTTCGGCACCCAGTTCACCAGTGCTCTGCATCGTTGTCTCGCTCGATGCATGAACAACCAGGTCCCAGGTTACCGCCTGCCCAACGTTCTCAAGGATCAGGTGACGCTGGCCGTCGGCAACAATCACAAGTGTGGCGTGTGGCAGTTTCACGAGGGGTCTCCGCTATTGGTCTGAAGAAGCAGCCGTCACAACACCACGACCTGCGTGTCGGTGAGTTGACCCCTGTCAACGCGAGAAACTGACCAGGAAGATCCGTTACAGTTTTTGAAGTTTGCCTACGACGCGATCTTGCCCTGTTGAGCAAAGTCAACGGTGCTCAGCAAACCGCCCTTAGTCTTTTTCCATCAGCCAACGGCTCAGATGCAGCCGTGATTTGCATGAGAGGGAGACTCCCAATGAAACGTATGATGCTCATCGCGACCTTTTTCGCGGCCGTCGGATTGGCCACCCCGGCCAGTGCCTTTTCTGTGTGCCAGATCACCGATGTCGGCGGCATTGACGACAACAGTTTCAACCAAACAGCCTGGCAAGGGGCTTTGGACGCGCAGGAACAGCTGGGCACCACGGCGCGGTTTTTGGAAAGCCAGGCCGAGACCGATTACGAGGCCAATCTCAACTCAGTTCTTGGCGGCGACTGCGATCTGATCATCACGGTTGGATTTCTACTAGGCGAGGCGACGCAAACAGCGGCTGCGGCCAATCCCGATCAGATGTTTTCGATCGTTGATTATGCTTACGACCCAGTCATCCCCAACGTGTTGGGACAGGTCTACGCAACCGATCAGGCAGCTTTTCTAGCTGGGTACCTGGCAGCCGGCGTGACCGAGACTGGCGTGGTGGGCACCTTTGGCGGGATCAACATTCCACCTGTGACGATCTTTATGGATGGCTTCGCCTGGGGCATCAATCATTACAACGCTATCAATGGCACCAACATCGCCTTGTTGGGTTGGGATCCAGAAACCCGTCAGGGGCTCTTCACCAACAATTTCGACTCCCTCGATGATGGCCGCGCGTTTGCACAAAACTTATATGATGAAGGCGCTGATATAATAATGCCTGTTGCCGGTCCGGTTGGTTTGGGGTCGGCGGCCTTGGCAGATGAACTTGGCCCAGATCGTCTGAAAATCATTGGTGTCGACGCTGATCTCTATGAAACGGATGCGCAGAATGGCCATGTCTATCTCACATCGGTGACCAAGCGCATGGATGCGACGGTTTTCGAGGTGATCGAACAGGCAATGGCTGGCGATTTTTCCGGAGGCGTTTTGATCGGCACCCTGGAAAACGGCGGCGTCGCGCTGGCACCGTTCCACGACATGGACGCCCTGGTGCCAGATGCCCTGCGGCAGCAGCTTGGATCGCTACAGACCCGTATCATCAGCGGCGATCTGGCAGTCGGTCCGTAGGTCGGCTGATTCCAAAAAATCACGATCAGGCTTCAGGGGGCGAGCGCGATGGATGTTGAGCTGCGTGGTATCACCAAGCGCTTCGGCAAAGTGGTGGCCAATGAGGACGTCAACCTGTTCTTGCGCGGTGGTGAGGTTCTCGGGCTTCTTGGCGAGAACGGCGCTGGTAAGTCGACGCTCATGAACGTGCTCAGTGGCTTGTACTCACCGACAAGCGGAACCATTCTCTTGGATGGAAAGCAGGTCACCTTCAATGGGCCAGGTGATGCTATCCGAGCGGGTATCGGCATGGTGCACCAGCACTTCATGTTGGTGCCTGTGTTCACGGTTGCGCAGAACGTGGTTCTGGGTGTTGAGCCGATTGGCAGGTTGGATCGGCTTGACCTCAACACAGCTCGGGCACAGCTGGCAGACATCAGCGAGCGTTATGGGCTCAGCGTTGACCCAGACGCCCTCATTGAAACACTGCCCGTCGGCCTGCAGCAGCGTGTCGAGATCATCAAAGTGCTGTTTCGCGCTGCTGATGTTCTGATCTTCGATGAACCGACTGCGGTGCTGACGCCGCAAGAGGTCGATGAGTTCTTTGAGATCGTGCGCACGCTGCGTGATGCAGGCAAGGCAATCGTCCTTATCACCCACAAGTTGCACGAGTTGCTTGAGATATCAGATCGGATCAGCGTGATCCGCCAAGGGCGTATCACAGGCGAGGGTGATCCCAAGGCGCTTAGCGAGGCTGATCTTGCCGAAATGATGGTTGGTCACGCGTTGGATTTCGATCTTGCAAAGTCTACGGCTGCCCCTGGTGCACCGTTAATGGAAGTCACCAACCTGCAGGTCTCTCATGATGACGGGTCAAAGGCCGTTGAGGACCTGAGTTTGGTCGTTCACTGCGGCGAGATCGTTGGCATCGCCGGAGTTCAAGGCAATGGCCAAACGGCTCTTGTCGAAGCGCTCTGGGGCGTGCGCCCAGTTGATTCTGGCCAGATCTACTATGATGGCGAGGACATCACCACGGCATCAGCACGAGCGCGCCACAGCCGAGGCATTGCGCACATTCCTGAAGATCGGCAGCGCAATGGCTTGGTGCCGAACTTCACCATCGCCGAGAATATGGTGCTCGACACTTATTACACGTCAGCCTTCTCCAATGGGCTGTCGATGGACTGGCCTGCTGTACATGGAGCTGCAGCCCAGGCTGTGCAGACATTCGATATTCGCACGCCATCTATTCATGAGCGGGCGGTGAACCTTTCCGGGGGTAACCAGCAACGCCTGATTGTTGCTCGTGAAATGGCGCGCGACACAAAGTTTCTGATCGCCGCACAACCAACGCGCGGACTTGATGTTGGCTCTGTCGATTACATCCATCGCCGGATTGTAGCGGCTCGCGATGAGGGTGATGGGGTGCTGATCGTTTCGTCCGAACTCGATGAGATCATGGCGCTAGCAGATCGTATTCTCGTGATGTTCAAGGGCCGCATTGTTGCAGAGTTTGATGCTTCCAAGGGCCATCCCGACAAGACCGATATTGGGTTGGCTATGGCGGGCGCGCCGCGTGCTTCTCCTACCGGGGCAGCGGCATGAGCAACACAGATCATTCGCCCGCAATGGCGCAATTGATGGAGCGCGCCGCTCCCGCACGCGCTGAATGGGAGGATCTTGTGATCGTGCCCATCTTTGCTGTTCTGGTCGCACTGGCGCTTGGGGCGCTGATCATGCTCGCAACTAATGTCGATTTGGCGACAATCGGCCGGTCATACGTTGCGTTGCTGACAGGATCAGTTGGCTCGCTGAACGCGCTGTCGGAAACACTCACTGCTGCCGCACCGCTTGTTTTGGCGGCGCTTGGCCTGGGTTTGGGTTTTCGCACTGGGCTTTTCAACATTGGGGCTGAAGGGCAACTGTTGATGGGTGGCTTGGCCGCGGCGCTGGTTGGCTTTCTTGCCGCAGGATTGCCCTTTCCGATCCATCTGCCTCTGGCCCTTATGGCTGGTGCACTTGTGGGTGCCCTTTACGCTTCCATAGCAGGTTGGCTGCGTGTCGCGACCGGTGCCCACGAGGTGATCTCTACGATCATGCTCAATCTCATCTCCTATCGCTTGCTCGACTATGTCCTCCGATTGGACTGGGTGCAGCGGGCAGGGCGCTCTGACCCGATCTCTCAATCGGTTGCAGTATCCGCCGAATTGCCGCGTCTTCTTGCCTGGATAGACCCGAACCTACGCGTCCATGCTGGCATCTTTTTGGTGCTTGGAGCGGTTTGGTTTGTCCATTGGTTGATGTTCCGCACCACGCTGGGTTTTGAGTTCCGCGCCAGCGGAGAGAACCCTGATGCGGCGCGGTTTGCTGGTATGCGTTCTGGCCTCATCATTGTCTTGGTGATGGCACTGGCTGGCGCTCTGGCCGGCTTGGCGGGTGCCAACCAAGTGCTTGGTGTTCTTGGGCGCGCAACGCCTGGGTTTTCCGCTGGCATCGGCTTCGATGCGATCGCCGTTGCGCTGCTTGGCCGCTCGCATCCAGTTGGCATTTTGGCTGCAGGCCTATTGTTCGGCGGCTTGGAGGCTGGCGGACGCCAAATGCAGGTGGACGCTGGAGTGAGCATCGACTTAATCGGTATCATCCAAGCGCTCATCATTGTGTTCATCGCCGCGCCACTTCTTGTTCGTGCGATCTTCCCGTGGGGCTTTCGGCGGAGCGCTGACAGCAGCGACAAGGAAGCGCGGTCATGACAATGGCACCCACAGTCACGCACGCCGCGCCTGCGCGTCGTCAATCGCGGACGATCGGCTTTATCCTGCTGGCGCTTGCAGTCTTTGTCGTGCTTGTCTTTGGAATGGACAGTCAGGGCATTGCCGTCTTCCGTCTGTCTCATCCGCGCGATGCGCTGCAATTGCCGCATCTTGGCGTGCCGGCATTGCCGTTCCTTTACATGGTGGCTGCGGTGCTGGCGTTCCTTGGCGCGCGCGAAGTTATTCGCGGTGGCGGCAAGTGGAGCAACATGGTCCTTGGCATCGGCCTTGCGCTTCTGGTCTGCGCGTTTCTGGTGTGGGCAACGGCAGGCAAATCCTTCTCGATGGTCGGTATGCTCCAGGCGACCATGGTTGCGGCGGTACCGATCGCTTTGGGCGGCCTGGCTGGGGTTTTGTCCGAACGCGTGGCGGTGGTGAACATCGCCATAGAAGGCATGCTTCTGGCAGGCGCTTTCACCGGTGCGTTGATGGGTTCGCTGCTTGGTGGTCCCGTGGGCCTTATTGCCGCCGTCGGTGTCGGCGGCCTGTTCGGTTTCATCCTCGCGGCATTGGTGGTGACTTATAGGGTCGATCAGATCATCGCTGGTGTGGTCATCAACCTGCTGGTGCTTGGCCTTACATCCTATGTCAGCAGCCAGGTTTTTTCCGAACATCAAAGCCTTAACAATGCGCCGATTTTTGCCCGCTGGAAGGTGCCGTTGCTCGGCGATATTCCCTTGATCGGTCCGGTACTGTTTCACCAAAACCTGTTTGTCTATGGCGCCTTGGTGATGGTGGGCGTCGCCACCTACTATCTGTTTTACACGCGCCATGGTTTGCGCGCGCGCGCAGTCGGTGAGCACCCCCGCGCAGCCGATACGCTGGGCATCAATGTGTACCGAACCCGTTACATCAATGTCACTGTGGCTGGCATGGTTGCAGGGTTCGGTGGTGCCTGGTTCACCCTGGGGTCAGTCGGTCGGTTTGATGAAGGAATGACGGGCGGGCGTGGCTATATCGGCCTTGCTGCGATGATTTTTGGCCGTTGGCACCCAGTTGGTGCACTAGCAGCCGCCCTTGTGTTTGGGTTCATGGATTCCCTCCAGCAAAAGCTGGCCCTTCTTGGAACACCCATTCCTTCAGAGTTTTTGGCCATGGCGCCCTACATCGCAACAATCATTGTCGTCGCTGGATTGGTGGGTCGAGCGCGCGCGCCCGCCGCCGACGGCAAGCCCTACATCAAGGAGTAGTCGCCGCTGTGCCAGTCACAAGCATAAAAGCCTTCGGCCTTATGAGGCCGAAGGCTTTTTATTGGCGAACAACCAAAAAACAACGGGATTAGCGCGAGAAGAGCACCGGCCGCTTGGCATGTTTCAACAGCTCTCTTGACGCCGCGCCATGGATCGCATCGTAGACTCGAGAATGGCCAAAAGCGCCCACTGCAATGAGATCACAACCACGCTCAAAGGCCTCCCGTTCGATTACATCGGCCACTTCATGGCGTTGCCAGGCGCGATGACCAATGCTTGTTTCTATGCCGTGGCGATCAAACGTTTCGGCCAATTCCGTCAGTGTTGCATCATGCGTCAGATCATCGTCGTCACCATGCACACGCAGCAGGTGGGCCAAACTGCCTTCCTTCATAAGCGTTAAAGCATCGTGGGCAGCGCGGGCAGCTTCGCGCGTATCATTCCAACCGACGAGAACGGATGATCCAATGGTATCGGCGGAAAAGCCTGGCGGAATGACCAAAACAGGCCGTCCACTCTCACGGATAACCTCTTCCTGCAGGTGGTGCTGATCGGATCGCTCTTGGTCTGGATCTTCATTGGGAACCAGCACCAAATCGACCGTACGCGCGCTGTCGAGAATACGATCTGATGCCTTAGTCGACTTGGTTTTCTGTAAGCGCCATTCGGCCACGAAGTCTTCGTTCTGGGTGTGGCGATCAAAAATGGCCTTGATCGATTGAGCCTGTTCCATCTGCGATTCATTGAAACGTTCAAAAACGCTTTCTGG
Source organism: Hyphomicrobiales bacterium (assembly GCA_040219355.1). Taxonomy (GTDB): domain Bacteria; phylum Pseudomonadota; class Alphaproteobacteria; order Rhizobiales; family MH13; genus MH13. The sequence goes on from JAVJSN010000017.1 coordinate 224,329, forward strand.
TATGTGAACGGCAATCCCTGGATAAACCGTCATCGCTTCAATCGTGTGTAACCCGGTCAGATGCGCGTTATGCTGCCGCGCAAGAAGAACCGCTGCGGACATGAGCGCATCGGCCTGGGCTTCATTGGTAAAGCATACCAATAGTGTTTTGATCGCCATCGTCATTGCCTTTGTTTGGATTGCCGCGCGGGCAGGGCACCCGCGTGGCGAGATCAACCAGCCTTGATTTCAATCTTGTGGTTGACGGTTGCGGCTTCAGCGGGTTTTGCGATGTGCAAGCTCAGTACGCCGTCGGCATACTTGGCCTCAATCGCGTCATTCTGCGGTGTGAAGCCAAGCGGAATGACACGCCGGAAGCTTCCGAAGCTCCGTTCAACCATATGCCAGTCTTTCGATGTGTCCTCGCGCTTGTCGCTTTTTGTGCCTTTGATGACCAGGCTTTCGTGCGACACCGACACGTCCAAGTCTTTCTGATTAACGCCGGGCACATCAACGCTCACCTCAATGGCATCGTCTGTTTCTGCGACATCAATGGCGGGCACCAGTTGGCGATCATGCCAATGCGGCATGCCGTTAAAGCGATCAAAAAAGCGATTCATCTCCGACTGAAAGTTCTGCAACATTGGCCAACTTGCTTGGTCGGCAGTAGGTTTGGAAACTGGAGTTTCATTCGACATGCTAAAACCTCCTGTTCATGTCATGGGATCTGCCATGATCGGCGAATGAAGGCCTAGCATTGGTGTTTCAAGCCAGGTTGATCGCCGTCAACTGGCCCCAGCAATCACCCGGTTAACGCTTGCAGCAGACATCTTGCAAAGCGCCGGCATGGCCGCTTGCCAACGATAGGAGTGCCCAATGTCTGCCCAAGGTTTGGAAGTGATCGACCACACCGTTCTGCTCACGCACGAATGGATCAATGATCTGCGTGACCGCTTAGGTTGGGAAAGCAGCCGCGATGCATTGCGCCTTTTGCGTGTGACCTTGGCGCAGGTTCGCGATCATCTGGGCCACAATGAGCTGGCACAGTTGTCTGCTCAGATGCCACTGCTTATTCGCGGCATGTTTTTTGAAGGGTGGTCGCCGTCACAGACGCCACTCCAGGAGCGCAGTGTTGAGCAATTCATGGCGCCCATTGAGGCTAAGTTTTCTGGCGTTCGAGACTGGCGCGGCGTTGAAAGCGCTTCGGCGGTGTTTCAGACGCTCAATGAAAAAATTTCCGACGGCGAGATTGATGATGTTCGCGCCGGCCTGCCTCAGGCGATCCGCGAGATTTGGCCGGTGTAAAGAATTCCGTGGTTCCCCCGACCGTATCAATCCAACAGTGCCGCATTCTCCAGGCGGTTGTTATCTAAAATGATAACTGTCTGCGCGTCTTCCAACGCAATAATGCGTGCTTTGCGTAGGCGTGTGATCGCCCGGCAGACCGTCTCAATAGTCAGACCAAGGAAGTCGGCAATGTCGGAGCGTTTCATGGGCAGCACAATACGAGTGTGTCCGCCGTCAAAAGTGCCGGTACGTTCAGCCATCACCATGAGAAATGACGCCACTTTCTCCGGTGCAGATTTGCGCGCCAGCATCATAAAATGGTCCTGCATGCCGCTGATTTCTTTCAGCGCTGCCTGCAAAAGCCGTGTGTGCACCGTTGGATCTCCTGCACCGCTTTCCAGAGCCTGGCGGCGATAGGAGATCACTTCTCCTGCCACCAGAACGTCGCAATCCGTGTGGTGCACATCGCCATCAGGAAACCCAACAACATCGCCGGGAAGAGCAAAGGCAATCACCTGTCGAGAGCCGTTTTCAAGAACCCGAGTTAAGCGCAGCAGCCCGCTAGCAACCTCGTAGATATTATGTGCTTCATCGCCTTCGTGAAACAAATGGTGACCGACCGAAACAGCTCGACGGGCATGTACTTGGGCTTGTGAAACGGGTGCCTCAGCGATATCGCATACATCATGATGTTCATCGAGATGGTTGGCGAGCGTAACATACATCCTAATGCCTCCTTGTTACATACGCATTTGCTAATGCATCTTGAATGTCTCAGCCGTTTCGATGGTGTGTATCAAAGTGTATCGAGCAGCTTGCGATAGGGCGATATCTGAACAAAGTCGTGGCAGCAGTGGAGTGGTAATGGCGGAAAAACGCATCTTGGTTGTCGAGGATGACCCCAAGATACGCACTCTGCTTAGAAACTGTTTCCAAGCAGACGGTTACAGTGTCAGCGAGTGTGCCAACGCCTCGTGCGTTGATGACATCTTCAAGATCGACAAACCCGATCTGGTGACTCTGGATATCAATCTGGAGGGCGAAAACGGGCTTGATATCGCCCGGGAGGTGCGTCGCCGCTTCGATGTTCCCATCATTATGATTACCGGCAAGGACGACGTTATTGACCGCGTCGTTGGCCTTGAGTTGGGAGCTGATGATTACATCACAAAGCCATTCCATGTGCGCGAAATGCTGGCACGCGTTCGATCAGTCCTGCGCCGTTATGATGGCCATAAGCCTGCCGACGCGCCTCTTCAGTTGGCGCCAGAGAGTGGGTCAGCAGCCATCAACCTTGATGGCTTAAAGGTCGATCTCAATCAGTTGGCCATGCGCGACCGGGCCGATCAGCCGTGCGATCTTACGACAGCCGATTTCAAACTGCTCAAAGCCTTCTTGGAAAATCCCAATCGGCCACTCTCTCGTGACCGACTGATGGATCTGATTGATGGACCTGAATGGGTGCCGCTTGATCGCACAATCGACAATCAGGTGGCACGTCTGCGCCGCAAAATCGAACGCGATCCGTCTCATCCACTTCTCATCAAAACCATTCGGGGCATTGGATACATGCTTACCGTCGCTGCCAAGCCGATTGTCTAAAAAACCAGAACCAAGGTTGAAGCCTTCAGCTGCGGCCCAGTGCTCCAAAAACCGCCTCAACCAGATCGCCTTGACGATAGGGTTTGCGAAGAACAGGGTATTCAGAACCAATGTTCCTGTCTTGCATCACACTTTCAGAGAAACCAGATGTGATGAGAACGGGCAGATCAGGGGCCTCGACCGAGATCCTTTGAGCCAGTTCGTAACCAGACATCGAGCCAGGCATCACCATATCGGTGAACACCAATGCAAGGTCTATGTCGGACTGGATGAGTTTCCAGGCAATATCCGCATTCGGTGCACAGATGCACTCAAATCCCAGAGCCGATAGTCGGGCTTCAGAAAGTCTGCTTATGCGAGGGTCATCCTCGACAATAAGAATGGTCTGGCCTGCACCAAGGTGTTTTTCTGCAGGGTGCAGGTGAGCGTTTTGTGGTGTGGCGATCTGTCTGTCATCGGCCGCAGGGAAATAAAGGCTTACCGTCGTTCCCTGACCAGGTTCACTGTAAAGTGTGATGTGGCCACCGGATTGTTTGGTGAAACCATAGACCATTGAAAGTCCCAGTCCGGTGCCTTCGCCGACCTTCTTGGTGGTAAAAAAGGGCTCCAGAGCCAGGGATCGTTGTTCTTTGCTCATCCCGTCACCGGTATCGCTGACTGACAGGCGAACATAGCGCCCGGGTCCAACACCCAGTTCCTGAGCGAGATAGGTATCATCAATCTCAACATTGCTGGTTTCAAGGAATATCCGCCCGCCTTTGGGCATCGCGTCCTGAGAGTTCAAAGCAAGGTTGAGGATGGCAGTCTGTAGCTGGGTTGCGTCAGCGCTGACTGTCCAAAGGTCTTTGCCCATTGATACGACAATCTCGCATTGCGCGCTGATCGTATGCCTGAGCAGTGCAACGGCCTTTGACAATCCGTCATTAAGGTCGATTTGCCCGGCTCGCAAAGGTCTTTTGCGGGCAAACATCACCAGCTGTGAGGTCAGTTCAGCACCAAGCTCAGCAGCCGCAAGAGCATCGGTAATCAACTGGTCGGCGTTGCGCGGCATCACCTGGGCATCCAGAAGTTCAAGATTGCCGATCACCACGGTCAACAGATTGTTGAAATCATGCGCGATGCCGCCCGTCATCCTCCCTATCGCATCCATGCGTTGCGAGCGCGCTGCCGCCTCCTCAGCCGCTCTTCGGCGAGTCAAATCATGCATTAAGGCGACGAAGGCTGTGCTGCCATTCACCTTCGTTACGCCTAGCGAGATGTGGACTGGAACCACAGTGCCGTCAGCACGCAATGCCTCCACTTCGCGTCCTTTGCCAACCACCCGGGCTTCCCCGCTTGCCAAGTAGCGTTCGACATAGCGCTGATGTGGCGCGCGCATGTCTTGCGGCATTAGAGTGTTGATATGGCTACCCAGCAACTGATCTTGTGAGTGACCAAAAAGCGTGCTTGCGGCTTTGTTCGCGCGTAGAATGTCACCAGTTTCATTGCTGATGATGATGGCATCGACCGTTGCATCAAGAAGGGCATTGAGAATCTGGCTGTCCTCTGAAAGTTCAATACTTTTTCCCATGTCCTGACCTCTCGCTGCACTTGTCGCGAACCATCACAGATCACCTGTTGTCGCGCTAGGCTGATGCTCTGTTGGAGCTTGATAGGTCCTTGGAGATGGCCAAAAAAGCAATGAAATCTGACAGGGTGATAACACCAACCAGTGAGCTGTCACGAACCACCAGATACTTCCTGCGGCCAGTTTGAGCGATCCGCTCCATCAGTGTTTTGGCGGCCACTTCGGGGGCAACGCAATTATCGTTGGATGTGCTCTCAAAGACATCTTCCACCGTCGTGGTGCGCCAGTTCTCCCGGTCAATTCGACGAACCATCTGCGTGTCGACATACCCTAGCAAAGTCGAGTTCTCGACGACCGGTGCAAAACTCACCGCATTGGCCAAGAACACAGTATTCACCAAGGTATCAATCGACATTTCTGGATCTGCTACCATGGGTTTGCGGGTTAACAGATCGCCCACTGTACGCCCGGAGAGTGCGATATCTGATTCCAGCTGCTGATAAGCGCCACGAGCAACCGCCAACAGGAACAGGCCAATCAGCACAGGCCAGAGCCCCATCACGGTGCCGCCAAGAAACAAGTTGGAAAGTCCAAGCGCGATCAGCAACCAAGAAAAGATCGAAGACACGCGCACCGCCTGCCGGGTTGCCCGTACTAGGTCGCCTGAGCGTGCCCAAAGGAACGCCCGAAATGCACGTCCCCCGTCAAGCGGGAACGCGGGCAACAAGTTGAACAGAGCAAGCGTGAGATTGATGATCGCAAGGTAATGCAGAACCGATGTGCTTAGCGGCCACCCTAAATGCTCACTTGCAAGATGGGCTGAAGACCAAAAGAACAGCGACAAGAACAGGCTCGCCAGCGGCCCCACAATGGCAATGTAGAACTCATCTCTGGCGTTTGTCGGTTCGGAGGCCAGCTCGGCCACGCCTCCAAAGAGGAAGAGCGTTATACCCGTTGTCGGGACACCATACTGGCGTGCCATAAGAGCGTGAGCCATCTCGTGAAAGATGAGGGACGCGAACAAGCCGAGCATTGCGATAACGGCCAAGAGCAAAAGTGTTTCCTGCCCGCTACCTGGAAGTTTCTGCGCAAAATAACCGGTTGCCAAGCTCCAAACAATCAGTGCTGCAATGATCAGCCAGCTTGCATCGATCTTGATGTCAAACCCCGCCAATCGAGCAATACGCAATGGGTGACCCCACATGGCTGTGCGTCCTCCTTGGACGGATATTGCTTAGCTTCACTCATAAGCTGTTGAGCAAAATCAAACGCTGATGTTCGCCGATGATCTCATCGAAGCGGATGCCTCACTTCGGATCCGTCATCAGTTTCACCAGCTCTGGAACGACAATCAGAGGCAGCGCAAACAGAGCAATCGTCAACCAGTGCTCGGCCAGCAGAGGCGCGGTATGCAGGACGATTTGAAGCGGTGCCCAATAGACCGCCGCCACCTGAACGAGCAGCGTCGCGGCAAGTGTCGTCAACAAGAACGGATTGCTAAGCCACCCGATCCTTGAACAAGGATGGCGCAATGACCGGAAGGCAAAGACACTCATTTTTTCAAACACGATCATCGCGGTGAATGCAGCCGTGCGCGCGACATCCACCCCAAGCGGTAAAGTTTGATAAAAAATCCAGAGGCTCGCCGAGCCGGTGTAAGATGCGAATACCAGGATGACCGCCAGACTGCTCAACCCCAGGATCGGTGTTTTGCTATCGCGTGCTGGACGATTCATCTGGCCGCGCTCAGCCTTCTCCAAGCCCAGCGCAACAGCGGTGACGCCGTCGGTAACGAGATTCATCCAAAGGATCTGCGTGGCCAGAAAGATCAGCGGACCGCCAATTAAAATGTTGGCAAGGATAGCAACGATCTCGCCAGCATTTGAAGTCAGCAGGTAGCGAACAAATTTGCGAATGTTGTCAAACTGCCGACGTCCTTCCTTGATCGCCGCGACGATGGTAGCAAAATTGTCATCCAGCAGAATGAGGTCAGAAGCATCGCGTGCCACGGCGGTGCCGCGCTGTCCCATCGCGATGCCAATGTCAGCTTGTTTGAGCGCTGGCGCATCGTTGACGCCATCGCCGGTCATTGCGACGATCTTGCCCTGCGCCTGCAGCGCCTTGACGAGACGAATTTTGTGCACGGGTTTTGCGCGCGCAAACAGAACATCGCCTTGCAAGGCGCTCACCAAATCCACATCGGATAGCGCCTCAATGTCATCACCGATGATGGGGCGTTGCACTGGTATCGACAATTGATCGGCAATCGCCTGGGCAGTGACAGGGCTGTCACCGGTGATCATGATCACCCGAATGCCAGCCCTTTTCGCTGATTGCACCGCTTCCAAAACCTCTGGGCGAGGTGGATCGATAATTCCAACCATGGCTGAAAACACCAAGCCGCGTTCATCCAGATCATCGGCGGATCGGGCTGGCCGTGAGGCAAGCGCAATGACCCGCAACCCGTCAGTGGCCAACTGCTCATAGGCATCAAGAATCTCGCTGTGAACATCTTCGGTGAGGGGAACGGCGCCATGCGGCGTGGCCACACTGCCACAGCATTCAAGAACGCGTTCCGGCGCACCTTTACAGTACAAAAAAGGTGGCGCGCCTACCACCACGCTCATGCGCTTGCGTTCGCTGGAAAAAGGCAGCTCGCTGAGTGGTTCCCGGTTTGGCGGTAGCTTCACCCACCCTTTGTAGGCAAGTACAACAAGTGCACCTTCTGTCGGTGATCCATGCATCCGCCACTCGCCAGCCTCGCGCTGAAGCGTTGCATGGCTACACAGGGCAGCGGTCGTCAGTGCAGCGTCAAGACAGGGGTCATCAGCTGCGCGTATGCGGTGTGTCTGATTGCTAATGTGGCCGGTTGGATCATATCCGGTGCCGGTCACGTTGAGAGACCGATGCGGCATCCAAATTCGGGTTGCCGTCATCTTGTTTTTGGTCAGCGTACCAGTCTTGTCCGTGCATATCACAGAGGCCGCACCAAGCGTTTCGATTGCCTGGAGGCGTCGCACGACCGCATTTTGACGGGCCATGGCCGTTGCGCCTAAGGCCAACGTAATCGTGACCACCGCCGGAAGGCCCTCCGGAACGATGGCAACCGCGAGCGACAGGCCTGTCATGAAAAGGTTTGCTGCATCCTGGCCAGCCCAAACCCCAACGGCCACGACAAGGACAGCGACACCCAAGGCAACGGCGCCAAGTTGACCAGCCAACCGGCCCAACTGAATTTGCAGCTGTGTTTTCTGTTTTGTGACGCGACCGGTCAGATCGGCAATCTTACCAAATTCGGTAGCAAGCCCGATGGCAACGACAAATCCTTCGCCACGCCCTTCCACGACAGACGTTCCTGCAAAAGCGGTGTCGTTGCCCTCCAGCGTGTCTTTGCCGATCACGAGGGACTCACCGCTCAGCACGCTTTCATCCACTTTCAACTGGATGACTTCGGTGAGTTCGATGTCTGCAGGCACGCGATCGCCTGCCGAAAGAACGACCAGATCACCGGGTACAAGCTCCCGTGCTTCGATCACCTGCTCGCATCCATTGCGGACCACGATGGCGGTCGGTGACATAAGTGACCGAAGGGCCTCTAAGGCATTCTCGGCGCGCCATTCCTGAACGAAGCCAAGCACGCCGTTGAGCAGCACGACGAGCCCGATGGCGAGCGCATCGACAAATTCGCCAAGATAAAGCGCGATGGCGCCTGCGACGATCAGGATGATAACGAGCAAACCGGTGAACTGACGCGCCAAGACACCCATTGGGTGGGGCTTACGCGTCTGCGGCAGCTCGTTCCATCCTGACGCTTGCCGTTGCGCCAGCACATCCGGTTCGGACAATCCTAGCTGACGTTTGGCCTCGATAGCCTCCATAGGCTGACACCTCACTGCACTTGTTGAGCGCAGCTATGGGACACGGACTGAAGTCAGCGGTTGATTGCAGTCAATCGTCGATGGCCAAGAGGTGTGAACAAACCAACGAAAAAACTACTCAATGTCTCTCTGCAAGACCGCGCTGCCATCGGCCAAATCGTCGCTGGGGTGTGTCACCACCCACACCCCAGCCGCAAGCCCGCTAAGCACTTCAACATTATGCGTGTTTCGATGGCCGAGCGTCACTTGCAGTTGGCTAGCGATGCCATCCTCGACAGCGAAAACACCCCAGGCGTTGCCAAGCCGAAACGTTGCACTGAGCGGCACCTGAAGAACATCATCGCCCTGCCATTCCACAACGCGTAGAAACACCGAAAATCCATCACCCAGTGCGGCGCGATCTTGCAGCGGTGATATCAACTCGAAGATGGCATCGACGCGCTGCTCCTCAATACCAAGTGCGGATACTTCTGTGCGCGCAGCCGGTTCAATGCGAATGAGCTCTGCCTCCAATTGTTCCGGTCCACCCCAACGATCGACGATGGCCCGCGCACCGACCTCCAATCGCACCGCATCCACAGACAGGATGTCGGCAACGATCTCCAAATTGGATGGATCGCCGATTGTCACAAGGCGCGTGCCCGAAGTGACAGGTCGGGCACTGATCTGGTCAATGGCCAGCACGCGCCCGTTTGCTGGAGCATAGAGTGGGACACAACAGGCGCCGTCGCGGTCGCGCTCATTGCCTGGCTCGATCAGCTCCGCTTGCGCACGCTCCAAGCTGCTTTGTGCCATGCTGATCCTGGCAAGTGCTGCAGCCTCGGCAGCATTGGCGATAGCCAGCCGTTCATTGGCATCCTCAAGCTGTGTCACGCTGACAACGCCCTGCGATACAAGTGTTTGGGTTCGCTCGAACTGCGATCGAGCGCTGCGAAGTTGTTCTTGCGCGCGTGCCAAATCCGTCTGCGCAACCAAAAGACCAGCTTCCGCCTCGCTGACTGCCGCGTCAGCTTGCACGCGGCTACGCGTGTCCAAAAGGCTGGGGGCGACGGGGTCTACGAACGCCACCACCGTTTCTCCTGCGATGACTGTATCACCCACCGCAACCGGTGATCGACGCGCCAGTCCGGCAATCGGAGCTGAGACTTCATAGATATCGCGGATCCGGGTCTTACCATCAACGTCAACCGTCACTTGCATTGGGCCAAGGATGACCTCTTGCATGTCCACCAAAACCGGCTCAGCGCGAAACGATAGCCAAAGCAGACCAGCCAGCAGGCCGCCACCAAACAAGATTAACAACGACAGACGAAGAGACTTGGGCATGACTTTACTCTCTGGTTTTCATGACGGCCACCAAATCCATAGTGTCGAGTCTGCGGCGGACCAAAAGAACCGAGCCCAGCGCGGCTGCAAGAACCACAAGGCTGGCGGTCGAAAAGGTTGCTGGTTTCAAAATGAGAGGCAAGGCGTAGAGATCACTTGAAAAGGCATTGACCATAGCGCCGGTGAACAGTCGGCCAAGGGCCCATCCCAGCGGCTGAGCGAGCAGCGCCAAAAGCATCGTTTCCCCAACAAGAATGTAGGAAACTTGACCTCGGGTGAATCCTAGAATGCGCAGGCTCGCCAACTCGCGTGCGCGCTCAGACAGCTGCACTCGCGCGCTGTTGTAGGCAACGCCAATTGTGATCAACACAGCAATGATCATGTAGATGGTGTTCATCACAATCACATTCTGACGAATGGTGTCCTGAAAGGAACGCCGAGTCTGCGTCATCATGATTGTGCCGGTCAGCTCTGGGATGTCTGTAATGGCGGCATGCAGGTCGTTAATCTGCACGTCGTCGAGCGTCACGTTGGCCACAGATATGCGCGGAGACTGGCGGAAAAGCTGATTGACGTAGCCAAGGTCCATATAAGCGCCAAGGCCGAAATATTGGTCTACCAAGGCCGAAACCGTCAGCTCATATGTCCCCTGACGGCCGGACAGAAATTCAACTTCAAGGCTATCACCTGGAGACACGTGCATCTGAGTGGCGAGCCGCCGCGACAGCACAATACCACCCGGCGGTGCGTCCAGAACTGCACCACCGGCGATCACAACCCTACTGAGATCTGGCGCGGGCAGGCGGGCCTCAATCGAGACACGCTTCTCATAGTGCTGGTTGCGCATAATCGCAGCGTGGTATTGCTGACCCTCGACTTGTCGCACGGCAGGTAATCGCGCAACGTCTTGCAGGACGCTGAGCGGTGCATCCTCAGCAAACAGCAACATCGCGTGTTGCCTGTTGGATTGGTAGAACGCCAAATCAATGATCTCATCCAAACTGTCCCCCATAAAAGAGGATGTCATCACGGAGGCCACCGCCAAGGCCAAACCCAGGGATGTAAGCGCACTGCGGCCAGGCCACCGCGTCAGGCTACGCAGGATCATGATTGTGGGCTGAGATAAGCGGGCGGCGGCCATGACCCGGTCAATCAAGGTCTGGCGAAACCGAACCGGTGTTGGCGGTTGCATGGCAACTGCCGGCGCGAGGCGCGCTGCACGAAGCGCACTGCGAGATGCACCGAGGGCAGCCGTGAGAAGTGCCAGAACAGCTGACACGCCATATACCCAAAGCGAAACATGGAAGATGAGAAAGGGAAAATCGAAATAGCCAGCATAAAGTTCAGCCAAAGCGCGAGCAAGCCATGTGCCAGCAGCCCACCCAATGAGAATACCTGCCACTGCAATCAATCCCGCAAGCAGCAGATAGTGCACGCAGATTTCGACATCGGTATACCCGAGGGCTTTGAGCAGGCCGATTTCGCTGCGCTCCAAAGCGATGATGCGTCCCATCACCATTGCCACCAGAAAGGCTGAAATGCCGAAAAAGACCGGCGGCAAAATAAACGCCATGCTGCGAAGCTGCGCGATCTCGGCATCGATAAAGGCGTTTGAAAGCTGATCTTTACGCTCAATGGCACCCAGGCCACCATATGGGTCGAGCAAACCGTCGAGCGCATCGAGCACAGGGGCAAGCTGCGTGCGTGAATCCACGGCCAAACTGATCTCGCTAAAGGCCCCAACCATGTCAAACGCTGCTTCGGCAGAGCCGCGCGGCATCCATAAGATTCCAAAAGTGCGGTTGTTGGGCATCAGCGCACCAGGACCCAAAGTGTAAATAAACTCGGGCGAGAGCAAGGTCCCAGTGATGGTCAGCGTCTGCTTGCGACCATTGAGATTGGCGTCGAACTGATCGCCCAACGCGAACCCATTGGCGAGGGCAAAGGGTTCATTGACTGCAATCTCACCTGTCGCTGTTGGCAGGCGACCTGTTCGTAAAAGTGGGACATTGAGCCGAGGTTGACCAATTTCGGGCAGCGATAGAATGCTGCCCACAGCCGTTTCAATTCTGTCTGGTAAATCAAGAATGACGGTCCCAGTGACCCGCGCCTCAACTGCTTGAACGCCTGAAATTTCTTCGATCTGGCGTACAAGTCGCATGGGTGCCCGCCGCGCATTGGCAAACACGTCGGCGAACCTGTTGCGCTCATAATAGGCATCGCGGGTCTCATCGAGTGCCCGGTACATACCAAACGAGGTGATCAGAATGGCAACACCGCACGCCAGAACGATGGCGATTGCCAAGGCCTGCGCCCACAACCGCCTGAAATCGCGCAGAAGCTTTCGATCAATCGCGTGCATTGCCATCACCAGACGATTTCCGCTGGGGCGATGCGCTCATCATTGACTTCCAGGTCAACGATGCTTCCATCTTGAAAGCGCACCACCCTGTGGGCCATGCGCCGGATTTCTGCATTATGGGTAATCACGACCGTGGTGGTGCCGAAGTCACGATTGATCTGATCCAGGGCTTCAAGCACTTGGACGCCCGTCTTGCTGTCCAGCGCACCTGTTGGCTCGTCGCACAGCAACACTTCGGGACGTTTGGCTATGGCGCGTGCGATGGCAACACGCTGCTGTTCACCGCCCGAAAGCTCAGAAGGAAAGTGCGACATGCGTGACGTCAGACCAACGAGTTCCAGTGCCTCTTCTGGGGGCATGGGGTTGCGGGCAACATCAGTCACCAATTGAACATTTTCGCGTGCGGTTAAGCTTGGCACCAGATTGTAGAATTGAAAGACAAAGCCAACATGGTCGCGGCGATAGGCCGTCAGCCCTCGGTCGTTAAGGTCGGTAAGCTCCATGTCGCGGAACCAGACTTGGCCATGGCTGGCATGATCCAAGCCGCCCAGGATGTTGAGCAAGGTGGACTTGCCACTGCCCGATGGACCCAAAAGTACCGCGAGCTCGCCTGCATACAGCTCCAGATCGACGCGCCGCAATGCTTCGATTTTTACCGTACCGGTATCGTAGACCTTGCTGATACCTTGGGTTCTAAAGACGACATCGTTGGGCATTGAGGCGTGCTTTGGCTGCAGTTGTTCACCGTCAGCATTGAAGAATTTTCAGGCTCTATCGTTGAGTAAGGTCAACGGAATGCCGTGGCCCGCCGCTACTGTTGCCTGATTGCAGAGAGGATTATCGATAGTGTCTATTCACGACCACCAGCTGCCTTTTCTTCAACATCTGCCCGAAGAATTGAACGCGCGGATCATACGTCATGCCCGCTTGCAGCATGTGAAAGCGGGAAGTGAGATATTCGGTCCCGGCAATCCAGCGCAAAATCTCTATCTGTTGGTGTCAGGCACATTGCGCGTGCAAAAGCTTGCAGAAACTGGTCGCGAGATGGTGCTGTATCGCGTGCATGCTGGAGAAAGTTGCATCCTGACTACGGCATGCCTTCTTGCCCACGAAGACTATGCAGCCACAGGCATTGCGGAAACCGATCTGGAGGTCGTTGTTATCCCCCAAGCCGTTTTTGATGAGCTGATCGCAACGTCCGAGGCTTTTCGCGGTCTGATTTTCAAAGCCTACTCGCGTCGCATTACCGATCTTCTGACCGTGATAGAGGAAGTGGCGTTTCGCCGCGTCGATCTGCGCTTGGCAGCCAAGCTGATTGAAATGGCGGGCCCAAACGATGAGGTGCGCGCAACGCATCAAGATTTGGCGATTGAACTTGGCACCGCGCGAGAAGTCATCTCCAGGCAATTGCAGGAATTTCAGCAGCGCGGCTGGCTGTCGCTCGGGCGGGGTTCCCTGAAACTGGAAGATCCAAAAGCGCTCGATGCCTTCGCCCGCAGCGATGATCACCCAGCCGTCTAGCCTTGTGTGACTTGGTTACAGACGACCCCACGGAACAACCAATATAAGCTTTCATCCAACCAAGAGAGGATACAATAAAATGAGCAGCAATGTAGGAAACATCGACCGCGCCATTCGTGCGTTGGTTGGCCTGTTTTTGATCGTCGCACCGTTTTTGGGGCTGTTCGGCTTAGCAGTCGGCGGAGCGGTTTCTTATGCGATGATCGCCGTCGGTCTAGTGCTTGTCGGCACAGCCATTTTTCGTTTTTGCCCTGCTTATCGGTTGCTGGGCCTATCGACTTGCCGGGGCTGATGCGTGGCGACTGAATTCACACCCATTGTCTCCCTCATCGGCGGCCTGTTGATTGGTTTTGCAGCCGTCCTGTTGATGGCTGTACGCGGTCGCATTTTCGGCGCAACCGGAATTTTGGCAGGCTTTCTGCACCCCGCTGACCGACCCGACTGGACATGGCGCGCGCTATTGCTGGCCGGCATGGTGACCGGCCCGCTGGTCCACGCGCTTCTGTTCGGGCAGATGCCTGAGATTCAGGTGCCTATGAGCACAACTGCCTTGATCATTGGCGGTATTGTTGTTGGTGTCGGTGTTACCTATGGGGCTGGCTGCACATCCGGGCACGGCGTGTGTGGTATGGCGCGGCTCTCCAAGCGTTCCATCATCGCAACGCTTACCTTCATGGTCACGACAGGACTGACGGTCTTCACCGTCCGCCATTTGTTTGGAGGAGCGTTCTGATGCGACACATCCTCACCTATCTTATCGGGCTGGTTTTTGGCTTGGGCATTTCCATGTCCGGCATGTCCAACCCAGCGAAGGTCATCAACTTCTTCGATGTTGCTGGGACCTGGGACCCTAGCCTTGCCTTCGTGATGGGGGGCGCAGTCGTCGTGGCCTTCATTGGGTATCGCATTGTCTTGCGGCGCGACCGACCTGTCTTTGAGCCAGCTTTCGATATCCCAACGCGCCGCGACCTTGATGCGCGCTTGATCGGCGGTTCGGCCATTTTTGGCATTGGTTGGGGTATCGCTGGATTCTGTCCCGGCGGTGCGTTGCCAGCGCTTGGGACCCTTGATCCGAATGTGTTGATTTTCACGCTGGCTCTGGTCACGGGCATCTTTGCCGCACGCAATGTGATGCGATTGACCGCCCTGCGCCAAGCCAAACCGAAAACGTCTTAACGCCTTGATAGTGGAGGTAAAACGATGACCAACTCTCACGTGAAACCCGATGTTACCGCCTTCTTTGATGAGGCTACGAACACCATAAGTTATGTCGTCAAAGACCCAGGCTCACAAAGCTGCGCCATTGTCGATTCCGTGATGGATATCGACTACGCAGCTGGCCGGATAACCTTTGATCATGCCGATAAGATCATCGAACATGTGAAAGCCAATGACCTGACCGTTGAATGGCTGCTCGAAACGCATGTTCACGCCGATCACCTGTCAGCAGCACCCTATTTGCAGGACCGAGTTGGTGGCCAAATAGGCATTGGAAAAAACATCACTGTCGTTCAGGACACATTTGGAAAAGTGTTCAATGAGGGCACCGAATTTGCCCGCGACGGAAGCCAGTTCGATCGTCTGCTTGATGATGGCGACACCTTTGCCATTGGTGATATGCCGGTCGACGTCATGTACACACCCGGCCACACACCCGCGTGCTTGACCTTTGTCATTGGTGATGCAGCCTTCGTTGGCGACACGCTGTTCATGCCCGATGGTGGATCAGCCCGCGCTGATTTCCCTGGTGGAGATGCAGGCCAGCTTTACGACTCCATCCAAAGGGTTCTGGCCCTGCCAGAGGAAACGCGGCTGTTTATGTGCCACGACTACGGCCCCAACGGTCGCGAAATTCGCTGGGAAACAACCGTGGCTGACGAGAAGGCCCACAACATCCATGTTGGTGGCGGCGCGTCACGCGAGGAGTTCATCGCTATGCGCGAAGCACGCGATGCGACATTGGCCATGCCCAAGCTGATCATTCCATCGCTGCAGGTAAACATGCGCGCTGGGCAACTACCGCCAGCCGATGAGGATGGCAAAACGTTCCTCAAAGTGCCTGTCAACGGATTGTAGGGAGTGGCTTAACATGGAGCTCCGTCACATCAGCGATACTTACGCAGTCTGCGAACAAATAACGTCTGACGACCTGCCAACCATTTTGCAATCAGGGTTCAAGGCGCTGGTTTGCAACCGGCCAGAAGGTGAGAGCGCTGACCAAGAATCATTTGACACAATAGCCGCGTCAGCGCGTTCCTTAGGTGTAGAAGCCGCATTTCTTCCCATCGCTCCGCAAGGCGCAACGGACGAGGATCGACAAGCCTTCGAACGGCTCTTTTCCCGCTTGCCGAAGCCTGTTCTTGCCTATTGTCGCAGTGGCAACAGGTCGGCAACCCTGTGGCACGGCTTGGGACCGGCCGCACGCTTGTCGAATTAGCGCATGGCCACGAAGGCATCTGAACCACGCCTCGCGCAGTTCTTTCCGATCCTTGCCTGGGGCCGTGCCTATAGCAGGGCAGATCTAGTTGGCGACGGCATCGCTGCGGTGGTTGTGACAATCATGCTGATTCCACAATCGTTGGCGTATGCGTTGCTGGCCGGTGTGCCCGCCGAAGTTGGGCTTTACGCCTCCATTTTACCGTTGATTGCGTACGCACTTTTCGGCTCTAGCCGCACATTGTCGGTAGGACCGGTGGCCATCGTTTCATTGATGACGGCAGCGGCACTGGCGCAGCTCGATCTGCAATCAACGACAGCGATTGTTATGGCAGCCGGCGTGCTGGCCATGCTGTCTGGCTTGATCTTGCTGGCCATGGGTTTTCTACGGCTCGGATTTGTGGCCAATTTTTTAAGCCACCCCGTTATCGCCGGCTTCATCACGGCATCAGGATTGTTGATTGCGGCCAGCCAATTGAAACATCTGCTCGGCGTGCCGATCTCAGGTCATACATTGACCGATATTCTCCTCCAACTGGCGACATCAATCGGCCAGATCAATGTACCGACCTTGGTGATCGGCGTGCTTGCGACCGCGTTTCTGGTCTGGGTGCGTGGTGGTTTGGCAAAGTTGCTCAATACTCTGGGAACACCTGCTGGATTGATCGGCCCGCTGGTGAAAGCTGGGCCCGTCTTTGCTGTGGTTGCTACAACATGGGCGGCTTGGCAGTTCGAACTGGGTGGCCACGGCGTGAGTTTGGTGGGCGAGGTGCCTTCAGGCCTTCCGCGGCCTGCTGTTCCCGCTTTTGATGCTGATCTTTGGCTTGCCCTGCTTGGGTCTGCCGCCCTGATTTCTTTGATCGGGTTTGTGGAGTCGGTATCCGTCGCGCAGACTCTGGCCGCCAAACGACGGCAGCGCATCGATCCTGACCAAGAGCTAATCGGCTTGGGCGCCTCCAATGTCGCCTCAGCCGTTTCCGGCGGCATCCCAGTGACCGGCGGTTTTTCGAGGTCGGTTGTCAATTTCGATGCAGGTGCGCAGACCCCGGCCGCCGGAGCTTTAACAGCGCTCGGCATTGCTTTGGCTGCCCTTTTTCTGACGCCCTATCTGTTTTTTCTACCCAAGGCGACGCTGGCGGCCACGATCATTGTAGCGGTGCTCACTCTGGTGGATCTCTCGATTTTGCAGCGCAGCTGGCGCTACTCGCGCGCTGACTTTTCAGCTGTCGCGATCACCATGGTCGTTACGTTGCTGGTGGGTGTTGAGGCAGGTGTGGCCAGCGGTGTGGTGCTGTCATTGGTGCTCCATATCTACAAAACCTCGCGACCACACATCGCCGAAGTCGGCTTGGTTCCAGGTAGCGAACATTTTCGCAATATCCTGCGCCATGACGTGGAGACGGACCAGCACGTTCTCACCCTGCGTATCGATGAAAGTCTCTACTTTGCCAATGCACGGATGATGGAAGATCACATCTATGGCCGCGTTGCCCAGGACCGGGAAGTTCGCCATCTCATCCTGATGTTTTCCGCCGTCAACGAGGTGGATATGAGTGCGCTCGAAAGCCTCGAAACGATCAATGATCGCCTGAAGGACATGGAGATCACGCTTCACCTTTCAGAGGTTAAAGGACCAGTCATGGACCGCCTTCGCCGCTGCTCATTCTTGGAGCATATGACCGGCGATGTTTTCCTGTCGCAATATGACGCGTTCCAGGCGCTCCGTCGGCCACAGCAACCAGAAAAGTCGGCAGCCTAGCGGTGCCATTTAATGTGCAAGTAGAACCGGCAGGTCGGTCTGCGCAATCATACTGCGCGTAGTGCCGCCAAAAATGATCTGCCGCATACGCGAATGATCATAGGCGCCCATTACGACAAGTTCGGCGTCAACTTCGCGGGCCCGCTGCATCAGGCTGTCGGCGATTTCCTTGCCGCCGCTTGGATGGTGTTGAACGGTGACCTTGCAGCCCTGATGGCTTAGCCAACGCGCAACATCTGAGCCCGGGTTCTCGCCATCGCGCAATGCCGTCATCACCGGATCGAACATGGCTACCGTGACCTCTTCGGCGCCCCGAAGCATTGGCATGGCCGCCCGGATAGCACGCGAGGCCGGAAGTCCAGAATTCCAACCGATGAGCACGCGCTTTGGCGACAACGGCGCTGCTACACTGAGCGCATTGAGAGCCACAGCAACTGGTGAATGAAACAGCGCGGCGCCCATAGCGTCGTCAAACAGCTCAGTGTCGCTACGCAAGTCGCCGAGCACCATCACCAGGTCGCAGGTTAAGGCGCGGCGGGCCAGCGCATCGGAAAAGGCTGCCGGATCAGCGGAAAACACGCTGACATCACAAGCAACGCCATGCTTATCGAGGGACAATTTTATGCCTTGCGCGCGCGAATCCAGTTCAGCTTTGGTGTTCTCCAGCTGCTGTTGCCAGTCGCCATAGTCACCAATGGCCGCAATGCCGCCCATACCCGCTGCATAGATGGGCAAAGCCGGCAAACGCCCCAGAACAACGATCGACAGATGCAGGTCGCGTTTGGTTGCTACGTTGCACAGGCGCTCCAACGCAGCCAAGTCTGCCTTACCGCTGGTGAAAACCAGAACACTCGCTTTGTTCATCGCCATTGCTCCTTAATTGATGAGCAATGATGACGCATGCTGCTGGAAGTCTATTGATCTGGCGCAATGGCGTGATGGTTCGATACGCCGTGCGGGCAGGCTGTTGCGTATTGTCAACGAGACATCGTGAGACATTGCAAAGCTGATGGTCATCACCGGCCTGAGCAAGTCCAAGGAGAGCCTGATGTCTTCAAACCAACTATTTGCCAACCGTACCGATGCCGGTCGGCGCCTCGCTGGAAAGCTGAAGCATTTAAGAGGGTCTCATCCGCTTATCTTGGGATTGCCGCGTGGCGGGATACCAGTAGCCGTCGAAGTGGCAAATGCGCTTGATGCGCCGCTTGAGCCGATGTTCGTCAAGAAAATTGGTGCCCCCGGAGAAGAGGAGTTGGCGCTTGCTGCAGTCGCTGACGGACCCAACCCACAGCTTGTTATCAATGAAGAGATCATGAGCCGCCTGCCTCCGGATTCAACATATATCCGCGCCCAGATGGATCAAAAACTTGAGGAAATCCGCCACCGTCGTGCAAGCTATCTTGGGGAGCGGCCAGTGTCGGATCCAGCCGGAAGGACCGTCATCTTGGTCGATGACGGCATCGCAACTGGCAGCACTGCGAAAGCTGCGCTTGCCGTTATACGCAAATCAAATCCAGCCTGGCTGGTGCTTGCCGTGCCGGTCTTACCGGCACAAAGCTTGAAAGACCTTCAGTCGTTGGCTGATGAGCTCGTTTTTCTGTCAGCACCGATGCGTTTTGGGTCCGTCGGTGAGCACTACGAATGCTTCCAGCAGGTCAGCGATGCCCAAGTCATTGATCTGCTCAACCAACACGCCTCCACAGGTTCGATCAATGAGACTGGCGAATAGAACATTTGACTGCCAACCAATCGTTCCAGTGTTCAGCGATTTCCATCATTCTCGGTCATCATCTGCCGGGACTGCAAGGTAATCCAAGAGAACTGGGCAGGCCAAAGGTAATTGGCTTAGCCCAGACCCGCTTGTCCGACTATTACTTGGCCAGGTCGATGGCGTGTTTCAGATCCTCCAGATCACCGATTTGATTGGCCAGGATCAGCACCAGCCGGGCATTCATATCGTTGGCTTCCTCGTCCGACATGTCGCGTTGTGCGTCCGTCAGTAACTCGTAGAACGCATCGGGGTTTTTGATGTTGGGTTTCAGAGTGAGGCTCATGACACAGCTCCTGCGGTCGCGCGGGCGATGGCCGCCCGGATTGCATCAACGTTAAATGTGCGCCAGCGCGCGGCGACATGCTGATCGGGGCGGATGAGATAGACCGCGCCGCCTTGCCCATCATAGCGTTGTGCGGCCAGCCCTTGGCTGTCCTCGAAGTCCCTACCAGCCACGATCAGTTTGGGCGTGAACACACCGGCTTCAACTGGCTCTGCCTGCAACCCGAAGACCAGCAGGGCAAACCCATCGCTAAGCTGGTTGAGCAGCCATCCATCCTTGCCATCGACCTTGATCGGGGCATCAGCGGCACAGGTGCCTGGCACCATCTGCCCTTGCCAATCTGCGTCATCTGGCGTGTTCAATGGGCTCCCCACATAAGGCGTTGGCGTGGACAGACGCCCGGAGTTGACCAGCGGACGGGCAAATTCATGCGATTTGGCAAGGCTCAACACGGCATTGCGATAGCGACGCGAGGCATTGTTCTTCGGTGTGATGAAATCGGTCGAGCGGGTGGAATTGAGCAGATTGTCGTCCGCAGCAAACGCCCGTTCATCATGATAGCTGTCGATCAGCGCCTCAGGCGCTTGCCCGCGCAGAACAGCGGCAAGTTTCCACGACAGATTATCGATGTCCTGCACGCCTGTGTTCGCCCCACGCGCGCCAAACGGCGAAACCTGGTGCGCGGCATCGCCGGCAAACAGTACACGGCCATGGCGGAACTGATCGACCCGGCGACAGGCAAACTGGTAGACCGAAGCCCATTCAAGTTCGAACTCCACATCCTCGCCAATCATCGCTTTGACCCGTGGAATGATGTTTTCAGGGCGCTTCTCCACCTCCGGATCAGCCTCCCAGCCAAGCTGGAAGTCAAGCCGCCAGACATCATCGGACTGCTTGTGCAGGAGGGCCGACTGGCCGCGATGAAAGTCCGGATCGAACCAGAACCAGCGCTCGGTCGGGAAATCGGCTTTCATGACGATGTCGGCGATCAGGAACCGATCCTGAAAGAACTGGCCGGTGAATTCGGCACCCACCATGCGCCGGATATCGGAGTTGGCGCCGTCACAGGCGATCACCCAACTTGCTTCCATGGCGAAGATGCCATCGGGCGTTTCCACGGCAAGTTCAGCATGATCATCATGCGCATGCAGTGCCACGACCTTGTGCTTCCAGCGCAGATCGATGAGCGGGTTCTGCTCGCACGCTGCGACCATATACTCTTCAAGATAATATTGCTGAAGGTTGATAAACGCCGGGATCTTGTGGCCCTCTTCGGGCAGGAGATCGAAGGTATAGACCTCCTGGTCGCGGAAGAAGACGCGGCCAAGCTTCCATTCGATGCCCTTGTCCAGCATCGGTTTGGCAACACCCAAACGGTCCCAGATCTCCAATGGGCGCTTGGCGTAACAGACAGCGCGCGAGCCGACCGAGACAGTGTTGTTGTCGTCCAAAACAACGACCTTCAGGCCACGCGCGGCAAGATCAAGGGCAGCGGTGAGGCCCATGGGCCCCGCACCGACAATCACCACATCATGGCGCAGCGTTTGACTGGCCTGTTGTTCGGGCGACTGAACATAGTCAAACTCGGGAAAATCGTAGGTGTTAAGCATCGCCTTTCCCCAGCTCCTTGGCGTGCAGCCAGTCAGCGTGCTGGGGTGCCTTCTTGGTGCGCGACCATTCTTCCAGCATATCCCATTTTACCGCATCCAGACGCTTGATCATTTCTTCTTCCTGCGGGTCCGGGCAGGCCAGCTCAACGCGGTGACCATTGGGATCGAAGAAGTAGATGGAGTGGAAGATCGAGTGGTCGGTCACGCCGAGCACGTCCACGCCATTTGCCTCCAGATGCTCCTTGAATCCCATCAGGGTTTCGCGGTCCTTCACCTTGAAGGCAATGTGTTGCACCCAGATCGGTGTGTTGGGGTCACGGCCCATTTCCGGCTTGGTTGGCAGCTCGAAGAAGGCCAGCACATTGCCGTTCCCCGCATCCAGGAACAGATGCATATAGGGGTCAGGCTCATGGGTAGAGGGCACTTTGTCCTCGGCGATGGCCAAAACGAAATCCATGTTGAGCATCTTGGTGTAGAACTCGACCGTTTCCTTGGCGTCCTTGCACCGGTAGGCTACGTGGTGGATTTGCTCCAACTTCAGGTTTTGCGCAGTCATGATTGTTTCCTCCAATAATCATTGCATTTGCAATGAATAGCGCAAGTCAGTAGCTTAACTTTTGACGCAGGTCAATTCGTTGCATATGAAACAATAAAATTCGCTGATCCGCAGGAATGCCCATGAAGCTTGAAACCTACTTTCCCTATCTTCTTGCCGCTACGGCAGAGGGGTTCTCCCGCAAACTGGTTGAGGTCTATGGACGGACCTATGGGCTGTCGCGGGAAGAATGGCGGCTGCTTTTGCTGCTGGCCGATGCCGGTGAACTCTCATCGCTGGAGCTGGCCAAGCGCACGACGCTGGACAAGGTTCAAGTCAGCCGCGCTGCGCAGAAGCTGGAAGACAAGGGCCTGATCAGCCGGTCCGTGCCAGCCTCTGATAGGCGGCTGCGCGTCTACACCTGCTCAGATGCCGGGCACGCGCTTTTCTCCGAAGTGTTTCCAAGCGTTCAAACGCAGGCTGATGCAATCCTGAGCAAGATGAGCGCGCAGGATAAGGCGAACCTTGAGACCGGCCTGAGGGCACTGGCCGCGGCCGTTGCCGCGCATACAGAGCAGATGGGCCAAGACAGCTAGCAAGCCGACTAGTCGGTTCCTTGCATTAACCGGTCGAGCGCCAGGTGCAGAGCCGGGGTATCCTCCCCAAGGATCTGGTTCAGCTCCGCCTGAAAACGTTCAGCAATCGGGATCAGCTTAGCCAGCAACTCGGTGCCCTCGCGGGTCAAGGTCAGCTTCAGCAGGCGTTTGTCACGCGCATCAACCTGTTTGGCCAGGAAGCCCTTGGCCTCCAGCTTGGTTGCTGCGCGGCTGACCTTTGAGCGCTCCAGGCTGACACGCTGTTCGATGTCTCGGATCGAAAGATCCTTGGTGTAGCCGACATTGAGCAGCACGCGCCATTCGGGGATCGAGATGCCGAACTCCTGCTTGTACTGCTTGGCCAGCTTGCTGCTTAGCTGGGCGGCCAGGACGACGAACCGGTAGGGCAGATATCGCTCCAGATCGAAGTCCGGCAGGGCAGGGTTCCGGGCGGAGGTCATGGCGCACACCTTTTCTTGTCCTCATCACTTTGGCGGAAAAGTCGTTGCATGTGCAATAATTTTCTTGACTTTACCACAGGCGCGTTAAATGATCGTATCAAATGCAACGATTATCTGAAGCGCACCGCTGGTGCGTGATGGTCGGCGCAGCGTTCCCATCGGCAAATGCAGTGTCCCAAGAGGCGCGGTCGATGTTTGAAAACCAATCCAAAGGGAGGATTATCACATGAAAATCAATCTGTTGAATGTCGGAAAAACCATGGCCGCTGTGGCTGTTGGGGCAACATTCCTTACATCGGGCGCAGCTTTGGCTGACACGACGCTGGCCATGTCGAGCTGGCTGCCACCCCGGCACCCCATTGTAGTTGATGCGCTTCGCCCCTGGGCTGAGGAAATCGCAGAAGTGACCGAAGGTCGCGTGACGGTACGCATCCTGGCCCGCCCCCTGGGTGCACCGCCGGCGCATTTTGATATGGCAGCAGACGGCATTGCCGACATCACCTATGGTCTGCACTCTTTCACCACCGATGATCGTTTCGAACGGTCCAGAATTGGCCAGTTCTCTTTCCTGGGTGATGATGCGGTGTCCGGCTCCACCGCGTTCTGGAACGTCTATTCCGGCATGCTGGATGCACAGGCTGAACATGAAGGCGTGAAGCTTCTGGGACTGTTCGTTCACGGCCCCGGCGTGCTCCACAACAACATTCGGCCGATCGAAACACAGGCCGATATTGAAGGCCTCAAGATCCGTGTTCCCGGTGGCTACATTTCCGATCTAATGTCGGATCTGGGCGCTGAAACGCTGTTCATGTCGTCCGGCGAGGTCTTCGAGAAACTTTCTCGCGGCGTGATCGATGGCGTGACCTTCACCTATGAAGCCGTCACCGCCTTCAACCTGACCGAGGATCTGCAATACACCATGCGGGTGCCAGGTGGGCTCTACAACACCACTTGGTTCCTGGTGATGAACGACGCGGCATGGGATGGCATCTCGGCTGAAGATCAGGCCGCCATTGAAGCCATCTCAGGTGCGGCCTTTGCTGAACGTGTCGGCACCGCCTGGAACAATGCCGATGAGCGCGCCCTTGTCGCCATGGCAGAGGCCGGCATCGCCATCAATGATGCGCCCGCCGAGCTGCTCGAAGCCATCAAGGCGATGGCCGCCATCCGCGAAGCGTCCTGGGCCCAGGCCATTGCCGAAGACAATTTCGACGGTGAAGCGGCGCTGGCTGAACTGCGCGCGCAGACCGGCGTGGACTTTTAAGCAATGGAGCGGCTTCGGCAAAGACACCGGGGAAATGACGGTGGACTGGATATCAACAAGGTCCTTCAGAACACCCTGGGTGTCGGGGCCGCTCTCCTTCTCTTCAGCCTCATTCTGGTGACCTGCGTTGATGTGATCGGGCGGTACTTCTTTTCCGCCCCTTTGAGCGGCGCATTCGAGATCACCGAACTTCTGCTTGCGGCCCTGGTGTTCGCGGCGCTTCCTCTGACGACCGAGCGTCGGGAGCATATCGAGGTCGATCTGATCAATGTTTTCATCAGCGATACCAGCAAGCGCTATCTGAGTGCCTTTGCCGGCCTGTTCTCGGCCGCGTTGCTGGCAACCTTGGCCTGGCGACTGGCCTCTCATGCGGTCTCTGCCGCGCAGGATGGGGCCACCACCAATGCTCTGGGCATCTCCCTTGCGCCGTTTGGCTATCTGGCCGCCTTCTCCTGTCTGGTGAGCGCCTTCATCGCCTTCATGCGCGGGGTCTATCCCCCCTCTCACCTGACTGAAGACGGGCAAAACAACGATGTTTGAAGCGCTTCTCGGGTTCGCCGTTCTTCTTGGCCTGATCCTTCTGCGCGTGCCGATCGCATTTGCGATGGCGGCGGTTGGTGGCATCGGCTTTGCGCTGCTGCGGGGCTGGCAACCAGCCTGGGCGATGACCGGCCAGATCGCCTTTGATTCCGCGCTCTCCTACAGCCTGTCGGTCATTCCGCTGTTCATTTTTATGGGCAATGTATTGGCGGCTTCCGGCGTAGCACACGGCCTGTTTGCTGCTGCTGATCGTATGTTCGGTCGCACACGCGGCGGCCTTGCCATGGCCTCGGTGTTTTCCTGCGGTGGGTTTTCAGCGGTTTGCGGATCATCGCTTGCAACAGCAGCGACCATGTCGAAGGTCGCCATGCCGTCCATGCGCAAGTTTGGCTATGATGACCGCCTGGCGACCGGCTCCATCGCCGCCGGCGGAACGCTCGGCATTCTCATCCCGCCCTCGGTCATTCTCATTATTTATGGCCTGTTGACCGAAACCAACATTGCCAAGCTGTTCATAGCCGGCATCATCCCCGGCATACTGGGGATCATCCTCTATCTTCTGGCGGTCAAAGTGGCGGTCTGGATGAAGCCGGAGCTGGCGCCGGATGTGGTCACGCAAAGCGAACCGATGAGCCGCTCCGATCTTGTTGGCGTGCTGTGTGTTTTCGGTCTCTTCCTGTACATCATGGTGGGCATCTATGGCGGGTTCTTCACCCCAACCGAAGCCGCAGGCATGGGCGCGGGCGCTGCGGTGCTGATTGCCATCGGGCTGCGCACCATGACATGGCGCGATTTTCTGGTCGCCACCTTCGACAGTGTGCGGGCCACAGCGATGATCTTTGCCGTGATCATCGGCGCGGAGCTGTTCTCCAACTTCATCAACTTCGCTGGTCTGCCCGATGCGCTGGCGACACTTGTCTTTGATCTGGAGATGCCGGTCTGGGCGGTGATGCTGGTGATCATCCTGATCTACATGGTGCTTGGCTGCGTGCTGGAAAGCCTGTCCATGGTGCTGCTCACGGTGCCGGTTTTCTACCCGCTGATGTACCAGTTGCCCTTCACCAATGAATTGCTGCTGGATCCTGAACTGGCGCTCATCTGGTTTGCCATTGTGGTGGTGGTGGTCACCGAGATCAGCCTGATCACACCGCCAGTCGGAATGAATGTTTTCGTGTTGAAATCGGTGCTGCGGGACGTGTCGCTCGGCACCATTTTCAAGGGCGTGCTGCCCTTCTGGTTTGCCGACATTGTCCGTCTCACCCTGCTGGTGACGGTACCGTGGCTATCTTTGTGGCTGGTCACGGCCATGTAGCCGGGCCTTCTAGACGCCGTTGCCACACTCAACTTCTGACCTCGCCCCTGTGGAGGACCTTATGACCCTATCATCCTCGCCCACTGCCCTGGTTCAGGCGCCATCCTTGCCCGGCCCGCATCAAGGCTACATGCCCGGTTTCGGCAATGACCTTGAAACCGAAGCGCTGCCCGGCGCGCTGCCGCAGGGCATGAATTCGCCGCAGAAATGCAGTTACGGCCTTTATGGCGAGCAGCTTTCCGGCACCGCCTTCACCGCGCCCAGCCACCAGAACGAACGGACCTGGTGCTACCGCATCCGCCCTTCCGTCAAGCACTCGCACCGCTACGAGAAGATCGATCTGCCTTACTGGAAATCCGCGCCCAATGTGGTCGAGGATGTCACCTCGCTTGGCCAGTATCGCTGGGATCCGCTGCCGCACTCAGGCGTTGAAACGACATGGCTGAGCGGCATGCGCACCATGACCACCGCCGGTGATGTGAACACCCAGGTCGGCATGGCGACCCATGTCTATCTGGTCACCGCCTCCATGGTGGACAGCTATTTCTTCTCCGCTGACAGTGAACTGCTGATCGTGCCGCAGGAAGGCCGGCTGCGCTTCTGCACAGAGCTTGGCATCATCGATCTGGAACCAAAAGAGATCGCCATCATTCCGCGCGGTCTGCTTTACCGGGTGGAAGTGCTGGACGGGCCGTGTCGCGGCTTTGTCTGCGAAAATTACGGCCAGAAATTCGAACTGCCCGGCCGCGGTCCGATCGGTGCCAACTGCATGGCCAATCCGCGCGACTTCAAGGCCCCCGTCGCCGCCTTTGAGGACCGTGAGGTGCCCTCGACGGTCACCATCAAATGGTGCGGTCAGTTTCATGAAACCAGAATCGCCCAGTCCCCGCTCGATGTGGTGGCCTGGCATGGCAATTACGCGCCGATGAAATATGATCTGCGCACCTACTGCCCGGTCGGTGCGATCCTGTTTGATCACCCCGACCCGTCCATCTTCACGGTGCTGACGGCGCCTTCTGGCCAGCCGGGCACGGCGAACATTGATTTCGTTCTGTTCCGTGAGCGCTGGATGGTGGCGGAAAACACCTTCCGCCCGCCCTGGTATCACAAGAACATCATGTCTGAGCTGATGGGCAATATTTACGGCCAGTATGATGCCAAGCCGCACGGCTTCGTGCCAGGCGGCATCAGCCTGCACAATATGATGCTGCCCCATGGCCCGGACCGGGAAGCCTTCGAAAAGGCCTCCAATGCCAATCTTGGTCCCGACAAGCTCGACGACACCATGTCCTTCATGTTCGAGACCCGGTTCCCGCAACACCTGACAGACTTTGCCGGTAAGGAGGCCCCGCTGCAGGACGATTACATCGACTGCTGGGAAAGCCTGGAAAAGAAATTCGACGGCACGCCGGGCAAGAAATGAAGCGCAAGAAATGAAACTCTATTCCTACTGGCGCTCCACGACTTCCTACCGGGTACGGGCGGCACTGAACCTCAAATCGGTTGCCTATGATCTGGTCCCGGTCGATCTGGTGGCTGGCGATCAGCGCGATGAGGATTATCGCACGCTCAATCCGGGTGCCGGTGTGCCAACGCTGGTGCTGAACGACGGCACCGTGCTGACGCAATCCATGGCGATCCTTGAGTATATCGACACGATGTGGCCCACGCCGCGCCTGATTCCAAACGATCCCTTGATGAGGGCCAAAGTGCTGGCCGCAGCCCATACGGTGGCCTGCGACATTCACCCGGTGAACAATCTGCGGGTCATCGAGCAACTGAAATCGCGCTTTGGCGCAACACCGGACCAGGCGCGCGACTGGATGTGCCATTGGATCGGGCAGGGGTTTGCCTCGCTCGAGCAACAGCTTGCGCAGGACACCGACTTTTCCTTCGGGCCTGACCCTGACATTGCCGATCTGTGCATCGTCGCGCAGTTCTACAATGCACGGCGCTGGAGCCTAGACCTTCACCCTTTTCCAAAACTGCGCCGGGTTGCGGCCGCTTGCCTGGACGTCCCAGCCATCGCTGCGGCCCACCCGGACCAACAAAGCGAAGCGCAAGAAACAATGAAAGAACCAGCATGAGCAAAAGGCTGACCTCCTGGGTGGCAAGCGCCAACAATGCCGAAACACCCTTTCCTCTCAACAATCTGCCTTACGGCGTGTTCTCAACCGCTGGGACCGGGCCGCGCTGTGGCGTGGCGATTGGTGATCAGATCCTGGATGTGCAGGCGCTGGAAGTGGCCGGCATGATCGATTCCGGCGGCGCGTTCTCCGAACCGTCATGGAATGCGTTCATGGGCAAGGGCAAAGCGGCATGGGATGCTTTGCGCGCGCGCCTTACTGAAATTCTTGCGCAAGGCAGTGCCGATCAGGCACGGGCCGGCGAGCTTCTAACCGCGCAGGCCGACGCAACCCTGCACATGCCGATCGTGGTTGCCGAGTACACCGACTTTTATGCAGGCCGCCACCATGCCACCAATGTCGGCACCATGTTTCGTGGTGCGGAAAACGCGCTTCCGCCCAACTGGCTGCACATCCCCATCGGCTACAATGGTCGGGCGTCTTCAGTTGTCGTGTCAGGTACGGATATCCACCGCCCTTGGGGTCAATTGAAGGGCCCGAATGACGACATGCCGCGCTTTGCGCCAAGTCAGCGCTTTGACATGGAACTGGAAATGGGTGCAATCGTCGGCACACCCAGTGACGGCCCGATCTCGGTGCGGCAGGCTGATGAGAACATCTTTGGCTATGTTTTGCTCAACGACTGGTCCGCGCGCGACATCCAGGCCTGGGAATATCAGCCTCTTGGTCCGTTTCAGGCCAAGGCAACGGCGACCACCATCGGTCCGTGGATCGTGACGAGTGCAGCGTTGGAGCCATTCCGCTGCGACACCCCGGCGCGTGAGTTTGAACTGCTTGACCACCTCAAGGACCAAGGTCCGATGCTCTACGATATTGAGCTCTCGGTCACCATGGCCCCGGCGGGCAAGGCACCGACCACCATTGTGCGCACAAATTACCGGGAAATGTACTATTCGGCGGCCCAACAGCTGGCACACCACACGACATCGGGCTGCCCAATGCACACCGGTGATCTTTTGGGCTCCGGCACAATTTCCGGGCCGGACAAGGGCAGCCGTGGGTCACTGCTGGAACTGAGCTGGGGCGGCAAGGAGCCGATCACCCTGGATACTGGAGAGACCCGAAGCTTCATCGAAGATGGCGACACGCTGGTGCTGCACGGTGCAGCCAGGGGCGAGGATTACTCCATCGGCTTTGGCACCTGCGAAGGCACGCTGCTGCCGGCGCTGAACGATCCCTACGCGCGCAGCTAACTCCATCCATCCCATCAGTGCAGCGGTTGAACGCTCAAAAGGAACAGACACATGGCCAAGGCATTCGCATCGCAAGGCGACATGAGCGAAAAAAAGATCACGTTCGATGAAATCGGCAAGGGCCTTTGGGCCTTCACTGCCGAAGGCGATCCCAACTCCGGGGTTATTATTGGCGATGACAGCGTGATGATCGTTGAAGCGCAGGCGACACCGCGCCTTGCCAATATGGTCATCGAGAAGGTGCGCACGGTCACCGACAAGCCGATCACCCACGTGGTGCTGACGCACTACCACGCTGTGCGTGTGCTGGGTGCCTCGGCCTACAAGGCCGATCAGATCATCATGTCTGATGTGGCGCGCGCCATGGTCGTTGAGCGCGGCCAGGAAGACTGGGACAGCGAGTTCCAGCGCTTCCCACGTCTGTTCGAAGGCCATGAAAGCATTCCGGGCCTTACCTACCCGACCACGACATTCAGTGATTCCATGACCGTCTATCTTGGCAAGCGCCGGGTCGACATCAAACATATCGGTCGCGCCCACACCGCTGGCGATGCAGTGATCCATGTCCCCGACCAGAACGTCATGTTCACCGGCGATATCGTTGAGGATCATTCAGCCTGCTATTGTGGCGATGGCTACTTCGGCGATTGGGGCGGCACGCTGGACCGCATCAAGGCCTATGATGTGGATGCCATCGCGCCCGGCCGTGGCGACGCCCTGGTCGGCAAAGAGGCCGTCGAGCGAGCCATTGAAAGCACCCGCGACTTCGTGGAAAGCACCTTCAAGCCAGCCCAGCGCGTGGCCATGCGGGGCGGTTCGCTCAAAGACGCCTGGGATGCGGTTCGCGCCTCCTGCGATCCGAAGTTTAAGGACTATGCCATTTACGAACACTGCCTGCCGTTCAATGTCAGCCGGGCCTATGATGAGGCGCGCGGCATCTGGCATCCGCGCATCTGGACCGACAAGCGCGACCTGGACATGTGGGAGCAACTTCAGGGTTAGGCGGATTCCAATACGCGGCGAAATGGAGTCGGCCTAAACGCCCAAATGGGCAAGCAGGCCGCCGTCGGCAAGATAGTCGCCGCCTGTGCAGAAGCCTGATTTCTCATTGCAGAGAAAGGCAATCAGTTCGCTGGTCTCATCCACCGTGCCCACCCGCCCAATAGGATGGGCCGCACCAAACTGTGCGATGGCGGGTTCAATATCATTTCCCGCGCCGACAACTTCTTGCGCAGCGAATTCCAAGAGTGGCGTGCGCACAGAGCCCGGGCTGATCGAGTTCACCCGCACCTTGTCTTTGGCGCAATCCACTGCCATCGCGCGCGTCATCGCGTGAATGGCGCCTTTAGTGGTGGCGTAGGCCAGCACATTGTTTTGGTTGCTGTGGCCTTGAACCGATGAGACATGAACAATCGACCCGCCGCCTGTTCTCATGAAGGAATAGGCATGGTGGCTGGTGAGAAAACAGGACCGCAGATTGATTGCCATCACTTTGTCCCAATGAGCGCTGTCTGTGCTGGAGATGTCGCCGTAGGTTTGAATCGCCGCGGCGTTCACCAGCACGTCGATACGACTTTCAGCCTCGCCTATCGGCATGATCCAGTTACGCACGCTGTTTTCCTCTGAAACATCTACGAGAGCGACTGACACACTCAGTCCTTCGGCCGCTTCGGCGGCCTTTTTGTTGTGGGTTTTATCGTTCCCACACACGAAAACTCTCGCGCCTCCGCGCGCTAGACGCAGCGCGGCACCAAGCCCGATGCCACTGGAGCCAGTGACCAACGCAATCTTGCCCGCAAAATCCTGATCCATCGTCTGGTCCTTATGTCTTTGCGGCGGCCATCAGCGCCTTCATATACCCAACGGCGAAGGCTTTGCCGGCGTGCCATGGTGCGTCGCATTCCAGTTCCGGCGTGTGGTCGGGGATCAAAACCCCCTGATAGTTGGCGGCTTTCAAAATAGCGATAATCCGCGCCATATCGATGTCGCCCTCATCAATGAAAACCTCATGATAATTGGGCACCTTGCCACGCACATTGCGGAAGTGAATGTAGCCAATTCGATCGGCTTTCGCGAACTCCTCCACGGTCTGGTAGATGTTGCCGTCAGACATCTCTTGCAGGCAACCCAGGCAAAGTTCAGCACGGTTGTTGGTAGATGCGTTGGCGGCAAAGGCGCGTCGGTAAGCTTCGTGTGAGTTGATAAGCTTGGCGCTCATGCGCAAGGCCTCAACCGGCGGGTCGTCGGGGTGAGCAGCGAGGATCACGCCCGCGTCTTCGGCTACCGGTAGCATCTCATCGAGAAAGCGCTGGTAGCGATCCCAAATCTGCGCTTTCGTCGTCTCCGCTTGGTGACCAGGTCCGATGTCATCACGGTAGGCCATGTTCCAAACCATGCCGTCGGGGATGGGTTTGTTGGGATCAATGTTGCGCTCATCAAAGCCGACCGACATGGCGCCGCCACGTGCGTACGGGCCGCGTGTCCAGCCCCATACACCGGTGACGGAAAAATTGTAGCCAATGCAAGGTACGCCGGCAGCGCCAGCGGCGCGAACAATGCGTTTCAGATGCGCGATTTGCTCGTGGCGCTTTGGCCCATCCAGCAGCACATCGTACCAATGACGCACCGCAAAATTTTCAATCGCAGCAAGCTTCAGATCGAATTTTGCGAGGTCATTGATGAGCGTGGCGAAGGTTTCTTCGGTCCAATCATCTACTTGGCCCATACCCCAAGACCCACTGGTGAGCGAGCTATCATGGGCATCATCGGCAAGTTTTGGATCGGCGGAAAAATAGTCTTCCAGATGCGCAACGATATGGGTCACGCCAAGCTGTTGAGCAAAACGGTAGTGACGCTCATTGAGCATCTGGCGATAGAGGCCAAGACCGATTTTCATGCAGCCCTCCTACAGGGTTATGCCGCCATCCAGAACAAACTGCGTTCCGGTCACATAGGCGGCGGCATCGGAAAGCAGAAAGGCTGCCACTTCAGCAATTTCATTGGGTTGTCCAAGCCGGCCAACAGGCTGCCGGGCAATAAAGTTGGCAAGGGCAGCCTTTGGGTCCGACGCACCGTCGATGCGTGCGTGCAGCGAAGGGCTTTCCACTGTCCCGGGGCAAATGGCATTGGCGCGGATGCCTTGGCCAACATAGTCAGCGGCAACGGACTTGGTGAGGCCGAGAACGGCGGCCTTGGTGGCTGAATAAGCTAGCCGGTTCGGAATGCCTTTCAATGAGGAAGCGACCGACGCCATGTTCACAATCGACCCGCCGCCGCTGGCGATCATTGCGGGCACAAAAAGCTGGCTGGCTAGAAACATGGAGGTCACATTGATCTGCCACGATCGATCCCATGCGTCTTTGTCGGTGGTCGCAAGCGTACCCTCATGAACCCAACCCACGCCGTTGTAGAGGCCATGCCATTTGGGGCTGGTATTTAGGCAAGTCTGTAAATGGTCAACATCCGTGGCATCGCCAGCCAGCGTTGTCAGCTGGCTTGCATGGCTGCCTGCTTCTTCAGTCAACGCGGCAAGCGCAACTCTATCTAGATCGGTAGCGACAACCCGCGCGCCGCCGCCAAGCAGACGCAGGGCGATGGCCTTGCCAATGCCCGCGCCGGCCGCGGTGCACAGGATGGTTTTGCCGGAAAGATTAATCAGTGTTTCAGGCATAGTGTTGCCCCAGTTTCGGGTGGGTGAGTGCGGCCATGATGCCGCGCAGTTCGGCAAGACCCTTCAAGCGACCAATGGCGGAGTAACCGGGATTGGTCGTCTTGGTTTGATCGTCCAGCAACAGCGGCCCATGGTCCGGACGTATAGGGATCTGCCAATCGGCACGGCCATCGTCGCGACGGCGGTTCTGCTCGGCGAGCAAGCCATCCAAAACGGCGACCATATCGACGTCTCCGCCGAGATGATCGCTTTCGACAAAGGAGCCATCGGGCTCTCGAGTCACATTGCGCAGATGGACAAAGTGAATGCGGTCGCCGAATTGCTTCACCATCGCCGGCAGATCATTGTCAGGGCGTGATCCCAGCGACCCAGAGCACAGTGTTATGCCATTGGCAGGCGAGGGTGCGACGTCCATGAGGGACTGATAGTCACTGGCGGTGCTGACGACACGTGGCAAACCAAACAGCGGAAAAGGCGGGTCGTCGGGGTGGATGCAAAGGCGTGCGCCACAGGCTTCAGCCCGTGGCACCACAACCTTCAAGAAGGCGGCCAGATTGGCGAACATGGCGGCATCGTCTATGTCTGAGAACTCAGTGATTTTCTGGCGAATACTTTCGCGGCTGTGTGAGAGTTCTGAGCCTGGAAGACCTGCTATGATGGTGGTCTCAAGCGTTTTGATGGCATCTGGCGAAAGCGTTTCTGCACGTGCCTTGGCCAGCTTGACCATTGCATTATCATAGCCGATGTCGGCACCTTTTCGGCCAAGAATGCAGAGATCGTAGGCAGCGAAGTCGACGGCATCGAAACGTAAGGTCAGTCCACCATTGCGCATCGGGTAGCGCAGGTCTGTGCGTGTCCAATCCACGACCGGCATGAAGTTGTAGCAGACGGTGAAAATGCCTTGCTCTGCCAGACGCTCCGTTGTGGTGGCAAAATGTTCAATGTAAGTGGCAGCTTCATCTGTGCCGAGCTTGATCGATGGATGGATCGGGATGCTCTCGACCACGCTCCAGGTAAGCCCGGCCTCTTCGATCAAATGCTTGCGTGCGGCGATGGCATCGCTGGACCAGGGACGGCCATCATAGGTCTCATGCAATGCTGTCACGATGGCTTCGGCACCAGCTTGGCGAACGTCGGCTAGGTTCACAGGATCAGAAGGGCCATACCAGCGCCAAGCCTGCTGTAAGCCCTGGTTCAAGCCGTTTTCCCCACCAGCACGCATCCTGTCGGCGCTTGGCGCGCTCATACTCAATCCCCTAGCACCCGGCATCCCGTTCCTTTCAGATCAGCTTGGTGGTGCATCTTTTCCATCTGGTCCAACAATATCAAGAAGAAAATTGGCTATACGAGCGTTCTGCATGCCATTTCAGGTGACTGGCGTTAGTGCTTTCCTATTAAATTATTGATTTTGCTGCACAAAAAAATTTTGGAAGTTGGGCTTGCTATCGATTGACTTTCACGCGACGATAAGTTGGACCAACAAATAGGATATCGGTGTGCCAACCACCACATCTGAAGAGCGATCATTGACCACCCGCGAAGCCGGAGACGGCAGCGCTGTGGACAATCTCGTCGAGCAGATCAAAACCTATATTCAAGCCAACGCTCTGACCGTTGGTGACACGTTGCCATCTGAACGTGAGCTGGGCGAAAAATTCGCTGCCGCGCGGAACACGGTGCGTGAGGCCGTACGCATTCTCAAAGCCTACGGCGTTGTGGATGTGCGCCCAAAAATTGGCGCGGTCATCGTCAATCGCCACATGGATGCTGTGCTCGACCTCTTCTCCTTCCAGCTGTCGATTTCGCGCGAAACTTTCTTGGATATTCAAGGGTTTCGTCGTTTGATCGAGGTTGGATCGGCAGATGCTATTCTCGCCGTTTTGACCGATACGGATGTCAATCGCTTCCATTCGATCAACGATTCCATCGTCCAGGCCGCTTCGGCTATTGAAGCCGCCGAGCGTGATTTCGCCTTTCACGCTGCGTTGTTGGAATTGGCCGACAATCAAACGGTTCTCAATGTCTACACGACCATGAAGCCCATCATTGTGAAGCTGATGGAAACCGGCAAGGAAACGCACGGTCTTCAGGGCACGCACGATACCCACGCAAACATTCTTCAAGCCTTGGAAAAGCGCGATCGGCTTGCATTCCAATATTGGATGTCAAACCATCTCGATCACGGCCTCAACTTCATAGAACAGACAATGCCAGCCGACGGTGTGACCGGCGGCGGGCAAACAGGTGGCACGTAGCCGGGCACCACAAATCGCCGACCACGCAGCGCGTGACCGGCCAAAACCCGCCGATCCAACAGGCGGACCGAACAGGAGGAAGATCATGTCAATCAAACAAACCTTGTCGAGCCTTGCACTCGCGGCAACGTTGGCCACCGGTGCGGCTGCGCCTGCCATGGCGCAAAGCGATGTCACCATCGCCGCCGTTGTGTTTCAGCAGGATCAGTTTTTTCGCACCATCCAGCTCGGCATGAATGCAGCAGCCGATGCGGCAGGAGTGGAGCTTCTGGAAGGCAACTCTAACAGTCAGCCAGAGCAAGAAATCAGCCTGATCGATACCTACATTGCCCGCGGTGTGGATGCGATTGTTATTTCGCCAGTCTCGGCTGTGGCGTCGATCCCAGCGCTGATGCGCGCTCGTGATCGCGGCATTCAGATCGTCACCTACAATTCAAATGTCGATGACACGTCGATCCCAGTGTCATACCTCAACTCTGCGCAGCGTGACTTGGGCAATTCCACCGGCATGATGGCCGCTGAGTTCATCGCCAATGAGCTGGGTGGTGAGGCCAATGTGGCAACGCTTGGCTTCCGGGCCCTGTTACCTGAAATTTCTGCAGACCGAGTCGATGGATTCATCGAAAAGGCTGAGGAAGGCAACACAATCAACATCGTCTCGCAGCAGGACGCATGGTTGGCGGAAAACGCCATTCAGGTGGCTGGTGACATTATCACTGCCAACCCTGATCTCAACATCATCTATGCGGCCAACGAAGGCGGCACAGTGGGTGCTGTGCAAGCTGTACGCAATGCCGGCAAAGAAGGAGAAATTTTCGTCTTCGGCGTTGATGGCACAGAGCAGTTGGTGTCGTTCATTCTGGATGATGACAATGTGCTTCAGGCCGTCACTGCGCAGCAGCCTTATGTGATGGGCCAAATGGCCGTGGAAGCAGCCATCGCTGCGATCAACGGCGAAGCCACCGAAGAAGCAGTGATTGTGCCGGTGCTCGGCCTCTCTCGCACTGATCGCCCTGCGGTTGAAGAGTTCCAAGAGTATCTTCAGTCACTCAACTAGGTTCCCTCCCTGAACCAACTGACGGGGCAGCAGAAGCTGCCCCGTCCTTTTTCCCGAGTCACCAGAAGCTTCGATGTCCGCTTCGATAAAAACCAAGTCTCTGACAAAAGTGTATGGCAATGTCGTCGCGCTTGACGATTTCAGCCACACGTTTGAGCCCTCGCGCATCCACGCTCTGATGGGCAAAAACGGTTCAGGCAAATCCACACTCGTAAAGATGCTGTCTGGCGTTACGCAACCCACCAGGGGTTCGATGGCGCTGGATGGGCAAGACGTGAGCTTCAAGTCCCCGCAAGACGCCTTCGACGCAAACATTGTCACTGTGCACCAGGAGCTTTCTCTGGTGCCAGAACTGTCCGTGACCGAGAATCTTTTCCTTGGGCGCTTACCAAAATCAAGCGTGCTTGGCGTCAGCCATATTGATTGGGGCAAAGCCCACCGACAGACAGAAGAGCTGTTCGCCCGTATGGGTCTGGAGCTTGATCCCAAGGCGACCATTTCCGGCCTTAGCGTTGGTCAACAGCAGACGGTGGAGATCGCCAAAGCGATGTCGTTCGATCCGACCCTGCTTTTGCTCGATGAGCCGACCTCTGCGCTTGCCACCAAAGAGGTGGAGATGTTGTTTGGCCTATTGCGCACCCTGAAAGAGCACGGCGTTACGATGATGTATATCTCTCATCGCATGTCCGAACTTGCAGAGATCGCTGATACGGTCACGGTGCTGCGTGACGGAAAACATGTTGGCTCCATTGAGATGGCTGCATCCTCGCTCGGGACCGTTGTTGATATGATGTTTGGCGATGTGGCGCGGGCCAAAAGGCCAGCTCGCAACACGGCAATCTCGGCCGACAATCCTATTCTGCAAGTGCGTGGCCTGACCCGCGAGCCAGCGTTTCGCGATATCAGTTTTGACCTGCGCCGCGGCGAAGTTCTAGGTCTTGCCGGCATGCTTGGCGCAGGACGAACCGAAGTCATGCGCGCAATCTTTGGCGCTGATGCCCTGGATGCTGGTGAGATTATTCTGGACGATACGACGATTTCATCTCCGTCACCGGAATCCCTGGTTCAGCTTGGCCTCGGCTACACGCCGGAAAACCGCAAGGAGGTGGGACTCGTTCAGGAGCATTCCATCCACAACAACCTGTCGATGGCGAGCCTCTTCAAGCTCGCACCGCGCGGCATCATTACCAAAGGAACCGAAGCGCCCGGTGTCGCCAAACAGATTGAACAATTGTCGATCAAGGTCGATAGCGCCGACCTGCCGGTGTCTTCGCTCTCGGGGGGCAACCAACAGAAAGTGGTGATTGGAAATTGGCTCAACATCGACCCGAAGGTCATGTTCTTTGACGAGCCGAGCCGCGGCGTCGACGTTAACGCCAAGCAACAGATTTTCCAGATCATCTGGGAGCAGGCGGCCTCTGGCCTTTCGTCCATCTTCGTCTCCACCGAATTGGAGGAGATGTTGGAAGTCTGCGACCGCATCCTGGTGATGAAAGAAGGCGAACTGCTCGGCGAGTTGAACCCTTCGGAAACAACCCTTGCCGAACTCTACACAGCCTGCATGGAGGGCCTTTGATGGCGCTGAACCTGTTCCGTCGTTACCCGATGGAGATCATACTGGTGCTCATGTACATCTATCTGAGCTTCGCTGCGCCTGGTTTTGCTACGCTCGACAACCAGATGAATGTGCTGCGCAACATCACCATGCAGGGCATCATTGCCTTCGGCATGACGATGGTGATCGTGTCAGGCGAGATCGACCTATCGGTAGGTTCCGGGGTGGCGTTCTCTGGCTGTGTGACAGCCTGGGTGACGGGGGCGCTTTCTGACAGCATCGGCCCATGGCCTGCGATCACCATCGGCGCGATCTGCGCCATGGTGCTGCTGTTCGGTGTTGGTGTGTTCACCGGCAAACTGCGCCAGCATTTCAACATGCCAACCTTCATTACGACGCTTGGGCTTTTGACAGTGCTTTCCGGCGCCGCCAACCTCATCACCGGCGGGTTCCCGATCACGAGTTTCCCGTTCCAGTTCAACTTTCTAGGCGCCGGGCTACTGTTTGGCATTCCGTTCCCGGTCTACATTTTTGCGACCGTTTTTGGGTTTGTCTACTTCCTCATGAACTACACCAGCTTTGGTCGCGCGCTGTACGCGGTGGGCGGTAATCTGGAAGCGGCGCGGCTGTCCGGCATCGATGTCTGGAAAACCAAGACATTGGCGCTCGGCATCACCGGCGTCTTTACTGCCATGGCCGGCGTACTCATCGCCTCGCAAATCCTCTCTGGCAGCGCCAGCGCCGCGCGCGGCTGGGAGTTGGACGTGATTTCCGCGGTCATCATCGGCGGTACCAGCCTGTTTGGCGGCAAAGGCACAGTGCGCGGTACGCTGATTGGCGTGCTGTTCCTCGGTATCATCGTCAACGGCATGACGCTGCTCAACGTCTCAGAATATTGGCAGTTGGTTGTGCGCGGAGCACTGATCATTGGCGCGGTGCTTTTAAACCACGCGCTCGATAGCTCGGCCAAGAAGCACTAGGATGCGACAATGATTGGCGAAGTCAGATGCATTGCACCGACTGGAGACATTTGTGGCGAGGCGGCCACCTGGTCTGCTGATGAGAGCCGTGTCTACTGGGTCGATATTAATCGTTTCCTGATTCACCGGATGGACGCAACCAATGGAGCTGTGACCAGCCATTTCTTCGATGAGCCAGTGGTCGCTTTGTCACTCACATCGCGCGAGGGAACTTTACTCGTCGCGCTTGGATCGAAGCTAATTTTGCTCAGTGTGGATGCTGATGAGCGTGAGGAGTTGGCAATCACTTTGCCCGGGAGCCCGGCCGTTCGCTTCAATGATGGCCGCACAGACCCCAATAGCGTGTTCTGGATTGGCTCTATGGGCAACAATGTCGGACCTCAAGGAGAGAACCTCGACGTCACTGACGGGCTTGGCAAACTCTATCGCTACGCCGCAGGTGGCCCGCTGGAAGAGGTTGAAGCTGGCATCGGTATCGCCAACACGCTGTGCTGGTCACCAGACAAGTCCACCTTCTACTTCGGTGACACGCTGAAAAACGAAATCCGAAGCTACCGCTTTGACGCGTCCAAAAGCTCCATCGGTGAGGGCCAGATCCATTTTGCCGGTTTTGAACGCGGCTTCCCCGACGGCTCGGCCATCGATGCCGATGGCTTTCTATGGAATTGTCGGTTCGGCGGCGGCTGCATTGTGCGCATCGCGCCGGACGGCGAAATCGACCGGGTGATCGACATGCCGGTGAAGAATATCACGACCTGCTGCTTCGGCGGGCCTGGTCTGCGCACGCTCTTTGTCACCACCGCCAGCGCCATGAAGGATGACAGTGACCGCTTGGCCGGCAGCCTATTCGCTCTTGAAACCGAAACATACGGTCTGCCTGAAAACCGTTTTGAGCTCTAAGGATCAGCCATGGACACCGCCAAATTCACCGAGCGCCTGGATGCCTGCTACTCAGGGGCTGTCTACGATGTCATGCGGGCGCGAGGCCTGGAGAACTGCGTCCTGCCGCACTCCATTGTGGGTCTAGGTGCCGAGACGCGGGTGGTCGGTCCGATCTCGACGCTTCGCGGCGTGGCCTTTGATGCCAGACGCCATGATGAAGAGGTTGATTATCTTCTGCCTTGGGTGGAGTTCCTGTCCAGTGCGCCGGCCGGCCATGTGGTGCTGTGCCAACCCAACTCAGAGCGGCTGGCGCTGATGGGCGAGCTATCTGCTGAAACACTCAAAGTGCGCGGCGTGCGCGGTTACATCGTCGATGGCGGTTCGCGCGATAACAGCTTCATTCGCTCCATTGGCTTTCCGGTCTTTTGCCGGTTCCGCACACCCCGCGATATTGTCGCCAAATGGGTGCCGCAGGGCGTGGACGATCCGATCACCATTGGCGATGTGCTGATTGAGGCCGGGGACTTCGTGATCGCCGACTTTGACGGTGTTGTGATCATCCCCAAGGGCATCGTGGAAGAGGTGATCACCGAGGTTGAGGAAGTTATCAGCGCTGAGGACAAGGTGCGTTCGGCCATCCTGGCGGGCACCAACCCGGTTGACGCTTACAAGTCCTATGGAAAATTCTGAACCATCTCGCACCCTGAGTTGGGCGCATGGATCACTAACCGTACAGCGCTTGGGAGCGATGTTCGCGCCGGCTCGTTTTGTATTGCCTGATGGGCGGTCGGTGTATCCCATGCACATCCCGCCCTGGGCCGATGAACCTCTGCCGCCTGACCTTCCACCAGTTCTCCGGGGTTTGCGCGGCGAATGGCCCTGCGTCCCGTTTGGCGCCGATGAGCCGGAGACGCTATCAGCAGACTGGCAATCATCGATGGGGCAGCCTACTCCTTTGGCGCCCGACGCGCCGCCGCATGGTGAAAGCTCCAACAGCCTGTGGGACTGGTTGGATGGTGACGAAGACCGCCTGCGGCTCTCGCTTCGCTATCCGCCATCGCACCCAATCGCCTGGCTGGAGCGCGAGATAACTCCTGACCCAAATGCATCGGCCATTGATTGCGTGCTGCGGATGATGCCGCGCGCTGATTGCCGTCTGCCGATTGGCTTCCATCCAACTTTCGCCTTGCCCTCCACGATTGGAGCGGCACGTATCAGCACCTCCAAAGCGAACCACATCCGCAGCTATCCTGGCTCCCTTGAGCCCGGCGCCGAGATTTTTGCGCCCAACGCCATCTTTGATCATCTGACAAACGCACCAGCTCATTCCGGAGGGCAGATTGATGCGAGCCGCTTGCCCTTTGAAGCGCCAGGCGAGGACCTGCTCCAGCTGGTCGGCGTGAAAGAGGGGTATGCAGCGCTGGATAATCGCGAGGCACAGTATCGCGCAACGTTGACATGGAATGCTGAGCATTTTCCGAGCCTCCTTATCTGGTACAGCAATCGCGGTCGGCAGCACGCCCCCTGGAATGGGCGTCATACGGCACTCGGCTTAGAGCCCATTTGCTCAGCGTTTGACCTTGGCGTTGGTGTTGCGTCAGCTGACAACCCCATTGCACGATACGGCGTTGCGACCAGTCATGTGTTTCAGGCTGGAAGGGTTTTTGAGACGCATTACCGCATGGAAGTGACCAGCACCGAAGCGTAGCTCTCGTGGCGGCATGGTCAGATTCATTCTTGATCCACAGGCGTCTTGGCTGTTTCTCCACGACAATGTTGGGCGTAAGTTCGGCGGCAAGAGCACGGCAAGCAATGGTGGCAGTTCGATGATGGACCTTGTGGCAGGTAAGGCGCGGCTCAGTTTAAATCCAGAAATGGGTGGTGGCGTTGCTGGACTTTGGGTGGATGAGATGCCGGTTTTGCGGCCTTGGTCTGGCAAAGTGGAGGATGGTCTGTTTGCACTTGCCTCCAACATTTTGGTGCCGTTTTCCAACCGGATCGATGGTGGGTTCACCTGCCAAAGCACCTTTTACCCGATGCATCAAAACACTGACGCCGACCCGCTGGCAATTCATGGTGATGGCTTCCAGAAGGAATGGGCTGTTGAGGATGCCAGTGAAAACGAAGCAGTGCTGCACCTATCCATGGGTGACTTCGGGCCGTTCGCTTATGAGGCCCGACAGACCTTCTTATTGACGAACGATGGGCTGACCCAAACACTGACGATGAAAAACCTGGCTGCCGTGGCACTGCCCTTTGGCGGTGGATTTCATCCTTGGTTTCCACGCACGGACAAAACCCGACTGCAAGCCAA
The DNA here is from genome assembly GCA_040219355.1 of Hyphomicrobiales bacterium. Lineage (GTDB taxonomy): Bacteria > Pseudomonadota > Alphaproteobacteria > Rhizobiales > MH13 > MH13. The sequence continues at coordinate 266,471 of JAVJSN010000017.1, forward strand.
TGCACCGGACCATTGGCCAGAGGGCGAGGGCAGTTTGCCTGCAACCGCCAGCCCGCAAACGCCGCCGGCAGATTTTGACTTCGCTGATGGGAAGCCGCTGCCTGATCGTTGGATCAATTGCGCCTTTTCCAATTGGGATGGTCAAGCGCGCATCACCCAAGGCGAGGATGCGGTGTCCTTCACGCTGACAAGCGATACGCTGACCACAGCGGTCATCTACTCACCCGAACCCGATTGCGGGTTCTTTTGTTTTGAGCCGGTCTCGCATCCGGTCAATGCTCACAACCTACCAGGAATGCCGGGCCTCAAAGTGCTTCAGCCCGGTGAAAGCCTAAGTTTGGACATGCACTTGGACTGGACGGACCCTTGAAGAAGCATGTTCCAATCTACAGTAGTCGCTTCAACAAGTTGGTGGTTCAGTTTGGCAAACTCGTTCGACCAAATGTTCCTGGGTCGATGGCGAGTACCAGGCTTGGCGATAGATCAAGATGGCCACTGAGGGAATGCCTACGATGAGTGGCCGGATCGCAGAGCGCTGTTCGTGGCATCGGCACAGTTTACCTTGAGTAAGGATCAGCTAGCGGCTAACCCGTTGGAAAGCGCAGTTCTCGGCTCAAGTGTCGAAATTGACGGAATGACCGACCACCGATTTGGAGCCTGACAAAGTGACTTCCCTTCTTCTTGGCCGCGTTTGGCGTACGGATTCTGGACGTTCCATAGGGCCATCCGTTGTGACGGTGCGCGAAGGTGATGTTGTGGACATCACGAGCAAGTACGCGCCAACGGTACGCGATGTGTGTGAGCTAGACGATCCAGCGCGGTATGTTGCTGGTGCTCAGGGCGACGTGCTTGGCTCGCTGGAAAAAATTATGGCCGCACCAGTTGGCGATGAGACGGTCACGCATATTCTCGCCCCCTGTGATCTTCAGGCTGTTAAAGCCTGCGGTGTCACCTTTGCCAGTTCGATGGTCGAGCGGGTGATCGAAGAACGTGCCGCTGGTGACCCTTCGGCTGCTCAGGCGATCCGCACCCGGATCGGGGCTTTGATTGGCGAAAGCCTGAAGAACATCACGCCGGGTTCCGAAGCGGCCATGGCGGTGAAGCAGGCGCTGATTCAAGAGGGTCTTTGGAGCCAGTATCTGGAAGTGGGCATTGGACCTGACGCGGAGGTGTTTTCCAAAGCTCAGGTACTCTCGTCCGTTGGGTACGGCGCCAAGGTTGGTTTGCACCCGTCTTCCAAGTGGAACAATCCAGAGCCGGAAATTGTGCTCACCGTTTCGTCCAAGGGTGCGATCATCGGTGCGACGCTCGGCAACGATGTGAACTTGCGCGACATCGAAGGGCGCTCAGCACTACTGCTCTCCAAAGCCAAGGACAACAACGCCTCCTGTGCCATTGGCCCGTTCATACGCTTGTTCGATGATGAGTTTACCCTCGATACAGTTCGCAAACAAACGCTGACCCTGCATGTGGAAGGTCCAGACGGCTTCGTGATGCACGGACACTCCGACATGGCGCAGATCAGCCGCGATCCCGCTGACCTTGTCGCCCAAACCTTGGGGGCTCATCACCAGTATCCAGACGGCATTCTGTTGTTCTTAGGCACATTGTTTGCACCGACGCAGGATCGTGACCCAGAAGGTGCGCCTGGCGATGGGTTCACCCACAAGCTCGGCGATGTGGTCACCATCTCCTCGCCTGATCTGGGTCGCCTTACCAACACCGTTGACCTGTCCACCAGCTGTCCGCCTTGGACTTTTGGAACACGCGCGTTCATGGCCAATCTGGCCACCAGGAACCTGCTCTAGCTAACGCGTATGCTAGCCGACAGACTTAACAGCGAAATCAATCAATGACTGCGCGTGAGAAGCCATGGCTTTGCGCGCCGCGTTTGCGTCGCTGGCCAGGTCGATTTGAGCGCGTTGAACGAGGACCGCGGTCAGCGCGGCTGCCTCAGCTTTCAGGATTTTGCACACATTCATGCTTTGCAAATAGTTTCGTAGGTCACAATCACGCGCATGGATGAGCGCCACTACTGCTGCTCGGGGGGAGAGCTTATTCCAACGCGAAATGGCTGCTCAATAGGTGGCGCGGCCTCCTGACAGATCGAAAACCGCGCCAGTTGTGAAGCTGTTCTCTCGGCTGCAAAGCCAGCCAATCATGGCGGCCGCCTCACTCACTTCCAGAAAACGACCGCGTGGAATTTTCGACAGCATATAATCGATATGTTCCTGGCTCATCTGATCGAAGATACGCGTGCGCGCGGCAGCAGGCGTCACGCAGTTGACCGCGATGTCCTGTGTTGCGTGTTCTTTGCCCAAGGTCTTTGTCAGCGCCATGACGCCAGCTTTGGAAGCGGAATAGGCGCCCGCATTTGGATTGCCTTCTTTGCCGGCCACAGAAGCAATATTCACCACCCGGCCATAGCCGGTCCCAGCCATATGTCGCAGCACAGCGCGGCAGCAATGGAACACACCATGCAAATTGACCGATACGATCTGATGGAACTCTTCGACCGGATAGTCGATCACCGGAGCATTGGAGCCGGCTATGCCCGCTGATGTCACCAGCATATCGATTTTGCCAAGTTGCCCGGCAACGTCATCGGCAAGAGCGGCAACCGCATTGGCATCGGTGACATCGATCGCCGCACCCTGCGCCCGCTCCCCAAACTCGCTTGCGGTTTTGTGTGCAAGATCACCATCCAGATCCCACAGCACAACATGGGCACCGCGCGTGTGCATGTGCTTGGCAACCGCGTGGCCGATGCCCTGCGCACCACCGGTGATGATGGCCGATTGTCCCTCAAACATTGCAGTTCCTTTTGTAGTTCGCCAGCGTTATCGCTGGCCTTACCGTAGGGCGGCGATAACCTCATTTGTGTTGGTCACCAGCGCTACGTTTTGCATGGCGTAATTGATCGAGGCGTTGTGCCAATCGGCATTCATCGTCGAGCAGCCATCCTCTGGGATTACCATCACATAGCCCTTGTCAGCGCCGGTGCGTGCGGTGTGCTCGATAGACATGTTGGTCCATGCACCGGTCTCGATGATCATGTCCCGGCCTTCGGCCTTTAAGATGGTTTCCAGCTGACTGCCTTCCCAGGCTGACATACGGTTCTTTTTCACCACATAGTCGCCAGAACGCGGCTCAAGTTCAGCAACAGGCGAACCACCCCAAGTACCCTCAACCAAAGCCTGGTTATCAACAACGCCTTCAAAAAGCGGGGCGTTCAGCGTAAGGCCCGGCGCGCCCGGTGGCACCAGAAAATGCACATGAATGACCGGCACGCCGACTTGGCGACAATGCTCAGCAAGCCGAGCAACGTTTGCGATGGCGTTTTGCTCACGGCAGTGAGCTGGTGAGCCGGAGGCGGCAAACGCGCCGCCTTCCATTACCACATCGTTTTGCATGTCTTGGATGATCAGTGCGCACCGCGATGCATCCAGGCGCAGAGCCTCACCGCTTGCTGCCGATGCACTATGAGATGACGTGTTGGTTGCAGCGGCAGTCGCTTGCCCGCGCGCACGCATGAACGGTTCGTTGCGAGGCCCAACTTTGGTTTCAATCGCATAGACGCTTGTTGATGCGCACACATACAGGGTGCGCCAGTCTGGACCACCCCAATGCAGATTGGCCGCAAGTTCCGGAATGGCGACCTTGCCGATCAGTTTACCGTTGATGGCGTAGACCCAAAGTCCGCCGGGCGCTGTGACCCAAATATTGCCATCAGCGTCACACTTCATGCCATCGGGCACGCCAGGTTTGAGGGTATCTTTTATTCCCGAAGCAAATATGCGCCCGTTTGCCAACTGATCACCTTTGACGTCATAGACGCGGATGTTGGCTTGCTCGGTGTCATTGATGAACAGTCGATCCTCGGTGGGGCAGAACGTCAGCCCGTTGGGCATGTTGAACGTGTAGCGATCCACCATCAATTGGGGCTCATCACCGGGCCTATGATTAGGCGGGAGACGGAACACACCTTGCCAGCCTAACTCGCGCGGCCGCTCCACCCCAAAGCCGGGCATCCGTCCATACCAGGGGTCAGTGAACCAGATCGATCCATCGGACATGACGCAGATATCATTGGGCGAGTTCAACTCCCGGCCTTCAAAATGGCTGCACAGCACAGTGCGCGTGCCATCGGGCGAGAACCGCACCACACTGCTTGTGGAGTGCTCGCAAACCAACAGATTGAGCCCGGCGTCATAGGTCATGCCGTTGCCCTTGTTGGAAGGCTTGAGAACCTCATGCACGCCGGATTGATCGAGCTTACGGCGCAAGTCTCCTGGCATGTCTGAGAACAGTAAATGCTGCTCCAACGGGTGCCAGATCGGCCCTTCCGTAAATGTGAAGCCCGATCCAACCTGGCGCACCGGGGCGTGTTGATCGATCAGGTCATTGAAGGATGGATCAATGGCTTCATGTGTCATGGCGTGCTACCCCTAATCGTTTCGACAACCTACATGGGGAACCAATCGCGGCGCGGCACGGACTGGCTAACCGGTCCGGGAACCGCCATGCCCAATCGACCAACGACGTGGCCGTTTTCGATCAATGCGGGCTTGTCATGCACCGGCAGCAGAAACTTTGCGCCCGAATGCATGAGCTTGCGAACCTGCGCTTTTTCGTTGCGCTTCGAGCCGCCATGGTTGCCGGTTGGCTGAATTTCTTCAGGCCCGAATGTGTGGATCGGATTGATGATTTGATCGTTGAAATCATAGATCACGTCGCCACATAGCGTGGCGCGCCCTTCTGCAGTGTCAACGTGGACGTTCATGGAGCCCTCGGTGTGCGCACCGGCAGCTTCCAGAAAGACCCCGGGGATCAGCTCAATAGGACCGGAGATTTCAAGGTCTTCAAGCCGCAGAGCGCCTGGCGTGTGTAGTCGCTCTACCAGGTGCATGATGTCGGGTTTCGGGTATTGCGGGTGCATCAAACCCGAGACGGAGTATTCCAGCTCACGACGGTTGATCACCACTGTCGTGTTCATCGGGAAGTGATCATCCTTGCCCGCGTGATCAATGTGCAAATGGGTGTGCAGCACGTAGCGCACATCGCCGAGCTTCACGCCGTGATTGGCAAGCTGCTTCTCGATCATGTTCTCGTGAAACTGCAGGCCGCGCATACCAAGAGTTTCCATGATCGCGTTATCGCGGTAGCCGGTATCGACAACGATAGGATACTGACCGCCAAGGATCAAAAACCCATACACCGGCACGCGGCGGGTGCGGCCGCAATCGCGTGCCAGCACTAGAAAACTGGATTCCAGCTCGATATCGCCGTAGTCGAGCACTTTCACTTCTAACGCCATTGCGTCCTCCCAGGGTCAGTCTGTTGTTCTAGTTGAGCCGGTAAACCCGGCTTGCAGTTGTGTTGAAAATGGCAGCTTGTTCGCCGGTGCTCAGTCCGCCTGCCGCCGTGCGGTGTGTGTCCAGAAGTGACGAGTAGTCAGTCCACAGCCTCTCGATGGGAAAGTTAGAGCCCCATAGGCAACGATCAGCGCCAAACAGTGCCACCGTCTCGCGGGTCAGCCAGGTGATGTGCTGTGCGTCGCGCTGATGGATAAAGGTGCCAAAGCCCGAAAGCTTGGAAACCACATTTGGTCGCCGGGCCAGCTTGGTCATTTGGTTGCGCCAGTGTTCACGGCCCTCAGCGCTGGTGTCCGTCAACATACCAGCATGCTGCAAAATGAATGTGACCTTGGGGCACGCGTCGGCCAGTTCGCACGCGCCATCCATCTGACCTGCAAACACCTGCAGATCAAACGACCAGCCATAGTCGGCAAGCCTGGCAACGTTGGCCTGCACGTTGGAATTGCGGCAGACATCCGGGTTTGCGGCGAAGCGGAAAAGCGGGTTCTCATGCCAGTGGAATTGCTGGCGGATACCGCGCATGCGGGGGTACGCCGTCAGCCTATCCAGCGCCGGGCGCACGTCCTCAACGGTCATATCGGAATAGCCTACAATGCCATGCGGCCAGCCTGTTTCCTGTGCGACTTTACTCACCCAGGCGACCTCACCCTCGGCCTGTTCCGCCGGCCAATTGGCCTGCACATAAACAGATTTTTCAACACCGGTATTGCGGGAGTCGTCCAGGTATTCTGCCATCAAATAGTCGCGACGGATCGGTTCGTAGGGGCCAAAGATACGCGGTTGCATAGGGCCAGAAAGCCAGGGCAAATCGGCCTGCTGCCACACATGAAAATGGGCATCAACAACCCGCATCACCGAGCCCCTTTGGCAAAAGAGATCACCTCATGGGCGAGTGTCTGCGCTGAAGAGCCATCGACGATATTGTCGATCATAGGCAGAACCATCGCCATGGCCTGCGTGTCGGGTCGATAGGCCGGGTCGGCGGCCAACGGCGAGAGCCAGAGCGTCGACCAGGAAAGGCCGCGCAACTTGGTCATGGCGCTTACCAGCGCCTCTGGGCCGCCGCGCTCCAAGCCATCAGACACGATGAGGGTTAGCGCACCGCGTGCAAAGGATGCAAAACGCGGCACTGCAAGGAACACTGCCAATGCTTCGCCTAGCCGAGTACCGCCGTCCCAGTCGGCCACTAGCCCCGAAGCAAGCGCCATCGCTTGGTCCCGGTTGCGATGCTTGAGTGCGCGGGTAACGCGGGTAAGGCGCGTGCCCAGCGTGAACACCTCGACGCGTTCGCTAGCCTGCACCAGCGCATGAGCAAAGCGCAGACGGCTATCGGTGCCCGCCTTCATGGAGCCGGATACATCAATCAGCATCAACACGCGGCGTTGGCGTTGACGGCGGGTGCGGGTCGGCAACTGAGCAATTTCGCCATCGCGGCGCAGCATGTCCCGAAAGGCGCGGCGTGCATCGGCAAGCCGCCCCTTGCCACCGCGCGTGCGGCGTGATGTACGGCGGGGCAGGGCGCGTGGCGCGTTTTTGGCGAACAGGCGCAAAGTCGCGTCTTCCTCCTCGGCCGTTAGTTCTCGCTGGTTCAACCGTTCAGCCTGCGTTGCCTCCTCGCCCGATGGCTCTTCCTCATCAGGGTCTGGCAGAATTTCAAACTCACCGCCATCGTAAGCGTTGGGCATGTCTTCTGGTTCGCCTTCGGCCGGCGCTGCAAAGCTGCGGCCGAGGAAGATGCTATCAAACACCGCATCAAAGTCTTCGCGGCGTTCGGGCGTCGGCCCAAACACGGCATGCGCAGCGCGGCGAATATCCACCATGGAGGTTGGGCCGAGCAGGCCAACAGAGGCCAAGAACATCTCCGACTGTTCGGGCGCTGCCAAAAACCCTGCTTGGCGCAGAGCCATGGAAAATTGCAGAAACGGTATTGCCGCTTTGGGTAGGAGGCTCACGCTCATGATGCCACTCGTTCCAACAACGCATCGACCTGCGGGGCCATGAACTCCAGATCATCTTGGTCCTTCAGCACCACGCCAATGGCGCGGGCGAAAGCGCGTGGCCATGTGGCGCCTTGTTCATGCAGCAAGGTGGCAGCTTCTGCCCATTCCACCGTTTCGGCAACGCCAGGTGGCTTGGCCAAGGGTTGCTCGCGTAACCGCCCAACGGCTGCAACCACTTTGTGAGCGGTGTCTTGCGCAACCGTCGAGGCCCGCATCATCACGATGCTGGCTTCCAGCGCGGGGTCGGGATAGCCGATCCAATGGTAGACGCAGCGGCGGCGCAGCGCTTCGTGCAGCTCGCGGGTACGATTGGAGGTCAGAACAACGATCGGCGGTTCAGGCGCGCGCATGGTGCCGCGCTCAGGAATAGAGAGCGTAAAATCCGACAAGAATTCTAGCAAAAACGCTTCAAACTCATGGTCAGCGCGGTCAATCTCGTCGATCAACAGCACGCGGTCGCGTGGTCGCTCCAGTGCTTGAAGGATCGGGCGGGCGATCAGGAACTCATCGCTATAAAGGTTCACATAATCATCGCCCGCCTGGCGGATCGCCAACATTTGACGCGGGAAGTTCCACTCGTACATGGCAGCTGAAGCATCGATGCCCTCATAGCACTGCAAGCGCACCAGCTCGCGCCCCATGATCGAGGCCAGCGCTTTGGCAGCTTCGGTCTTGCCCACCCCTGGCGCACCTTCCAGCAGCAAGGGTTTTTGCAAAGACAGCGCCAGGAAGGTTGCCGTCGCCAAGTCGTCGGAGGCGATGTACTGCGCATCGCGCAAGGCATCGGCCAGCGGTTGCGGTCCATTCAATCCGGCAGGGAGCTGGCGAATGGGCATGGTCAGCCGGTCATCCGTGAGATCATCTGGCGTGGCTTAGCGCCGCCATTGGCCTGCAGGCCTCGCAACACTTTTTCTGGCGTCACTGGCAGATCATAAATGCGCACGCCCACCGCATCATAAACCGCGTTCACAACAGCGGGCAGAACTGGATTGGCGCACATCTCTCCTGGGCCTTTGCCGCCATAGGGGCCATCTTCTGCGGGGCGTTCAAGAACAGAAATATGGTGTGGGGCGAGGTCGCCGGGGCCAGGCATCAGATAGTCGTTAAAGTCCACTGGCCCGTGATCGCGCTTCGGATAATAGGGTTCCGTGGTCTCCCATGCCGCATGACTCATGCCCATCCAAGCACCGCCGCGAAGTTGCTGTTCCACCATGCCAGGGTTTAAGGCGCGGCCAACTTCATAGGCCGACTGCATGTCAGTCACCGCCACTTCCCCGGTCTCATCATCCACCTCAACCTCCACCAGCATGGCAGCGTGAGCAAAAGTGGTTACGGGCGACATCTCACCCGTTTCAGGGTCCACCTCGGACAGGGGGATGAGAAAGATGCCCCGCCCTGCAATGGTACGGCCTTGCTTGAACTGGGCAGCCTGCGCGGCTGCCATTGTGGTGATGGAACGCGATGGCGCGCCCTTCACATGGATGTTGCCTTGGCCATCGGTCACAAGATCGGCTGGGTCTACCTCTAGTTCTTCGGCGGCTGCTTCCAGCATCACCGAGCGAGCCTCTTGGGCGGCCATGATCACGGCATTGCCCATACGGTGTGTGCCCCGGCTGGCGAACGAACCCATATCATGCGGGCCGGTGTCGCTGTCGGCGGTGTCCACATAGACATCGGCCAGCGGCACACCAAGCGTTTCAGCGGCAATCTGGCGGGTGACCGATTTCATGCCCTGGCCAAGATCGATTGCGGACAGAGCGACGGTGAACTTGCCGTCTGGATTGGAGTGCACCAGCGCTTGCGAGGGATCGCCGCCAAGGTTCATGCCGATGGGATAGTTGATCGCCGCAAAGCCGCGGCCTTTGTGAACAGTCATCAGCGTCTCCTGAAGCCGGAGATGGAGGAAAAACGGGTCGTGGAACGCTTGCGCGTTGGTGCCGCATTAGAAGGTGGCGTGGCTGGAGCAGGGGGAGCTGCGGGTGCTGTTGGGGGTGCTGAAGCGGGGGCAGGTTGATAGGAAGCAGGCTGAGATACCGGTGGGGTAGGTGTCTGTGTGATCCTTGACGGCACAATGCCTGTAGTGGCGTTGCCACCGCCCTTGCGGGCGTAGGATGTGCTCTCAAACCCTTGCACCGAGCCATTCTGATCTGTGGCAGTGAATCCGGGTAGCTGGGCCCGTGCACCGCCGCCATCGCGCAGGGAAGAGGCGGCTTTGGACTCCGGTTTGATCGTGATCCCGGCCTTCTCGGCCACCACCTGGCAGCACTCAATGAAGGCGCAGTTTTTCGCGACTCGCCGGTGGGCCTTCATGTCGCCATCACGATAGGAGTTCAAGATACGTAGATCGATGGGGTGCATGCCCACCTTTTCAGCCACCAAATCCATGTGCGACTCGATGGAGAAATCGACACCTGTAATGCCAAATCCACGCATGGCGGTCGCCGGTGTGCGATTGGTGTAAACGCAGTACACATCTGCATACACATTGGGGATCGTGTAAGGGCCGGGCAGGTGACCGACCGATTTGATCACCGCGTAGGACGACAAGCGAGTGTAGGCACCACAATCAAAATAGCCGCGGAATTTGCGCGCGACGATGCGTCCGTCATTCATCACCCCATCGGTGATGTACCAGCGCTCAGCCCCACGCGGCGCGCCGACCTGCATTTCTTCTTCGCGATCCCACTGCGACTTGCAGGGCTTGCCGGTGAGCATGGTTCCAAGGATGGAAAGCGGTTCATGGATTGAATCGACCTTGCCGCCAAAGCCGCCGCCCACGGTGCCCCCGATGAAATGCAGCCGCGAGGATGGCATGTTCAACACCTTCGAGGCCGTACCCAGCGAGAAAAACAGCGCCTGGGTACCAGTGTAGCAAACGTAGCGACCATTCTGTTCAGGCGCAGAAATAGCTCCGCACGTTTCAATTGGCGCTTGCTCAATCGGCGACATCTGGTGGCGAGACTCCACCACATGGTCTGCCGTTTTCAATGCGGCGTCCACGTCACCAAAGCGTAGCTTTTGGTGATTGTACTTGCCGTGATAAATGAATGCGTTGCCAGGGTACACATCGCATACGGTCGGTGCGCCGGGTTTCAGTGCCTCTTCCACATCCAGCACGTGGGGCAGCACCTCCCAGTCCACCTGCACAGCTTTTACAGCAGCGCGCGCTTCGGCCTCGGTATGTGCAATCACAGCGGCCACCGGCTCGCCGACATAAGCGACCTTCTTGTCAGAGAGAACCGGTTCATCATCCAAACCGAAATCAAGCAGCGCCAACAGCGTGTTGAGATTGGTGGGCACATCTGCACCGGTGACGATGCGCACCACGCCTGGCATGCCTTGCGCTTTTGAGGTGTCAATGCGGCGGATGCGGGCATGATGATGCGGTGACCGCACATAGCGCATGTGCAGCAGGCCATCGAACAGATTGTCATCGTAAAATGGCGACCGCCCCGTCACATGACCCTCGATATCCTGACGGCGAACGCGTTTGCCGATCTCGTTGAGGTTTTCATCGCGCTCGTCAGCAAAGAACTCTTTGCGGAACTCAAATGTGTTGGTCATGTCATTCATGCCGATGACCTCCCATTGGGGTTTTGGGGGCCATGTGCCACTTGCAGGATGGCCTCAATGATCGGCTCATAACCGGTGCAGCGGCAAAGATTGCCGGAAATGCCTTCGATCACGTCTTCACGCGTCGGCTTCGGGTTGCGCTCCAGAAGTGTGCGGGCAGAAACCAACATGCCCGGTGTGCAGTAGCCACACTGCGCAGCGAAATTCTCCATGAAGGATTCTTGCAGCGGGTCGAGCGTTGCACCATTGGCAAGGCCGCCAGCGGTGCCCACGGTCTTGCCATCCACCGTTTCAGCCAGCACCAGGCAGGACAGCTGTGTTTGTCCATCAATGGTCACCGTGCAGGCCCCGCAGGTGCCTTGGCCGCAGCCATACTTTGGGGTCAAATCACCAACGCCACGGCGCAAAAAGTCCAGTAGGTTCTGACCCGGGTCCGCGAAGGCGGCTGTGGGCATGCCGTTCAGCGTCAGGTTGACAGGCTTCTTTTTGGATGTTTGCTCGGCCATCAACGGCCTCCCATGGATTGCAGCAGACGGCGCAAATGCACGCCCGCCACTTGGCTGCGGTACCAACTGGTCGCAAGCGGGTCAGTGGGTGGGTTGAGGCCTTCTACCGCCACCTGCACGGCCCGCTCCACGGTGTTTGCATCAAGCAACTGGCCTTCGAGAACGCGTTCAACAGCGGCACCGCGCATGGGACGATCACCCATAGCACCCCAGGCCACGCGCGCTCCGGAAATGCGCCCACCCGATTGCGGCGCATGCACTGCAATCGACAAGACAGACACGCCTTTCGGCTTCACGCGGCTGACCTTCAAAAACTCGAAGGTTCCCGTTGAAGGACGAGGGACCTCGATAGAAGCCACCAAGCCGGAGGGTCGCTCGCGATCGCGCAAAACATCATCGATAGGCCTTGCGCTGCCTGATCCGCCCGCCATGGTCACCTGCGCGCCCAGCGCCAGAAGCGCCACAGCAAAATCCCCGTAGGGGTGGGGGGCAAAGATGTTGCCACCAATCGTGCCCATGTTGCGCACTTGCGGCCCGCCAATTTGACGCGCCACCGGATGCAGAAAATCAAGCTCACGCTGGTTCAAAATTTGCGCCATCGTCACGCCTGCGCCCATCACGATTTGGTTGCCGGTCGGGCGAAGGGCGGTGAGGGTTGGGTCGGTTGTACGCACAAGGCGTGGCGGTGCCTCACCGGCGTTCACATCGCGCATCAGCACGGTACCGCCACCCATATAAGCGCTGTCCGCGCCCATTTGGCGAGCTGCATCTGCCAGCGTTGCCACGGTCTGCACGTCGGTCATTGGGCGGTCTCCCGGGCAAGTCCCATTGTTTCGCGGATCGCATCAAAACCGCCTTGGTAGACGCCCTCCGATACGAGTGTTTTCAATTCCGCTTCACGCCCCTTGGGCGTGTCAAACCTGCTTTCCCAGCTCCAGAACGTCCAATCGCCATCAGTGACCGGTGTCAGGCGCACATGGGCGACATAGTTGAGCAGAGGAATTGGGGTGTCTTCCAGGCAATAGGAGAACGCCATATCGATATCCGAAAGGGTCAAAAGTCGCTCGCGCAGCTCTGATCCATCGGCCAGCTTAAAGCGGCGCACGCATCCCACCATGTCCGACGGATTGGACCGTTCAATCGCGCTTTGCACGACGGCTGGGTGCCATTCCTCGTGGCCGTTAAAGTCGCGCAGGATAGCCCACACATCTTCTACCGGCGCTTCGATGATCGTGCTTTTGACCACTTTTACCATTGCCGACTTACACCGCCAATTGCCGTTTAAGGGCAGAGAATCCGGCTTGAAACACGCCATTGCCAATGCCGTTCACAAGGCCTTCAACCTCACCCTCATCGCATTCAAATTCCGCGCTCCACTCAGCAAAGCATCTGTTTCCATCCGTGATCGGCGTAAGCCTGAGCGTTGCCACATAGTCAGTCAGAGGCATTGGGCTTTCGAGGATCGAGTAGGTGCAGAACATGTCGTAATCCGACAGGCCCAGAAGCTGCTCGCGGATGCGGTCGCCGTTCTGTAGGTGAAAGTCGCGGATGCAACCGACCTTGTCGGCAGGCTCACCATTTTCAATGCGGCTATCGCGGATGGATGGGTGCCAGCGTGGCAGGCCGTTGAAGTCGCGCACGCGCTCCCAGACTTTGACTGCCGGCACATCGATCACTGAGGAGATATAGACGCGAGCCATCTACTTTTTGTCCCCATCTTTGCCCGAGTCTTTGGCAGAGTCCTTGGCCTGGCCTTTGTCTGACCCGCCATCACCAGAGGAGCCTTTTGCCTTTGCGACTTCATTGGACACGCGTTGCATATCAGAGGCTTCGCGGATCAAACCACCCTGTTTGGAAAGGTTTGCGCCATCCACGCCGATGTCGGCCAATAGGCTGTCAATGAGCGGGGCCTGAACGCGATACCGCAGGGCTGAGTTGATCACCTCATCGGTCGGGGAGCCGTCCGAACCGCCGCCGCGTCCGCCGCCAATGCCACCATCCAGCTGCATGATGCGAATGTCTTGGATTTTCTCCAACGGCTTGACGCTTGCCGAGACGATGCCCTCCACATGCTCCAGCATCTTGCGGCGGAACAGGGAGGCGCGTGCGGGATCGGTGAGTACGTTTTCTGCCTCGTTGATGAGGCGTTGTGCTTCGGCTTCCACCGCTGTGCGCAGCTTCTCTGCCTCCGCCATGTGCTTGGCTTCGGCAGCCGCTTTTTCGGCCATCAACACGTCGATAGATTTCTTGCGGTTGGCCGCTTCGGTCTCGCGCACTGTCTGCACTTTTTCTTCCGCTTCCGCAGCAAAGGCCCGCGCTGCATCGGCCTCGGCGCGCGCAGCACTTTCCTCCAGCGATTTCTGGTAAAGCACGATGGCCTTTTCCATCTGTACCGTTTCCACGTCGCGCTCTCGCTGCACTTCTAGACGACGCCGCTCGGTTTCGTGGCTGATGCGGATTTCATCCAGTCCTCGCTCGGAGGCTACGCGGGCGCGCTCCACCTCTTCTTGGCTGGCAATCTCAGCTTCACGCAGCATCTGCACACGGGCAACTTCCAACTGCTCCAGCGAACGGCGGCGTTCCAGCTTGGCGGCTTGGATTTCCCGGTCGCTGGCCACCTCGGCGGTTTCGACCGCTTGGCTTGCTGCAATCTCAGCCTGTTTGACGCTGGCTTTTGCCGTTGCACGCTCAGCATCCACGGTCTTGGTCTGGGCGATGCGAGCTTGCTCGATGGCTTCATCGGCTGCGATGCGCGCGGCGTCTATGGCCCGGTTGCGTTCGATTTCCAGGTTCTGCGTTGCTTCATCTGCTGCGATACGCGTGGCGGCAATCTGCTTCTCGCGGGCAATGCGCGCGGCCTCAACAGCCTCAGATGCGGCTATTTCTGCCGCTTCAACGGCCTGCTTCCGGTTGATTTCCAGCTCGCGCACGCGTTGATCTTCTGCGATCCGGGATTCAGAAACCTCCGCTGCCTGCAGGATGCGAAGCCGTTCAGTTGCCTCACGAGCAATGATCTCTGCTTCTTCCAGCGATTTTTGGCGAGCAATCTCGCGCTGTTTGATGTCTTCCTCGCCCTTGATGCGAGTTTGAGCCAACAAAAGGTCCTGCGCCATTTGGCGTTTTTCGTTTGCCTCGGTCGCCTCAATCTCTGCCTGGCGAATGGCTTTTTGCCGATCAATCTCCAGCCCTTGAGTTTCGCGATCCTTCGCAATGCGCGCCTCGCTGATCGCTTTTTCTTGAGCAATGCGCGCACGTTCGGTGGCTTCGCGTGCTGCGATTTCTTCCGCTTCGATTTCCTTTTGGCGGGCGATCTCTAGGGTTTGCGTTTCTTTTTCGTTGGCAATGCGTGCCTCTTTGATAGCGCGCTCCTGAACGATGCGGGCGGTTTCCGTGGCTTCGCGCGCTGCGATTTCTTCGGACTCAATATCCTTCTGGCGAGCAATTTCACGGCTGCGGATTTCACGCTCGGAGGCGATGCGCGCCTCTGCAATACCCTTCTCGTTTGCAATACGCGCCTTCTCAATGGCTTCGCGGGCAGAGATTTCGGCGCTTTCGGCCTCGGTCTCACGTTCTGCGCGTTCGCGTGCGAGTTCAGCGCGTTGCTGCGCGCGGTGGAACTCGACTTCACGTTCCTGTGCAAGGCGCGCGCTTTCGCTTTCGCGCTCAATATCCAGCGCTTGCTTTTCTGCCTCCAAGTTGCGCGCACGGATTTTGATCATTGAGTCCTGCTCAATGTCGTTGCGCAGCTTGCGGCGCTCTTCGATATCCTTGATGAGCGACGTGAGGCCCTCAGCATCAAAGCGGTTGGATGGGTTGAAATATTCAAGCGCAGTCTGGTCGATATCGATGATCGCTACCGACTCCAGTTCAAGGCCATTCTTCGCCAGATCTTCCTGCGCCACCTGACGAACGCGCTCGACATATGTGTTACGGTTCTCGTGCATATTGGCCATTTCCATCTCGGCGGCGATGGTGCGCATGGCGCTTTCAAACTTGCCCGACAAAAGCCCGTGCAGGTTCTGTGCTTCCAACGTACGGCGACCCAGGGTGGACGCGGCCATGGCCACTGATTCACGATCCTGGCGCACACGAATGTAGAATTCCGCTTCCACATCCACACGCATGCGATCTTTGGTGATCAGCGCCTGATCCTTGATACGACTTACAGCCAAGGGCAGGGTGTTCATGTTGACCGGTGTGATGTCGTGGATGATCGGCCAGACGAAGGCGCCACCGTCGATCACAACCTTTTCGCCAAGGAAACCGGTGCGCACGAACGCCACTTCTTTGGTGGAGCGTTTGTACAGCCACTGCATCACCCAATAGATGATCGCAATGACGATGATCGCCACGATCAGCCACAAAATGAGCTGTCCTATCAACTGTCCGGTCATAGTTTGTCTCCCGTTCCGCTGGCTTTTCAGCGACCCTTGATGCGCTTGAAGGCGCGCGTTTGTTCTGTCAGTGCCACTTCAGTTGGCAGCCGCTCCATGGAGCTTGCGCCGTAAAAACCGTGGCAGGTTTGCGAGTTCTTGAGGACGAAATCAGCATCGTCTGGCATGGAGACTGGGCCGCCATGAACCAGGATGATCGCGTCTTTGTTCACTTTGAGTGCTGCTTCAGCCCATGCGTCAACGAGCCCAGGGCATTGTTCCAGCGTGAAAGCGGTATCTGCACCAATGGCACCACCTGTGGTCAAACCCAAATGCACCACAATGACGTCGGCCCCTGCTTTGGCCATGGCCTCAGCGCTTTCCGGACTAAACACATAGGGTGTGGTCAGCATGTCGCGCTCGTTGGCCAGCCTGATCATATCGACCTCATGACCAAAGCCCATGCCAGTCTCCTCCAGGTTCGCCCGGAAGGTTCCGTCGATGAGCCCAACGGTTGGAAAGTTCTGCACGCCGGAAAAACCAACGCGTTTGAGCTCATCCAAAAACACCGACATCAGGCGGAACGGATCAGTGGCGCACACGCCCGCCAAAACGGGTGTATGCTTCACAACCGGCAGCACCTCGCCCGCCATCTCCATCACTACCGCATTGGCATCGCCATAGGGCATGAGGCCGGCCAAGCTGCCACGTCCGGCCATGCGGTAGCGGCCGGAATTGTAGATAACGATCAGGTCGATGCCGCCTGCCTCTTCGCACTTGGCCGACAAGCCCGTGCCGGCGCCACCACCGATAATTGGCTCGCCATTGGCGATGAGCCTGCGAAATTTTTCCAAGATTTGACTGCGCGGTATCATTTGCTTGCTCGTTTTCCTCTCACGGGGCGGCCGCCATGCAGTGCGCGATACGCATCAGCAATGGTGGCGGCAAAAGATGGGTCGTTGATGTGATCAGGCACGGTGATCAATTGACGATTGGAGGTTGCCCGCACGGTCGATTTCAGCGCGCCAAAGAGCGCTTTGTTGGCGTCTGGATCGTGGAAAGGTTGGCCTGGCGCATCGAGTGCCGACACGCCTCCTTCTGTGATGTAGAAGCGCACCTGGCCTTCCATTTCGTTCAGGCGATTGCCAATCCACCTGCCAATCGCGTCGCACTCCTCGCGCGTTGTGCGCATCAGCGTGACCTGTGGATTGTGCTGGTAAAAGGTGCGATGCTTATATTTTTCAGGCACGGTTTCTGGGGCGCCGAAGTTCACCATGTCGGTGGCGCCGAGCGACCCAATATACGGCAGGCGTGTGCGGATAACGGCACCGAAGCGATCTTCGGTGGCAGGGAACACACCCCCAGCCAGCATATCGCAGATCTCTGTGGTGGTAATGTCGATGACACCAACCACTTTGCGCGAGTCGATGAGTTTTTCCATCGACTGGCCGCCAATGCCGGTAGCGTGGAAAACCAAGCAGTCAGCTTCACCATGGAGATGACCAACAATCTGCTGCACGGCCTTCGTGGTCACACCAAACATGGTCAGGCCAATAGCAGGCTTGCTGGCGCGTTTTTCGACGGTCTGGCGGCGGCCCTGCACCATGCCAACCATTGCGTTGGCTGCGTTACCCAACACTTCTTGCGTCAGCACATTAAGACCCTGCACATCGGCAACTGAGTGCATGAGTGTGATGTCCGACGGGCCAACATATTGGGACACCTGGCCGGAGGCGACCGTAGAAACAATCAGCTTGGGGACGCCAACAGGCAGCGCGCGCATCGCAGGTGCCACCATCGCTGTGCCGCCAGAGCCACCTGCCGATAGAATGCCTGCAATGCCTGACTGACGTTCGATCCAGCGTTCGAAGGCCAGCACCATGCCAGCCACCGATGTACCGCGATCACCGGTGAACACGCCCGATGCGCCACGCGGGTGAAAAGCTGCAATTTGGTGAGCAGGAACCTCAGCGCCGGAATGGCTGCCGGAGGTGGAAAGGTCCGCCATCCGCACTGGCAAACCAGCGGCACGGATAATGTCGCGCATGTACCGCAACTCTTCGCCCTTAGTGTCGAGCGTGCCGGCCACCAGCACCACGCTTTCACCTGGTGAGGTCAGGGGGCGAATGTCTACCTGGGCAACGCTCGTTGTCGTGGGAACGGAGGCTGTGGCAACGCGCGCCAATCGTTCGAGTTGGTCAACTGGAACCGGCTTTGACCAGCGGTTGGGAATGGTGGGGTTAGAGTTGTAAATCTTGGTGGCGTGGCCGGTTTGAGCAGGTGAGGCGCCTTGGCCAGTTCCCTGGCTCTCCACCTCTGGGGTGTCGTCATGGGCATGGCGGCCCACGCCCAAAAGGCGCTGCTGGAGCTCACGGTCACCAGCGAGTTGGCCAGCCGGCGCTTTCTGCGCGACACGGCCATTGACCATGATGGCCACTTCATCGGCCACCGCGCAGGCAACGCCGATATTTTGCTCGATAACGAGCACATCCATGTCGCCTTCTTCTCCCAGCCGCAGGAGCATTTCTTCGACCTGATCGACAATAACCGGGGCAAGGCCCTCCGTAGGCTCGTCCATCACCAGCAAGCGAGGGTTTGCCAAAAGTGCGCGCGAGATGGCGAGCATCTGTTGCTCACCGCCCGAAAGCTGTCCGCCACCATTGTTCTTGCGCTCGGCAAGGCGCGGGAAGGTGGAGTAGACCCGCTCTACCGTCCATGCACCACCCTTTTTGGTGAGCATTTTAAGGTGTTCATCGACCGTGAGCGAAGGCCATAGTCGGCGGCCCTGCGGTACGTATCCAACGCCCAAGAGAGAGATTTCTGTGGGGTCCTTGCCGACCAGTGACTCACCATCGAACGTGATCGAACCACTGGCAATTGGGACCAAACCCAGAATAGCTTTGCAAAGCGTGGTCTTGCCCATGCCGTTTCGGCCAACCACTGATAACACGCCGGAGTCCAGCCGCAGGTCAACGCCCTGCAGCGCATGTGAGGCGCCGTAATAGACATTCAATCCGCTGACTTCCAAAGCGGCGGGACCGCGTCGATTTGCAGGCGCCATCAATCGTCTCCATGTCCGAGATAAAGCGCCTGCACTTCAGGGTCGTTTTCAATTTCCTCTGGCGTGCCTTCTTTAAACACACGGCCGTTGTGCATCATGGTCACGCTTTGTGCGACGCGCAAAGCAACGTCCATGTCGTGCTCGATGATCACATAGCCAATGTGGCCGGGCAGGGACGTGAGGATGTTGATCAGCTCAGTGCGCTCGGTGGGCGACAGTCCAGCGGCAGGTTCATCGAACAGGATCAGTCGTGGCGCACCGGCCAGAGCAAGTGCGATTTCCAGCTGGCGCTGTTGGCCGTAGCTCAGCTCGGAGACAAGCGTATCAAAAACACCAGTCAGGTTTACCGCTTCAATCAGCTCTTCCACGCGCAGGCGCAGCGGATCATTGCGGCGCGTTCGAAACAAAGAGAAGCGCCCGCGAGAGGCACCGCGGCAGGCCAGGTAAACATTGTCCGACACAGTAAGGCCGCCAAACAGAAGGCTGATCTGATAGGTGCGTCGAAGACCACGGCGAATGCGCTCGTAAGCTGGAAAGCGCGAGACATCCTCACCAAATAGGCGAATGGTGCCGCTGGTGGGAAAAAAATCGCCGGTCACGCAGTTGAATAGCGTCGTTTTACCAGCACCGTTGGATCCCAAAACTGCACGCCGCTCGCCAGAGCTTACTGTCAGCGTGATATCCGATATGGCTGCAAGCGCTCCGAACATTTTCGTAACGCCGCGCAGCTCCAAAGCATTGCCAGAGCTTACCGATCCAATGCTGCTTGATGGGGTGGGGACAGCGATGACGTTCATGCCCTGTCCTCCCCTGTCAACGGATCACTGTGACGTCCTCGCCGCGCTTTCCATCGATCCCAAAGGCCCAGAACACCATCCGGCGACCAGTAAACGATCGCCAAAAAGCCTAGGCCGATCAGCAAATTGAAACGCTCTGAGGATAGCCCAACAGAAAACAGGAAGTCGGGCGCAAAAGTGCTGAGCACCACATAGATGATCGCACCGATAAACGAACCAATGGGCCGCCCGATTCCGCCGATGACAGCGATAACCAGAATGTCGATGACCGCCGGAATGCCTGCCGTGCCTGGGGCAACTTGCGCGTTTTGCCAAACCAGCAAGATACCTCCGACAGCGGCGATGATGCTGGCAAAGGTGTAAGCCGCAATGCGGTGTGCAATTACATTGTAACCCAGTGCCGCCATGCGGCGGGGGTTGTCACGAATGCCCTGAAGCACGAGGCCAAATGGTGCGCGCGATACATAGACCACAGCCAAGTAGGCCAGGAACGCGCAGCCCAGCGTCAGATAGTAAAAGGGCACAGGATTGCGCCAATCCACACCAAACAGCTGTGGTGGCACGACCAGGTTGAACCCAGTGTAGCCGTTGAAAATGCCGTAATTTTGCCGGGTGAAATAGAAGAACGCCGAGGCGATCGCCAGCGTGATCATGATCGTGTAGATGCCCTCGGTGCGCACCGCAAGCGCGCCAACAAGAGTGCCAAAAATGGTCGCCACGAGGATGGCCGCCGGGATGTAAATCCACCAGGGCATGCCAAGTGACAACTCAGCGATGCCGGACACGCCGAAGATAGCCACCATGTAACCGGCCATGGCTGCAACCGACATTTGGATCAGGCTGACCATGCCGCCATAACCGGCAAGGAACATCAGCGACAAGGCAATCATGCCCAAAATGAACGTCCAACCGAACACTTGGAACAGCACAAAATCATTGGCGATTGCAGGCATCAGCAGCAGGACCACGCCAAGCACCCACGCAGCAGCGGGAACACGCTCATACCAACTTGAGGTGTTGGAGGTGTCGCGGGAGATATGCGGGGTCTCTATCACAGCCATGGCTTAGCGTGCGTCTCCCAACAAACCTTGCGGGCGAAAAGCAAGGACAACGGCCATGATGAGGAAGGTGAACACCACCGAATAGGTGGGCGCATAAACCAGGCCCAACTGTTCAGAGAGACCGATGATGAGCGCGCCAATGGCCGCGCCGGGAATGGAGCCCATACCGCCAACGATCACCACCACAAGGGAAGCCAGGAGGAAGCGCGTATCCTCGCCGGGGCTGAGCGACTGAAACGTGCCGCCCACAATGCCCGCAATGCCTGCCAAGCCTGCGCCGAACGCGAATACGCCAAGGAAAATGTACTGAATGCGCACACCTGACGCAGCCAACATCTCTCGGTCATCCACTCCCGCGCGCACAAACATGCCAAGCTTGGTGCGGTTGAGCAGGAGCCACATGCCAATGCCGATTACGATGGCGGCCAACAGAATGGCGATGCGCACCGCTGGGTAGCGCAAGTAGACAATTTCACCAGAGTCGCGAATGGACGATATGATTGGCAAGGTGGCAGGGCCAGACAGCCAATCGGGCGCAAAAATCGTATAGCTTTGGCCGCCCCAATACCACAGCATGAGGTCTGCCAAGACGACCGAGATGCCGATGGTGACCATGGTTTGGCGCAAGTCCTCGCCGTCCATGCGGCGAAACACCTGGTGCTGCAAGATGATGCCAACGATGGCCACTATGATGAACACAATAGGGAACGTTAGGAGCCAGGAGCCTGTGAACTCAGAAATCTCAAAGCCAAGGTAGCCGCCCAGCAGATACAGCGAGCCGTGCGCCAGGTTGACGTTGCGCATGAGACCGAAAATGAGCGTGAAGCCAGAGGCCACAAGAAAATAGAGCGCGCCAAGAGTGACGCCGCCAAAAATGGCATTGAGGAAGATGCGCTTGCGGCCGAGCACGTCCTCTAAACCTGGGGGCCAGGGCGCAAAAATCAGCCACAACACCACCGCCGCTGCCAGCAGAATGATGAGTGACCAAATTGGATGTCGGGATGCAAAGGCAATCATCGGCGCAGCGTTCTCCTTTGGGACGAAGCTAACGCGGTGGTCTGGCGGGGGTCATACCCGACAGTCTGTTGATTGCGCTTTTGGTCGGCAAAAGATCGCGCAACCGCTGTTGCATCGCAGGCGGACGTGGTTTGGGCCGGTTCAAATGTGCGCTGCACCCAAAAAGACAGGGAGCAACACCCTGAATTTGAACGCTTTTCGGTTAGGCGCTCCTTTCACCTATTCAAAGGCAATCAGAATGGATTGGCCACTTCAATGGACTGCACCGAGCGGCGATAATTGGATGGCGGAACGACACCATTGGAGATGAAAAACCGCGAGAAGCTGGCCTGACTGGAAAAACCAAGATCTAGGCCAATGTCAGACACTGGAGCCTGCGTAGCGCTGAGTTGCTCAATCGCCCGCTCCATCCGCAAGGCGTTGAGATAAAGGTTTGGTGTGAGGCCGATTTGGTTGCGAAAAAGCTTGTAGAAATGTGGGCGGGATAGCCCAACTTCGCGAGCGATGAAGTTGAGCTCGAACTCCCCGCCCAGATTACGTTGAATAAGGCGCACGGCGTTGCGAATGCGAAAGTCCGGAGCCGCGCCGGTTGGCCCGGTGAAGGACGAGCCTTTCTCAGTCCACTGCCACGACTGGTCATAGGCTGCTTGCGTCAGCGTGCATAAACGATCTTCAAGCAATGGGTCATCCATATCGTGATCGAGCATAACCCGCGCCGTTTCGGCGATCAGTCGCGCCAAATGATCGGTCACTTCAATGCCCGGGCGGCCAAAGCGCATGGAGGCGGACACTTGGCGTGCAACCTCCAAAAACCAACCCGGTCGGATGTAGAGCACAAGCGCCAATGTGGGTGCGCTGTCGTCCAGGGGCTCGTAATAGTGCGCTTGCCAAGGGCTAACGGCCGCGGCCTGGCCGGGAGAAATCGGCGAGCAATGGTCCTCGGTCACCATTTGTCCTGCAGGACCAGCCACATGAAAGATCAAATGGCCTTCGCGGTGCCCATGCGGCGCCATTTTTTTGTCCATGGAGTAAAGGCATACGCGCCCAAATGCGCCGTGAAAGACAGCGATGGCTGTGCTCATTGTTTCCACCCTTTCAGCGTTTTTGCTGATACTTTTTCTTTTTTAAGTAGGTTCCCTTAGCCCGCAAGGAAGGTCAAGGTCGTTTCTGCCGAATGCGCTTTCAGAGTGCTTGGTCCAGCAGTGCGCGATAGTCTGCTTGTGTGGCGTGGCGCGGGTTGGTGAGGTTGGCAGGATCGGCCGCCGCGCGCTCTGCAACATAGTCAAGGCGCGTGAAATCAATCTCCAAACTGGTCAGTGTCTCAGGCAAACCTAAGCGGCTGCTAATGGTGGAGAGTGCATCCACCACATGGTTCTGGCCCGGCAGCGCCATCGCTTCGACGATCCGCTCGTATTGGCTACCAACGGCTGGGGCGTTGAACGCAAGCACCGGACGCATCACGGCTGGGTGCAGGCGCCCGTGGGCCAAGTTGATGTCGCAAGCCGCCTGTGTAGCGCGTGCCAACGCTTCAACACCGCCGAGACCTTTTTGGGAGGCAAGACCCGCATTGAGGGCAACAGCCATAAGCTCGCGATGGGCGTCCAAATTTCCGTGTTCAGCAACCGCGCGTTCCAAAAAGAGAGCCGAGCGGCGGATGCCCTCCAAGGCAATGCCATCTGCGGGTGGGTTGTAGGCGGTGGCCAAAAAGGCCTCGACACAGTTGGTCAAAGCATTGAAGCCGTTGGCGGCCAGTGTCTGCTTATCGGAGTCCAACGTCATTGTCGCATCGCAGAGGATAGCGGCGGGCAGAGCTGCTGTTCTGGGCTTGGTAATACCTGGCATATGGACCGGGCCAAGGCCGACCGTGGCAACGGTGGTGGGGATGGCGATCAATGGGTGCGCGCGGGCACCGGTTTGCTTGGCCGCGAGTAGCCGACCGAAATCCATGGCAGTCTTACCGCCTATGCTGATGATCGAGTCGCATTCACCAGCACTTAGCACCTGGGTCGCCGCGCTTAGTCTGTCGGCATTCACGCTGTGTGGCAGTTGGGGAAAAGATGTCAGCACGACGCCAGATGCCATCGCGTCTTCAATGCGGGTCAGTGTCTGCCCGGAACGCCCGTCAGCATCGGTGAGCAAGAGCGGCCGTCGCGTGGCCAGCCTGCGCATCGCCTCTGGCAGAGCGTCTTCCAATACCCCGTCGGCAAAGTGGACGCGGGTAAGAAATGTGATCAATGACATTCTCGGTCCCTCCCCAATGGCTCAGATCTCTTACTGGATCTGTTTCAGGCTTAGGCGGTAGGAGACAGGTCGGTGAGCGGCCTGCTTATCTGAAGGCACACAGCTTTTTTTCATGGGCTAAAACGAACAAGGCCGGGCAATTGCCCGGCCTTGTCGTTGTTTGCTTGCCTTAGCCAGCGCCACCAAGCGCTGTGCAGTCTGGGGTGTCGCGCGAGGGAAGCCCCATCGCCCGGAACTCTTCAGGTGTCATGCCGAGCGTCTGGTTCACGCCTTCCCGGGTTGCCACCAACTGGTTGGTGAGCCCACCTTCACCATCTTCAACAACTTCGTTGATGAACACGGTGCCGGTTGCCTGACGGTTCTCGTTCAGCTCAACAACGCCAAGCGGTGTTTCGAGGGAAAGGGCACCCAGTGCAGCTTGAAAGGCCTGAGCATCTTCAACGTTGCCGTCAACTTGGTTGATGGCTTCGATGGCAGCAAGGGCAGCCACATAATAGCCAACACCGAACAACGATGGAGCCGGGAAGCGCTCACCTTCAGGGAAAGCTGCCTGATATCGGGCGACATACTCCGTCCATGCCGGATCGGTGTTGTCCACCGCCAGAGGGCCGGACGTTGGCGTGCCGATCAACGCATCTTTGGCGCGACCGCGCGAGGTTAGGACGGTCTGGTCGGCCATGATGGTACCGCCGATCAGGTTCGTTTCCGAGCCAGCCTGCTGGTACTGGTTGAGGAAGTTGATGGCATCTGTGCCACCGACACCCAGATAGATTGCATCGACATCATCTGGCAGAGCAGCAATCACACCACCAAAGTCAGACGAGCCAAGCGGCACCCAGAAACGTTCCACGATTTCACCACCAGCGCGGCAGAAATCAACGGCAAAGCCGAGGAAGTTGGTGTAGCCGAACGAATAGTCAGCGGCGACGGTTGCAACACGTGTCCAACCTTTTTCTTCGACAACGTAGGAGCCGAGGCCAGCGCCCCATTGAGCTCCATCCAGGTTGAAGCGGAAGAAGTTGTCAGCTGGATCAACCCACGTTGTTTCCAGGGCACCAGAAATGCCGTTGATAATCGTCACATCGGGTACTGTCTTCGCATAATCGCGAAGCGCAATGCCTTCAGAACCAGAAAGTGGGCCGAGGATGATGTCCACGCCATCCTGCTCAACCAGTTTACGTGCCTGGCGCACAGCGGTGTCGGGCGTGGTGTCGGATGGAGCAACGATGTATTCGATGGTGCGTCCGCCAGCCTCAAAGCCAACCTCTTCAAGTGCCATCTCAACATTGCGCACGCCATCAGCGCCGCCTTCGGCAAACGCGCCTTCCAGGGCAACCAAAATGCCGATGCGAATGGGGTCGTCCTGAGCCACCGCAATGGCTGGAACGGAGATCGATGAGGCCAAAACGGCCGCAAACAACGCCTTTTTCATGGGTATCCTCCCTATGCACAGAGCAGGCTGAACTTCTTGTGGTCGCCGAATCTGCCGCCTGCTTCAAAAGCGTCCAGCAACTGCCATAACAGTAAGCCAGGCAATGGGCTGCAGCGATGACCTAGGGTTTTCCGCAATACCCCACGGTCTCTTTTATGGCCGATTTTTATGGCAGACTGACCTTGTTCGTAGTCATGGAATGAGAAGCAGGTGCACAGCACAGCAGCTGGCGAGCACTTTGCCCACTCACGGCGCAAAGGCTAAAGCCGCTCGCGCGGCGGCTTGACCACGAAAATCCTCGCGCTGATGGAAGCGACCGGCCGTCTGATCCCGCTAATGCTTACAGAAGGTCAGGTCCAAGATGGCCGTTCGCCGCCAGACATGTATGCTAATGTCAACGCAGGAATCACGGTGCTGGCAGACTGGATTTTTGACAGCGATACCGTGCGCGACAATCTGAAGGCGCCTGGAGCTATTGCCAACATCGACCCAATACCAAACCGCGTGAAACGACCGCAGTTCAACCGAACATATTTTAGGCAGCGCAATCAAGTCGAACGGTTCTTCAGCAAACTCAAGCACGTCCGTGCGGTCGCAACCAGGTCCGACAAACGGGATGACAACTGTCTCGCGTCAGTTCAACTCGGATCACTAAGGATTTTATTGCGAACCTATGATTGGATGGCCAAGGAAGCATTGATGGACGTTACAACAAGACTTGTATTCGCAAAGAAAACCGCGGCCGCCGCTGCTGCGTTTGCGCACGAAAAGTTTAAATCGCTGGATCAATTGACGATTGAACGCAAGGGGCACCAGGACCTCGTTTCCGAGGCTGATCGAGAGACTGAAACGCTCATCCGCCAATCGATCGAGAGCACCTGGCCGGATGACGGAATTGTCGGCGAAGAGCATGGCCGCAAACACGGCACAAGCGGTTACGATTGGGTAATTGATCCAATCGACGGCACTGCAAATTATGTCGCCGGGATTCCCCATTGGTGTGTTGTGTTGGCCTGTACCTTTGAACGTCTGCCGATCCTCGGCGTCATCCATGACCCGAACACCGATGAGGTGTTCAGCGCGTCCAAGGGCCAGGGTGCGCATGTGAATGGCAAACCGCTGATGGTGGCCCAATGCAGCGCGCTGAGTGATGGCTCGATCGCAACGGGAACCTCTGGCCGTTCAGACAACGATGAGGCATCCTCGCTAGTGGGCGCTGTACTGCACGGGGGCGGCATGTATTTCCGTTCCGCCTCAGGCGCGTTAATGCTGGCTTATGTCGCCGCCGGTCGACTGCTTGGGTACATTGAAGACCATATGAACTCTTGGGACTGTTTCGCCGCGCTTTTGATGGTTGCTGAAGCTGGGGGCAAACATCTTCCTTTGGATGCCCAAAAAGCGCTCGAAGACGGGACGCGCCTGGTGGCAGGGGCGCCTGGTGTTTATCCACAATTGGTTCAGATAGCTGACGATGTGTATGGCGGCTGAGCGGCAATCGGCCCCATGTGTTGGTGGTCATTGCATCAACAGCGAAGAGGCTAGGGTTTCATCGATCAGCAAGCGCTTGGCGAACCCCGCTCTCAAGACCGCCAGTGTGGCAGTTGTCTTCCGCTTGCCTGAAGCTAGGATAACCGTGTCCATCTCAGACATTTCGTTTGGCCGAACACAGGGCGTGCAAGCGTTCAGCGGTGTGTCGGCCACGGAACCATCCTCAGCGAAAAACACGCCACAGCAATCCCCAACGACGCCAGCGGCCTGCAGTTCCTCTTTCTGTTCGTCTGTGAATATTTGACTTTCGAACAGGATGGCGCCTGGTCCGCATTCTCCCACGCTCATCAATGCATGATCTGCGGCTCGCGCCACCTGAAGGGCCTTGTTCACGAGCCGTTGTTGCATGAGTGTCTGACAGGCCTCGGCGCTGTCGGCAATGAAGGGCGCGGGCATCAGCATGGCGCTGCCCTGGGTCGTTGCCGCCAAGCGAATGCATACGTCGCCCGGAGCGGTGTGCGTGGCGTCGGCGACCGACCCCATGATTGAAACGAAACGCACGTCGCTCTTGCGTATGCGCGAAAGGTTGTCCGCCATCGCGGAGAGCGTCCGGCCCCAACCCACACCAACAGTCAGCGGTTCGTCCACGGACAAAACACGTGCCAGATAGTTGGCCGCGAGTATGCCAACCGCATTTCGCTCATAGGCCTCGTCTTCCAGGCTCAGTGGAACAGGAGCGACCTGGACCTCTTCAAGCGCGAATTTCGATGCCAGTTGGTCGGCGAGCGCCAGTGTTTTTGAAGTGCGATGCTCGACCGAAATGCGCACCAAGCCCTGTTCGCGTGCGTCGGCCAACATACGTACAACTTTGAACCGTGACACGCCTAAGCGGTCGCTGATCTCCTGCTGGCTCAGATTGCCAACATAGTAGAGCCAAGCGGCCTGCGCGACATCATCTTGGACGCGGCTTTCTGCGGCCGACATATCCACAGTTCCTCCCGTGAAAGCCGATCGTCAAAACGCTTGACGTCGATTTTCCGCCAACTATAGTCACATATGTGCAGGGCCTGCACAAGTGTTGGCGAAAGGCGTTTCGGTCGAGGTTACCGATGACTTCCGCTACTCTTAAACGACGTCGTCGCCCGAAGAGCGGCCAATAAAAAAACGCCGCGCGTCGGCGAAAGGGAGAAACACCATGAAGACACGTATCACGTTGTTGGCAGCGGCACTTATGGCGGGCACCGCCAGTGTATCGATTGCTGATGACCATTCCGCCGACATCGCAACGGTCGTTAAAATCGCCGGTATCCAGTGGTTCAACCGCATGGAAGAGGGCGTGCAAACCTTTGCTGATGAAACAGGCAATAACGCATTCCAAGTCGGGCCTGCACAGGCTGATCCGCAGCAACAAGCCGCTCTGATCGAAGACATGATTGCCCAAGGTGTTGATGCTCTTGCGGTCGTTCCAATGTCGCCAGAAGCGCTCGAGCCTGTTCTGGCACGCGCCATGGAAGCTGGCATCGCTGTGATCACGCATGAGGCTGCGTCACAGCAAAACATGCACTACGATATCGAGGCCTTCGTGAACGAAGATTTCGGCGCCAACCTCATGGAGCAGCTGGCCCAATGCATGGGCGGTGAAGGCGAATATGCCGTGTTTGTGGGATCTTTGACCTCACAAACGCACAATCAATGGGTCGATGGTGCAATCGCCCACCAGGAAGCCAACTATCCCAACATGACGCTGGTAGGCGACAAGAACGAAACGTTCGATGACGCTGAGGATGCCTACACCAAGGCTCAGGAAGTGCTGCGCGCCTTCCCCAATGTGCGCGGCATGCAGGGTTCGGCTTCCACTGACGTTGCCGGTATCGGCCGCGCCATTGAAGAGCGTGGACTTGAAGATGACACCTGCGTGTTCGGGACTTCGCTCCCGTCAATTGCCGGGCAGTACATCGAAACCGGCGCAGTTGATGGCATCGGGTTCTGGGATCCAGCCGTGGCTGGGCAGGCGATGAACCAGCTTGCCGTAATGGTCATGAATGGTGAAGAAGTGACGGACGGTATGGACCTTGGTTTGCCTGGCTATGAAAACATTCGTCTCGACGGCAAGGTGATCTACGGCACCGCTTGGGTGAACGTGGACGCCAGCAACATGGCCGATTTCCCGTTCTAAGTACGAAGTTCATAGGGCGGCTTTGTAGCCGCCCTATTTCCTCCGCATGCTCTGACCAGTTTGAAAGGCTTGGCATCCGCCGTGGCCAATCCCGACGCGTCTCCCACGACGGCACCGCTGATCGATCTGCGGGCCATCACCAAACGATATGCCGGAGTGACGGCGCTCGACACAGTGGATTTCACCATTGCTGCAGGTGAGGCTGTTTGCCTGGCCGGTGAGAACGGCTCTGGGAAATCAACGCTGATCAAGATCATTTCGGGCGTTGAGCAGCATACCACCGGGCAAATCTACATTGACGGCGTCAAGGTCGATCACAACAACCCACGCAGAGCCGCTGCCCATGGCGTGATGGTGATCTTCCAGGATTTCTCACTGTTTCCCAATCTGCAAGTCTACGAGAATATCGCCTATCCCAGTCAATTGGGCGCGCGAAATCGGCTTTTTGATCGGGCGGCAGCGCGAAAGATGGCCTCTGATGTTCTGACCAAGATCGGCGTCGATATTGATCTTGATACGCGCGTCGAAGCGCTGCCAGTGGCGCAAAAGCAATTGGTGGCCATATGCCGGGCGCTGGCTTCGAAAGCGCGTTTGATCATTATGGATGAGCCCACAACCGCGCTCACAGAGCGCGAGGTTGCAAGGCTCCTGAATATCATCCGCAAACTGAAGGAAGACGGCGTGGCGGTGGTGTTTGTCAGCCACAAGCTCGCAGAAGTTCTCGACGTCAGTGAGAAGGTGGTGGTGCTGCGCAACGGCAAAAAGGTTGCCGATGGGAATGCCAAAGACTTCGATACCAAATCATTGGCATTCCACATGACGGGCCGCGAAGTGCCAGAATCGGCCCCTGAGCCCTTGAAAGCGGGCGCAGCGACGTTGATGCAGGTCGAGGGCCTATCGAAAACGAGCGTTTTTGAAAACGTCTCGCTAGAGTTGAAGGCCGGAGAGATCCTCGGCATCACCGGCTTGCTTGGAAGTGGTCGAACGTCCCTTGCAAAAGCGCTTTTTGGTCTTGTGAGACCAGATGCAGGGACAATCAATTTTGATGGCACAAAGGTTCCTCTCGGCGACCCAGTAGCTGCCTCAAAAGTCGGCATCGGTTATGTTCCTGAAGATCGGCTCACAGAGGGCTTGTTTCTCACCCAATCCATCCTGAGGAACGTCGCGATTGGACGCCTCGACAACCACACCAAAGGCGGTTTGTTGGATATGGGCGGACTTTTGAGTGAGGCCGCCGACTGGATCAGCCGCCTCAAGATTAAGGCGCCGGATATTGCCGCGCCCGTTCAATCCCTCTCGGGCGGCAACCAACAAAGGGTTTCTCTTGCCCGTTGGCTGTCGCGTGCGCCAAGGGTTTTGCTGCTCAATGGTCCGAGTGTCGGCGTTGATGTTGGTTCGAAGGCCGACATCCATGACATTATCCGTGATCTGGCGAAGAATGGGATAGGGATCATTATGATATCGGACGATCTGCCCGAGCTCCTGGCCACCTGCCATCGGATTTTGGTGATGAGGGATGGTCGCATCACCGATGAGCTTGTCGGTGCTTCAACGACCGAAGCCGATCTCGCACGTCGGCTTGCCTCCTAATGCTTACCGGATTGCTTCCCAAGGGATTTTGGACCCGCAACGAGACACTTGTTGCTGGCGTCATTCTCGCCTTCTGCCTAATGGCGACGCTCTCCGATCCACTGTTTTTCACGGTTACGACTCTGTCGGATCTTTTGCGCGCCTCGATTGTGATTGGTATTCTGGCCATTGGAGCCATGGTGGTTCTGATCTCAGGCGGTATCGATGTCAGTTTCACGGCCGTCGCCGTGTTCGCCATGTATGTCGCGACGCGGATCGCGCTCGCCGTCTGGCCGGACATGCCCTGGCCGATGATCTTCGCCCTTGCCATGTTCGTGGGGGCAGGTCTTGGTGCGATCAATGGACTGTTTATTGCCTTTTTCAAATTGCCGACCCTCATTGTCACGCTGGGGACTTTGTCGGTTTTCCGCGGCTTCCTGCTGACGTTCGTCGGCTCGCAACGGATTTCCGATCTGCCGCCTGAGATGCGCGATTTTTCACGTGGTGTTCTGGCGCGAGGAACAACGGAAGCTGGCAGCTTCTATTCTATCCCATGGTCGGCTCTGGCGTTGCTGGCGGTTATCGTCCTGACCTGGTTCATGCTGAAAAAGACGATGCTCGGTCGCTCGATTTATGCCATTGGTGGAAGCCAAGAGAGTGCACGGCGCATTGGCATCAATGTGCAGTGGACACAGTTTTTCATCTACGTCTATGTCGGTGCGCTCGCTGGGTTGGCGGGGATTATTCACGGCTCGGTTGGCAGGATGGCTGATCCCTTTTCGCTCGTTGGCCTGGAGCTGTCGGTTCTTGCCGCCGTCGTGCTAGGCGGCGCCCGCCTTATCGGCGGCTATGGCACGATCACAGGTACGCTTTTAGGTGTTGTCCTGATCGTGCTGGTGCAGACCAACCTTATCGTGATTGGCATCCCGACCATCTGGCAGTCTGTTACCATCGGATTGCTGATTTTGCTGGGTACAGGCGTGCCAGCCTACCGCGCCAAACGCGCCGCGGCCCGAGCCGGTTAGGAGAGCAGAATGAGTGGCGGACCACATCGAGCACCAGGTTTCACCGAAGCGCCGGAATTCAAGCTTCTGATCATCGCTGTTGCGGTGTTTGCCTTGATGGCCGTGCTGGCCCCTGATCGCTTTCTGTCAGCGCAGAACATGACGTCTATGGCGTTCCAGTTCCCCGAATTCGCAATCCTTGCGCTCGCGATGACCATCACCATGATGACGGGGGGGATCGACCTGTCCGTGGTCGGCGTGGCGAACTTTTCGGCCGTAACAGGCGCTCTCATTCTGACGACCTTCGCCGATCCAGGTTTGGGGACGGGCGATAGCCTGATGTGGCTGAGCATTGCACTTCTCGCCTCGCTTGCCATCGGCGCGGTCTGTGGACTGGCCAACGGCACCCTGGTTGCGCATTTTGGCTTGCCACCCATCCTGGCCACGCTTGGCTCTGGGCTGGTTTTCACCGGGTTTGCGATCGCGATGACTGGCGGCAGCGCGGTGATGGGCTTCCCCAATGTGGTGGCGTGGCTTGGCAATGAACAGCTGTTTGGGGTGCCAGTGCCGCTGATCCTGTTCGCTGTCTTGGCCCTGTTGCTGCACGTCTTACTTACGCGCACCGCTTTCGGTCTGCGGGTGACGATGTATGGCGCCAACCCGTTAGCAGCGCTCTATGCGGCGGTGGATATCAATCGCATGATCCTCAAGGTCTATGTGATTGCCGGCATGTTTTCCTCGGTCGCTGGCATGGTGATTATGAGCCGCGCCAACTCTGCCAAGGCTGATTACGGATCATCCTATTTGTTGCTGGCCGTACTGATTGCAGTGCTAGGGGGCGTTAATCCCTATGGCGGTTATGGCCGCGTTATCGGCGTGATTCTCGCCGTGTTGTCGATGCAGTTTCTCTCGAGCGGTCTCAACATGCTGCAGGTGTCGAATTTCGCGCGAGAGTTGATTTGGGGTGCGCTGCTGATCTTCGTGATGATCATCAACACCCACGGCTTACCGGGTCTTAAGAGCCTTAAGGCAACACCATCCAAGTGACCCTTCCAACCCGCCCGACAGGAGAACGGTTATGAAAAAGATACTCAATCAGCCCGAAGCGTATGTTGACGAGATGCTCGAGGGCTTTGTCGCGGCGCACCCTGAATACTACGCTATGTATGGGGACACCGGAAAGGTCGTGACTCGAGCGACCAAAGCGAAAGAGGGCAAGGTTGGTATCGTCACCGGCGGGGGGTCCGGCCACCTTCCCGTCTTTACCGGGTATGTTGGTGAAGGCCTCCTGGATGCCTGCGCAATTGGAGACGTGTTCGCTTCGCCCTCCGCCGAGCAAATGGCCGATGCGTTGCGTGCGGCCAATCATGGCGCTGGCGTGCTGCGCCTTTATGGCAACTATGGCGGCGATGTGATGAACTTCGACATGGCCGGCGAGATGGTTGAATTTGAGGATATCGAGTGCACCACCGTTGTGTTGGCAGATGATGTAGCCTCGGCGGCGCCGGCAGAAGCGGAAAAACGCCGTGGCGTGGCAGGCATGGTCTACGCCTTCAAGATCGCTGGCGCCGCAGCAGATGAAGGTCGCGATTTGGCCGGCGTGACTGCTGCAGCCCAAAAGGCCGCCGATGCGTGCCGTTCCATTGGTGCCGCGCTGTCGCCATGTACTGTGCCGCAAGCTGGCAAGCCGACCTTCGAGATCGGCGATGACGAGATGGAAATGGGCATGGGCATCCATGGCGAGCCCGGCGTCTGGCGCGGCAAGCTGCGGACCGCTGACGAAATCGCTGGCGAGGTCATGGATCGCCTTCTTGCTGACATGCCGCTTAGCTCCGGTGACCGTGTATCTGTGATGGTCAACTCCCTAGGCGCGACGCCTCCAGAGGAGCTGTACATCCTGTATAGGGTCGTCAAAGCACGCCTTGAGGGGGCAGGCGCGACCATTGTCATGCCCTTGGTGGGTCGCTACGCGACGTCGATGGAGATGGCAGGCGTTTCGTTCACGCTTTGCAAACTCGATGACGAGCTGGAAAAGCTTCTCAAAGCACCCTGCGACTGCGCTTTTTGGAGGGTCAGTTGAGCATAGACAAAGCAGGTCTTTTGGCCGCCATCGACCGCATCGCGGCGGCGATGGAGCGCGACTTTGATGAACTCAACACCGCGGACGGAGCGCTGGGTGATGGTGATCTTGGTGTCACCATGACACGCGGCATGCGGGCTATCCTTGAGAAGAAAGACGAGTTGCCCGACGATCTGGGCATGGCCCTGTTCCAGTGTGCGCAAGCTTTCACCAAGTCATCCGGCTCATCCTATGGAACCCTGATGGCTACCGGTCTCATGAGCGCGGCGAAGGCTCTGAAGGGCCAAACGAGCATCAATGTCGATCAGGTCAGCGCCCTGATCTCAGGCGCGCGCGATAAGATGCAAGAACGAGGCAAAGCCGAACTGGGCGGCAAAACGGTTCTGGACGCGCTCGACTATGTTGCCAGGGCCACCGATGGCGCAGCCGATCCGGCGCAGGCCTCCGCTGTTGCCGTGGATCAGGCGTTGTATGACTTTCGCAACAAGCCCGCCACGATAGGGCGGGCACGGATTTTTGGCGAAAAAAGCATCGGAATGGACGACCCGGGCATGCTGGCGATGCAACGCATCGTGAAAGCCGCTGCCGGCGCAGAATAGGGCGACCACTCGCCCTTAAATCAGCGGATCTTCGCCGCCATAGTGGCGGTCGGGATAGTCTGCGTGCAGCGCTTGGTCGGCCTCGGTAAACCGGTCTCGCGCGAAGTTATGCTGGTGCCAATAGGGGTAAATGAGCGGCAAGCGGCTTACATCGTTAAGGCGCTGAAGCTGCTCCTCCGTCAGTTGCACATCAAGCGCTTTGAAGTTTTGTTCAAATTGCGCCGCTGACCGCCCGCCGACAACAAGTGACGAAATGGCCGGTCGGGTCAAAAGCCAAGCCAGCGCAATCTGCGCGGCTTCCACTTGGTGCTCCTCTGCGATCTCAACCAAGGTATCCACGATATTCCAAAGCCGCTCGGTGTCCCGGATCGGCGGTTCGTTCCAACCTGCCGACTGCCGTGATCCTTCAGGTGCCTGACCACCCCGTCTGTGTTTGCCTGTCAGAAGGCCTGCGGCAAGCGGCGACCAAACCAGAACGCCCATGCCGTGATCCACGGAGATCGGCAAAAGCTCATACTCAGCTTCGCGCGCTTCCAATGAATAGTGGATTTGTTGCGTCGCAAATCGGCTCGCGAAGCTGGGCGCTGCCTGCATCGACTTCATGACGTGCCAGCCGGAATAATTCGAGCACCCAGCATAGCGCACCTTGCCTTGCTGGATGAGCGTGTCGAGCGCGGCCATCTTCTCTTCGACAGGCGTCGCACCATCCCACTCATGGATGTAGTAGATGTCGATATGATCGGTGCGAAGCCGCTTCAGCGAGCGCTCGCATTCGCGGATCAAATGCCAGCGCGAAACACCTTCATCGTTCACGCCTGGGCCGATTTTCATACGCGCCTTCGATGTGACAAGGATGTCATCGTATCGACCTTCCAGCACCTCTCCCACTATCTCTTCGGAAAGGCCGGTCGAATACATGTTTGCTGTGTCGAACAGGTTCACGCCGTGATCGATGCACAGATCGACGAGGCGCCTCGCATCCGGGACCTGCTGGTTGGCAACCATGCCGAACGGCCCACGGCCACCAAACGTGAAGGTACCCATGGTGATGGCGGAGACCTTCAGCCCTGCTTGCCCAAGATTGCGATACTGCATTTAATCCACTCCCTAAGCGCTGCGATTGTTTGCAGACGTTTTCCCTCTTTTGCCGCCGGATGTACATCGTTGACCGAAGCCAACACAGACCGGGCAGGCCCTCAACCCAACGCCTTATAGATCGTGCTTGCGCTATCGCCATCGATGATGAGCGCTTTGACCGCTCCGCTGCGCAGCAAAGCTTTGGTCGCAGGCACTTTCTCCAGACCTGCGGACAAAAGGACCGTTTTCATCGTGCTGAGGCGGTCAAGGCCGACGGCAATCACACGGTCATTCAACTCGTGAGGCACCGGCGATCCGTCGGATGTGAAGAAGATGCCGTTTGTGTCAGCAACAGCGCCGGCGGCACGCAGGGATAGCAAATCCTGCGCTGAGATCATGCCTTGCCGTCTGAGTAGGGATGCTTCGGTGAGCTCGCCAACCGACACAAGGGCCAGGTCCGCCTCGCCGGCCAACTGCATAATCTCGGAGATGCCACGCTGGGCTAAGAACACATCGCGGTCCTCCGAGCCGTCGGCGATAAAGGGTGCTGGAAGGAAATACCCTTCAGCACCTGTTGCCTTAGCCATCGCGTGGACGACCTCGAACGGGTTGAAGGATGAGTTGCTGGCAAGCGATCCCATCAGGCTCACAAATTTCGCGTTGGGTGCCTGAAT
Organism: Hyphomicrobiales bacterium; assembly: GCA_040219355.1. GTDB lineage: Bacteria > Pseudomonadota > Alphaproteobacteria > Rhizobiales > MH13 > MH13. The sequence goes on from JAVJSN010000017.1 coordinate 302,577, forward strand.
GCCCGATAGGTTGCGGCTGATGCGTTCGAGTGTCCTCCCCCAACCAGTCCCAATGACAGTGTCAGGTTTCTCGATGAGCTGATCGCGCAGGACCTGCGCCGCTGCGGCTCCAACCATGTTGAAGGAAATTGCCTCCATTGCTTTGCCTGCCTGATCCGTCAGGCCCAGTGGCGGCGTTGCGATGCAAAATTCGAGGCCAAATGCTTGCCGGATCGCTTCCTCCTCAACAAGGAGGCCGAGGTCGCGTTCATCGATGGAAATCGACACCAAGCCGGTGTCGCGCGCTTGCGACAACAGCTTGTTCACGCGCGCCCGCGTCAGCCCTAAGCGCGCAGCGGTCTCTTGCTGATTGAACCCGCCATTGTAGTAAAGCCAGGCGGCCTGCGCCATCAGTTGGCTGGTGTTCTCGTCAGGCATAGTCGCTCAATCACCCACTCTTTGGTGCTTACAAAGCAGAGTTCCCACCATTCGGAAAGTCCTAAAATTACAAATGTCATATAGATGGACAAATGTGATTAGTGTGTTAGGTCTGGTTTAGTTTCGCTGAGGCCGAGCAGGTCCACGCCAGCAACATGAGATCTGTTTAAGGAGCGACCCGTGAACGAGGTCACCAGCACCATTGAGCCTTCTGCGAGCAACTCCGGTCTGTTCGCGCACTACAAAGAAATGCGACGCATCCGTACTTTCGAGGATCGTGTCGGCGAACTCTATTTGCGCGGTGAAAGTGCAGGCTCGATGCTGCACCTGTCCATTGGCGAGGAAAGCGCAGCGGTCGGCGTTGGCGCTGCCATGCGCGATGGTGACACATTCACCACACACCATCGCGGGCACGGAATTTTCCTCGCTCGCGGCGCAGACCCCGACCGCATGATGTCGGAGATAGGCGGCAAGGCGAGCGGCTATTGCAGTGGCAAGGGCGGCTCCATGCACATCGCCGATATGACGCTGGGCCACCTTGGGGCAAATGCTATTGTTGGCGGTGGCATACCCGCTGTCGTCGGTGCGGCCCTTGTGGCCAAGCGACGTGGCAAGGGCAACGTCTCCATTGCCTTCTTCGGCGATGGCGCGATGCAGCAGGGCATCTTGTACGAGTCCATGAACATGGCCGCGCTATGGGACCTGCCGGCGGTGTTTGTTTGCATCAACAATCAATGGGGTATGGGAACCCGCATCGATCAGGCGACCAAGGCGACGGCGTTGCACGAGCGTGCTGCCGCCTTCGGATTGAACGCTGAAACTGTCGATGGCCTTGATGTGCTTGACGTCATCGACGCCGCAACGCGTATCGTCGACAGTGCCCGTGCTGGAATGCCGGGGTTTCTGGCTGTCGATTGCTTCCGCTTCTTTGGTCATGGACGCAAAGATAAGAGCCCCTATCGCTCAGAAGAGGAAGAAGCCGAAGGACGCGCCAAGGACCCCGTTCTTTATGCCCGCAATCTTTTGCTTGATCAGGGCGTCTCGGAGGCAGATTTGGATGCGCTGGACGACGCAGTGTCCGCAGAAATGGATGCTACGATCGAATTCACCAAAGCGTCTGACGAACCCGACCTCAGCTCGATGTTTCGAGATGTCTTTGCGCCAGACCAGCCCGAGCCCGAGCCGGTCCAGGCCCGCATCGACCGCGTCCTGGCAAGGGAGTAGTCACCATGCCCAAGCTTGCCTATCGCGATGCGCTTAAACAGGCCCTCACGGATACCATGCGCGAAGATCCCGACGTCTTCCTTATCGGCGAAGAGGTGGGCCGTTATGGCGGTGCTTACGGTGTCACAAAGGGTCTGATCGATGAGTTTGGCGCCGACCGCGTGCTCGATACGCCCATCTCAGAACCGGCCATTATCGGCACAGCTGTTGGCGCGGCGATGGCTGGCATGCGCCCGGTTGCAGAGCTAATGTATGTCGATTTTCTTGGCATGACGATGGATCAGCTTTGCAATCAAGCCGCCAAAATTCGCTATATGTTCGGCGGTCAGATTGGCGTGCCGATGGTGTTGCGGACGCAAGGTGGAACAGGACGTTCTGCGGGCGCACAGCACAGCCAGTCGCTCGAGGCATACGTGATGCACACGCCGGGTCTGCGGCTTGCTATGCCTGCCACGGTGCACGACGCCTACCATTTACTACGCCAGGCGCTGAAACAGCCGGACCCGGTTGTTTTCATTGAGCACAAGAGCCTTTACGCGATGTCTGAAGAGGTTGACCTGACCGCGCCGCCGCCTGCCTGGGGGCAGGCTGCGATCCGCCGGCAGGGACGCGATTTGGTGATCGTGAGCTACTCACGCCAGGTACACTACGCCCTGCAAGCAGCTGAAGAGTTGGCCGAACAAGGGGTTGAGGCGACGGTGATCGATACGCGCACGCTCAACCCGCTGGACTTCGGGACGATCCGAAAGGAAGTCGAAAAAACAGGCAAGGCTATGGTCATATCAGAAGCGGCAATGACCTGCGGTGTGGCCGCCGAACTGGCAGCGCGTATCACTGAAGAGTGCTTTGATTTTCTTGAAGAACCAGTGGTGCGGGTGGCAGGCGAAGACATCCCGATCTCCGTTTCGGTTGAACTCGAAAAGCATTCGGTGCCAACGCCGGAGCTGATCGTCGCCACCGCCCGGAAGATGGTGGCATGAGCGGTCTACTGAAGATGCCCCGTATGGGGGAGACCATGGAGGAGGGCACATTGTCCGCCTGGTTGGTTAAGCCCGGCCAACCCTTCAAACGCGGCGACGCGATCCTGGAGGTTGAAACCGACAAGACCGTTGTCGAGTTTCCCGCACTTGGGGACGGGGCGTTGATCGAAGCGCTCGTGGAAATCGGCCAGATGGTCAGCGTCGGCACGCCGATCGCGCGCATTGATATCGGCGATGGACCGGATTGGACCGACGACGGTAGCGCGAACGCAACGGCTGACGTCGAGGGTGAGCAAACCGTAGAAATAGAAGACCCTGCGCCTGCCAGTGTCATTGAGAGTTCAGGTTTGGTCTCAATCCGGGACGAAGGTAACGCACGGCGCGCGACGCCGCTGGCGCGGCGCTTGGCTGCGCAAAGTGGCCTTGATATCGCTGAGCTGCAGGGAAGTGGGCGGCGCGGTCGTATCGAGCGGCGCGATGTTGAAGCGGCCAAAGCCAAGCGGCCCATGCCGTCTGCAACTCAATTGCAAACAGGTCATGGCCTTGCTTGGCTTGAAAAAGGGCCGGCTGATGGCCCCCCCGTCATGTTCCTCCATGGCTTCGCAGCCGACCATACCGCCTGGGCGGGTTTACAATCACACTTGGCACGTGCCGGATGTCGCACACTGGCCGTCGATCTGCCGTCCCACGGTGCAGCGACCCTCGATGCTAACGACGTCGATGATCTGCACCCACCACTGTCCCCGGTGGTCCAACATCTTGGTTCGCAGCCCATCCATCTGGTTGCCCATTCCATGGGTGCTCTTGTGGCCGTGAAAGTCGCGAAGACGCATCCTGCAGCGTCGCTAACACTGATTGCACCGGCGGGTATCGGAAGACGCATCAATACGAGCTTTTTGGATGCACTCGCCGCTCCCAAGAGTGTCGACCAGGTTCGTTCGGCACTCAAGCGGCTGACCTCTGGACCCAATGGCCTATCCGAGGTCGCGATCAACGAGATCTTCCGGCAACTGAAGCAGAAACGTGCATGGGCGCTGGCGCAATCGTTGGCTGGCGCGAGCGGTCAAGCGGTGGATGTTCGCGCAGACCTCGCAGCGCTGGCGGCAAATGTCCGCGTGAGCTTGATACTTGGTCATCGTGATCAGATCTTAGATTGGTCAGAGGCGCTTGATGTCTCACCCTTACTGAGCTTCCATCATTTTCCGGACGTTGGTCACATGCCCCATTGGGAAGCGCCAACGGATGTCCAGATGATTTTACAGCGGGGAATTCTATGATGAGCAAAGACAAGCTAACGGCGGCAAAAACCCGGATGGGGGCCTTTGCCAAGACCAGCCCGGCCTTGTTCCAAGGCTTTCAAATGATTGCTTCGACTGCTACCCGCGAAGGGCGTTTCAGCGCGGCGCAAAAAGAACTGATGGCGGTCGCGATCGCTGTGACGCAAGGTTGCGAGGACTGCATTCTTTATCATGTCGACGCGGCCAAGCGCCACGGTGCGGACGAAGAGGCGCTCATCGAAGCGCTCGAAATCGCAGTGGAAATGGGCGGCGGACCTGCCATCATGTATGCAGGAAAGGCGCTTGAGGCTTTCCGCACGATCTGAACTGAGATGCAGGCATTTGGGAGGAGAGCATGGCCTATTTTTTGACGGTTGACGGCGGGACTGAAAGCCTTCGGGCAAGGGTTTACGATCTCAAAGGCACGTGTCTTGGAAGCCAGGCCGTTCCGTACAAAACGCAGTTTTCTGCAGGCGCGCGCGCCGAACAAGATCCAGCCGATTGGTGGACAAACTTTGTCCAAGCCTCTCGCGGTGCAATCGCCGAGTCCAACGTCGATGCGCATCAGATCGAGGCCATATGCTACGCGACGACCTGCTGTTCCGTGGTGGCGCTCGATCAGAACGGTCATGCTCTGCGTCCAGCACTTATTTGGATGGACGTCCGCGCCAACGAGGAAGCCGAGGCTGCACTGGCGACCGGCGATGCTGCGTTGATGCTCAATGGCGGCGGCGCCGGTCCCGTTTCGGCCGAATGGATGATCCCCAAAGCGCTTTGGCTCAAGCGCAACGAGCCGGAGAATTTCGATCGTGCCTTCCGCATTTGCGAGTATCAGGACTACCTGACGTTCCACCTTACCGGTGAATGGGCAGCCAGCCTCGATAACGTTGGTCTGCGGTGGCACTATCGCAACAGGGACGGCGGTTGGGCAGCCTCCATGGTTGAGGCGCTTGGCATCGGCGATATCCTCGATAAGTGGCCGCCACGCGTCGTCGCTCCCGGTGACGTTATTGGCACACTCACGGCTGCAGCGGCAGACGCGCTTGGTCTCTCCCAGTCGGTAAAAGTTGTTCAGGGCGGGGCGGACGCGTTGATCGGCATGATCGGGCTCGGTGTCGCTCGGCCCGGACAATTGGCGATGATTACAGGCTCGTCACACCTGCAGTTCGGCGTTACTGAAGCGCCGCTCAACGCCGCTGGTGTTTGGGGCGCCTATGCCGACATCGTTTATCCTGATCGCTACATTGTTGAGGGCGGGCAAACATCAACCGGATCGATCATCAACTGGCTCGGCCGGATTGCAGGCGGGGTCGATTTCGATGAGCTCAACGCCAAAGCTGCGGAGCTTTCGCCCGGCTGCGATGGGCTGATTGTTCAGGATCATTTCCAAGGCAACCGCACCCCCTATACCGATCCGCTGTCGCGCGGCGCCCTTGTCGGCCTGACGCTGGCGCATGAGAAGCATCACATCTATCGCGCAATCATGGAAGGCATTGGCTTCGGTTCACGCGCCATTCTCGATGCCTTCAAGGACGCTGGTTACGAGGCAGGAGAGATGACCGTCGGCGGTGGTGCCTCGGCTTCAGATCTGTGGCTGCAAATTCACGCGGACACAGCAGGCATTCCTGTGCGCGTGCCCGCATCGCCCGATGCACCATCGACCGGCTCTGCAATCCTTGCGGCGCTTGGCGCTAGCCACTTCACCACCATTGATGAAGGCATTGCGGCCATGGTTCATCCTGGCCGGATGATCGAACCAATATCTGCCAATGTCGAGCAATATGAAGAGGTTTATGCGCGCTACAAATCGCTCTATCCGGCCTTGAAAGATTGCTTGAGTCGGTAGGGAGCCGATGCAAGGGCAGATTTGAGCGTCGTTGGATGGTTTGGTGCACAATAGTGACCGATATTGGAGTATCCGGCTCCCTGACGGTTGGGTTATTGCCACGGTCTGTTGGTGCAGCAGGCAGCGTTTTTCGGCCTTGTCCTGTTTAGTCTCCCTTCCTCGCTCAAGGATGGTTTCAGCCCAAACGACGTAGGCGTCGGCGGACGCCAAGTTGGAAAGGTCCCTGGCGGCGCTGCCGTCTTGTCCGCCGCGCCAGACACATCGGAAGGTCCCGCACGGGGCAGTCCAAAGCCAGGGGGCATGTCAGCGGAGCTCTAGCCGGTGCGGGTAACGTACCAGGCAGCGCCAAGAATGATCGTTGCGCCGACCATCAACTCCACCGTCGGCACTTCGTTGAAAAACGCAAATCCGGCGGCTGTGGAAAGCACAAGCGACAGGTAACTTACCGGCCCAAGAAACCCAGCTTCGCCCAGCCAATGGGCCTTCAAAAAACAGTATTGTGCAGCCTGAGCGAAGAGGCCAATGGCAATCAGCAACGGCCAATGGCCAATTTCAACCTCTTCCCAGTTGGTCATGGCGAACGGGCCAGTGCAGAGCGCCAGACCGCCGGTGTAAAACAGCATCATCACGACCGTGGGTGTGCCTTTTAGGCGGCGCGTCAGGATGATAGCCAGCGTGCCAGTTGTGACTGTTACCAGCAGTGCCAGCACGCCAACATCCAGCTCAGATCGCTCTGGATTGATAGCAATCAGCGTTCCGCCGAGGCCCACCAGCGCCGCGAGCCAGCGCAGGCGTTTGATCCGCTCACCGAGCAACAGTGCGGCAAAGATCATCAATAGGATGGGCCGCACAAAACTGACTGCAGTGAACAGCGCAAAGGGCACGCGCGTTATGGCAAAAAAGCTTATCGCCAGCGTGATCGCGGAGAGACCCACACGCAGGGCATGAAGCGGCAGACGATCCACGATGGCAAAGCGAGCCCGTTCGCGCCAGGCCCACGGCAAAACCATCAACAGGCCCACACTGGCGCGCAAAAACACAAGCTGGAAAGCGCTATAGTCAGCACCCATAGCTTTGACGATGCTCAGCGCCCAAATGTTGAGGCTCATGTCGCCAATCAACCAGAGCGATGCGCGCAGGTTGTCTGCCCTGCCGGATGCAGGAACTGGGTTCACGTGGCGTTGAGAAGGTTCGCCATGAGGCGAAACGCTCCAGGCGTTAACTTCTCCATCTGGTGGTGCAGGATTAGGCAGCAGTGGGTGTGCCGGCCGCTGCCGATTTGCGCGCTGAGGAGCGCGCCCTTGTGCGGCTCCTCTCCTGGGTCTGCCAATTCCAGCAGTGGTGTGTAGGTCGCATCCCAGCTCTTGGCAAAGTAAAGCCCGCGCTCCTTATGCCAGCCTTGCCAGTCATCTGCACCAATCACATTGGGGCTGTTAAGCAGGATATGATCTGGGGCCAAATAGGTAACCGCAGCATTCTCATCGGTTACCCGCCAACGCAGGGACGGCTGACCGATCTCAAGGCGGGCCGGAGGCGTGCTGTCTGGATCCCAATTGTCCCATGGCCGGTGATAAAGCGTGACCAGATTGCCACCAGCGGCCACCCAGCTATGCACGGCCTGCATGCGCGAACGTAGATCGGGGCGGAAGCGAATGGCGAAGACACCGATGAGTAGGCTGTCGATGCCTTCAAGCGCGCTGGGCAAGGCCAGTGCCTCTTCGTCCAAGATCACCACATCACAGCCCATGGCCATGAGCCAATTTGCAGCCGTGTCGTTACCAGCGCCAACATAGCCAATGCGTCCCTTGGGCAGTTCCACATGCACGGCACGCAGCTTGAGTTCAGCTGGAAAGGCGCGCAGCCGCGGCGCGATATGGGGATAGTCAAACCGATGCACGGTTTTTGCAGGTTCGCCATCCAGCAGCAGCGGGAGTGTGTAAAGATCAGCAGCCAGATCATCCGGAGCGGTGATTGTCACCTCCCGCTTGCTCCAGTTCTGCGTCCAGTCTTTCGGGAGATCGAAAGAGGGTTCCCCGCCGGAGCTTTCCGATAGGCTGAGCAAAAAGGTTCGCTTGCCACCCGCCAAGTTGATCACGCCCTTGTCGATAGACAAGTCAGCTCGCACCTTGGGTAAAACTAGGGGTGGTGTTTCAAGGCGTAAGGCCGACGTCGCGCCGCTCACCGTCACACCAATGGCAGGCGGTGGCGGGTCCAGCGGATCATAGGTTGCGGGGTAGGGGCTGCTGGGTGCGGCGAACTTAGAAACGGTGACGCTCTGGCCATCGCATTGCCAATCAAGCGGCATGTCCATGGCGATGGTAAGGTTGCCGTGCTCAGGCTGGCGCACATCCAATGTCAAGCCGGTTGTCTGGCCCGGCTGGAGGACATCCTCATCCAGCCAACCGCGCACATCAGCGCCTGATGCCTGGCGGATCACACGGGCGAGCTGAGCGCGTTTAACAAAGATATGATGGCGGATGTCCACCGGAGGGTCGAGCTTCATCAGCGCGCGATGCGCAGCACTTGCTGCTTTTACAATGGCTGCGCGATCAGGAAAGGCTTCGATGGCATCATTGATGGCCAGTTGAGCGCTGACCAGACCAGCCTGCATTGGGCCGTCGCCTTCCAGATCTCCAAGGGTTTGGGGAAGATTGTCGGTAACAGCATTCTCATTCTCGCCGACGCGTGAACGTGCCAGATGCAGCGGCCAATTGCGTTCCGCTCCCGAGCGCACCCATTGCCCCATGCCTTGGGTCTTGTGGAACCATCGCGAATGTTGACCGATCCGCTCCCAGGTCCAGCCGGAAAGTTCCTCTTCACCCTGCCCGTTGATGGTCAATGTGGCGTCGGGTGGTGGCACCTCATCATCATAAGCACCACCTGCACCTGACCAGGCAGGCAGATAGAGTTTTGAGACCTGCCAAACCGCGTGCCCGCTGCCCGCAAAGCTCACGTCGGCAGCAAGATCAAACACCTCATGCGCGGCTTCCGTCATCGCACGGTGGTGGCCATGTTGTCCGGGGATGTCCAGGAAGGTGGGGCAGATAATGTCCGGGCGTTCCATACGGATTATGTCCACGAAGCGGCCGAGGACCCGCTCACGCGTCCACTTTTCCATCGTCTCGGTCCCTCGCTTGGAAAAGCCGAAGTCAAAAATCAGATCGTCTGGTGTCTCCGACAACCAATAGAGGGGCATATCCAGCACCTCAGCTGCCCGCTCCATCTCTGCAGTGCGCACCGTGCCAAGGTCCTCGGTCACCTCCGGGCCAATATCATTTTGCCCGCCTTCACCACGGTTTGCACAGGCATAGGAAATGTTCACACCATCGCGAAAGATGAGGGCGGCGAGCATCGCTGAGGTTTCATCATCAGGATGCGCCCCTGTGTTCATAAACCGCACGATTGATTTCAGTGGTTGCAATGCGCGCCAAAGCGCAAGAACACGCGGCGTTTGGCGGTCATCGGCAATGCGTTGTGGCGCAGTTAGGGGCATAAGTTTGAGTCCTGCAAAGAGAGGGCTAAAGCGCGGGTTTAGGCAATGGCCGCAATATGGGGTGTGAAGGCGGTATTGATGACCAATGCCGCAGCGCCACGTGGCGCCGTCATCCGGCCGCACGTGCCAGCTATCAGGCGGTCGTGGGAACGGTGCGGGCGGTTGGACACTGTGCGGGGTGAAAGAGCCGTACGCGCAATGAGAGCTTCCACAAGTTCTTGGGGTACGGCACCACCAAGCACGACGGTCTGTGGATCCAGCAGGTTTTCAACAATGGCGATGCCTTGCGACAAGGCAGGCGCGGCATCATCAAGCCATTGCAAAAGGGCTGGATGCTTTTCGACCAACAGGTCTTGCAGGACCTCCACCCGGTCGGCGCTGCGCCTGGCAGCGTGCATGTGCCTTTGCAACGCCATACGGCTGACGGCTTGTTCCAGCGGCTGCAGAGCGCCGCGATAGAGCACCGGCACATGGCCAATTTCCCCGGCATTGCCGAAAGCGCCGCGCTGCAGTGTACCGCCGGCCACAAGCCCCAGGCCAAGGCCGGTGCCGAAGTAAAGATAGGCAAATGTATCGATGCCCTGGGCAACGCCCAAAACGCGCTCGGCCATGGCCGCAGCGTTGGCGTCATTTTCGATCGTCACCGGCAACCCAAGTGCATCTTCCAAATGAGCCTGCGCATCAATCTGAGCCCAGCCGGGCAGGTCCGATGGTGCGCCATCCAGCCCCGTTGCACCAAATGGTCCAGGCATGACAACTCCCGCGCCCAGAATACGTTCACCAGCCTTGCCCGCGCAGTGCTTTAGCGCGCGGGTGCAAAGCCCCGGCAGCAGTTTGTGCACGGTCTGCGGATTGGCAGTGTCAACAGCGACGCGTTCGGTAAACAGGGTTTGCCCATCGACACCAACCAGAGCAATCAACACCGCAGCCGGTCGAATTTCAATGCCCAGAGCAGCGCCTGCGCAGGGGGCAATGGTGTACTGCATAGCCGGTTGGCCGCGACCTTCGTTGCGCTTGCCTGCCTCATGTAACCAGCCATCGGCCACCAGGTCGCCGATAATGTTGCTGACGGCCTGCGTCGACAGACCGGTGTCCCGCGCTATTTGGGCACGGCCCGTTGCGCCAGCTTCCCGCACTTTGCCCAGCACGAGAGATCGGTTGAAAGCCCGCGATCGCTCCGCATTCGAACCCGACGTGCGCTGACCGTAAGCATGATTGGCTGGAGAATGCACCATAGTGCCTTGCCAAATAGCTGGATTTGCGTGTTAACTCAACTCAATTGAATTAATCGGATGTGCAAGCTTGGTAAGCGTACGCCGGTTGCATCACGCGTCGTCAACACGGAGAACCCACTCGATGAAAAACCTACTGCGCAAATCACTGTTTGGTGCCGTCGCATCCGGCGCGCTGCTTGCCTCTGCGCCAGCATCGGCCGTTGAGATCGAATATTGGCAATATTTCTTTGATGCCCGCGTGCAGGCGATGGAGCAGCTGATCGAGAACTTCGAAGCTGCAAATCCCGACATCACCGTCAACATGACTCATTTCCCTTATGCCGACTATCGCACACGCACCGCCGTTGCGATCCCGGCTGGCGAAGGCCCCGATGTGGTGCAGCTGTTTTATGGCTGGCTGAACGACTACATCGAAGCAGACCTCATCCAGCCGCTGCCAACCGATACGTTTGACCCGGCAGTGATCGATGCAGAGTTCTTCCCGATGGTGCAGGCTATGAAGCGGGGCGATGAATATTTTGCGCTGCCTACCGCAGTGCGCTCGCTGGCCCTGTTCTACAATGAGCGCCTGTTTGAAGCTGCTGGGATCGAAGGCCCACCGCAGACACTGGATGAACTGGTCGAAATCGCTTCAGCGCTGACCGAACGCGATGGCGCTGGCAATATTACTCAGGTTGGCATCACAACCGGCCTGACCGCACAGGACCATCACTGGTTCCGCGAAGTTCTGATCCGCCAGTTTGGTGGCGAGCCCTATCTGGATGACTATCAGACGGTTAACTACAACACCGAAGCTGGCATGGCCGCGCTGGAATTCTACACCAGCCTAGAAGACGTGCATGGCGTGACGCAGATCGGTTTCATGGACGAGCCGCAGGCAGCTTTCCGTGCTGGCCGCGCGGGCATGCATATTGATGGCTCCTTCCGCATTGGCGCGCTCAACGACACGCGTGGCCTGGAATGGGGCGTTGCAGAGCTGCCTGCAGGGCCAGATGGCACCCGGTCCAATTACTCGTCCTATTGGGTCAACGCGATCACCACCAAAGCCGAAGGCGAGCGCTATGATGCCTCTGTGAAGTTCATGGAGTACATCACCTCCGATGAAGCGATGCAGATCTGGCTGGATGTTGTGGGCGAGCTGCCTGCGCGCCAGGAAGCAGGTATGGATGATGCCAACATGAATGACGAGGTTTTTGGGCCCTTCATTCGCGGTCTCGGCTATGCCCACACCACCAAGTTTGCCGATGAAAGCGCCCAGCGCCAGATCATTGTCGATATGGTCGCGCGCACCGACATCGAGGGGCAGTCGCTAGAAGAAAGCCTGGCCCAGGCGGCGGCCGCCGAGCAGGAACTGCTCGACGGCTACTACGGCCAGTAAGCATCTGACAACGTTCAGGCTTCGGCGGCTATCGTGCTGCCGAAGCCGCTATTTGACGGATACCCCTCCCAATGGCCATGGCGCGGCTCAACAATCTTTCCATCATGCAGAAGCGAACGCTCTGGGCGTGGGGCTTTCTGGCGGTGCCGGTCCTCTTCTTCGTGGTCATCCGCTTCTACCCCACGTTCAACGCGTTCGTTCTGTCGTTCCAGGAGTGGAACCTGCTCGGCGAGCGCAGCTGGACGGGGTTTGACAACTACGTAACGCTGGTCAATGATCCGGTGTTCTGGAAGGTCTTTTACAACACGTTCGCCTACCTGCTTATCGGTACACCGATCAGCCTGGTGCTGGCGTTCATCATTGCTTACCATCTCGACCAGGTTCGCTTTGCGCACGGCACATTGCGCGCGCTTTACTTTCTGCCGTTTATGACATCGGCGGTCGCCATGGCATGGGTTTGGCGCTGGTTTTACCAACCCGTGCCGACGGGCCTTATCAACAATTTCCTGGCCTCTGCCGGTATAGGGCAGATTGCGTTTTTGAACTCGACAACCTTAGCACTGCCCGCTGTTTTGGCGCCTGCAATTTGGGCGGGGTTAGGCTTCCAGGTGATCATATTCATGGCGGGGCTGCGCGCCATTCCGCGCAGCTATTACGAGGCGGCCAAGATTGATGGCGTTTCTTGGTGGACGGTGTTGGTGGAGATCACGCTGCCCCTGCTCAAACCTACCATCGTTTTCATCGTGGTGTTTTCCTCCATCGGCTTCCTGCGCATCTTCGACATTGTGTTCAACATGACCACAAACGACCCCGGTGGCCCGTTGAACGCCACCAAACCGCTGGTGTTGCTGATCTATGACACGGCCTTTCATAGCTTCAACATGGGCTACGCGGCTGCGCAAACGGTGGTGCTGTTCCTTATCCTGCTGGTGGTCAGTCTGCTGCAGCTGCGCATCCTGAGGGACAAATAGATGGCCTCGATCGACAGCTCTGACTCACCCGTCGTGCGGGCATCATCGGCTGCCCTGCTGGAAGGCGTGCGTGCCAAGCAGCGCCGCTCAATGGGGCAGTTCATTCGCTGGACCTTGCTCTTCATCGGTGGCGTGCTGATGGTGATGCCGATCGCCTACATGATCTCAACATCGCTGAAGTGGCCCTTTGAGGTCTACAATGTCAGCCTTATTCCCGATGAGCCGCACCTGGAAAACTATGCCTACGTGCTGGAGGATGGTCGCTTCTACAAATGGTTCGTCAATTCGATGATCATTGCCACGATCACGACCATTTCCAGCGTCTTCTTCGACAGCCTCATTGGCTACACCTTGTGCAAGTTTCGCTTTCGCGGGCGCTACATTGTGTTCGTCGCCATCCTGTCAACGCTGATGATTCCAACTGAGATGCTGGTGATCCCCTGGTACTTGATGAGCCAATCATTCGGATGGCTGGACAGTTATTGGGGCATCATGTTCCCGGGCCTGATGACCGCGTTTGGCGTGTTTCTGATGAAGCAGTTCTTTGAAACCGTGCCAGACGATTTTCTGGAGGCGGCGCGCATTGACGGGCTCAACGAGTTCCAGATCTGGTGGACCGTTGCGATGCCCATGGTGAAGCCTGCGCTGGCGGCACTGGCGATCTTTGTGTTCCTTGGAAACTGGACGGCATTCCTCTGGCCGCTCATCGTCACGACCTCCAGCGAACTGTACACACTCCCTGTAGGGCTTTCGAGCTTTGGCGATGAGGCCGATGTGCAGTGGGAGTTGATCATGACCGGCGCCGCAATCTCCACAATCCCAACGCTTATTGTGTTCCTTATCTTCCAGCGGTTCATCATTCGCGGTGTCGTTATGGCTGGGTTGAAAGGGTAGCGGGAACCAATGACCGACCAGTCCGTCTTTCCTGATCCGGTTTACCGCGAAACGGTGCTCGCCCCGCTGTTTGAGGGCGTAAAGGCGCACTTTGCCCAGCACATGAGCGCGATCAACAAGGCCCACCTCGTCATGCTGGTCGAGACGGCCATTCTGACCCGAGCGCAGGGCCAACACATTGCCGGTGCCTTGGTTGGTATTGACCGGGACACCGATATCGCCGCGTTGACCTACACCGGTGAACATGAGGATTATTTCTTCTTCGTCGAGGACCAGTTGAAGCGGCGACTAGGCGCTGATTTGGGTGGCATGCTGCACACCGCACGTTCGCGCAACGATATGGACCATACAGTCTTCAAGATGGCCCTGCGTACCCGCACCGATACGCTGACTGCTGCGCTTCTCGATCTGGCCGATGCGTTGATTGAAAAAGCCCGCGAAGAACGCGACACGCTGATCGTGGCCTACACCCACGGCCAGCCAGCTCAAGGCTCGACGTTCGGGCACTATCTTGCCGCCGCCATCGAAGTCTTGCTTGCCGACATCGAGCGGTTGCAGGCCGCTCGCGAGGCGCTGGACTTATGCCCTATGGGAGCAGCCGCGATCACCACCACCGGTTTCGCCGTTTCCCGCAAACGGATTGCCGAGCTCCTTGGCTTCGCAGCCCCAAAGCAGAATAGCTATGGCTGCATCGCCTCGGTCGATTACATCACTGGGCTGTACTCTGCGATCAAGCTGCCCTTCCTGCACTTTGGCAGGCTCATACAGGATATGGCGTTCTGGTCTGCCTTCGAGGTTGGTCAGCTTTATGTTCCCAACGCGCTCGTGCAGATTTCCTCCATCATGCCGCAAAAGCGCAATCCGGTGCCCATTGAGCATCTGCGTCACCTTTCCAGCGTTACGGTCGGGCGCTGTGAGACCATGATCATGACCATGCACAACACACCCTTCACAGACATGAACGACAGCGAAGGCGAGGTGCAGGCGGCTGGCTTTGCCAGCTTCGAAAGCGCTGGCCGTGTGACGGCGCTACTAACCGCTTTTCTGCCGGCCTGCCGCATCAATGCCGAAGCTGTGGCGCGTAATGGTGATGCAGCCTGCGTGACGGTCACAGAGCTTGCCGACACGTTGGTGCGCCAGGAGGGGCTATCGTTCCGCCAGGCGCATACGATCGCCGCGCAGACCGCCCGCGCGGTTATCGCCGAAGGCGTGCCGCTGGGTGAGGGCTTTGCGGCTTTTCGCGCGGCCTTCGCACGTGAGACCGAGCGCGCCAGCTCCCTTGATGAGGCCGCTTTTGCTGATGCTGTGTCGCTGCAGACATTTGTGGCGCGCCGCGAGCGCTTTGGTGGGCCAGGCCCCGACGCGATGGATAACGCCCTAGGTGGCTATGAGCATAGCAGCGCAGAATTGCGCCAGAAGCTTGAAGCGAAAACCGCGCAAATCGCCAGCGCTGATCAAACACTGACCACCGCATTTAACGCCCTTTTGGAGATCGCTTGAATGGCCAATCTTTCGCTGCGCAATCTGGTCAAACGCTATGACAAAACGCAGGTATTGCATTCCATCAATCTGGATGTAAGCGACGGTGAGTTCGTGGTGTTTGTTGGCCCGTCAGGCTGCGGAAAATCCACCACCTTGCGCATGATTGCGGGTCTCGAAGAGATCACCGAAGGTGAGATCGAAATTGCCGGGCGGGTCGTCAACAATCTGGAGCCGAAGGATCGCGATATAGCGATGGTTTTCCAAAACTACGCGATCTATCCGCACATGTCGGTGCGCAAGAATATCGGTTTTGGTCTGCGCAGCTCCAGTCTTTCCAAGCCCGAAAAGGAGGCGCGGATCGACGAGGTGGCCGGTATTCTTGGCATGACGGATCTGTTGCACCGCAAGCCCGCGCAACTATCGGGCGGCCAGCGCCAGCGCGTGGCCATTGGCCGGGCGATGGTGCGCGACCCAGCGGTCTTCCTGTTTGATGAGCCGCTGTCGAACCTAGATGCGCAGCTGCGGACGCAGATGCGCCTTGAGATCAAGAAGCTACACCGGCGGGTAAAGAACACGATTATTTTTGTGACTCATGATCAGGTGGAGGCCATGACAATGGCCGACCGGATCGTGATCATGAAGGATGGTCACATTCAACAGATCGGCACTCCGGCAGAGGTTTATCACGCGCCCGCCAATACATTCGTCGCTCAGTTCATCGGTGCGCCCTCCATGAATCTGCTCGATGGCATCTATGAAGATGGCGGCGTGACCTTGTTCAACGGGGCGCGGGTCGAAATGCCTGCGCGTGCCGCCAATGGCATTGAGGTTCTGCTTGGAGTGCGGCCTGAGGACATTGGCCCTGTTGCAAATGGCGGCGCCGCGCTGCTTGAAGGTTCGGTTTCTGTTGCCGAACCGCTGGGCGCAGAAACGCTGCTTTACGTTGATGTGAAGGGCAAGGAGTTCATCGCGTCGGGTTCCGGCCGCAACCCGCCCAAGGCGGGCGATACTCTGGGTCTGACGGCTGATCCATCGCTGATGCACCTGTTTGATGCCAACACCGGGCAGGCCATTGCCAACCAGTCGGTGGCGAGCGCTGCATGATCCTGTGCGCCGGGCGGATTTACTGCGATCTGGTGTTCGCTGGTCTTGATGCTGAACCAGCAATGGGTCGAGAAGTTTTTGCCGACAGCTTGACCATTTGCCCTGGCGGCGGCGCGTTCATTACCGCCGCCTACCTTGCAGCCCTGGGTGAGCAGGTCGCTTTGGTCGGCACGCTGCCTGCCCCGCCGTTTCAAAGCATGGTTGAAGCTGACATGGCCGCTAAGCGCATCGACAATCAATGCGCGCCGGCTGGTTGTCTTGAACCACAAATCACAGCCGCGGCCGTCGGTACAGTGGACCGCTCGTTTATCACCCGTCGTGTCGGTGATGCTGTGCCGCGCAGCATGATTGATGCGATGCCAGAGGCGCGCCACCTTCATATAGGTGAGTTAACAACAGCCCTGGAACAGCCCGATCTGGTCACGGCAGCGCGGACGCGCGGAATGAGCGTTTCACTGGATTGCGCCTGGGATGAGGCTGCACTATCCCGCCATGACGTGGCCGACGCGATTGCCAATGTCGATGTGTTCTTGCCGAATGCTGATGAGGCGGAGCGATTGTCTAGCCAGGGCATTGCCGTGCGGCCCAAGGCGGCACTTGTTATCAAGCAGGGCGATAAGGGTGCAACATGCACCCACTATGTGGGTCAAGCTGATAGCAGGCGCACACACTTAGCCGCCCAACCAACCAAAGTTCGCGATACCACTGGCGCGGGAGATGCCTTCAATGCAGGGTTTCTGAGCGCATGGCTTGCTGGCCAGGAACCATTGAAGGCCCTCCAGCTAGGCAACGCGTGCGGAGCCCACGCTGTTTCGCGCCTGGGTGGGGCAAGCGATTTGCCTGGTCTCAGTGCGCTGGTTACGCATGACAGAGCAGCATCCTAGGAATGCTGCGCACGTGGCTTGTTCGCTCGGCACGTTCATTGCCAGCGACTGCAAACCCGCTGAATGCCGTCCACCGCCTGATGCAAAGGACTTGGCCAAACGGCAGGTGATCGTCGCCAATGTTCTGGTGAGGGATGTCGTGAGGGGGGCCTGTTTGAGGACAACATTCCTTCGATCTGGCAGGAACGCTTCCTGGAGAGCCCCCACTAGCCGGTCCGGGAAATGTTGGTGCATGGTCGGCTGCGGTCCCATCGGGACGAAGCTTTCCGATGCGGGCGGATGGTATCCTAAGGTGCTATGCGGCTTGAACCGCCGTAACCTGTCCTGCTTGGAAGTGCGATGCTTGGCGCTGTGGCCAGCGGTGCGCGATCTGATCTGTGCAACGCATGCCGTGGGCGCGTGGTCAAGCAGCGTCTGATGCCGGATGCTGCAAGCCATGATGTCCTCCATGGCAAATAGAGGGTGTCTCGCCACGTCCTTGATAACCACAATGTTTATGCGACATTTATGACCGATGAAGAAGCGCCCAAAGAGGTGACCGAGGAGACGACTCGATGATTGATCAAACTGTTGCGCTGTTTGCCAGTGGCGATTTGCGCCAGAGCGCCAACCAGACCTGTTGGCCTGCCCAGAAGGCGATGGAAGAGCAGCTGGCCGCTGCGCTCGCCCGCTTCGGTTGGAGCGTTGAGCGCGCCCATGCCTATGATGAGAGGCTTGGTCATGGGTTCCTGGCCTCCCAGCGCGAGGGCATGGATGCCTTTGCCGGTATCGACCCCGATCAGCCGGTCATCGTTGCTGAGGCGGTCTGGCAGTACTCCCACCATGTGCTGGCCGGGCTGACCAGCCATCGTGGGCCAATCATGACGCTCGCCAACTGGTCGGGGCAATGGCCTGGCCTTGTCGGGATGCTCAATCTCAATGGCTCGCTGGTCAAAGCCGGAGTGCCGTTCAGCACGCTGTGGAGCGAGGACTTCACCGATGCCTATTTCCTGGAGCGCCTGGAAGCGTGGCTGACCACCGGCACCTGCAGCCATGATGCCAGCCATGTACAGGTCTGGACGGGCGATGATCTTCCCAAGGACGTAGACACTCTGGCGCAAAGAATCGCCGATGATCTGCGCACCAACAAGACAATCATGGGCGTGTTCGATGAGGGCTGCATGGGCATGTACAATGCCATCATCCCCGATGAGCTACTCATGCCGATGGGCGTGTTCAAGGAGCGGCTGTCCCAGTCGGCGCTCTATCATGCCAGCAAGCAGATTGATGAGGCCACGGCCCGTGCCACGTTGGACTGGATCAAGCAGAAGGGTCTTGTCTTCCATTTTGGCAGCGACCCGGCAACCGAGCTTACTGAGGATCAGGTGCTTGATCAGTGCCGCATGTATCATGCAGCGGTTCGCATTGCCGATGATTTTGGCTGCGAGGCCATTGGTATCCAGTATCAACAGGGCCTGAAGGACCTGATGCCTGCCTCCGATCTGGTGGAAGGCATGCTCAACAATGATGATCGCCCGCCAGTGCTTGACCAGAGCGGCCAACCGATCCGGGAAGGGCAGGCCATTGTGCACTTCAACGAGGTGGATGAATGCGCCGGGCTCGATGCGATCCTTATCAACCGGGTGCACCGGGCGATGGGCGAGCCGGTGGAGACCACGCTGCACGATCTGCGCTGGGGTGCCAATGAGGCCTCCACC
This sequence comes from Hyphomicrobiales bacterium, assembly GCA_040219355.1. Taxonomy (GTDB): domain Bacteria; phylum Pseudomonadota; class Alphaproteobacteria; order Rhizobiales; family MH13; genus MH13. Next base: position 321,459 of record JAVJSN010000017.1, read on the forward strand.
GGTGAAGATCGCTTTGTCTGGGTGTTTGAGATCTCCGGGGCTGCCCCACCGGCTCATCATGAAGGTGGTTGGGCGGGCTCACAAAGCCTACGCCAACCGCCCATGTACTTCCCGCTGGGCGGGGGCACGCTGCGAGGTGTGGCCAAGCCTGGTGAGATCATCTGGTCGCGCATCTTCGTTGAAGGCGGCGCGCTGCACATGGATATTGGTCGAGGGCAGGCGGTTGAGTTGCCGCACGAAGAAACGCAGCACCGGCTAGAATCGACCACCGAACAATGGCCGATCATGCATGGGGTGCTCACCGGCGTCACCCGCGACCAGATGATGGGCCGCCACCGCGCCAACCACATTCAGGTGGTGTACGCATCCAGCGCCCGGAATGCTGACAGAGCTCTTCAAGCTCGAGCTGCACTAGCAACCAAGCTCGGCATACGCGTGAATCTTTGCGGGGCCGACTGAGATGATCGCAGCCATGATCCTAAGAATTAGGGAGAAGTGCGTTGTCAAAAAAATCTTGGTGCTGAGGTATCCTGGATGCAAAGCACATGATGTTGCTGCCTAGGTCGACGCGCTGATTTTGGCGAGCCAACGTAGTCAAGCCCGCGACAGCATCGCCCTTTGTTTCGACACGAAAATGGTGGAGCCACAAAAAGAGGGAACTGGCACGCACGGCGAGGATTGGCGGCGTTGCCGATGACCGGGCCAAATCAAAATCATTAATGAAGATCTCGGATAGCTTGATACATTCACGATCGCAGCAGGAAATTCCGCCGCCTGCCCACCTCGCGCCGTTGCTCCCAGCTTGGTGTTGCCTCGCGCGCCGGTTGGTCCAGTTCCGCGTTGGCCGCGACCACCGAGAAGCGTGTGGCGAACGCAGTTCAGCTCATGAAACAAAGCTGAAGAAAAATAGTCCCTTCGGCAGCGACATTTGCGTTGTCGCTGGCCGAACCGATCGAGTTGCTGCGCGAGTTAAGTGTGGCCTTGTCCAGTTGAGGAGGCTGATGGGGTAGTGAGTTGAAGCGATATTGGGACCTCCTGCGTTCAGCATCGAACTGGGTTTGTTTGCATGGTCTTTCCGGATTAACTCCCAACTGTCTTCGTCTAGCCGCTTTGTAGACTGATGCAGGTCATTCATTCTCCGCCTGCGCGAGATAGACGGTTTGGGTGAAGGGCTCGCCGGTGAACGGGTTGTCAAAGGTCACAGGTTCCGCCCAGACTTTTGGGAAGGCCGCACCCAGACGTTCGAGAAAACGTTGGTCCGCAACCTTGTCCGACCACAATCCGAAAATGCCGCCAGGTTTCAAGTGGCACTTGAGTGCGCGTAAACCATCGATCTGGTAGAAACTGTTGCTACGCTCATCGAGAAGATGGTCGGGGGCATGGTCGATATCAGCAAGCACTGCATCGAAACGCCGCTCAGGCCGCGTAGGATCAAACCCATCGCCGGTGGCCATGGCGAAGAAATCACCTTCCACTATCCGGCATGACGGATCGTCGACCAGGCGTGTACCCATAGGCAGGAGACCAGCCATGTGCCATTGGATCACCGGCTTGAAGTACTCAATAATAAGCAACTCAGAGACCGCATCCTCATCGAGAACAGCCTGGGCCGTGTAGCCGAGCCCAAGCCCGCCGACCACGATGTTGAGAGCCTCTCCGGTACAGGCGGCAACGCCCATTTGCCCCAGTGCGACTTCGGAGGCAATGAAATGGCTCGACATCAAAAACTCATCACCGAGCAGGATCTCCCAGACATCCACGCCAATCTTCACATCATGACGGCGACGCAGGCTGAGAGCGCCACTTGACGTTGGACAGTAGTCAAGTTCTTCAAACAACACGCTCATCTCATCACAGCCTTCAAATAACCCGTTCATCACAGTGCCGGGCTAGCAGGCCTGCTTTTGTCGGCGGTTTCACGGGACGGCTCAACGCCACGGACGTCCAAGTTAACACGCAATTGTCTGACGCGGCGTTCGCGTCTCTCCCACAAGCCTATCAATCTGTTATCGCCTCTCGGGCGAAAGACCAGTGGCTCACTTACGCGAAACGCTCGTCATTGCGTTCTATGACATGTCGTTGAGTATAGCGAGTTCGGGTACGTTTGGCTCATTGTTTTGAGCGTACCGTTTCGCGATTGGTGAAAAAGCCCCGCGTCAAGTCAATGCAAATCGACCCGCAGCCGCCAACTGGATTGCGGCTTAACTTTAGCGAAAGCAGGCGTCTCATTTGCCTTTTGTTGAATTCAAGTTCACGATGTAATCGATTGCGACGATCAAGATAGCCCTGATCGCGACGATCTCATGGACATGCAACCACGCCGCCTATGATCGTCGGAGCATGTCGAACTGGAGGAATGAATGTTTAAATCACTCAAACTCGCAACCGCTGCCCTTGTTGTGGCTGCCATTGCGCCAGTTGGCGCAGCACACGCTGAAAAAACATTTTACTGGGTGTCGCACGGTTCACCAGCAGATCCGGTCTGGACTTATTTTCTCGATGGCGCCCGCCAATGGAGCGAAGATACGGGCCATTCAGTCAACACCTCGTTTCATAGCGGCGACGTCCCTTCCCACCAGGAGGCAATACGTGCAGCTATCGCGTCTGGTGCCGACGGGATCGTGACATCAAGTCCTGATCCCGGCAGTCTCGTTGAAGTGGCCATGGAAGCCAACGCAGCCGGTATTCCGATCATCAATATGAATACGCCCGACCCGACCGCCAGTTTTGACGCCTATGTGGGCGGTGATCTGGTTGTCTACGGTCGGTCCTGGGCACAATACCTGGTTGACAACGAACTCGTTGAGGAAGGTGACTTTGTTTGGATGCCCGTCGAAGTGCCCGGCGCGACCTATGCAGTGCAGGAAGAAGAAGGCATTGCATCGGTTTTTGAACCGTTGAACATCACATGGGAAGTGACCGACGCGACGCTTGACCAGGCAGAGATCATCACCCGCATGTCCGACTATCTGACTGCGAACCAAGGAGAGATTGATGCCATTATCGGTCTTGGCGATTTGGTGACCGGTTCTATCAAACGAGTCTTCAACCAGGTTGGTATTGCAGCCGGCGACATCCCGGTCGTTGGCTGGGGCAACTCGCTTGATACCACTCAATCGGTGCTCGAAGGCTATGTAAACGCTGCCCAATGGCAGGATCCGCAGGCCACGTCCTATATTGGCCTTTCTTTGGCCGCGATGGCTGCCAGTGGCATTCCCACCGGCTTTGATGTCATTACCGGTGCTCTTTATGAGGCCGACACAGCACAGGTCTATGATGACGTGTTAAGCGGCAACTGATCAGGCAAAAGGTGGCGCCCGTCTACGGGTGCCACTTTTTTCAGACTGATGCTGATGCAATACCCCCCGGTCTCAAGGGACCCGGTCAACACCGTTCAATCTTCTGCTCCTACCCTGAAACAAGGACCGATTGCGGTCATGCAAAACGTAGCCAGACTTTTAAGCAGCCGACCAGAAGTCGGTCCTGCAATCTTGCTTGTCCTCCTCATCGTTGTCTTTACATCGATCAACCCAAACTTTCTTTCGATCCTCAACATCTCCAACACGCTGGCCTTTACGGTGGAGCTGGGCATCATTGCATTGGCAATGACATTGCTCATGACGTCGGGAGAGTTCGATCTTTCGGTCGGGTCCGTGTTTGGTCTGACACCAGTCATCATGTGGTCGCTGTTTAACGGCGAAGTGCTGACTTTGGAGCTGTCCTTTGTTGTGGCGATGGCAATTGCCATGTTCATTGGCCTGGTCAACGGATGGTTCGTAACGTACCTGAAGATTCCTTCATTTCTGGTCACGCTTGGCATGTTGCTCGTGGCGCGAGGCACCGCGCTCTACGTGACGGATGGATTCCCTCAGCGCACCTGGAATGCCGGTGGCCAGTGGCTCGCCGAGTTCCTCGTTGGTGATATTTATGTCGGTTCCATGCGACTTTATATGTCGTTGTTCTGGTTCATCCTGATTGCTGCCGCATTGCATTATGTTCTGCATAAAACGAAGGCTGGAAACTGGATTCAGGCATCGGGCGGTAATGCCCAGGCGGCCGCTGCGCGCGGCGTCAATGTGGTTGGGACCAAAGTCAAACTTTTCATGTTGAGTTCAACCTTGGCCGGATTTGCCGGCGTGATCAGTTCTATCCGTACCTCAGCTGCCAACCCCAATAGTGGCACTGGATATGAGCTAGAAGTGATCGCCATGGTGGTCATAGGAGGCACGGCGCTTATGGGGGGGCGTGGTACGATTATTGGCACCGTTCTTGGCATCTTCATCTTACGGCTGATGCGTAACGGTATTGTTATGATTGGCGTGCCCGGCCTTGCCTACAACATCTTCATCGGGTCGATCATCCTAGGCATGATGGCGCTGCATTCTTGGCTCGACCGCCAGAACCATTCGGGAGGCTGATCCATGGGTGAAATTCTGATCTCGATGGAGAACATCTCCAAGAATTATGGCCCCGTTCGTGCGTTGGAAGGTGCCAGTCTCACGGTGAAGCGCGGAGAAGTCGTCGGCCTTCTAGGTGACAATGGCGCTGGGAAATCGACGCTTATAAAGATCCTGTCAGGCGCCGTGCCAGCCTCTAGCGGTGAGATAAACATCAAGGGCAAGACAGTCGATATGCGCGGTACGACGGATGCCATCGATCATGGCATCGAAACGATCTACCAGGACTCGGCGCTTGTCACCCAATTGTCGATAGCACGGAATCTGTTTCTGGGGCGCGAGCCGGTCACTGGACCGAAGTTCTTGGGTCGACTGGACAACAAGAAGATGGAAGAGGTTGCGTCCAAGTTGTTGCGCGAAGTTGGCATCTCGAAAAACATCCCACCGTCTACTCCAATCGGTTCACTGTCCGGGGGTGAACGACAGGCAGTCGCCATTGCGCGTGCCATGTACTTTGAAAGCGACCTCATCATTCTTGACGAGCCGACCAACAATCTTGGCGTTGCTGAGACACAGGGTGTCCTGCAGTTCGTCCGCAATGCGCGTGACTCTGGCCATTCCTGCATCTTTATCGCCCACAACATTCACCACGTGTTTCAGGTTGTTGACCGCATTGTCGTCATGCGCCGCGGCAAAGTGGTTGCCGATGATATCGACCCCAAGACCAGCACTGTGGAAGCAGTGGAACGCGTCATTACAGGGATGGACCACTGAGCGAAAGTACCGGCCTGTTGTCACAAGCCTGCCAGCTCAGCAGAACATTGAATTCCAGACGATCAGGGACGCGATAACAACGCTCACAGTGTCATCTTCCTGTGCAGCGGCCACTCAATTGGCTTGGGCAACAGTCCACGGCGATCATTCTCTGGTGCGAACATAACCGGTTGCAACCCCCAACAGCGGACTTCGACTAAATCACTCATGTTCACCATCTTTTGGTGCATGCTGTCGCTTTATCTAACTGGAGTATCCACGCCTCAGTGATCGCTAATGATCGTTTTGTGTAGATTATGATCACTATCGCTGCTCGACCTGTGTTCATCCGCAATATCGCGGCGTAATCGCATGGAAGGGGAGTGAAATGATCAAAGAGCGACGTCAAAGGCGCATTCTCAGTATTCTGCAAGCAGATGGTATGGTCGATCTGGCTGAGCTGAGCCGGATGTTGCCAGATGTTTCGCGCGTCACGCTGCGGCGCGACGTGGCTGAACTTGCTGACGCAGGGGCATTGAAACGCACACATGGCGGTGCGACGCTCCCAGACGCTCAAGTGCTTCGGGCCTCGCCATTCATGCCTACTTTGGTCCCCGATGAGCCGGTGCGAGCACAGTTGGATGACATGGATGCAGTCGTTTTGCCCCCAATCGAAGGGCGAGGCGGAGATGCTTTGCGTCGCCAGATCATCCGGCGGGGTATTCCCTTCATTGCTGAATCCTCACCGCAAAATGGTGGCATCTATCTGGGGCCGGACAATACCGCGGCCGGTTTCGCACTCGGCGAGGTTGCTGGCCGCGAAACGCAAGGCAGTAGGGCAACTGTTCTCTTGGTCTGCCAAGCTGAGCTGGCCAATACGCGGGCACGCACGGACGGCTTTCTGGCTGGATTGCGTAGCTCCTTTGCTGGCGATCTCACGGTTCTGCGCGTCAATGGCAAAGGTTCGTACAAGCCGGCATTACGCGTGGCTGCCGATGCGATGAGCGCCAATGTTAATCCTGACGCTGTTGGCCCAATCGGTATTGCTTTCGGCGTCAACGACCATACCGCACTGGCAATAATGGAAGCCGCGAAAGCGGCTCATCAAACAATCCGGATCTATGCGTGCGGCGGGGAGCACCCCTCCTTTGTTGGCCAGCTTGCCGAGCAAGCTTCCTTGCGTGCCGTTTCTGCGTTCTTTCCAACTGTTGTCGGAGCCTATGCCATCGACCTTATCGCTTATGCCCTTAGGGGGAACGACATTGTCGATCAGGCGGTGACGCCTCATGTCGTGCTAACGGCCCAAAACCTGGATGATTACTACCAGCATCAATCGGGCGAGTGGGTGCTTCGCGAAGACCATTTGGCGCGTATCCCAGGTGTTCCTATGCGTCCTGCCAAGAGCGGTAAGGTAAGCGGACGCGTTGGAATCATGCCGCATTACCCGGCTCACGACTGGTATCGCTCGATGATCCAGTCCATGCGTGAACGCTGCGGTGACCATGGCTTAGAGCTTGTGGTTGCAGCGCCGCATCAGGGCATTTCAGCCGAAGTGTCCCGCCTGCGACGGGTCGTGGCCCAAACGGCGCTTGCACGCGTCCACCCTGACCAAACCATCATTCTAGGGGAAGGCGAAGCAACGCTGTTCCTTGCCGAGGCGTTGCGAGCAATAGCCTGCGATACCCCCGCACGCATTCGCGGCTTAACCGTTGTTACAAACTCGCTTGATATCCTCTCCCGCCTGGAGGGGGCGCCAGAAGTAAAAGTCATCTTGACCAGCGGTGAGTATCAAGCGGCTGACCGCTGCCTTGTTGGCCCAAGCCTTGGCGCTCTTTTTGAACTGATGCGTGCTGATACGGCATTCCTATCCGTCGGCGGCATATCGCCAGACTTTGGAATTTCCTCGCTTGATGAGCGTTTGGCGCTCGCCGCATCGCGCTTTGTCAAAGCGGCGCGTCGAACCATCGCCCTTGCTGATCATACCGCCGTTGGAGCAGACGCCAACCACCGCATTGCTCGAGCAGGCGAATTCCACGAACTGATTACCGATGACGGTGCGCTGCCCAGCGACCGCCAACGGCTCCGCACTGCCGGAGTGGATGTAACTGTGGCCGAAGAGCCTGCTGCTTCCGCACCGGAGATTAACGGTGGCGTGCGCCACCGCTCTGCATAACCAAACTGCATTCAAATCCCTGGGAGGATACAATGAAAAAGGCACTACTCGCTTCCGTTGCCGCTGGCGCTGTACTAATGGCCGGAGCCGTCAACGCGCAGGACATTACCCTGCAATTCTGGGACAACCAGCAGACAGAATCCGGCCTTTCAGAAGTTCAGCAGGCGGCCGTTGATCGCTTTATGGAAGAAAATCCAGACATCGCCATCGAAGTCACCACCATTCCCTATCCTGAGTATCAGCAGCGTCTTCTCACTGCCGTACAGGGTGGAAATGCGCCAGACATCGCGACGCTTGACCAGATTTGGGTTGGGGCGTTTGCACAGGCTGGCGCGGTGGCAAACCTCGCCGATATGGCCTCAATGAGTGGCCTTTCGCGCGATCAATTCTTTGGCGGTGCTTGGGACTCAGCGGTCTTTAACGATGGGCTCTATGGCATCCCGTTTAACGTCGATGTTTGGCAGTTCTCATTTTACAATGAGGACCTGTTTGATGCTGCCGGTATCGACCCATCCTCAATCTCCACATTTGAGGGTTTGCGCGCTGCAGCGGAAGCCTTGACCGGCGACGGGCAGTTTGGCGTTGGCCTTTTCGGACATCGCGGCGAAGACACCGTGGTTGTCGTGAACTCGTTCATCTTCTCCAATGGAGGGTCGGTGCTTGCAGCGGACGGCTCCTGTGCCCTCAATGAAGCACCTGCGGTGGAAGCGATGACCTATCTTCAGGACCTTGCCGAGTTTGCACCTTCGGGCATTTTGAACGCCAACTCGGGCAACATGCGTGAGCTTTTCCTCAATGGCTCGCTTGCTGTCGAGTTCTGGCCCGCGCTCGAGCAACCAACCCTGCAGTCTTCGGACATCAATTGGGGTTTTGTGAACGGCACGGCGCCAGAAGGTATGACGGCAATCGGTACCTTTGGCGGTTGGAACTTGGCTGTGTTTGAAAGCTCTGAGCACCAGGAAGCAGCTTGGAAGTTCATCGAGTTCATGGTGCGCGAAGATGTGAACGGCGATGTGGTTGACCTCATCCCAGCCAACATGGCCGCTGCCGAGGCGTTCCTAGCCGAAAACCGTGAAGGCCCACAGGCCATTATGGAGCATCTGGGCAACGCACAAGCACGACCCCTCTCAGCGCGCTATCTTGAAGTAGCCGATATCCAGATGACCCTATTCCAGGACATGTTCTCTGGTGCCAATGTGCAGGAGGCAGCTGACGCGGCCTGCACGGAGATTGATACCCTCAACTAAAGCGTCTCCCCCGACGCCCACCTGCGGCCCCGCGGCAGTTCTGCCTTGGGGCCGCTTTTCCCGTGCGTTGCTCCGCCTCGTTCATGACCTTGGATTGTCTTCATGACCATGCGTAAAGACCGTTGGCTGGTTTGGGTGTTTCTGGCACCCACGCTGCTCCTGCTCGGCGTCTTCTTGTACTACCCGATGGTTGGGACGGTCATTGAAAGCTTCTACGACACATCGTTCATCAGCCCGGAGCCTCGCTTTGTTGGCTGGGAAGTGTACGAGAAGGTACTGAGCGGGCGCGATTTTAATCAGGTTTTGATGAATTCCGTCGCCTGGACCCTCGGCGTTGTGCTGCTTCAGAACGTCCTCGGTTTCTTCGTTGCGACGCTGCTCAATCAAGGCTTGCCGGCGCAAGGCGTGCTGCGCGCGATTGTGATGCTGCCCTTCGTTCTGCCCGGCGTGGTGGCAGCGATCCTATGGCGGTTCATGTATGATCCACAGCTTGGCTTGGTGAACTCTTTGCTCATTCAGTTCGGTCTGATGGAAAATGGCGCGGCCTGGCTTGCTTCTACCGACACCGCGATGGCGGCTGTTATTTTTGTTGCGGTTTGGAAGGGCTTTCCATTCTCTATGTTGATCTATCTGGCAGCGCTGCAAAATGTTGACAAAAGCCAGATGGAGGCCGCAACGTTGGATGGCGCAGGTCCAATTCGTCGCCTCCTCGATGTGACGCTGCCGGCCATCAAAGACGTGGTCATCGTCAACATCGTGCTGACGCTGATCCTGACGTTCAACTATTTCGACATTGTCTGGGTGCTGACCCGTGGCGGTCCGCAAAACGCGACGCACATCTTCCCCACGCAAATTTTTGAGACCGGATTTGGCCAGTTCCGTTTTGGGGAAGCAGCCACCTATGGCGTGTTCTCCATTCTCGTACTCGCTGTGCTGGTGGCGCTCTATGCCATCGTTCAACGCGCTGCCTCCAACCGGAGGGCAAGTGCATGAAGCAAGATCGCAAGACGCGCGTTCTGTTGATCGGCTTTCAGATCCTGCTAGCGATCTTCGTGCTGCTACCATTCTTCTGGATGCTATCTGTCAGCCTGAAGCCGCCAACTGAACCCTTCGCCATCCCAGCCCGATTGTGGCCCACTGACCCTACATTGGACAATTACGTGACCGCGTTTCGTCCGGAGTTCCGCACCTACTTCTTGAACTCGATGATAGTGTCCGGCGCCTCGGTGGTTATCACGGTGACGCTTGGCCTTCTTGCCGCCTACAGCTTTAGCCGAGCGCAGTTGGCGATTATGACGGTGCTGACGGGTATGGTTGTGCTGGCGCAGATGTTCCCGCACGCCGCCATCATCATCCCGTTCTACAAGATGATGCGTGCCGCTGATCTGCTCAACACATATTGGTCACTGATCATCGCTTATGTATCTGTCACCCTACCGGTGGCCGTTTGGATGCTGCGCGGCTTCCTCATGAAACTTCCAGTCTCATTGGAAGAAGCAGCAGCCATCGACGGTGCGAGTCCCTTGCGGGTTTTCTGGGACATTGTTGTGCCCTTGGCTCGCCCCGGCATCATCGCGACCGCAGTCTACGTGTTGATTGTGACCTGGCAGGAATTTCTGTTTGCGCTCTCTTTCACCTCGACGCGGGAAATGCGCACGCTGCCTGTCGGCTTGAACGATTTCATTGGCCAGTATGGCATTCGCTATGGCGAACTGATGGCCTCATCAGTGATGGTCTCGCTGCCAGTTATCGCCGTCTTCTTCTTTCTGCAACGATACTTCGTCGCTGGCCTCACCGCTGGCGCGGTAAAAGGGTGAACCCAATGGCGCTTCTTGAGCCCTCTGATCTCGTGTCCGGTGTGCGGCAGTTGTTGTTCAATCGACCAGAAAAGATGAACGCGCTGTCGACTGAGCTGATGGCGCAGTTTGATGTCGCCTTGGATGAGGCCGCCGCTGACCCTGCCGTGCGTGTCATCGTCTTGCGCGGTGCGGGTGGCAAGGCCTTTGTGGCGGGGGCGGACATCGCCGAGTATCAAGGCGACAAGCGGCCGGAGTTCATCGCCTATCAAATGAATTCGCGCCGGGTGTTCGACAAGCTGGAACGGCTGCCCAAGCCGGTTATCTGCGCCATTGATGGTTTCGCGCTTGGCGGTGGGTTCGAGATCGCCCTGTGCTGCGACATCTTGATTGTTTCAGAGAATGCTCAGCTTGGCCTGCCCGAAGGTCGGCTTGGTCTGTCACCAGGTGGCGGGGGCACGCAACGGCTCATCCGAGCCGTGGGCAAATATGCTGCCAGCGATTTGATGCTGGCCGGTTGGCGCATGAGCGGCCAGCGCGCCTTCGAGCTGGGTCTGGCTGCGGAAATTGTGACACCAGATACCCTTGATGATGCCGTGCTGAAACGCGCCCGTGCCTGCCTTAAGACCGCACCGCTGGCGCAGGCAGAGATGAAGCGACTGATGCGCGAAGGTTATGATGCGCCCAGCGAGAGCGCCAAAAGCTACGAGCAGGAAGTGCTGTTCAGGCTCTATTCCACGCAAGACGGCCAGGAAGGCATCGATGCGTTTCTGGAAAAACGAGACCCTGAATTCAAAGGGGCATAGGGCAAACAATGGACCAAGCATTCGAGGGAAAAGTCGCCGTGGTCACCGGCGCAGCCATGGGCATCGGCCTTGCGTGCGCGCAGACCCTTGCAAGCCAAGGCGCGAAGGTTGTGCTCGCTGATATTGACGCGCAAGCCGGTGAGGCCAGCGCCGAAGCCATTGGTAAAAATGCTCGCTTCATCCAAGTGGATGTGCGCCAGCTTGACCAGATGCAAGCTATGGCCGAGCTGGCTGTGTCGGCTTTTGGAGGCATCGACATTTTGGTCAACAACGCCGCGCGCGCCGTTGGCGGTGTCGTCGATGAGATGGTCGAAGAGGACTGGCTCACCATTATCGACACCAATCTCTCTAGCGTCTGGCGAGGCATGAAGGTTTGCGTGCCACACATGCGCGCGCGCAGATCCGGCGCTGTGGTGAACATGTCGTCCGTCCAGGGCTTGATCGGCTTCCAAGGATGGGCGGCTTACGCCGCGGCTAAAGGGGGTATCAACGCGCTGACCAAGCAGAGCGCCATTGATCTGGCGCCACACGGCATACGGGTGAACGCGGTAGCCCCGGGCACCATTATGACGCCCCTGAATGAGAAGCTTTTCGACAGCATGGATGACCCTTCAGAGTTGATTGAGACCTGGAACAAGGCCCATCCGCTTGGTCGCTTTGGGCAAGCGCAAGAAGTCGCCGATTTGGTGGCCTATTTGGCATCCGACAAGGCAAGCTTCATCACCGGTGAAATTGTGCGTGTCGATGGCGGCCTTGCCGTTCGCGGCGAATAGATTGGGAGCGTAAGATGGCAACTGTTGAGCTAACCGGTCTTGGCAAACGCTTTGGTGATTACACCGCGTTGGAAGGACTGAACCTTGAGATCGCCGATGGCGAGTTTCTGGTGCTGCTTGGGCCCTCAGGCTGCGGTAAATCCACCACCATGCGGCTGGTCGCAGGACTTGAAGAGCCCAGCCAGGGCGACATCCGCATTGGCGGTAAGCTGATGAACGATATACCAGCGCGCAACCGTGATCTGGCGATGGTGTTTCAGAACTATGCGCTATACCCGCACATGACGGTGGGCGAGAACATTGGCTACCCGCTGAAGATCGCCAAGATCAAAACCCAAGAGCGCCAGGAGCGGGTGCGCGCGGCGGCTGCCAAAGTTGAAATGGACCAACTGCTGACCCGTCGCCCATCGGAGCTCTCCGGCGGCCAGCGCCAGCGCGTCGCCCTTGCTCGCGCCATTGTGCGCACGCCTGAACTGTTCCTGATGGATGAGCCGCTTTCCAATTTGGATGCAAAACTACGCACAGTGATGCGCGCAGAACTGAAGCACCTGCAAAAAGAGTTGGCGACCACAACGATCTATGTGACGCATGATCAGGTTGAGGCGATGACGTTGGCGGACCGGATCGTCATCCTCAATGATGCCCGCATCCAACAAGTTGGCACGCCTGCACAAATATATGCGCGCCCGGCCAACATCTTTGTTGCCGGTTTCATCGGGTCACCGCCGATGAACCTGATCGAAGGTGAGATCAGCGGCGACACCTTCACCCACGCTGGTGGGGCGTTGTCTCTGCCCGGTGTCTCCGATGGGGCCTGTGTTCTTGGAATTCGACCTGAAGATGTAAAGGTCGCTGAGGCTGATGGTCTGCTTGACGGAATGGTTTACTCCAGCGAACTGCTCGGCGACTCGACACTGCTTAACGTGCGGGTGGGAGGAGCCTTGATCGCTGCCAAAGTAGGTCCGGATGAGGGCCGCGACATGGACAGCGCGATTGGCCTGACATTCGATCGATCCAAGATCCATCTGTTCGACAAAGCCACCGGCGCGCGGCGCGATTGATCCGATGAGCGCCTATTCCTTTGATCGTGGACCAATGCCACTTTTGCCGCTCGAGCGAGCCAGCATTCTGTTCGATGGCACGTTTGCCAACCCCAAACTCAGCCACCCTGAGGGTATTGCGGTGGGGCCAGATGGGTGGATCTGGGCGGGCAATCAAGATGGTGACATTGTACGCGTGGCGCCTGATGGCACTGGCTATGAGCGGGTCGCTTCGACCGGCGGTTTCGCGCTGGGCCTCGCCTTCGACGGTGACCGCGCGCTGTTTATCTGTGACCTCAAACACGCGGCGGTTTTCCGGCTCGATCTGGCCACCGGTGATCTTGACCGCTTCACCGCGCCAGGCATCAAAATTCCAAACTTCCCGTTGGTAGACACGTCCCGTGGGCGGCTACTCGTTTCTGATAGTCACGCTTCTGGAACACCAGGACCCGGCATCTGGTCCTATGATCTGCACTCGGGGCAAGGCGAACTTTGGTACTCGAAGCCGCTCAACTTCGCCAATGGCATGGCGATGCGTCCTGGAGAAAACGCCATTTATGTCTGCGAGACCTTCGCGCCCTGTATCACGCGCATCCCCATTCTGGCGGATGGTTCAGCTGGTCAGGCAAGCATGTTTGTTGGCGACTTGCCGGGGCTACCAGATGGTATCGCATTCGATAGCGCCGGTCATCTGGTGGTGGGATGCTATGAGCCCTCACGTCTGTTGCGGATCAGCCCTGACGGCGAACAAACTGACGTTCTGATTGAAGACGTCACGGCCCATACGCTGTGCCACCCTACCAATGTCGCCTTCGCCGACGGCACGCTTTACACCGCCAATCTGGGCCGCTGGCATTTGACCAAGATCTCGATGGATATTGGCGCGCCCGCCCTCTGGGATCATAGCAATGTTTAGCGGCCTCACATGGGATCATTCGCGTGGTTATGATGCTTTGGCGCAGGCCGAAAAACAGGTGAATGCGGGCCGGACCGACGCGCTCCTCCATTGGAGCAAGCAGCCGCTTGAAGGCTTTGAATCAGCACCAATCGCCAAGCTTGGGGCCAAGCATGATCTGTTGGTGCTCGATCACCCTCATATCGGGGAAGCGGTCGCCAATGACTGCCTGCACCCATTGGAAGACCTCTATTCCGCTGACCAGATTGAGGCGTGGAAAGCCCAAAGCATTGGCCCGTCGTTCGCGTCTTACCACTGGCAAAACAGAACGTGGGCGCTGCCACTGGATGTTGCCACGCAGGTGATGGTGCGGCGTGCCGATAGGGTGCCCATCGCCCCACGCAACTGGGATGAGGTTGTCGATCTGGCCGCGAAGCAACCGGTGGCGCAGTCCTTGGCTGGACCTCACGCACTGCTAACGCTGTTCTCCACCGTCGCGTGCATGGGAGGGCATGTTGGTGGTGATGCATTGCTGGCAGATGATTTGGCCAAGCAAGCACTGGCCACGATGCTCCGCCTGTATGCGTTGCGGCCAAAGGGCAGTGAAAGGCTCAACCCAATTGGGCTGAGCGAAGCGCTGGCGCGCGGCCAAATTGCGCTTGTCCCGCTGCTATTTGGCTATGTCACGTATGCCAAGGCGGGTGCGGAGCAGCTAACTTTCTCCGACACGATTGGCGTTCAGCAGCCAGGAACTGGCGGTGTTTTGGGAGGCACCGGCATTGCCTTTTGCAAGCACAGCACGCCGACTCAAGAGCTGCTTGATCATATCGCATGGCTCATGCACCCGCAGACGCAGCGGGCAATGATGCCTGCACACGGCGGTCAGCCGTCTGCTCGCTCTGCTTGGCAGGACCGTGCAGTCAACGAAGCCTGGGGTGGCTTTTACATCGACTGTGCAAAAACGGCTGAAAACGCGCTACTGCGCCCTCGTTTCGATGGATATATCGCCTTTCAGACCCAGGCCTCAGCCCGTATTCGCCAGGCACTGGAAACGGGTGAAAAAGAAACCACCACTGTTATTGCCCTGCGCAGTTTATGGCGCGCTGCGCGCGCCGCTGCCAAAGGTCCATTAGAAACTGACTGAGGATACAATGGCTGATCAAGCCCTCTCGCACATCACAATCCTGGACTTCTCGCACCTGTTGCAAGGCCCATTTGCCACCCAACTGCTGGCGGACGCTGGGGCCAATGTCATCAAGATCGAACGGCCCGGAAAGGGCGATATGTTTCGCGGCTTGACGTTTCGCAACAAATGGGTGGGAGGCTCGGAAAGCCCTAACTTTCTGGCCTGGAATCGCAACAAGCGCTCCTTGGCTTTGAACCTGAAAGCGCCAGAGGCACGTGACGCCATTATGAAGCTGGCGCAGAGCGCCGACGTCGTAGTGCAGAATTTTCGCCCAGGCGTTATGGCGCGGTTGGGCTATGGCTATGAGGATTTCAAAGCCGTTAATCCACGCATCGTGTATTGTTCCGGCTCGGGCTATGGCGAGGACGGACCCTATGTGAACCGACCGGGCCAAGACATGCTGGTGCAGGGACTAACGGGCATCATGGCGGCAACTGGCCAAGCTGATCAGCCGCCAACGCCAGTTGGAGCAGGCTTCTCCGATCAGGTCGGCGCGATGAACATGGTCTATGGCATTCTCACAGCGCTGCTTTGGCGCGAGAAATCGGGTCTTGGCCAAGAGGTGAAAATCAATCTGCTCGCCGGGATGCTCGCCCACCAAAACCAGGAAATGGTGACGGCGATGAATTTTGGCGAGGATTTCAAGCGCCCCAATTCTGGCATTGGACATCCCGGCATGGATGCGCCGTTTGGCACCTACCCAACGCAGGACGGTTGGGTGACGATTGCCATGAGCCCCTTCAAAACGCTGGTGAGTGTGCTGGGGAACGATGATCTGCTGGTCTATGATGACCCTGAAACTCTGTTTGCCAAGCGTGACGAGGTTTGGCGCAAGCTAGCAGCAGAAACTGGCAAATGGACCTCCGAGGACCTGATGGATGCCATGCTTGCCGCTGACATTTGGTGCGGGGAAGTGAAGACCCATTTGGAGGCTGCTCAAGATCCTCAGGTGCAACATTTGGGCCTGATACAGAGTTACGACCACCCCAAGGCTGGCACGGTGAAAGTGGTCGGGCCGGCTGTTGGATTCAGCGCAACGCCAGCCTCTATAACCCGCCCTGCGCCCCTTGTCGGTGAGCATACACGGCAGATCTTGCGTGAGCATGGACTGAGTGCAACCGATATTGATATGCTTATCGAAACGGGCAGTGCAGGCGAGCCCCCAAAGAGCTAGAGAGTTGCGGTTCCTTGTGAGAACAGAGCTAGTCTCTTCACCTTTCCAGCGGTTGTTTTATCATAGCGCGTTGGCAGACGGCGAGAGCACTGATCTCGTTGAAACTGCGCCCCACTCGGTCAATCAGAGCATAGAGGATGCCACATCGTGGATAGGTTCTTTCCGGTTGATCTTGCCGGAGACGACGGATGTGCCGCGATCCTGGGCAATGACTCGTGGATGTGGGCGCTGTCGTAGCCACGGTCCGCAGTGAAGACTACAGCTTGAAGTCGTTAGACCCTCACGGCGACGAAGCGCCACCAGAAAAAGTTTAAAGAACGCCCCCTCAGTGTGCGCCAGCAGCAAACGAGCCGTGGCAGCCTCCGCAAGAGCTAACTTAGCTGATAGGATCGATGATCTGGGAGCTCCAGTTCGTCGATTGAAGCCTAGGTGGTTGATAGCTGTTGCTTTAGGCGCGGCCTAGTACTGTGGTTTTGTGGGAAACCAGCCTGGTTTTGCCTCATTCAGATAAGCGCCGGTGATTGTATCAACCTTGAAGCGGGCCAACTGGGCCTCATCAGGCTCAACGCCTAGGCCAGGCGTGTCAGGAACCTCAAAAGCGCCTCGGGTCAGCCGCGGTGGTCGGGCCGATACATCGCTCGCCAGATATTTTCGCTCCGTATCGATGGCCAAACTCATGTTCGCGATCGATGCTGCCAGATGAACATAAGCGGCCTGACTGAACGCCAATTCTGCGCCGGAGTGCAGGCCGACTTGGGTGCCATGCGCTTCACAGATCCCAGCCGCCTTAATCACCTGCCACAGGCCACCGGCTTGGTGCGGGTCGAGCAGCACATAGTCGGCGGCGCCCAGTTTGGTGATGGTGCCAACATCTTGCAGCGTATAGGCGCTCTCATCGAGTGCGATGGGAACCGGTTGTGATCCGCGTAATGCGGCGGTGCCGACAAGATCATCAAGCTCCAACGGCTGTTCGACATAGGCCGGGTCGTAGCTCTTCAGTTTTTCCAATTGACGCTTAGCGGTCCCGGGGTTCCAGGCGCCGTTTACATCAAGTCGCAACGCGTCATTGCCGATGGTTTCCCTGGCCACTTGGGCCAAATCCAAATCGCTGGCCTCATCGAAGCCAACCTTGACTTTAAAGTCGCGATAACCGTCTCCGGCAAACGCTTTCAATTGCTCACGCAGATTATTTGGGTCTCTTGTAAACGTATAGGCTGCGGCGCGCACTTCCTGACGCCAACGGCCACCCCATAACGCCCAAAGAGGTTGCTTGGCGATTTTTCCAAAGGCATCCCACATTGCCA
The DNA here is from genome assembly GCA_040219355.1 of Hyphomicrobiales bacterium. GTDB lineage: Bacteria > Pseudomonadota > Alphaproteobacteria > Rhizobiales > MH13 > MH13. Next base: position 339,003 of record JAVJSN010000017.1, read on the forward strand.
TTTCTAATGCCGCTATGGCCATCACAGCCGCGCGCTTGTGATGATAGTACCCCGCTCCCATCACCTTTCGAAAAAGCTGTTCGGCATTCGAAACCGGCATGCCAACAGCAAGCTCAGCAACGCGCTCAAAAGCGGCAGGCACCGTATCGATCAGGCACTGCGTTTCGCCCCAACCTTGCATGCCGCACTCCGTTTCTATCCGGCAGATCAATCGTGTGGTGCCGTTGCGCACGCCCGATCCCCAGTGGATCGTCTGAGTAAAGGGTACTTTGACAAGCTGGTGCTGAACGTTGGTGATGCGCATGGATTGATTCCAAAAACTCATTGACTTGAAACTAAGTTCCAATTTATTGAAATTGCTAAGGGGAAACACGCTTCATGCCAAGGACCAAATTGAATCCCGTCGATGAAACGCCCGACGTTGCTGGCGCGCAACCGGGCATGCAGGCTTTGGTGCGCGGTTTACGGATCCTCGATTTGATTGCCGAGGCGCGTGGTCCGATGCGCTTCACAACGCTGCTTGAAGGGTCAGGGTTGCCCAAGGGCACGCTCCATCGCATTCTCCAAACGCTGATCGATGAGCGTTATGTGCGCCTCACGGAACGCGACCAAAGCTACACGCTTGGCTCAAGGCCGTTTCAGCTTGCGCACAGGGTTTGGGATCAGTTTGATCTGAAGGGGGCGGCCGAGCCGGAGCTTCTGCGCCTTTCCTCGCTCTCCAAAGAGGCCGCGCGTCTTGGCATCCTGGATGGTGGGAAAGTTCTCTATATTGATCAACGCGATACGCCGCATCAGATAAAACTCGCCAATGGTGTGGGATCGCGTGCTGCCGTGCATGCCACTGCGTTGGGCAAGGCAATGGCAGCACACATGAGCGCTGCCGAGCGCCGCGATCTCATTTCCGATACGGATTTGACGCCTTTCACCGACCAAACCATCATCCAGCCAGGCGATCTTGATCAGCAACTCAACATCATCAAGGCCCGTGGCTATGCCGTCAGTTGTGGAGAGCAGCATAATGATGTGAACGCTGTTGCAGCCCCAATTCTTGATCACCGTGCCCGGCCCATCGGTGCGGTTGGTATTGTCGGGCCAGCTTATCGACTCCCTGAAGAGAAGCTCCATGCGTTAGGGCGCGATATGATTGAAGCCGCGCGCCGTATAGCAGGCAATGTCGGTGAGTTGGCAATGTCCATAGCAGTTAACCCGCGCCCACTGGGTCTGGTGCATGACACCATAGACGTTGCAATTCCTGGCACGGATTTTCTGGCCGAAGGTCCCTTCTGGGATGCGCCAACGGGGCAGTTGCATTGGGTGGATATTCTGGCGCCCTCGGTTATTTCCGCCAATATCGAAACAGCCGAACGCCATGCGCGCCCTATGCCAGAACTGGTTGGGGTTGCGATCCCCAAGCGCTCAGGTGGGTTCATCTGCGCGACCGAAACCGGCATTCGTGCGCTGGAGACCGATGGAAATGTGGTGACACTGGCCGAACCTGAGGCAGACCGTCCGGGCAACCGATTCAACGATGGCAAATGTGATGCTAAGGGCCGTTTGTGGCTTGGCTCGTTGGCGATCAACACCGAGCCTAACCAGGGCGCGCTTTGGCGCTATGATGCGTCCGGTGAGGCCATTCAGATGGTATCAGGTGTGCACATCTCCAACGGCCTGGGTTGGAGCCCGGACCAGAAGACATTCTATTTCACTGACAGTGGGCCACGCATAATCTGGGCCTATGATTTCGACCTGGAAGCCGGGACTCTCGGCGAGAGGCGTTTGTTCACCAAGATCGAACCAAACGAGGGCGTACCAGATGGTCTGTGTGTGGATGCCGAAGGCGGCGTGTGGACGGCCCTTTGGGATGGCTGGGGTGTGCGGCGCTATCGCCCGGATGGCACTGTGGATCGCACGATCATGCTTCCCATTCCGCGCCCCACCAGTTGCACCTTTGGTGGGCCAGACCTTACCACGCTCTATGTAACCTCTGCACGTATTCGCCTTTCAGCTCAGCAACTGGACGATGCGCCTCTCTCGGGCAGTATTTTCGCCATTCAAACCGACATCAAAGGACAGCACGACATCCCGTTCGCGGGCTGAACAGGCTGCATAAAGGAAACGCCGATGGCTGATCTTAAAATCACCGGGCTGCACAAGGCCTATGGCAATGTGGAGGTGCTTAAGGACATCAATCTGTCCATCGCGCATGGAGAGTTTGTGGTGTTCGTTGGGCCGTCGGGGTGTGGCAAGTCCACCTTACTACGGATGATCTGTGGGCTTGATGAGGTCTCCTCAGGCTCGCTTGCTGTGGGTGGTGAGATCGTCAACGACGTGCCGTCTTCCAAGCGGGGCATCGCGATGGTGTTTCAGTCTTACGCGCTCTATCCGCACATGAGTGTGGCAGCAAACATGGGCTATGCACTGAAGCTGGCCAAAACGCCTAAGGATGAGATCGAGCGTCGTGTGCACAACGCGGCCAGCATTTTGAAAATTGAAGACTATTTGGACCGCAAGCCACGTGCACTTTCCGGCGGTCAGCGTCAGCGTGTCGCGATTGGCCGGGCAATTGTCCGCGAGCCAGAAATTTTCCTGTTCGATGAGCCGCTTTCAAACCTTGATGCTGCCCTGCGTGTGGATATGCGCATTGAGTTTGGGCGCTTGAAAGAGCGGCTGGGCACGACGATGGTTTACGTGACCCATGACCAGGTCGAGGCGATGACACTGGCCGATAAGATCGTGGTGATGAACGAAGGGCGCATTGAGCAGGTCGGTAGCCCCATTGAGCTTTATGAGCGGCCGGCCAACCGGTTTGTTGCTGGCTTTATTGGCTCGCCTAAGATGAATTTTCTGCCCGTTACCAGTGCAAGTGGCGAGCATACATTGCCCAGCGGTCATATTACGCTGCCCGATATGCCGGCAGGTGTTAGCGAAGTTGGTGTGCGACCTGAACATGTGCGTGTCGGCAAAGACGGCATTGCCACCGTCAGTGGCACCATCGTCACCACAGAGCATTTGGGTTCCGACACATTCGCATTGGTTGATGTTGCCGCCGATCAGCGCCCAGTGATGGTCCGCCTGCCAGGCGAGCAGCGTTTGCCAAGCCGTAGCACGGTGGACCTGACCTTTGATCGTGATGCGGTCTATCTGTTTGCCTCAAATGGCGCCGCTATACCTCTGAATGATGCTAAAGCCGATGCGGCGTGATGCTGGAACGCTCGGACCATGAAGAGCTGCATCCAGTTGAGATAGAAGCGGCCAGTTACCCGTCTCTGGCGGGGCGTGGCGTGGTGATCACCGGTGGTGGTTCTGGCATCGGCATGTATTTGGTTGAAGCCTTCTGCGCTCAAGGTGCGAAGGTTGGATTCATTGACCGCGATGCCGCAGCAGCTGACCATGTGGTCAATGCTTGCACCCAAATGACGGGTAATGCGCCAAGCTTTGCGCAGGCGGATGTCACCGATATCCAAGCGCTTCAATCAGCTATTGATGCGCTTCGCGACGCGATCGGTCCAATCACCACCCTCATCAACAATGCTGGCAATGATGATCGCAAGCCCCTTGCCGATGTGACGCCCGATTATTGGGACGAGCGCATGAACGTAAATTTGCGCCATCAGTTTTTTGCTGCGCAAGCCGTTCTTCCTGCCATGCAAACAGCTGGTGGCGGGGCCATCATCCATATGGGCTCCAACAGCTGGATGCAGGGCGCGCCAGGGCTGATTTTTTACACCACCGCGAAAAGTGCCGTTCAAGGGCTTACCCGCTGTATGGCGCGCGAAGTGGGTGAGGCAAACGTTCGCGTCAACTCCATCGCCCCAGGCTGGATTCTCACCGAGCGGCAAGTGAGCCGTGCCAAAGCGATCTATCAAGGCAAATTTGATGACTATCTGGAGCGCCAGTGTCTCAAAGAGTTTCTTTTGCCGCCCGATATCGCGCGCATGGCACTCTTTTTGGCCGCTGACGATAGCCGCATGATCACCGGGCAGACCTTCATCGTCGACGGTGGCGTGGTCTGACAAATATCGAATAGAAGAATTTTGGAACGTAGTTTCAAAAAACTATTGCGCGCAATGAAAACCCTTGCTAACCATATCATGGAACCGAGTTTCAAAAAGAGGCCGGTTGTCGAATCCACCGGGAGGAATCCATGTCTATCGTTACCAATCTAATGCGCGGAGCCATCATCGGGGGCGTGCTTGGCGTCAGCGCTACAGTCGCCCACGCGCAAGTGGAGTTTATGAGCTGGACGGTCACCGAAGAGACTGGCGAAGCTGCGATCAACTCCATGATCGAGAGCTTTGACGGCGAGGTTGAAGCGCAGGGTTATGCTTGGGGTGAAATGAACCGCAACTATCTGCTGCGTTCGCGCTCTGGCACCGCGCCGGATGTTGGCCAAAGCCAGGGTCGCTTGCTGCCGATCATTGCCAATCTTGCGGGTATGCAGGACCTCAACGAGGTTATCGGCCGCGAAACACTGTTGGAAATGTTTGATGAGGGCTTCCTTGCCATGGGTGAGGTTGATGGGCGCCAGGTTGCCTTGCCCTGGATCACTGGCACCATCGGTATGGTTGCCAACCGCGAAGTTCTCGATGCTGCTGGTGTCGATGATATTCCAGTGACGGTAGACGAGTTTCGCGAGGCTCTTGTCGCCGTGCGTGACAATGTTCCCAACGCCGTGCCGCTTGGCTTGGCGACGAAAAACGCCAACTCGATCTTGCTCGATTACATGACGTGGGTTTGGATTTTTGGCGGCGATCCGTTGAATGCCGATGGCCAGCCCGACGTAAACTCTCCTGAAGCGATTGCGGCGCTCGAGTTCATGGCGAGCGCGGTGCAGGAGCGACTGGCCGCTCCTGAAATTGACCGACCGGATGCCCGCCGTCTGTTCGCTCAGGGTGCAACAGCTTTCTATATTGATGCCCCCGTTGCACGCACTTTTGCACGACAGTTCTCTGGCCGAGGTGAAGAGATCGATCCGGCGGTTGTGCCCATCCGCGCGCCAGTGCTGAACGAGGGCGACACACCAGTTTCTCTTCAGTGGGGTCATGTTTTGGTGCTGTTCGGAGATGAAAACGGTAGCGCTGACAGCGATGCGGCGCGCTGGATGATGCATCTTTTGGCCGATGAGCAGTTGATTGACTACGCTGTTGGTCAGTCTGTGCTCCCGGCTACACGAAGCGGTATCGCCTCCGATGCTGTTGAGGCTGATCAGTATCTTGCCGACTGGGCTGCAACAGCCGTCGCGCCGCGCCGCAACTCGATTGCCTCGTTGGAAAATGGTGCAGAGATTGCCACCATCATCGGTGAGGAATATCAGGCCGCAATTCTGGGTCAGAAATCAGCCGAAGAGGCTGCCAACGATATGCAGTCTCGCCTGGAAGAGGCGATGAACTAGGCGTTTCCGGTACACCGTGTCTCCCACTGGTTGGGGGCGGCATCTCCCAGACATTTCTTTTAGAAATGTATCTTCGCCGCCCCTACCACTTTTCTACCGACTATTTGAATTCACAAGTTTTCCCGCAACGACACACGGCACCTGGAAGGATGCCCGCTTCGCGTCGTTCAGTTTTCGAACCAAACCGGAGCCAAAACCATGACCAATCCATTTCATCTCACCGATACAGAAATCGAAGCTTTTCACCGCGACGGGTATATCATCCGCAAGGGTCTGTTCTCTTCCCAGGAGGTCGACACACTCAACAGCGTGGTGAACAACGATCCAAAAATTGCTGAAAGTGTCTATGGGCTTGCCGATGCGCAGGGGGCGACAACAGAGTTGGCGCTTTGGCACCATCTGGGTGACGACATGTTCGCCGCTGTGGCGCGCAGTCGTAGGATTGTCGATAATCTGGAAACCCTGATGGGTGGCGAGATGGCCTTCTACCATTCCAAGCTCACCTTAAAGCGCCCCAAAGTTGGCGGCGCTTGGGATTGGCATCAAGATTATGGCTACTGGTATCGCAACGGCTATCTGTTTCCGCATATGGCTAGCGTTTTCATTGCGCTTGATCCCTCCCGCAAGGAAAATGGCTGTCTTCAGGTGTTGAAGGGCTCACACCATCTTGGCCGTATCGAGCATGGCGTGAACGAAGGTCAGGTCGGTGCCGATATGGTGCGTGTCAACGCCGCGCTCGAGCGGCTGGAGTTGGTCTATGCGGAAATGGACCCAGGCGATGCGCTGTTCTTCCACGGGAACACGCTGCATGCTTCCAGCGCCAACACATCTGATCGTACACGCAATGTGCTGCTGTGCTGTTACAACCGCGCTGACAACGCGCCGTTTCTTGACCGCCCAAACAATGGGCACTCCAAGATCGACAAGCTCGATGACGCCCGCGTGATGGATTACGCAACCAAACCGTTGGATGCTGAGCGTTCGTTCGACAAAGCCATGGTATCCGCGTGAGCGATAGCACACTACCTCTCGGGGCATCGGAACCGCGATTGCCGGTGTCTCGCCATGCCAAGCGCGGCGGCTTGAAGGCTGGCGAAGGGCGCTTCGGCGTCCTTCTCCTGGTTCCAGCGCTCACGGCCTTTGGCTTGGTGGTGTTCTGGCCGTTCCTCCAAGCGCTCGGCTTGTCGCTCTATGAGTACACGCTGCAGACGCCTGAACCGGTCTGGAACGGCTTGGAGAATTTCCGCGAAGCGTTGTCCAGTTCTTCGGTGCGCCAGTCTTTCGTGGTCACCGCCATCTATGTGTTTTTTGCCACTTTCTTTTCCATTGTTCTTGGTCTGGCGTGGGCGCTGATCCTCAACCAACCGTTCCGTGGACGTTCAGTTTTGCGTTCGGTGTCACTGCTGCCCTGGATCATGCCATCGGTGGTCACAGCGTTCCTTTGGGGTTGGATTTTCAATTCCCGCTACGGGTTGCTGAACTACGCCGCGCTGGAAACTGGCATGGTGGAGTATCCGCAGGCTTGGCTCTCCACATCCGGCGGCGCAATGGCAGCGATCATCATCACCAAGGTTTGGATATCCATTCCGCTGTTTATGGCGTTCTTCTTGGCTGGATTGGCGTCGCTTGATCGCGAGCAGATTGAGGCGGCGCGCGTCGATGGCGCTGGCAATTGGCCGGTGCTCAAAGACCATATCCTACCGCATCTGCGACCTGTGATGCTGGTGGTCATTGTGCTCGCCATGATCGGCAATTTGCAACAGTTCGATACCATTTGGGCGCTCACGGGTGGCGGGCCGGTGAGGGCAACCACCGTTCTGTCAGTGGAAGTCTATCGTCGCGCATTCGAGCAGTGGGACATCGGCATGGCGGCCACTGTCGGTGTGCTTTGGGTCGCAACCATTCTGCCACCAGCCTATTTCTATCTGCGCCAATTGATGAAGGGCAGCGACTGATGCTTGACCTTTCCTCCACTCAAGCCAAGCTTGTGTTCGGCCTTATCGCAGGGCTTATCGCGCTGTTTCTGTTCTTCCCGGTCTATTGGCTGGTCGTGTCGGCGTTGAAGCCTGACGCAGAGCTCTATTCGCTTACCCCGACGCTCTTTCCACAATCGGTCACGCTCACTCATTTCCGCACCGCCTTGTTTGAAGGTGATCTCCCCCTCCACCTTTCCAATTCGCTGATCGTGTCGCTTTCTTCAGCCACCATCAACGCGACACTCGCCGTCTATGCCGGCTATTCGTTCGCCAAATACCGCTACTTCGGGCGCAAGCCGGTGATGCTGTTCATGCTGTCGGCACAGATGTTCCCATTCGGCCTACTGCTCATAACCATCTACCCGATTTTTACCAGCTGGGGGCTGATCGACACCCGGCTCGGGTTGATGCTTTCCTACATAGTGTTCGCGCTGCCTGTGGCGACTTACATGCTATATTCCTACTTCAGCCAAGTGCCCAATGAGCTGATTGAAGCAGCACGGGCGGATGGCGCCAGTGACCTGCGCATCTTCCATACCATTGTGCTTCCCATCTCCATTCCACCCATCGTGACGGTTTTTCTCTACTCCTTCATGTGGAGCTGGAATGATCTGCTCTATTCCCTCACGCTCATCATTTCAGATGATAAGCGCACCGTCGGTCCGGGGCTTCTTCTGAACTATCTCAACGAGTCCAACGCCGATTGGGGCGGGGCTATGGCCGCTTCGCTGCTTGCTGCTTTGCCCGTGGTGCTCGGGTTTATGGCCTTGCAGCGTTACTTCATCCAGGGCGTGACGGCAGGAGCAGTGAAATGACCTTGAAGGGCACGTTTCCAGTTCTTTGCACGCCGTTTCATGATGATGGCACAATCGACCATACGGGTTTTGACCGGCTGGTTGATTTCATATTGGAAGCGGGTGCCGATGGATGTGTCTATCCAGGCGTTGCCTCCGAGGTCGATACGCTAAGCGACGATGAGCGTGGCGACATGGTCGCCCGCCTCGGTGCACGACTGAAGGGTCGCATTCCTTTCATTGTTGGGGCAAGCGCAGACAGCCCAGCGACCGCTGCCTATCATGTTCACCTAGGCGCAGAGGCGTGCGCTGCCTGCGCGATGGTGATGGCGCCAGCTAAACTTGGCACCGATGATGGCGCACACACGACCTTCTTCAGACAAGTGGCCAAGGTGAGTGCGATCCCCATCATGTTACAAAATGCGCCGTCACCCATAGGCGCAGGGCTTTCGGCTGAGACGGTCGCAACAGTGGCCAATGCGATACCGGGCGTGCAGTACGTCAAAGAAGAAACCATGCCCTGTGGGCAAAATCTCACCTTGATCCAAGATGCCTGCGGGGACGCCATCAAAGGCGTGTTTGGCGGGGCAGGTGGGCGCTACATCACTGATGAGTTGGCGCGCGGATCGTTGGGAACGATGCCCGCCAGCGAGCTAGCCGATCTGCACGTAGCCTTGGTGCGGGCTTGGCGTTCTGGTGATGAAGCCGAAGCCCGGCGCTTGTTCATGGTTTCCATGCCCGCGCTGAACTTTCAGGCGATTTTCCGCATGCATATGACCAAAGAAACGCTACGCCTGCGCGGTGTGCTGGACAGCACTCATGTGCGCGGTAAGGGACCGGTCATGGATGCCGGCGATCGCGCCGAACTGCACGCCCTGCTTGACCAACTTGCGCCCGAACTGACGTTTGCGCCCCTTGCCCTGAAAGTCGCTGCTGAATGACCCGAAATGCTCTGGACGTGATTGCCAAGGTTGAATGTTTCATCGTGCGCATTGCCCGCGACGTACCTTATCTCGGGCCGCTGCGCGAGGGCGAGTTCATCAACGATAAGGGTTATCTGATCCGCAATGGGAACAGGTCGATCTATCCAGCTGATGACCAGAGCGTGATCATCAAAATCACTGGCGAAAGTGGCAAGGTCGGATGGGGTGAAACCTATGGCATTGCCGCGCCCGAAGCGGTCAAAGCCATCATCGACAATCTGCTCGCGCCTGTCATGTTAGGCCACGATCCGTCTGATCCGGCGCCATTGCACGAAGACCTTTATGATCTGATGCGCGTGCGCGGCTTCTTTGGCGGTTATTATGTTGATGCGCTGGCAGGCGTTGATATTGCCGTTTGGGATCTGTTTGGCAGGCTGACTGATCTCTCCATCGCGCAGCTTTTAGGCGGATGCCGCCACACCATACTGCCTGCCTATGTGAGCGGTTTGCCTAAGGCGACCTTGGTTGAGCGTTGTGATCTCGCCGTCGAATGGGTGGCCAAAGGTTTTAAGGCGATCAAGTTTGCTGCAGCTATGTCAGACGATGGCATCGTCAACGAGATGGCAGCGCTGCGCGAAGCGGTTGGTTCCGACATCGATCTGATGGTCGACCTGCACTGGAAGTTCGAAGCCAGCGAAGCGATCCGCCTCATCCGCCGCCTTGAACCCTACAATCTCTACTTCGCCGAAGCGCCGGTACAGCCCGAAGATCTGGAAGGTCAGGCCCGTGTCGCGCAGGGCATTGGCGTGCCATTGGCGCTGGGCGAGGAGTGGCGGACAACCTATGAGTACCGCCCACGCTTTGAGGCGCGCGCCATGGGCATTATCCAGCCAGAGATTGGGCACACGGGTGTGACCGAATTTGCGCGCATCTGCACAATGGCGCAGGCATTCCACACCAAAATCATCCCGCATGCATCGATTTCGCTGGGCCTTTTTACCGCCGCGTCGCTGCAGGCAACAGCTGTGGCACAGCGCGTGCCGTATCATGAGTATCAGCACTCAATCTTCGACCGGAACCTGGCCTTCACTGAGGGTAACATGGCTTGCGCGGACGGTCAGTACACGATCCCGAGCGGTCCCGGGCTTGGTGTGGTCCCGTCCGACGCACTGCTTGATCTGTTGGAGGGTTAGAATGGCCAAATGGTCGGGCATCTATCCCATTCTTTATGCCTTCTGGGACGAGCAAGGCAGGCTCGATGAAGCGGTCATGCGTCGCCAAGTTGAGCACTGCATTGCCACCGGCGCTCACGGCATCGCGGTGCTTGGGCTGGTTACTGAAGTGCACAAGATGGACATCAATGAGCGTCTGCATCTGGTGGAAATGGTCGGTGATATGATCGCCGGGCGCGTGCCTTATGCCGTAACAGTGGGAGAGCCATCGCTGGCTGGGCAGATCGCTTTTTCAAAAGCTGCAGCAAACGCGGGCGCGAACTGGGTCATTCTTCAACCGCCTGCCATCAAAGGTACCTCACAATCTGATTTGATCGACTTTTTTGGTCAGGTGGCAGAAGCCGTGGATATCGATGTCGCGGTGCAGAACAATCCGGTCAATCTGGATGTTTCGCTCTCCATTGACGGGTTAGTTGCGCTCCATAAAGCTCACCCCAACATCTCTATCCTCAAGGGTGAGGGGTTCTCCGTCGATATCGCCCAAGTCATCGAAAGTTCCGGCGGTGCCTATCAGGTGTTTGGTGGCCATGGCGGCATTGAATTTCCAGCCTTGCTGCGTTCAGGCGGAGCAGGGCTCATTCCGGCGCCGGATTTTTTGGCGCCGCAAGTTGCACTCTATGAGCTTTGGCGCTCGGGCCGGGTAGCTGAAGCCGAAGCCATTCATCGCAAGATCCTGCCTGCTATCGTGTTCATGTCGCGGTCAGTGCCCGCGATGCTGTGTTACGGCAAACGCCTTTTCGCACAGCAGATCGGTGTCACCACGATCAATGATCGTACGCCAGCGCTCCAGCCAACCCTGTTTGGTCTCAATGAAACAGCCCAGTTTGCCAGTGACATAGAGCTTGCAGCTTCGGTCGTCTCTGCTGATGCAGCCGAGTAGCGAGGCGGGCCATGCCATTCATCGGCGTTGATTGGGGATCAAGCAGTTTTCGCGCTTATCTCTTGGATGGCAACCGTATTGTTGATCGCGTTTCAGCCGACGACGGTCTGAAAAACTTAAATGGGCGCTCGTTCGAAAGCGTTCTTGAACGTCATGTTGGTCGATGGCTTGATCAAGTCGATGATATCTTCCTTAGCGGGATGGTCACGAGCCGCACCGGTTGGGTGGAGACGAGTTATATTCCATGTCCAACCCGCATCGATGGTCTTATGGAGCATGCCGTTCGGCGGTCTGTTTTTGGCAAAACGCTTTGGTTCTTTCCCGGGCTTTGCCAACTGGAACCGGCGCCGGATGTTATGCGCGGCGAGGAACTTCAGCTTTGTGGTCTTGATGCCTATGCGGGCCGACGGTTCGCGGTGCTGCCGGGCACGCACTCCAAATGGGCCTGTTTGGATGGTGAAACAGTCAGCGGCTTCCGCACCATTGTGACCGGTGAGCTCTATGAACTGCTGTTGCGCGGCTCACTGACCGGTCAGATTGCCAAGGGTGAGGAGCACTGCCCTCAAGCTTTCTTGAAAGGCGTCGAAGACGGAGCCGGTTCAGCCCACCCGATTACGTCGATCTTTGCCCTTCGCGCGGGCGTCCTGCTGGAAGAGTTGCACGCGGATGCTGTAGCTTCGCGCCTCTCCGGTCTCCTCATCGGCAATGAAGTTCGCGAGGCGCAGGAGATCTACGGCACTATTCATGTACCCATTGTCCTGCTCGGACGCAGCGGATTGGTTGGTCTCTACCAACAAGCCCTGGACTTGTCACGGTTTTGTTCCGTGTCCTTGAATGGAATGATCGCCATCAAGGAGCACAAGAATGGCACGCAAACACAATGACGAGTTCAAGCGCGAGGCGGTGCGGATTGCACTGACCAGCGGACTGACACGCCGACA
>JAVJSN010000018.1:0-23803 GCA_040219355.1 Hyphomicrobiales bacterium
TGTCGGCGTGTCAGTCCGCTGGTCAGTGCAATCCGCACCGCCTCGCGCTTGAACTCGTCATTGTGTTTGCGTGCCATTCTTGTGCTCCTTGATGGCGATCATTCCATTCAAGGACACGGAACAAAACCGTGACAAGTCCACCTCAACCACAAGACAGGTATCGTCTCCGGCGTTGCTGCCGTCTACAATCGCCACGCATATCTGGATGAAAAGCGCGAGGGGCTGAAGCTGTGGGCGGAGAAGGTGGAAGAGATGGCGGTGGTAAAGACATCGCATTCCCAACCAAAAGAAAATTCCGAAAGCTCTGGTCAGAAATCAACGATGCATCTGACGAGCATTGGCTCCTCGACCTCAGAGGCTGCGCAAACCTAATTGGTTTGTGCGTCTATCCCGTTGGATGGAACTGGGCTGAATACCAACCCGAAAATCAAGCAAAAATCTATCCGTGGGAGAAGAAGGCTCAAAAGGCCAACCACTTCGAGACCGCCCTTAATGGACCACCGAGCATGGAAGGTTCGGTCGCGCTGAAAAGCGGGGCTGTCTCGCGTCAAAATCACATTGAACGTCTTCTGATGCGCATGATCAAGCGCAAGGAAGTCATCGTCACAGTATACGATCACCGAATGCAAGGCTATGAAATCGACGGCAAGCTCCGTCTCAATGCAACACTCAAGCTTAGTGTTGAGTCGAGTGTTATTGGGCTCAATGAGCTAACCAATGGCGATGCTTGGGATTGCCGCATCGACACCAAGTCACTTCTGTCCACACTGGATAACATCAAAGGGTGGGAAACCAAGGCAGGGCCATATGATTGGCTGAAAATCGAACGGCACGCGCGCGACCTATTTGAAATTCAAGGCGTTCCCAGAACCAAGGGGATGTACGTCGACAAAGTCTGCAAGTGGCACGGGAACCTATTCAAAGAAGAACAAGTCGAGCCAGCGCGCTCGACCGTGAGCGATTTGATTGCCGATCTACATTCTGAATACTCAAACTGACTGTTTTCCGAGATTTTGCTTCATTCCAACCCGGAAGACTGAGCCAACCGCTGCCTGCATACTTCGCCTGATCCTGACATCGATCAGGCATATAGATGCAGAAAGGCGCTGGAATGCAAAACCGCAAAACTGAACCAATCCAAGATAACCCGATCTTCCTCAGTAGGAAGGATCTACACGATCTCGGCATTCGAGTTTCATCCAGCACTTTGATCCGCTGGCAGAATGCAGGTCGCTTCCCCAAGGCCGTGCGCCTCGGTGGCACAAAGCTGGCTTGGCCAAAAGACCAAGTGATGCTCTGGTGCGAACAATGCGTCAAAGACGCTGAAAACTTCACCTACGCTGACTTCTAGTTGACGGGCCGAGCGCCCCTCCCATTCAAACATCGCAGTTCTGACAAACACGCATTGCGCGTGAACGGTCGAGCTGTGACTGGTCAAAGGAGAACACAATGACCACCACCTACAACAACCAATTCAAATACCTTTTCGACGATCTAGAAGACGATAAGGCCACCATCCGCGATCAAGAGTGTTTTTTGGCGCACCTTTGGAATGGCTACACGATGGCGGACTACCCCTCTTATGGGCTCTTTGCCTTTCGCCATCGTAAGACAATGCAGTTCGTCGAAAAATCCATGCAAATCACTGGGCTCGAAAAAGCGCGTGAGATACTTGCCAAATACAATCGCTGGGACTGGGACCAATATTTTTGCCCCAACATGTTCTGTGAACCCAAGCGCCAAAAGCCGTTTGCCAGAAATACGCGATTGGCTTGGTGTGATATTGACGAGGCCGATCCGTTCGATTTCAAACCTAGTCCTTCTATGGTTTGGGAGACATCACAACGTCGGACCCAAGCCCTCTGGATATTTGATGAGAAACTGGCACCTGAGAAGGCCGAAGCCCATTCGCGCGCCCTCACCTATCGGCATCATGGTGACAAAAACGGTTGGCCCATAAACAAGCTGCTGCGCATCCCAGGCTCGATCAACCACAAGAAGGAATATGATGAGCCGTTCGTAAGACTCATTCACTATGACGAACAGCCCATCAAAACGCGGCCTGAACCCTTCACAATTAGAGGTAGAAGCTACAGCGCCAAAGCCTTGGCTCTGGATTTCGATCATAAGGCGCACAAGCGTCTCGACGTCCTAAAAAAGTACAAGGCAAAACTTGATCCCAAAGCAAGGGCACTTATCAGGCATAGTAAGGCCTACGAACCTGATCGTTCCGCCCAGGTCTTCCACATTATTGTGGGCCTGCACGAAGTCGGCGCGACCATTGACGAGATCGCCAGCGTGCTGTGGGACAGCCCCTACTTCATCGAGAAACACGGCCAGGACATCGGCAAGCTCAATGATGAAATCGGCCGCGTGGTCGGCAAGCTGGAGGGCGGACGATGACCAGCGATCCACTCTTCAAAACTCTTGCCGACATCAAAGCCAGAAAAATCGAATGGTTGTGGGAGCCACGTATCCCCTACGACAAAATGACGATCATGGAAGGCGACCCCGAACTCGGCAAATCCTACCTGTGTATGCACCTTGCGGCGCTGGTCACCACGGGCGGAAGTCTGCCAGACGGTCAAATCGTCGAGCAGGGCAATGTGCTTTACATCAGTTCGGAGGACGACGCCGCCGATACAATCAGGCCTCGCATGGAGCAGATGGGGGCGGACCTAAGCCGGGTCCGCGTCCTCGATGGCTTTCTTGTGCGCACCGAAAAGGGGCAGGAACAGCTTCGCGAGGAAATGGAGGAATTTCCACCTGACTTGGTGGTGATTGACACCCTCTATTCCTTTCTGTCCGACAAGGTCGATTTGGGCAAGCCCACTTCGATCCGCGCCAGCCTCCATGCGCTTGACCGCCTTTTTAAAGAGTTTGGTCCAGCCGTCATCATCATACGTCACTGGACGAAGGGCGGGAAAGGCAAGGCAATCTATCGAGGTGTCGGTTCAATTGATGTCATCGGCGTCGTGCGAACTGGCCTTGTCGTCGCCAAACATCCGGAGAACAACAATCTGCGTGTCTTGGCCCAGGTTAAGAACAACATAGGCCCCAAGGCCCAAAGTCTCACCTACGAGATAGTTCCCCAGAAAGACGGCATGCCGATCATCACGTGGCACGGTGCAACGAACTACACAGCCGACGATTTGGAGATGCAAGGCGGACGCGATGGTGAAAGCGAATACGATCGCGCGGTTGCGTTCTTGAAGGAAGCGTTATCAGGCGGTCCTGTTCAAGCGCCAGAGTTGTTTCAACGCGCTGCAGAACTGGATATCTCCCGGCCAACGCTAAATCGCGCGAAAAAGGAGGCCGGGGCCGTATCCAAGAAAAAGGGTAAAAACTGGGAATGGCGGCTGGAGAGAGGCTAGCCCCAAGGCACCCAAGATGCTCAAGTTACTCAACATTCTCTGAAAATTAGTGAGAACCTTCGGAATTGAAGATTGTCATGCATTCGATGAGAAAGAAGAGAAACTTGAGCATCTTCTTTGCCAACTATCCTCCTCAAGCCACAGTTTAAGATAGTCAACTTACTCAACGATACATGAGAAAGATTGCGATTAGCGGCTACAGAGCCAAAACCTTGGCAGTACATATGCCTGCTTGTCCGTGCCTGGAGAAGTCGCGATTAAAAAACGCCCTCCCCATCCTCCTGTGGTCGACTGGTCAGCATGACGCATTGCGTTATATAACGTTATACGTTATATTGCCTCATGATCAAAGGCTTCGCCGACCCCGAAACGGAATTGATCTGGTCAGGGCGGCGAAGTCGCAAGCTACCGCCGGACATCCAGTCGGTGGCGCTGCGCAAACTGCGCATGCTCAATCAGGCGCGCGTCCTGCAGGATATGCGCGTGCCGCCTGGCAACCGGCTCGAGGCCCTTAAGGGATCGCGTAAAGGGCAGCATAGCATTCGGATCAACAACCAATGGCGCATCTGCTTTGAATGGCAGGACGGAGGACCAAGCAATGTTGAAATCATCGACTACCATGAGTGACCTTCTACCGAACCCGCATCCCGGTGAAATCCTGCTTGAGGAATTTCTCAAGCCGATGGGCATCAGCCAGAACGCAGTTGCCCGCGCCGTGCATGTCCCACCGCGCCGCATCAACGAGATCGTGTTGGGCAAGCGAGCTTTGACCGCTGACACCGATTTGCGCCTTGCACGCTACTTCGGCATGTCGGAGGGTTTCTTCCTCGGGCTACAAGCCGACTATGACCTCATGGAACGTCGTCGGGACATCGAAGGCGACCTGAGCACTATCGAGCCGAGGGCGGCATAGGCTGACCAGCGGCTACGTGTCGAAAACCTTGGCAGTCGATATGCCCGCTTGTCTGCGCTGAGACGGGTCGCGCATAAAAAAAACGCCCTCCCCAATCCCCCTGTGGTCAATCACATCCAGCATTCTCATGTGGACAGGTCATGAGCATCAAGACCGACACGCTGATATATGATCAGCCTACCGTTTGCCGGTACAGCGCCAATTGCTCAACGCGATCAACAGGTCCGATCTCACCATCACCTGTGGCTACTCCTGCTGGGTGACAGATGGGTGGCAAAGTGGGTGATTTGAGATGCATCTGGCGTCGATCGAGACCTACCAGCGCCCATGGACGGAAGCTGACAGCGCTAGCAGCGCAGCGACGCTCATAATCGACCCAGGAGGAGCGTTGAGGCGCTCGCCGGTAGGTGACCTCGGAAATCAGCGTGAATGGCGCTGCTGGCCCTCCTGTGCGCCGAGACGAGCCAACGCAACGCTGCCGCACGCGCCTAAGCCTATCTCTTGCCCGGATTGGATGCAGGCGCCCTCAACGTGGCCAAGGTTCGCAGGCTATACCATCGCGATCGCGATCATGACTTGACCAGTAGCCCGGTTCGCCTTGCCTTGAGGGTGCAAGCGACATCGAACGTGCGGCATCACAATTTGGGAAGGATGCTAAGTGCCGGATCGTAATAGCGGGCTCCCACGGACTCAAAGAAACAAGTCCAACAGAGAAGACAAGCAGACCGGCAAACATGGCCACCGGCCATCTTGCCCAGCGCAACATTGAATTGTGCTTCTGGGACCTGAAGCTACGGTTGGCGACAGCGCTGAACCGACTCTTTAAATCACGAGCCTTTGCGTCGGGATCATGGTCACGACGAGCTAAGATGCCACGCACAGCTACACCTCTTGATCGTGAGCTTCGTGGTGATTAGCCAAAACAGGTTTACAAAAGGCGCTCGAAGTCGCCACAGTTTTAATTGGATAGTTTTCCCCGGCGACAATCAGTGCCACTCGCCAGCTTCATACCGGCGTTGGAGTTCACGCCTAACCCTGCGCCAGATGCCCTGCTTGAGCGTATTGCTGTAGCGCCATGCCCTATCCTCTTCCATGGAGGCAATCTCTTCAGCGCGTGAGCCATGCTCTGCGATCAGTGCATCAGCCATGCGATCAATATCGCTCTTGGGAATAAGCAATGGCCGGATGCGATGCACCCATGTGTGCCAACTAATGACACCGACAATCACCAACGCCACGGCAAGCGCGACTGGATGGGAGACGATGAAATCGAAAAGCACTTGCATCCGATGACCACAGGATTTGTTCAGTTGATACAGAACGCATCCTACATGGACGCGGTCGGGTCGTCAGGAACATTTTGTTCCGCATGGACATATTCGCATCAAATCTAAAACGCCGAGCACAAGAGCTAGGGCTATCGAATGCCGAGGTCGCGCGAAGGGTTGGTCTGAGCGAACGTCGATACGGTCATTATGTCAGTGGCCGCAACGAACCTGACTTGGCCATGTTGTTGAAGATTGCCGATGTGCTGCAATCAACACCAAACGCATTGCTAGACATCGATGAAGGCCGTTCGGCGAAAGAGCCAAGGGATATTCTGGTTGATCGCCTGAACGCAGTGGCGACCGTAATGAGTGATGATGATCTTCAAGCTGCAGTTGCCCAAGCTGAAGCTGTGATCGCGATGCGTCGACGGTGACCTAGGGTTTCGCCTGACACACCCATATCCATCGTCTTATTGGGTAGATCGCCCAACCAAAAGGAGACGATCATGTCCGACATCATCACCCTCAAACAGCTCTGCGCCGAACTGAAGATCAATCCACGCGAGGCCCGTGAAAAACTAAGAGCCGCAGCACGCGATCCGAAGAAGCACCCAGAGCTGGCCAAGCTGCACAAACCACGCGCACCGTGGAGCTGGGTCAAAGGGTCAGCTGGGGAGAAGGAAGCGCGAGTAGTACTTAAATCTTGATGGCAACAATAGACAACACGGAAGCGGGTGAACCAATCAGCGCCCGCTTGCGGCCCATTCGTGCCGTTGCCGATAATTGTGCTGAAGACCAGCTTTGAGCCAGAATAGACCTGGATCAGCTGCTCACGGCTGCCTAACCATCCTTGGGCCAATGGGCGTGATGATTGTCGATGATATAATCATGCGTGTGCTGGAACTTGCCCGTCCTGACCCCATCACTCCAATGGGGGTCGTCTTGCGCAAGATCGGTAGGACGATGCTCGACATCTGCGGGGTCGGCCTTTGGCCAGACGATGAGAGCAGCCGCAAGACCGACCGCAGCAAGCCCAGATAGCACCAAGAAAGCTATGGGTATCCCTGCAACCCCACCCACGAAACCTGCCAAGGGATAGGCGATCAACCACATGGCATGCGACAGCGTGAACTGGGCTGCAAACAAGGCCGGTCGGTCCTCTGGATGAGATGAACGTCTCAACAGGCGTCCAGACGGTGTCTGGGCAGCAGCATACCCAGCACCCAATACAAACCAAACAGAGATCAGGCTCACAAACGAGGTAAGAGTTGATCCAACAACCAGCGCGACGAGCAATAATGTTGCAGCAAGCAGCATAATTGGTCGGTCTGAAAACCTGTCCAGCAGCAAAGGCAAGCCCAGAGCTGCCATCATTGAACCACCACCGAAAGCTGCGAAGGCAAAAGCAGTTTCTTGCTCGCTCAGGCCGAAGCTGGATTGAACAATGACCACTGTGTTGACGATCACCATGGAACCTGCCGCTGCCACCACAAGATTGACCGCTAGCAGCCCGCGCAGCCTTGGCGTTGCCAAGTAAACACGCAGCCCGTTCGTAACGCGCTGCATGAACGATTGCCTGAAATCGCGCCTCGCCTGTGTTTGTTTTGGAAGGCGAACGGAGAGCACCAAAAGCGCAGAAACAGCAAATCCGATTGCTGTTCCAACAAACAGATCAGAAAACGCCATGACGGTCAGCAAAGCAGCCGCCAGCATGGGGCTTACTAGGTTCTCAAGGTCATAGGCCAAGCGCGATAGCGACAGGGCGCGCGTGTACTCGCTTTCATCTGGCAAGACATCTGGAATGGTCGCCTGAAAGGTTGGCGTGAAAGCCGCAGACGCTGATTGCAAGATAAAGATCAGGGCGTAGACCTGCCAAACGGCTGTGACAAATGGCAAACAAAGCACGATCAGCGCCCGCACAATGTCCAGGCAAACGAGCAGACCGCGTCTTGGCAATTTCTCAGAAAGAGCAGCAGCAAACGGTGCAACTCCAACATAGGCCACCATCTTTATTGCCAATGCCGTTCCCAGCACCTGCCCTGCATTTGGTCCGGAAAGGTCGAAAGCCAATAGGGCAAGAGCTACTGTCGCTATGCCCGTCCCCAACAGAGCTATGACCTGGGCCAAAAACAGGGTGCGGTAGGTTTTGTTGCGAAGAATGCTCAGCATCATCCTAAACCTAGCCTGCGCACATGGCACGAGGCAATGAAGGTGAAAGGTTACCTGCCCGCATGAGAGAAACTGCGGCCCCCTGACATCAGAAGGCCGCAGGCTTTGTTTATTCCGTACGGACGATCTCGCTGTACTCGCCACGCAATTGCAGCGTGACGGTGACAGGATCATCGTCGCGATTGCGCCAGAACCAGCCATGTTGGCCAGCAAATGGCGTCTCAAAGCTGCCCTCGCCCGAGCTTGCGCCACGGCCACGCTCGTACTGGATGGATTCATCGCCAGCATGGGCGTGCAGATCGAAATTGATCCGGCCACCTGTGGCAATCCAAGCATAGGTGAGCGTTGCGCCTTCTTCCATGACGGCCTTGATTTCAGTGGAATCGCCAGGGGAAAGCGTGAAGATCACCTCATCTTGCCATGCCTCTTGCGCATGGGCGGTTGAGACGAAAAGCCCAAGAACGCCGTCCAGCAAAGATGAGGACTCATCATTGCCATGCAGCAGGCGATCGGCCTCGGCTTCCGCCTCCAGCTCCTGCTTGATGATACCCATCTGCGTCAGCCCCAGAACGCTGCCAATGCCTGTAGGGTCAATGGCGTGTTCAGCGGGCAGGTATACAGCAACAGCAATGAAAGCTGCGCCGATGCTGGCGATGATGGTCGAGCGAAACAGGCTCTTCTTACTCGGTAGGTCTTCGATTTTGGGTTGTGGTGCGTTGTACATGTGTTTGTCCAATCTCTATGCACTGGCGATGAAACCTGCGATCTGCTGATAGGTCAGCAAGACACCAAGGAACACCATGATCACGTTGGCCGCCGTGGCCTGCTTCATGAAATTGGGGCTTCTGCGCCAATATCCCATGATAATCAGGATCACGAACAAGGCCAGGATTTGTCCAACTTCAACGCCCACATTGAAGGCGATAAGGTTGGCCAAAAGCCCATCTTCGGCGATTTGATACTCGAGGATTTTCGACGCCAAACCCGTACCGTGGAACAGGCCAAAGATCAGCGTTGCAGCCTTGGTGTTGGGCTGAAAGCCAAACCACTTCTGAAACGCGCCAAGATTGTCCAGTGCCTTGTAGACAACTGACAAGCCGATGATCGCATCGATGATGTAGGCGTTGATGCCCCAGCCGTACCAGACGCCCAGAAGCATCGTTACGGAGTGGCCAACGGCAAACAACGTCACGTAAATGGCGACGTCGCGCATGTGGTAGAGGAAGAAGACCACGCCCAGAAGGAACAGGATGTGGTCGTAGCCCGTCATCATGTGCTTGGCGCCCAGATAGATGAACGAGATGATGTGAACGCCAAAGATTTCTTGAATGTAGCCCGCATCGCCTGGTGTGACGTCGTGGGCATAGGCTGTACTGGCGAAAGCAGGGAGTGCTGCGAGCACCATAGTGGTCAGGATCAGGGCATGGCGTAACGCGTACGACATCAGCCCCGATCTGCCAGATCGGTTGTGATTCATTTTCAATTTTCCGCTTGTTGGATGTGCGAAGGAAAACGCCTTAAAGGCGCAGCATCACACGCGCGGAGGCCGCTCGAGGCCGAAGTCACGACGCGTTAGCATGGCAAAGTTCGCCATCGGTCGCTTCAGACTGGCGGGCATGACCATGCTCATGTCGGAACGCGGTGGCAAAGACATCACATTGTGGTCATGGTCCAGGAGTTGATGCGCGTGCCCGTGATAAGCGTGCAGTAAATCGATGATGTCTTCATGCGCATGACCATGATGCTCGACTTCTGCATGATGGTCGGCAAGGATTTGCGACAGTTCCATTGGATCATGGGCGACATCGCGCACATTGGCAGACGAGATGATGCCTGCCATCAAAAAGATGGTCAGCAACCCTCTGACAAAAGTGGACATCCCTCTGGGCATTCGATCCTTGGCTTTGTCTGACTTGTCGCACGCCTTGCGCAAGCAAATGCTTGTTACACTCAGGCGCGGGCACCAGACAAGTTTATGGTTAGCAATTGTTAAGAACTTTGCAATGAACAGTCGCTCTCCGCCCAAAGCCCTCACCCAATCCCGTTTCACCCCATCCCAGCGCACGCTTTTGTCACCCAGAATGCAACCCCGGGCGTTCCACGGGTAGACGCGCCTGCACTATGCAAGACATAAATATCTAAAATATAACGAGAAAAGTGGTAGCGGAGGAGAGACTTGAACTCCCGACACGCGGATTATGATTGAGGCTGGGATGCCAAGCACTCTGCCCCAACTTGGTTCAACTCAAATCACAGACCGATTGAACCTGCTTGGAAAATAGTCGCCAAACAATCTCAACATGCCGCAGCATGCTGCATTCCAGCGCCGTGATTTAGACTCCCAAATGAAACCCAGCCGTTCAAGCCTAGTTGTTGACCCGGTCGTCTCTGGCCCAAAGCTGACTTTCAAAGGCGCTAAACACAGAGCCCTCTCCTGGCGGCAAACCTGCCGAAAATACTTAGGGTGATTGCCGCCTTTACCAAACGTTAGCAGCAGGAGTTCTGACACGGCGCATCATTCCCACCTGTGGACAACTCAAAAGGCGCGAGGAACGCCCGTTCATCATCCGATGTCAAACCACGAACCATCACCACCTCCAAACGCCGAGATTGATTTAGAGTTCAGAGCCGCTGGGAATCCTCTTTGTCGACATGGCCAATCTTTTTGCGACCCAACAAACGCAACCGCACCATCGTCTGGCACCTGCCGACGTCATAGATGAGCGCGCCGTTCAGCCACGCTTAGCATCCATGGTTTGTCGGGATGCCGAGTCCGACGCAACATCGCGCTGAAGCTCATTTCGCAGAAGCGAGACATTGCGATTGTTGGCTTTAAACGCAAGGTCGAAGAAATCGCCAAAAAGTGGGATTGCGCCTATCGTCACGTCTAGCCCGGTGTTGATGGCCATGCGGCCGATGGTTCGTTTGCGAGCGCCGAGCTTGTGCGCTTTGTAGATGAGATAGGCGGCTGGCGCGAATGAAACGACGTCACCAATCCCGGGCACGAGACCGAGCAATGAATCCCAGCCAAATCGAATTGAGGTTCCAGGAACGCGGTATCGGCTGTCGAGCCACATGGACAGGTTATCGAGCTTTGCAATTTCCTCCTGGCGCGACATCTACGAGCTACTTGCGCGCGACGATCCAAACCGCATGCACCAGTCCTGGGATGTAGCCCAGGAGGGTGAGTAGGATATTGATCCAGAAATGCTTGCCCAGACCTTCCTGCAAGAAAACACCAAGCGGAGGAATGATAACGGACAGAACGATGCGAATGAAATCCATGGACGATGCCTTTGCTAGAAACGATTGGCTGGCTCAGCTTTTTCAGCGCATGCCTAAGGCACCTGACAAAGCTGCCATTTAACGCCCTATCGATGGAAAGGTTGCCATGATGGAGCGGTAATTCCGGGGGCGGCCGCGAAAAAAGCAGAAGGTCAGCATCTTTCACGGCCCTTAGTTGGGGCAGGTACGCAACTCCGGTGAAGCGCGCTGTTGAGTTTATGAGCTTCTCAAGAGACGCCCGCGCATCTCTTCGTGGTTCTGCGGAACCCAGTTCGACGATGCGAGTTAGAACGGGAAGGTGCCAACTGAGAGCAAGGCCGTCCCATGACCTCTTCTAACTCCTCCCATACCGTTGAGCCCGCCGATACCTTCGAGCTGGCGTCTCGCTTTGGTTTTGCGGCGCGGGGTTTGGTTTACACGCTTATTGGTGTCTTCGCGATCTACGGAGGACAGGCGGAATCCAGTTCCGGCGTGCTGGAGTTTCTGCGCGACCAAGCCTTCGGTCGCATTCTCGTTGCGGTGGTTGGACTGGGTCTCCTTGGTTACGGCGCATGGCGATTGATCGGCGCATGGTACGATCTTGAGAGCAAAGGCGACGAAAGCGGCGGTATCATTAAGCGCCTTGCTCATGCTGGGTCCGGTCTGGCGTACATTGGTCTGTCGGTCTTCGCCTTTTGCCTCGCGTTCGGTATCCAGCTTGGCGGTGGCTCAGGCGGTGGGGCCGAACGGGCCACGGATATGGCGCTCGGTATTCCAGCTGGTCGATGGTTGGTGATGGCCGCTGGCCTTGGTTTTGCAATCGCCGGTTTGGTGCAAATGTCAAAGGGTCTTCGCGACCAACATATGGAGAACATCGTTGCGCAGTCAGCACCGACGACGGTGTTGAAATGGATGGGACGGATTGGATACGTAGCGCGCGGCATTGTGTTCGTGATTGTCGGCTGGTTCATTTTTCAGGCTGGTCAAGCGGCAAGTCCTCAAGCCACTCGAACCCCAGGCGAAGCGCTCGATACGCTTGTCGGTTGGCCCGCTTTGGGGCTGGCCGTCGGATTTTTGGTATTCGGACTTTTCTCGTTGTTGCTCGCTTACTACAGGCGGATCAACGACCACCAGGTGCGTGAGCGTCTGAACAGCCTGTCGGCTTAGGTGGCGTTGAATGACGATGGTAATCAAGATAGCCAAAGCTTTTTTGATCGATAAGCAGCAATGGACTAGCAGCAATAATGAATCTCAGCGCCACGGCGTGACCAATCACGCACCCCAACTCATGGTTTGTCTTGCAGTCTACGCGATGATCGGTTGCGTAGCGCTTGCAAGCTCCATCCTCATCGCCGACTTCGTTGTTCCCAACCATGATTGGATTGCCGACACGATCAGCGATTTGGGCGCTGGTCGCTATGAATTTATTGTGGACATTGGCATTTACGCTTTTTCAGGCTCGCTGATCGCGCTCGCTTTGTTGTCATCACACCAGCATCTGGGAGACTGGCGATGGAGCAGCGGTGTTGTCGGTCTCGCGCTCCTTGGTCTTATCGTTTTTCTGGTTGGGGCACGTAATGAGTATGGCGACAACGATAGCGAAGGCGTCGTGATCCACGTCTATTTGGTGTACGCGCTCGGCGTTCTGTTCACCGCGATCCCGCTTTTGATGGCGGATGGCGCGCGCAAGGTTAGCACAACGATCAGCGTCAGTTTAATAGCGTTGGCGATCGCATGGACTGTGTTCGCCCCAATCTTCTTTTTTCTGCCTGACACAATCGACGGCATCTATGAGCGTTTTTTAGGATTGATCGCGATGGCGATCATCATCGTATTCGCTTTGCTGTTTCTTCGTCGTGCCAGGAGCCTCTAACAGCGGCACACTGCGCGCTGTAAGGCTGCGGCCTATCACTTGTAAGAGCGAAAGGCTGCTGAATGCTCTCAACCCATACTGCCAAAATAGCGATCGTAGGCTTCGGTCCCCGAGCCCTTGGCGCCTTGGAGTCACTTGCCGGTCAAGCGATCGAGCGCGGCATCACGTTGGCGGTCGACATTTTTGACCCGACTGCGCCGATGGGTGCAGGCCCAAACTATCACCCTGATCAAAGTGATCTTTGTATTCTCAACATACCAGCGCGCATCGTTGATTACCGGCCACCCACTTTTATGCAAACGCGTATAGGGCCATTTCTTGAGTGGTCCGATGGTCAGTTTGAATCTGATGATTTTCCGCCACGCTCAAGCATTGGCGCCTATTTCAATGCTCGATTTGAAGCGCTTACGCAGTCGATTCCAGACGCGATAGCTATCAGGCAGTCGACGCTGAAAGTCACTGACATAACTTGCGTCGATCGCACTTGGTGCTTGTCGTCAAACGGCAACGAGCTTGGTCGCTTTGACGAGGTGCTCCTGTCCCAAGGGCAGCCAGCGACGGCACCTGACCAGCAGCTCTGCCGCTGGCTCGAGCATGCCGACGACCATGGCTTGACGCTGCTACCAGCCTATCCGTCCGACCAGCTCATGGCCGCGGCTTCAAGATGGAAAAACAAGACTGTCGCTATCCGTGGTCTGGGGCTCTCAACGCTGGACGTTGTGCGCATGGTGACCAAAGGCGTCGGTGGTGAGTTCGTAAAAGGACACTTCAAAAAGTCCGGACGCGAACCCTTAAAAATCATCCCGTTTTCCCTCGATGGAAGGCCTCCAATTGCCAAGCCTGCAACACGCGCGTTGGACCAGCGATTTGATCCACGGCGTGGCGAGATAAAAACCTTTGAGGTTGCTTTGTCGGAAGCGATGCAAGCACAACCGACAGAGGCACTGGAAGTGATATGCGAGGCGTTGATAGCGCCCGTCGGCCGGATCCATGAGGCGTTGGGTGGGCATGGCACTCTCGACGATGTTCGTGTTTGGTTTGATCGTGAGAGGCAAGATCCCGGAAGCCAGGATACGCTAAGCCCCGTTGACGGCCTACGTGCCGACATCGCTATGGCTTATGGAAAGACCCCGCCGACCATCGGATATGTCGCAGGTCAGATCTGGCGTAAACTTCAGGACAAGCTGCGTGACCAGTTCACCCGCACTCAACCCGATGGGGAGACCGCCAATGCCATCATTGGCTTCGATGAGGCATTCAAGCGGTACAGCTATGGACCCCCAGTCTTTGCTGCCGAAGAACTCTTGGTACTCATTGAGGCCGGAATCGTAGACCTTTGCATTGTCGACGACCCTGATGTTGCGCTCAACGAAGCTGGCTGGCTTATGCGGGAAGGAGATGATGTTCGTATTGCATCCGTCATGATCGACGCCGTTCTACCTGGACCGGATATCGAGCGGGTCGAAGACCCTTTGATCGAACGCTGTTTGGAAGCTGAGTACGCCACGCCAAAATTCGAAGGGCTCGGTCTTCATACTCTACCGGATGGGCAACTGATCGACCCGACGGGTGCTACGACGGTTGGTCTCTGTTTGCTAGGGAGATTGGCTTTGGGCAGCGTCATTGCGGTGGATGGGCTGGACGACTGTTTCGGCCCCGCGGCCGACCGGTGGGCATCGGGGGTTCTTGAGAGAGTTGCCGCGTCCGCGGCTGACCCGTCTGAAAATTAAGTCTCGCGCTAGCCCTTTTGCTGAAATCTAGGCACCGCATGGATCAATAACGCCCCGCCTCAAGCAAAGAGCCGGAAAAATTCAACTCCCGGCGGTCTAACTATGGGCTCAGCGCAACCAACCGAGGAGTTTTCCAAATGGCTGGAGGAGAATTGGATCTCGGGTCAAAATTCGTACGTGTTCAATGGTGGGACTTATGCCAACCATGTCTGGCCAGAATTCTGCTCGCGGCGACCAATGACGCGCTGGAACTTTGCTATTGTAAACGCGTTTTCTCGCTCGCATCCTGCCTTCATAGAGCACGACTGGTACCGATGAATCGAAACTTAATTGTCCGACTGCTCTAATCACACATTTATGGTGTACAATCTGTTCCAATTGATCAGACTTTTTGCTTTGGCCATCATCTGGCTATGTCTCATTGCAGGAGTTGCCTTCGCGCAAACCGCGGATAATGGCGGTCTTTCCACTCCAATCGCAGTTGAAGCGGGCAGGGCTGGGGATGCCGATATCCGCCAGCGGCTCGTAGCCATTTTTTCAGAGATTGATGAGTTGCGGGATCTGCAGCCAACCGTGCGCGAAGGTGTAGTCGTGCTGTCGGGTTCCGTGCCTAATGAGACTGCCGCAGAGCGCGCCTTGTCGCTCACCGAACGCCTGGAAGGCATTGTTGCGGTCGAAGACAATATCGACCGGACACTGAGCGTTGAAGACAATCTCAACCCGCTCTTAGAACGATATCAAGCAACTCTTGAGGGATTGGCGCGCGCCTGGCCGCTCTATGCGGTGGCGCTGACCGCCTTCGTGCTTGTTGCGCTCTTGGGTTACGCCGTAGCGTCGGCATCTGCGTTGTGGGCGACGGTCGCGCCCAACCCGTTCATTGCCCGCCTTATCGTCCAGACCATTCGCATTGCGGGCATTCTTCTGGGCCTGCTGCTGGCATTGAGCATTCTCGACGCGATGGCGCTTTTCGGCGCCGCGGCTGGCAGCGCAGGGCTGATTGGACTTGCTGTCGGATTTGCCGTCCGCGACACGATCGAGAACTATATAGCCAGCGTGATGTTGAGCTTGCGGCAACCGTTCCGCGCCAATGATCACGTCGTCATTGACAACCATGAAGGGATCGTCGTTCGGCTGACCTCGCGAGCGACAATTCTGATGACTTTGGAAGGCAACCATCTGCGCATACCCAACGCGCAGGTGTTCAAGGGGATCATCCTCAACTACACGCGCAACCCCCAGCGCCGGCTGGAGTTTGAGCTTGGCGTGGACGCCGACGACGATCCGCTGGCTGCCATGGAGGCAGGCGACTTGGCGCTGAAAAAGCTGCCGTTCATCCTTACCGATCCACAGCCACTGGCAGGGATCAAGGAGGTTGGCGATTCCAGCATCGTTATTTGGTTTGCGGCGTGGGTGGACCAGCGCGATGCCAATTTCTTGAAGGCCCGCAGTGGCGCAATCAATGCAGTTAAACAGGTTCTGGAAGAGCAAGGGTTCACGTTGCCCGAACCGATCTATCGGCTGCGTATCGACGGGATGGATCTGGCCAACCTGGCAACCTCGCAGGTTCGTCAGAAGGCGTCTCAGAAACCTGCGCCTCAGCCACGCAGCATGGATGCGGCCGACATTGACGTCACGCCTGAGCTCGACGTTCAAAAACAAGTCGAGAAAGAACGCGCGCAGGGGGACCAGGAAGATCTTCTCAATGATGCGCGCCCGGTTGAGTAGCTGCGTCTCTATCTCACGCTAACCAGGTGCGCGAGGATGGGCGCGTGGCTCATTTGGACGGTCGTCGGAAACCAGGACGTTCGCCGTAAAGCCATGCACGAAGATAGACAGGGCGATCGTAAAGACCGCGATGCGCCAAACAGCATCCATATCGCTGAAGTCGGCGTGGTTTTGAGCGTAGGCGATGTAGAAGATCGACCCCATGCCGCGAATGCCAAAGAACGCCACCTTGCGACGCTCCAGCTCCTTGCAACGGAAAAGCCTTAGGGCGAGATCGCCCGATATCGGACGAATGAGAAAAATGAGCCCGACGGCAATTGAGATTTCAACCCATGTCAGCCCTTGCAAGCCGCCTTGGCCGATAAAGCTACCGACCCACAACAGCAGCAAAGCCAAGAGGATCGTCTCCAGTTGATCGGCGCCATGGTGGGCATGCTCTTCGTATCCAGGTTCGCCGCGTTTGCGGCTAAGGATGCGTCCAGCGCGCGCAGCGAAAAACACGGCGAGGAACCCATACCCATCTATCGCTTCGGCAATGCCATAACTGAGTAAGGTCGCGCCAAGTGCAACGACGGTGGCGTTCCACGATCCTTGCGCAGCATCACTCTGTGACGAAAAGGTCCAACGGGAGATGGCGAAGCCTACCAAATAGCCGGCACCGATACCGGCGGCGACCCGGTAGACGAGGTCGATAACAGCCCAGTTGGCGAGCCATCCAAGACCGTTCGCGACGCCGTAGGTCGCCAGGCCAATCGCAAGATAGATGAAAGGGAAGGCCAAACCGTCATTCAGGCCCGCTTCGGCGGTCAGCGACAGCTTCATTGGTTTTTCTGTGGTTCCTGGCGGCCCCACCTGCACCGAACGGGCCAAAACCGGGTCGGTCGGGGCCATTGCGGCCGCCAACAGCATGGCGCTTGCAAGCGACAGTCCGGCGCCCCAAAAGCCAAGCGCGAAAACGGCTGCCATGGTCATCGGCATGGCGATGAGCAGGAGAAGGAAGGCAGGTCGCCAATTTCGCCATGTCATCGGCGTGTCGATTGAAAGGCCAGCACCGGCCAGCGAGATGATGACGATCAACTCGGCCAGGTGCTCGAGAATCTTCGCCTCCAGCTCTGAACCAAGCGGTGTGAGCGTCGGCAAGCCCCAGGCGGCTGCCGCGATTCCAGTCAACACATAGAACGCAGGGATGTTGAGCCAGCGGATGTGCGAAAGAGCTGACTGCAGCGTGAGACCGAGCAGAGCCAAGCCGACGAGGACATAAAAAAGATCGCGGAGATCGAGCGTCAGCGGCAAATCCATCATGAGATGCCAATGCTGTTACCGGCCTGGCGTTCCATCATCGGAGAAAAAAATGTGGCGCGGCTGGAACCATTGGGCAGGCTGCGCATTCGCCCAAGTACCCAAAGGACGCCTAAACGCCTGAGCTTGGTTCCATCGCGCGCGCCGTCCCCAGCCGTGATACCGACCATGCACTGCCGGCGCCACTCCTCCTCTTCTCCCCTCTTAGTCAGGTGACTTTCATGGCTGATGCCTTGCGCGAACGCGACCTC
The DNA here is from genome assembly GCA_040219355.1 of Hyphomicrobiales bacterium. Taxonomy (GTDB): domain Bacteria; phylum Pseudomonadota; class Alphaproteobacteria; order Rhizobiales; family MH13; genus MH13. The sequence continues at coordinate 17,867 of JAVJSN010000018.1, forward strand.
ACCGACGGATCGCTTGCCAGCCACCTCCTACGCCTCTGGGCGCCTATGACCTGGGGCGTCGCGATGGTGATGTCGGTCGCTCTGGTTGATACGTTCTTCGTCGGTCGATACGGCGAAAAACCGCTCACTGCGTTAGGTTTTGCCTTTCCGATGCAGATGGTTCTCACAAGCTTAGGGATTGGCTTGTCCGCTGCGGCGACGTCTCTGGTTGCCAAGGCACGAGGGCGTGATGAAACCAAGCTTGCCAGGCGACATGCTCGCAATGTCTTAGCGGTGGCAGTCGGCGTTGCGACGCTCGTTGCGCTTGCCGGCGCCATTGCAGCGCCAGCCATTTTCCGCTCGCAAGGCGCGTCTGGTGAGAGCCTCGAGCTTGTTACAAGTTTCATGCGCCTTTGGTTGATTGGCCTGCCTTTTCTCGTCTTTGGCATCGTGTCGAACGGCATCATGCGAGCGGAAGGCGAGAGCTCACGCGCCGCTTTGGTGATGACAACCACCGCAATCGTCAACGCTGCCCTCGACCCGGTCTTTATTTTCGGGCTGGGCCCAATCCCCGAATTCGGACTTGATGGCGCAGCCTTCGCCTCGATCATCGCGCGACTAGCCATGGCAGGGATTGCCGTTTGGTTCCTGCTTCGTGACGGGCGCTCCATCGCGACGCACTTGCAACTTGGTTCATCGGACAGGTTCGCCGAGATCGGTCAGATCGCAGCGCCGGCTGCTGCCTCCAACATGATCAATCCGCTCGGCTTGGCGGCCTTGACCGCGGCACTGGCGCTGATCTCCGAGCAGGCTGTCGCGGCCTTCGGGGTCGGCAGCCGCGTCTTGAATTTTGCCCAAGTGCCACTGCTCGGATTATCGGCGGCGATCGGCCCGCTGATCGGTCAGAATTACGGCGCCGACCTGTCGGAACGCGTCCGCGGTGCTCTCATGCTTTGCCTCAAGATCATCGTTGGTTACACGGCGCTCCTTGCCGTTGCGCTCGCCCTGTTTGGCGGGCAGGTCACAGCGCTTTTCACCGAAAGCCAGACGATTGCCGATCAAGCTGCATTGTTCCTCATAATCGTGCCAGCGTCTGTCTTCGGCTATGGCGCGCTGATCGTCGTGATCGGCGCGCTCAATGCTGCTGGCAAACCGATGCCTGGAACCATCGCAGCGTCGATCCGCATGTTCGTTGTCACCATCCCGCTGGCATTTCTTGCCGCTTATCTGCTCGACGTTTGGGCGGTCTACGCTGCGCTAGCAATCGGTAATGTGCTGGGCGGTGCGGCCGCACTCATTGCAGCCCGCCGCGAAGGGCTGTTGTAGGAGAGGTTGCAGCAATGCTTGCTATCGCGTCGCTTCTTTTGGTCATCGCCCTCTCGCTGCTGTTTGTACGGATTGGCGCAATCGCGCTGACGATGACCGGCGTTTCGGAAGACGTGGCAAAATTCCAGGCGCTTTCAGCGTTCTCTGGAGCCGGGTTCACAACCGGAGAGGCTGAGAACGTGGTCAATGGGCCGGCGCGTCGCCGCATCATTGCGATGCTCATACGTGCTGGGTCGGCTGGCATCGTGACGGCCATCACCACGCTCATGCTCTCCTTTGCCGGCGACAGCTCTTCGACCGAGGCGAAGCTTGCGACGTTTCTTTTGGGTAGCGCTGCCATTATCTTCATCGCTCGCTCTGGATCCTTGGCGCGCTTGACGCGCCCGCTCATCGAGCGCGTCCTCAAGAATACACCGGCACTGGATTTGCGCGACTACGCCGCGCTTCTTCACTTGCGCGACAATTGGCGTGTAGCCGAGTTTCAGCTCGACACCAGTTCGCCCTTTGTTGGCCAGTCGCTCCGCGACCTTTGGCTCCGCGACAGCCAGGTCATTGTTCTGGGTATTGAGCGCGAGGATGGCAGATGGGAAGGCGTCCCGTCTTTGGATCAGCCACTGGAAAGCGGCGACACCCTGCTTGTCTATGGCGAGGGCGACATGCTCGCGACAGTCTTAAAAACAGCCAATCTTGACCAAGGCTAGCTTAGGGTCCCGACCCTAGAGAGCCTGCTTGGCCTTCGGCCAAAAGTGCTAATCACTGCCCGTTCGGCGAAACCACCCAACGGAACATTTGAAACGGAGTTCAGTTTGACAAAGAGCAACACCAGAACTGTTACGATTTTTGGCGCGGACGGCGCCACCGGCGAACATCTTGTTGCCCAATCGCTCACTCGAGGGTTTCAGGTGAGAGGTATTGTTCATGAAGGCGCCGAGGCACTTGAATCCAGAGGTGGGCTAACTTGGCACAATGCTGACGTTTTCAGCGATCCGCTTGGTGACATTGTCAACGGTTCAACCGCTGTCCTATCGGCATTGGGTGTTGCCAATGATGTTCCAACCTTGTTGGACCCGCCACCGCTTTACACCGAAGGTACAGCTCGAATTTGTGATGCGATGAAAGAGGTTGGCGTCAGACGTTTGGTTGTGATCTCAGCCAGCTTTGTCGAGACCGTGAACCGAGGGCCATTGGCATTTAAGTTGACGGCGGTACCAGCGCTGGCGCGTGTGTTTGCGCAGATGGCGGACATGGAAAGCCAATTGCGCGACACCGACCTCGACTGGACAGCCGTAAGGCCAGGATGGCTGATGGACGGGGCATGTACCGACGACTATGTGGTACAGCCAGATGCAATCCCGGAGGACCTGATCCGCACGCGACACGGGGATCTTGCTCATTTGATGCTCACATGTGTTGAGGACGGCAGTTGGATCAGCGCCACGCCGGCGATCGCGCGAGCGGAAGAGAATGATGATCAAGCGATCGAAGAAATCATTGACGAAATGGCGCCTTAAGGGCGGGCGATAAATGGCGCATGTCGTCGGCTCAATCGGCGGGCCGTTTTCTCAGCTTGTGATGTCGGGTGGCGGCCTGCGATGCCTTTGGCAGGGTGGCTTCCTGGACATTGCTTGTGATCCGTTGTCCCTCAGTCCCCAACGCGTTATTGGCGTGTCCGGCGGTGCGCTTTCTGCGGCCGGGTTTCTGGCCCATTGCGGCGGCGATGTGCTGGACCGCTTTCTTGATCTTGCTCGCTCAACCGATCACAATCTAGGGTTCGATCAGGTCAATCAAGATGGGCTGACATTGCACCAGAGCGCCTACCGACGCGTTGTGGGTGATTGCCTGACGAGGGATCGCCAGGAAACGATCGCCGGTGCGCCACACTTTCAGATCCTTATCGCTCGTCCGCCGTCGGGGCGAAGGCCGCCAGGTTTCCGTTAAGCGCCAAGACTGTGCCACCAGCAACGAAAAACGTTGCAATGGGGATAATCATCAAGGCGCAACAAGCCATCATCGCAAACCGCGACAAGCGGGAGTTTCTAACGTTCATGCAATTGCCTCTTGATCAATTGCGAGTTGCGGATACGTCATTCCCACCCTGGAGGGTCAAACGAATGATTAGCACGTTGCCGCATTGTTAAATCCGCTATCGGGATCAAGCGAAACTCCATCTAATAGCTTCCAAAGTCAGCATTCTGGTCATTGCAGACCTCAAAGGCTCGGAGAATTTAATCGCCTTCATCCTGCCCCAAACCATACCCTGACACGCGGATGTTGGGTGTCTTACGGTGTGGGCATGAAACGCAAGCTCACCACCAAGTTCATCGACAGTCTGCCACCAGCGACAGACAAGCGTTACGAGGCGCGAGATACTTTAATCCCGGGTCTGCACCTGCGAGTGTCAGCCACAGGTGGGAAGGTCTGGAATCTCTCTACGCGTGTTGATCGTCGCAATCGGCGCATCAAGATTGGCACATATCCGGCCCTTTCGCTTTCAGACGCGCGTGAGCGTGCCCGGGACGTTTTGCGTGACATCGACATCGGTACGTTCGAAAAGGGCAATGCTGGCTCGCCTGAGGCTCCGGTACCAACACTTGGCGAGGTCATCCCCCAGTTCATCGAACTGCACGCGAAGCCGCGCAATCGCGATTGGAAGGGCACCGAGAGCATCCTGGCGAAGTTCGGGGCACTCAGCTCTACCCCCATCGATCAGATCAAACGCGCCGATGTGGTACGTGCGCTCGATGCCATTGTTGCCGGTGGCGCACCAACACGGGCGAACCGAGCACTGGCTGCGATCAAGAAGCTCATGAACTGGTGCATCGATCGCGGCATCATCGAAACATCACCTGTGGCTGCTCTGAAGCCTCCCACAAAAGAGGTCGCACGTGAGCGTGTGCTGACGGACACCGAACTAGCAGCGTGTTTGAATGCTGCAACAGACGAAGGCTTCCCCTTCAAACAGTTCGTTCAATTGCTCATCCTGACCGGCCAACGCCGTGGCGAAGTGGCTGGCATGCGATGGTCCGAGCTTGATCTCGACAATGCTCTTTGGACGCTGCCTGCTAAGCGCACCAAGAACGCCTCTTCGCACATTGTGCCCTTAGCACCACTGGCGATCGACATCCTCAAGTCCGTTCCAAGGTTTCTAGACAGCGATTTGGTCTTCACGACCAACGGCAAAACGCCGATCTCGGGTTTCGGTCGGTTGAAGGAACGCCTTGATCAGGCAGTCGGTCTCGACACTGAAGATTGGCGCTTCCATGACCTACGCAGAACCATGGCGACCAACATGGCCATGATGCGCGTCCAGCCCCACATCATTGAGGCTATCCTCAACCATAAGACGGGGATCGTCTCAGGCGTTGCGGCCGTCTACAATCGCCACGCATATTTGGACGAGAAACGCGAGGCGCTGGAGCGGTGGGCTAAAAAGGTGGAAGAGATGACGACGCCATCACAAATGCCCACGCTGACCAAAACGCTCCAATTCGAAAGCGTTGAACTTCGTCCGTGAGGGGAAAATATGATGGGATCGCTTCGATAAGTTTCCTACTTTCCTCACATATATACACAGGAAACTTGGAAACTTTTTCAATGCCACCGAAATCACTTCAACCACGACTACCAAGAGACGAACAGAAAAGGCGCACGAATGAGCGTCTGATCAACTTTCTCCTCATGGGCATCATTGCCGAGAACGATCATCATTCGGGCGTAGCGCCGGAAATGCGCTTGGCAAAAGCGCGTGAAGCATTGTTAGGGGAAAAACCAGCGAGAGGTCGGAAGGCGACCCATGATGAACTGAAGCTTTATCCGTTGCTCGACGAAGCCCTGCAAGCCGAAAAGCTCAAAATCAAGCAACCTAATCCCGATGAACTGGCAACCGAAGGTGAACCTTCCCAACGTGGCCTCGCAAAAAAGCACGCAGCCGCATTTGCAAATCCGCATGTGAAATCTGAAAGCACTCAGGATTGGCTGCGCAGGGCAATCAAGAAAATGCCGATCACGTCAAAAGATATGGCCGACCTTGAAGGGCTGTTTCACGGCGACTCGCCTCAGATCGAACGCCTCCAGCGCATTTTTGACGAACTGAACGCCATTGGCATTGCCGGCAAAAATCCCGTTGGGATCGAAAGCGCCGATATAACGCCCAAGCAGGACTGATTTCTGTGGGATAGATAGATGGCCTCACAAACACAGGAGGCCCAAATGGAAGAACCTGCTACAGCATCAATAAGCCCACGCACCTCGCCTCAGAACGGCAAGGTTTTGCTCTCACGTAGTGACTTAAAAGCCCTCGGCATCAACGTCAGCAATTCCAGCCTTTTACGCTGGGAACAATCAGGTCGATTTCCACGTCGCATCCGTATGGCTGGTACGACCGTCGCATGGCTGAAAGCCGAGGTGGATAGTTGGCTGGATGCTCGTGCTGACGAGCGCAAACGCCATGTTTATGCTGATTTTTAATGGGGGCTTTGTGCCCCTCGAAAACTGGACTTGTCACGGTTTTGTTCCGTGTCCTTGAATGGAATGATCGCCATCAAGGAGCACAAGAATGGCACGCAAACACAATGACGAGTTCAAGCGCGAGGCGGTGCGGATTGCACTGACCAGCGGACTGACACGCCGACA